>CAVVSO010000034.1:0-42393 GCA_963750745.1 uncultured Alphaproteobacteria bacterium | reverse complement strand
AGACCGTAGCGGCGCTGGACTTGGCACGGTTCACTCTCGAGCGAGGCTTGTCGCTCTTCTGTCGGAGATCAGCGATGCCGGCCGATCAGATCATCGTCGTCCGCCACGCCCAGAAGCCGACCAGAAAACCGAAGCACAAGGGCATCCGAGAGGACGGAACCGCCGACCCCGGATCCCTGACCGTGCGCGGCTGGCAGCATGCCGGGCGCCTTAGCTGCGGTCTTCGCGGGTCCAGGGGCGAATGCGGACGACCCTCTCGTGCCGCGGCCGCAGGTGATCTTTGCCGCGGAATTGGGAAAGAAGGAGGTGCGGATCGGTGGGAAGAAGGTCAGGGTGGGCAGCCACAGCAGGCGGCCTTTGCAGACCGTGGCACCCCTGGCGGCGGTGCTCACCCGGCGCCGGTGACGACCCACACGAAAGGCGAGGAACAGGCGCTGGTGGCCGATGCAATCGGTCGCCTGGGGGTTGTCCTGATCTGCTGGCAGCACCAGGATATCCCCGCGATCGGAAACCTGATTGTAGGCAATCAGACAACGGTGCCGCAGAGTGGCCCGAAGACCGCTACGACCTGATCTGGCTCTTCGATCGTGCCGGTGAGATCTGGAGCTTCCGACAGTTCCGTCACGGGAGACTGGTCACGTCATGAAGCGTGGCGGTGGGCCCAAACCACCAAGCCGCGCCAAGAGGCGACCCTCACGATCCCGACGAGCCCAGTGTCTGCAACTGGCCGAGCGCATGGCTGCGAAGGCGAGCGGCCTGGCCTCGTCGAAGGCGAACCAGATGTCGTTCTCAGCGATGCTGGGGACCGCCCCGGGCGGGTCGAGGGTCGCGGACGGGTCTAGCGGCTCCAGGCCTGAAGGCAGCGGGAGGTGGCCTCTCGAACTTCGGCGGCCACGCTGTCTATGTCCCGCTGAGGGCACTCGGTTCGGCCGCGAGTTACCGTTGAACCAAAGACATAGCGTCCAGCGTGAGCGTCCCGGCCGTCACACCATCCCATGTCAACTCGACTTCCAGGGCATCGAGGCGGCCGTGGTCGCGATCTCGCATCCTGGCGTTCCTGAGCGCGATCGCCGGGAGGGGAACGTGCAAGTCACCGAGTCCGACAACAGCTCCAGCGAGCTCGGATCGCAGCGTGACGGCGACGGCTTCGCCGGGCGTGAGGCCGGCGCCCAGGCCCGCAGGGTCAGCGCATAGCTCTCGCCGGCGCCGCCCGCCACCGGAACCGTCTGGCTCAGCGTTTCGAGCGCGCCGTTGGCCTGCAGCGCAGCGCGAACCGGCCGCTCGGGGCCGCCGCGACGCGATCCGGCCGTCGCCGCCGCCGGAGGCCTCAGCGACCAGTCGGCGGCGGCGTCGAGCGGCTCCTCGAAGCCGGGATTGGCGAGCAGGCCCTGGGCCTCGACCGCGCCGCTGTCGCAGGCGAAGTCGCGATCGCCATTGCCGTCGTAGAAGCGCGCAAGCCGCGCTGGTCCTTGTCGTTGGCCTCGCGCCTGCAGATCCGGGCGCGGCCGGCGTCGATCGCCGGCGAACCGGGCAGCAGTTCGTGGGTCAGCGTCGCGCCGCCGTGGTTGCCGAGGGCGGTGAGGCCGAGGTCGGCGACCGACTGCTGGTCGGACCCGGCGGTGAACGCGCAGCTCGTCCCGCTTTCGAGGTTGCCGCCGTTGCTGGTGATGACGGCCGAGCCGTCGACGGCGCAGTCCGGACCGCTCGCTTGCGCGCCGACGATGGTGTTGCCGGCCTCGAGCACCGGGTCCGAACGGTCGTGCGCCAGCCGGATCCCGCCGTTGGTGTTCTCGGTGACGGTGACGTTGCTGAGCTTGATTGTCGTCACGGCGGGCGCGACTCTGGGCGCCGACGACGTCGATCCCGCCGCCCTCGATGCCGGCGGTGTTGCCGCTGACCGTGACGTTGGCGAGCTCGAGCGAATTGTCGACGGTGAATGTGCCGTCCACCGCGACCGCGCCGCCGCGTGCGGTCGCCGTGTTGCCCGAGAGCGTGCTCAGCGTGACCACCGTCGCGCCGGTCTCCTGGAACAGCCCGCCGCCGGTGTCGGCGCTGTTTTCGCTGATGGCGGTGTTGCGGATGGTGACGGTGTCGCCGTCCTGGTAGATGCCGCCGCCCTCGGCGGAACCCTGCGTGGCGGTGGCGGCGTTGGCCGTGACCGACGATCGGGTCATCAGGAACGGCGTGGCGGGCGAGTTTTCGTGCAGCACGATGATGCCGGCGCCCTGGGGATTGGCGCCGGTGATCGCGTTGGAGTCGATGGTGACGCCATCGGCGGTCGTCGTGGTCTCGAAGAGATGGAGGCCGCCGCCGCGCGCCAGCCCATTGAAGCGGGCGGACGAGCCGCTGCCGCCGTTGGCCCGGTTGTCCGAGACGGTGGTGTCGACGAGATCGACCGTGCTCGCCGATCCGTAGAGCCCGCCGCCGAAGGCGTAGCCGGCTAGGCCGGCCGCGCTGTCGGCACCGTTGACGACGTTGGCGGTCAGCTCGCTGTCGGTGATGGTGAGGGTGGGGCCTTCGACGGCGACGCCGCCGCCGATGCCGGTGCCGCTGGTGCCGCTGCTGGCGACGCCGCCGGAGGCCGCGTTGGCGGAGAAGCTGCGCGGATGAGCGTCGCCGCCGCCGGTGCCGAAGAAGCTCAACCCGCCGCCGCGCCCGTTGCCGGCCCGGCTGACGCCGGTGCCGCCGGTCGCGAAGTTGCTGCTGATCGAGGTGTCGCGGATGGTGAGCGAGGTGGGGCCGCTGGCGAAGATGGCGCCGCCCTCGGCGCTGCCGCCGGGTTGGCCTGCGACGAGGGTGTTGCCGCCGGTGGCGGTGTTGAAGCCGAACGAGCTGCCGCGGATCGTCAGGCTGCCGGCGATGGCGGCGATCGCCCCGCCCCAAGCTTCCCCCGCGGGGCCGTTCGCATTGTCGATCCCGACCGCGGTGCACTCCTCGATGACGCTGTCGACGATGGTGAGCGAGCCGTTGCGCAGCAGGATGCAACCGCCGGCGCCCGCCGCCGGAATGCCGCCGAGGGTGAACGAGCCCAGCGACCCGGCCGCCGCCAGGTTCAGCCGGCGCAGCGTCACCGTCGGGGCCACTGCCCCGTTGCCGATCTCCAGCAAGCGGAAGTCTGGGGTGCCGAGCGCCGGGTCACGGCTGATCGAGCTGTTGGCGGTGGGGTCGGGGCTGGTGATCACCAGGCTTTCGGTGATGACCGGCAGGCCGTTCGAGCCGTTGTCGGGGGTGCTCAGCGTCGTCGCGCCGACCACGACGATGGTGTCGCTGCCGACATTCCCCGCGACGCAGCCACCGACGGCCGCATTGGTATTGGCGCTCGAGATCGCGTCGACGAGCGAGCAGGCCGCGCCGGTCTCGATCCTCGCCGCGCCGGCGGGTTCGGTGATCAGCAACGTCAGGGCACAGGCGCTCAGGGAAAGCACAACGCGGGAATTGGGGGTCATGATCAATGTCCTCTTGTGCAAATTGCGGCAGGCCGAACGGCCGCCGTAGCGCGCAAACAGCCGGTCGGCAGGCGTCTCGACAGCGGCGATCGCGGCATGGAGCTGGGCGAGGAAATCGGCTTTGTCCGGGCCGGCATCGCCCTCGAAGCGCGCGATGACGTCGAGCAGCGCCGGACCGAGCGGGGCGGTGGGAGTCGTGTCGTTCGGGTGCATGAGCGTCTTCCTTCGAACAGTGTGATTCACTGTCGCTGGGAGGCCGAGCTCGGTTCATTGTTCGGCAAATCGAAGGCGCGCCGGCGCGCGGCGCCGCGTCCGCTCCGTCCGCGAGGCACGCAAGTCGCGCTCTGAATGAACCGGACCGGCCGGCGCCGCGACGAAGGCTCAACCTCTCGCTTGACGCCGAAGCATCGACACTGCCGCCGAGAGGTTTGCGGCACCTGTATCTTTAGGAGACCCTCATGCGCCAGGATTTAGCGCTCGCCGCGATCCAAGCGGACGAGATCGGTACCGACCCTCTCTTCGACGGAGGCCGCGACCTGCCGTGAGGCCGACCCCGTGCCTGCCTCGATCGCCATTGCCGGGATTTATGGCTATATCGGGCAGCTGATCTACAACGCCGCCGTCGACGCCGGCGTCCCGAAGATCTTCGGCTTCGACCCGGGGCCGAAGCCGGCGGGTTTCAGGTACTCCGATCGCCTGACGATGATCCGCCGCGAGGAGCAGTTCTACGAGCTCGATGCCGATCTCTTCCACATCGCGACCCATCCAGACCGGCGGCAGGGCGTCTATCGCCTGCTCGAACGCGGACGCCATGTCACGATCGAGAAGCCGATGGCCCATCCGGCCCACCCGGCGGAATGTCGGCGGCTCAGCGAGGCGGCGCGGCACAGCAAGGCGACGGTGCTCTTCGACTTCGTCGAGGTCTTCAACCCGCACAGCTTTCTGATCCGCGACATGCTTCGGCGCCTGGCCGGCTACCGCGACTTCCGGATCACGCAGGTCCGCTGCGAGCGGTCGAAGGATCGGGAGGACCCGCGAAACCCGAGGAACCGCAAGGTCATCGTGCCGATCCAGTACCAGGAGACCGCGCACTGCCTGGCGATGCTGCTTTTCGTCACCGACCGCCGCGCATCGTTCGAGGAGGCTTTTCCGCGAGGGATGACCGTGGCGGCGTCGTCGGCGCCCTATGATCCTCCGAACCCGGAGGACTATCGCTACGGCGTCGTCGACGGCAAGGTGACGGGCGAGACTGCGCGGGAGACATGACGGTCAGCATCTGCACCGACTTCAAGCGTCGGGGCGGCGCGCCGTTCAAGTGCTTCAGCATCGAGGGTGTCGCCAACCGGCGTGCCTTCCGCATCGAGTCGGTCTTCGACGGAACGCGCGAGCACGTCCTGCTCAACGGCAAGGTCGTCGCGTCCGCCGGATCGGGGGAACCGGCACCAGGACATCATCCGGCAGGCCTGGCGCTGGCACCGCGAGCGATCGACCGGCCCGCGGCCGGACGCCGATTTCGCCTCGCTCGTCTTCGGACTGTCGGCGGCGCTCTGGGCAAGCTGCCACGAGGGGCGGGAGGTGCGGGTCGACACGGAGGCCGAACTGCAGGAGACGATGCATCGCTATCCCGAGAGCGTCGCCAAGCAGGCCCGCTATCCCGGCGCTAAGGTGGTACGAACAGGTTGAACACGGCGGCATTGTCGAGGCCCCCCATTCTGCCGCGACAGCCTCCTGTAGCAGCGACCGGTGCAGCTGCGACAGCGGCACGCGCGCTCCGCTCTGCGCGGCAAGCTCGAGGATCAGCCCGACGTCCTTGGCGTGTTGCGCGAGCCGGGCCGACGGCCGGGTGAAGTCGCGCGAGAGCATGACCTCGCCCTGGGTTTCCATGACTTCGGAATAGGCGGCGCTGGCCTTCAGGATTTCGAGCGCCTGCGCCAGGTCAAGGTTGCATCGGTTGGCGAGGCCGAGGCCCTCGGACAGGACGACCCGGTGCAGGCCGAGGACCAGGTTGACGACCAGCTTGGCGGTGTGGCCGCGTCCGGGAGCGCCGAGGAAGAACACGCGCTTGGCGAAGGTGTGGAGCAACGGGGCATAATCGGCATGCTCTTCCCGGTCGCCGACGATGGCGATCGCGTTGCCTTCGCCGATCTCCCGGCTCGAGCCCACCAGCGGGCAATCGACGAAGCGAACGCCTCGGTCGGCGAGGAGATGGAAGTGCCGCACGGTTTCCTTGGGGTCCGCGGTCGTGGTGTCGATGATCAGGGCGCCCGGGCCGCAGGCGCCGGCGAGACCCGCATCGCCCCAAAGCACGGCGTCGACCGAGGCCGAGTCGGGCAGGCTCAGGAAGACAACGTCGCAGCGGCTCGCAACCGATCGGAGGTCATCGGCAACGTCGACGCCGATAATGCGCGACTCGGCATTGGCTTGCGGGCGCGAGTCGCGGCCGACCACGCGATGTCCGGCCGCGTGGAGCCGTCCTGCCAGCGCCTTGCCGACGAGGCCGAGACCGACGATGCCGATAGGACCATTAACAGGCAAGTGGTTACCCCTCAGGCTCGCTGCGGATGCGCGACCTAGGCGCGGCAGGATTGCGGCGCGCGGGCGAGGCCGGCGCCAAAGGTGTCGTCGTTGCCCGCCGCTCCGAGATCGACGGCGTCCCGCGCAAGGCTGGCGCGGACGGCCGCGGCCGAGCCGAGCGCTGCGGCATCGGGGCTGGCGGCGATCAGGGCGGACACAAAGGGCGCCGCGATCGACGTTCCGGTCATGTAGCGGCCGCTGCCACCGATCGGGACGAAGACATCGACGCCGGGTGCTGCGAAGTCGACATAACTGCCGCGCGGCGCCCTGGCGTAGGGGGCGCGATCGGCGTCGACGGCGGTGACCGCAATCACGAAGTCGAATGCGGCTGGGTATCGCGGCGGAGAGCCCGGGCCGTCGTTACCGACCGCGGCGACGATGATCATGCCGCGATCGGCCGCAGCGGCTAGGCCACGATCGAGGATCTTGTTGTACGGGCCGGCGAGGCTCACGTTGATCAGCCTGACCCCGGAGTTGTGCAGCCACTCGATCGCGCGCATGATGGCGTCGACGCCGGCTGCCGGATCGGCACCCGGCACGTTCCCGACAACTTGGGCGTAGAAAAGCTGTGCGTCGCGAAGCCGGCCGGGACCGGCGAGGAGCTCTGCGACCGCGGCGCCATGCGCGTCGGGTGCCGAGGCGCCATCGGCGAAGCTGCGGGTGACGATGCGTGCTCCCGGCAAGCTTGCCGGGCCCAAACTAATCCCAGTGTCGAGGACGCCGACTGAGAGGTGAGCCGGGCAACCCGTGTCTGGCCAGGCGAGGAGAGCGCCGGCATAAGTCCGGCCACCGGAACCCCCGGCGTCCGGCTGGGGCCGGTAAGCGTGGTTCAGCCCTACGGTCACGCCGGGCGCGAGCGCCTCGAGTTCGCGGATCGCGGCTCCGGCGCGAGCCCCCGGCGGTAGCCGAATGGTCAGCATCACCAGGGCGAGCCCGGCAAGTGCATCGCGGCGCTCGACCTGGTAACCCCGTCCGGCAGCTCGCGCCGCCAGAACGTCGGCCGCCGTTGGCCCGCTCGCCAGAGCCACCAGTTGATCCGGGTCAACGACCATCTGCTCATCGCGCAAAAGCGCCGCGCGACCGAATGACGGCGCCAAGCCCGGATCACAGCCAGCAAGCGCCGCGATTGCCGCAAGGGTAAGGAGTTGAGTTCGTCCCGTCATGTTCACCATCCGGCGCGAGCCCGCCTATAGCCGGGCGGCATTGCCTTGCTTGCTGATCCAGTTCGCCGCAAAATTTGAACCGCGTCATGTCGTGTCACGACCAAGACTTGGCGCGGCGGAATGCCGAGAGAGGGTACACCCGGACGGCGGAGCCACCGAGTTGAGATGTGAGAGCAGCGCGCAGTGGCCGACGAGAACGACAGTCTGAGCGACGGGACGCTGATCGCCTATGTGCGCGGCCGGCTGCCGGAAGCTGACGCCGCCCGGATCGCAGTCGAGGCGACCCGGCGACCAGACCTCGCGGCCGAGATCGCTCTGGTTCGCGGACTTGCGGGCGCCGCGGACGCGGAAGCGAACGCTCCGGTTCCCGGCGAGCTCGGTTGGGCGCGGCTGTCGAGGGCACTCGACGCCGAGCCGCCGCGGCTCGCCCGCCGTGCCTGGGGGCGCCTGTTGCCTCTTGCGGCAACGGCGGCTGCCGCCGTTCTCGTTTGGCAGATCGTGGCGGTGCCGCTTATCTCCGGCCCGGACGGGGAGGCGCGATACGCGCCGGTGTCGGAGCACCCTGCTGCCGGCTTTGCCGTTTCGGTAGCTTTCGTGCCGACGGCCAGCGAGGAAGCAATCCGGGCGCTGCTGGCGGAGATAGGCGCGCGGATTACCGATGGGCCGAGCGCTATCGGCCTATGGCAACTCAGCTTCGCCGACGACGCGGCCCGCGATGCCGGACTTATCCGGCTTCAAGCCGCCGATATCGTCGAGCGCGCGCAGGCGGACGAGTAGCTCCGGTCACACGATCCTGAAGGTCGCAAGGCAGTGCATCAGCAACCGCTTGGCGTGGAGGATGCGCGTCTTGATGGTGCCGACCGGCACGCCTTCGATCCCGGCGATCTCCCCGTACGAAAGCTCCCTGTAGAACGCCAGATGGATCGCTGAGCGATGGGTGTCGCTCAGGCGCCCGATACAATCGCGCACCCGCGCGGCATCGCTGGCCGCCGCGGCGACCGCCTCGGGGTTTGGCGCCTCGTCCGGCAGGCTTGCGCCCGGCTCGGCAAGCACCAGCCGGGCGCCGCGCCGTCCCCGGTCGACGGCCTTGTTCCTCGCAATGCCAAGATCCAGGTCTTTACCGCAGCGCGGCCCTCGAAACGGGCCGCCGCGCGCCAGACTTCAAGGAAGACCTCCTGCATGACGTCGGCCGCTTCGAACGGATCGCGGAGTTGGGTTCGGATGAAGTGGTAGAGTGCGTCCGAGTGCGCCTCGTAAAGAAGCTTCATCGCCGCCTTGTCGCCGGCTCCGACACGCGCGAGGAGGCCGGCATCATCCGACGGGCTCATTCCAGCGAGGATGCGGGCGGCTCCTCCGCGCCGCAAGATCAAAAAAAACCGCGCCAGCATCCGTCTAGATTCCGGCGATCGAGGAAGCCGCAAGCAAAGCCGCGATCCCGAGCAGGATCGTCCGAGCGCGCCGCCGCTCGACGACCCGTCGGAGGTCAGAGCTGCGCGCGGTCGAGGCTGTGGTGAAAACCAAGCCGGGGCATGGGAAGGGCAGTTTCGGAGTCATATGTAGGGAACAGGATCGGCCGGAATGGGCGAATTCCGTTGAGAAAGTCCCCGCCGCCATCTTCGGAGCAATGATCCGCTGCTCAGGCGCGGGCATCTTTTGGCCGAGGGGGGCTGCCTTGATGCCGTCTATTGCGCCCGGTTCAATCCCTTCAACCACCATTGAAGCGGAGTGGCCCGTTGCCTTGAAGTCGCCGATGGTCGAGGGTTGGAGGATACGACGCGATCACCGAAAAGGGGGGATCATAGCGGAGTTGAGGGCTTTCCGATCGAGAGGTCACCAGTTGGTCAGGCGCCCGTCGGTGGTGTTCGGCCTCGTGGTGATCCTGTTCGCAGTCGGCGGAGCCATGTTCGCGCCGGTCCTCGCCCCTTTCGACCCCAACGCGCAGATGTTCGACGGACTAACGCTCGAGGGGGCTCCGTTGTCGCCGGGGGGCGCCTATCTGCTCGGGACGGACCTGCTTGGGCGGGATCTGTTCTCGCGGTTGCTCTATGGGGCGCGAACCTCGCTTGTCATCGGGATCGTTGCGAACGGGACGGCAGTTCTGATCGGGATGCTGGTAGGGGTAACGGCTGGGTTCTTTCGAGGGTGGGTGGGGATGGCCCTCATGGGGTTCACCGACCTGATGATGGCGTTTCCGGCGCTGCTCCTCGCAATCGTGCTGGCGGCGATCTTCCAGCCGAGCCTGTGGATCGTGGCGCTGGTCATCGCCATGGTGAACTGGGTACAGGTGGCGCGGGTGATCTACACCGAGACCTCGGCGCTCGCCGAGCGGGAGTTCGTGGTTGCGGTGCGCTCGCTCGGGGCGTCGAGCGGGCGAATCCTCTGGCGGCACATCCTGCCGCATCTTGTTCCGACGGCAATCGTCTGGGCGACCCTCGGCATCTCGACGACGGTGCTGCTCGAAGCGACCCTCTCCTTTCTCGGGATCGGGGTGCAGCCGCCAACGGCGTCGTGGGGCAGCATCAACTACGAGAACCAGACCTACTTTCAGACCGCGGATCCCTATGCGTCGCTGGACCCCCGGATGATCGTAGGCGACCTAGTCGCTGAGCCGCTGGCGATCCACCATATGTCCGATGCCCCCGAGCGACGCGATCGGGTGGCCGAGCTCTTCCGGCGCGTCGGGCTGGCGCCGGAGCACATGCGCCGCCACCCGCACGAGTTTTCCGGCGGCCAGCGCCAGCGCATCTGCATCGCCCGCGCACTGGCGCTGGAGCCGCAGCTGATCGTCGCCGACGAGTGCGTCGCGGCGCTCGACGTCTCGGTGAAGGCCCGCATCATCGCGCTCCTCGTCGAGTTGCAGGCGACGCTGGGCCTCTCGTATCTGTTCATTTCCCACGACCTCGCGACCGTCGAGCAGATCAGCGACCGCGTCGCCGTCATGTATGCCGGCCGGATCCTCGAGACCGGGAGCCGACGCCAGATCTTCGGCGACGCGCGCCACCCCTACACCCACCGGCTACTCGCCGCGGCGCCGGTGCCGGACCCCGAGCGACCACGCCCGCAGCCGATGGAGATCGCCCCACTGCCGCCGCCACTCCCTCTGACCGAGGTCGAGCCGGGTCACTTCGTGGAGGTGTGATCCATCTCGATTGGGTGGCTCCGCAGTACCCCACAAGAATCGGACACGCGCGATCCTAAGGCACACGGCGGCTTGGTCCGCAAAGCGGATTTCAGCGGTGTACCGCGGCCGCGGGTCGACAACGCGATGGTGAAGGCGCTCGCGCGGGCGTTTCGGTGGCGGATGATGCTGGAAGCCGACGTGAATGCCATGCTCGAGAACCTCGCCAGGGCCAAGTGCGTCGCGCCGTCCTACGTCAGCCGGATGCTGCGGTTGACGCTGCTCGCGCCAGAGATTTTGGAGGCGATCCTCGATGGACGGCAGGCGGCGGAGCTGCAGCCAGAGATCTGCTGAAGGGTTTCCGTTGTAGTGGAGCGCCCGCGTTCGGCCACGCATTGACCGGGACGGCGCGGTGGCGTGGCCTTTGGCTGTACCAGTCACGGGATTGATCGGTGACGAGGCGGCACAGGGTGAGGCGGGTGCCAGCACAAACGGCGACGGCACATTCTCGGTTCAAACGATCGACGGGCCGTCGGATAGCGCAAATCCGCGACGAGAGCACCCGTGATAGTTGAAGGCTAGGTCGGTACGGTTTTCCAGTTACTGGGGGGAAATGCCGGCCAAGTCACTTACGATTGAGGAACTACGTGTCTTGATCTCAGGAACCCGCGGATCGCCGAGGCGAATAGCCAACGGGATGCGCTGCAGAAGATTATCCGAGATCAGGATGCAAAGCTTGTAGCTTTGGCTGAGTGCATTGTCGAAGACGGTCTCAACCCCATGGATCGCTTCTTGGTGGTGCCGTCAGAAGACGAACCCGGCAGATTTGTCACGCTTGAAGCGGAGAGCGTCATGATTGCTGTCAGGTGTCATATCCTGAGGCCGGAGCGGGCGTCGAAGATGTTGGCCTTGCCGCGGGGGAAGCCGACGGCGACCTGCTGGCCGGCGACGAGGCTGGTGGCGTGGGTCGGCTCGACGCGGAGCGAGAGCAGGCCGTCCTCGAAGTGCAGGTAGCCGGTGGCGTCCGAGCCGGTGCGCTCGGTGTAGAGGATCGGCAGGTCGAAGATCGCGGCGGCGGCGTCCGGGATGGTGCCGGGGGCGGCGAAATGCTCGGGGCGCATGCCGATGACCACCTCCGCACCTTCCTCCGGGCGGGCGGCGAAGCCGTAGCCGTCGAGATCAAAGCGCACGCCGGAGGGGAAGACCGCCTCGAGCTTGCCGTTCGGCTTGGCGATGCGGGCGGGCTTGAGGTTCATCGCCGGGGCGCCGATGAAGCCGGCGACGAAGAGGTTCGCCGGGCGCTCGTAGATCTCGTCGGGGGTGCCGAACTGCTGGATGACGCCGGCGTTCATCACCGCGATCTTGGTCGCCATGGTCATCGCCTCGATCTGGTCGTGGGTGACGTAGACGACGGTGGGCTTCAGCTCCTCGTGCAGGCGCTTGATCTCGAGGCGCATCTCGGTGCGGAGCTTGGCGTCGAGGTTGGAGAGCGGCTCGTCGAAGAGCAGCACGTCGGCGTGTTTGACCAGCGCGCGGCCGATGGCGACGCGCTGGCGCTGGCCGCCGGAGAGCTGCGCGGGCTTGCGGTCGAGCAGCGGCTCGATCTGCAGCACCCGCGCGGCCCATTCGGTACGCTTGTCGACCTCGGCGGCGCTGAGGCGGGCGGCGGAGAGGCCGAAGCGCAGGTTACCGCGCACGGTCTTGGTTGGATAGAGCGCGTAGGACTGGAAGACCATGGCGAGGCCGCGGTCCTTGGGGTCGAGGTCGGTGACGTCGCGCTCGCCGATCATGATCCGGCCGTCGCTGACGTCCGAGAGGCCGGCGAGCAGGTTGAGGAGCGTGGTCTTGCCGCAGCCGGACGGTCCGAGCAACACCAGAAAGTCGCCGTCGTCGATCGCGAGGTTGAGGTCGTCGAGGATCGGTGAGGCTGCCGTAGCTCTTGACGATATGCTCGAAGCTGACGCGGGGCATGCGGTCCTCCACCGATCGCCCCCGCGGCCCGATCGGCCATCGCTGGTGGGGCTCATATTAGCGTTAATAACGCCGGAGCGCCCATCGCGGGTCAAGGGCGGAATTGCACGTCGCGGTCGGGAAGGCCGATGGCGTTGCCGGAGCGGGCGCCTGCGTGTATTAGCATTCACGTCATATTTGCACGAGATTGCCCATGGCGCCGCCGGTCATCCGTCTGAAGGATATCGCGGCGCGCACCGGATTCTCGGTGAACACGGTTTCGCTGGCGCTGCGCGGCAGCCAGCGCATCCCCGACGAGACCCGCCAGCGGATCCGCGATGCCGCCGAGGCGCTGAACTATCTGCCGAACTTCGTGGCGAAATCGCTGGTCAGCCGCGAGACCAAGACCGTCGGGCTGGTCCTGACCAACGTGACCAACCCGGTGCTGACCCGGGTGGCGCAGCGGGTCGAGCAGCTCTTGGCCGAGCGCGGCTACGGGACGCTGTTCGGCGCCTCGAACAACGACGCGGCGGAGGAGCTGCGCGTGCTCGAGATGTTCCGGGCGCGGCAGGTCGACGGGATGCTGGTCTATCCGCGCACGCACCGCGAGCTCGAGGCGGTGCGGCGGCTCAGGCGGGAGGGGCGGCCGGTGGTGCTTTTGGTCGGCGAGCGCGGCTGCGGGCTCGACGTGGTGGGGTCGGACGATCGCAGCGGCAGCTTCAAGGCGGTGCGGCATCTCATCGAGCGCGGCCACCGGCGGATCGGGATGCTGGACAATTCCGAGCGGTTCGGCAACGAAGAGAAGCGCTCGGGCTACCGGCAGGCGCTGGCGGGGGCGGGCATCGGCTACGACGCGGAGATCGTGGTCGATCCCGGCGGGTCGGGGGTGGCGGCGGGCTTTGAGGCCTGCGGCCGGCTGATGGCGCGGCCGGGGCGGCCGAGCGCGGTGCTCGCGGCCGACAATTCGCTGGCGCTCGGGGTGCTGCGCTGGTGCCAGGTGAGCGGGCTGGCGGTGCCTGGCGAGCTAGCGGTCTTCGGCTTCGACAATATCGAGTTCGGGGAGTATGCGGCGACGCCGCTCTCCAGCGTGAACTATGCGGTCGAGGCAGTGTCGCGCGGCGCGGTCGAGCGGCTCCTGGCGATTATCGCGGCGGGCGACCCGCTGCCGGAGCCGATGGTGACCATGATCGATCCGGATCTGGTGCTTCGGGAGAGCACTCTGGGGGGCGCCTGAGGCTCCGGTCGCCCGCGGCTCGTGCCCCGCGTCGCTGCTGCGGGCGGGACGGTCGGGGCTCCATGCCCGCGGGGAGCGCCGCCCCGCCTTGAGGCGGGCGGTGGCATCGGCGATCATTGCCGGTCAGCGTGGAGGGAGTGGATGGCGGTCGGGCACGATCAGATCCCCGAGGCGGCGCTGGAGTGGAGCCGCGCCGGCAAGGGGGTGGCGCTGGCGACCGTGGTCGAGACCTGGGGGTCGGCGCCGCGGCCGACCGGCGCGCAGCTCGCGATCAGCGGTGCTGCGGAGATCGTGGGATCGGTGTCGGGCGGCTGCGTCGAGGGCGCGGTGGTCGCCGAGGCGCTGGAGGCGCTGGCGGACGGGCGGCCGCGGATGCTCGATTACGGGGTGAGCGACGCCGATGCCTTCGCGGTCGGGCTGGCCTGTGGCGGGCGGATCCGGGTGCTGGTCGAGCCGGTTGGCGTCGGCCAGGGGCCCGCGGTGGCGCTGATCGAGCGGCTGGTGGCGGCGCGGGCGGCGCGGATGGCGGCGATCTATGCGGTGGCGCCGGAGCTCTGGCAGCGGCGGCTGCTGGCTGGCGCCGGGCGATCCGCTCTGGGCGGAGGCGCAGGCGGCGCTGGTGGCGGACCGCTCGGGCTTTGCCGGGGGCTGGTTTCTCGGGGTGCACAACCCGCCGCTCAGGATGGCGGTGGTCGGTGCGGTGCATATCGCGCAGACGCTGGTGCCGATGGCGCGGCTCGCGGGCTACGATGTCGCGGTGATCGATCCGCGCGAGGCCTTCGCCAGCGCGGCGCGGTTCCCGGAGACGCAACTCGCGCACGATTGGCCGGATGCGGCGCTGGCAGCCTTCGGGCTCGATGCGCGGACGGCGGTGGTGACGCTGAGCCACGACCCCAAGCTCGACGATCCGGCGATCGCGGCGGCGCTCCGGGCGCCGGTCTTCTACATCGGCTGCCTCGGCTCGCCGCGGACGCATGGCAAGCGCGTCGAGCGGTTGCGCGCGGCGGGCTTCGGCGACGCGGAGATCGCGCGGATCCATGCGCCGGTCGGGGCCGATATCGGCGCCAGGGCGCCGGCGGAGATCGCGGTGGCGATCCTCGCCGAAGTCACCGAGCGGCTGCGGCGGCCGGAGACCCGGCGCTGATGCCGCCGCGAGTGGCGGCGGTGGTGCTGGCCGCGGGCGCGGCGCGGCGGATGCGCGGGCGCGACAAGCTCATCGAGACGGTCGGCGGGCGGCCGCTGCTGCGCGCGGTGGTGGCGGCGGCGCGGGCGAGCCAAGCCGCGGAGGTGGTGGTGGTGCTGCCGCCGGGCGCGGCGGCGCGGCGGGCGGCGGTCGAAGGGCTTGGGGTCGGCATCGTCGAGGCGGCGGACTGGGCGGAGGGGATGGCGGCCTCGATCCGCGCCGGGCTCGCGGCGGTAGCGGCGCGGGCGGACGCGGTGGTGATCCTGCTCGCCGACATGCCGGAGGTGGGCGCGGCCGAGATCGACCGGCTGATCGCCGGCTTCGATCCCGGGCAGGGGCGCGAGATCTGCCGGGCGGTCAGCGCCGACGGGGTGCCGGGGCATCCGGTGCTCATCGGGCGGCGGTTCTTCGCGGCGCTGGCGGGGCTTTCCGGCGACCGCGGCGCGCGCGACCTGCTCCGCGAGGCGGCAGCGTTCGTGACCGAGGTGCCGACCGCGGGGCGGGTGGCGCTGGTCGATCTCGACACGCCGGAGGACTGGGCGGCGTGGCGCGCGGCGCGGGCGACCGAGCGTTGAGCGTCAGCGGTAGCGGGTGGCGGCGAGCTCGATGTTGAAGAGGCTGGGGTCGAGGCTGATGCCGGTTGTCAGATCGCTTAGCGCGACGCGGGTGCGCTGGCCGGTCTTGGTGGTGATCTCCCACTGGCGGAGCGCTACCGGCCGATCGGAGAAGCTCATCACCATGCGGCCCTCGTTCGGCGCCCGGGGATCGACCACGGTGATGTCGGTGCCGTCGCCGTCGCGGGTGGCGCCGAGGACAAGGCCGGGCTCGGTCAGGCTGAGCCGGTCGCGCAGCAGCAGCGCCAGCGGCGTCTTGTTGAGCGGGTAGCGGGTGGGATTGCGGTTCGACTTGGGATCGAACACGCCGACCCAGGCGCCGTCGGCGATCACCATGGCGCCCTTGGGCTCATCGTACTCGAAGCGGATGCGGCCGGGCTTGGCGAGGTAGAAGGCGCCGGTCTGGGTCGAGCCGTCGGGGTTGGTCTGTCGGAAGCGGCCCTGAGCGCTGCGGAGGGCGCCGAGGTAGGTCTCGATGGCGCTGACGTTCACCGGCGCCGCGATCGCGGGCAGGGCGGCGAGGGCGGGCAGCGCGGCGAGCGCGCCGAGAAGGGTGCGGCGGTCCATGGCGGGCGGTATAGGCCAAGCCGGCCCAGGATGCACCTCGCGCCTGCTCACAGTTGCGCCAGCGGCATCAGCTGCGGTCGCGCAGCTCCGGGACCCCGCTCTGCGCGGCGCAGTGGCCGCAGCAGAAATAGATGCCGTTGCGCTCGAGGCCGTGGCCGATGATGCGGGTGTTGCAATGGTGGCAGGCCGGCGCCAGCGCCTGGATCGCGCATTCGAAGCTGTCGAAGGTGTGGGACTGGCCGCCCATCACCACCTGGAAGGCCTTGTCGTAGTCGTTGCCGCAGTTGTCGCAGACCGCCATCTCCGGTTCTCTCCTCTGGTGCCCGCGGGCTCAACGAACGGTCGGGCAAAGCGGTTCCTCGCTGCGCGCTTGCCTTCCGCGCGGAATTGGGTTCTGTCGGAAGGCGATGGCTGCGGGGAGGCAGGGCGGTGGAGATCACGCGGAACGGCAGCCGGCCTTCGGGCAAGGGCGCGGCGGACTATTTCACCGGCAGCGTGCGGCAGGATCCGGTGATCACCGCACCCGAGCCGGCGCGGGTGCGGGCGGTGATGGTGAGCTTCGAGCCCGGCGCGCGGACGGCTTGGCACACGCATCCGCTCGGGCAGACGCTCTTCGTGGTCTCCGGCCTCGGGCGCGCACAGGTCTGGGGTGGGCCGGTCCAGGAGATCGGCCCCGGCGACACCGTCTGGATCCCGCCCGGCGAGAAGCACTGGCACGGCGCCTCCCCGAGCGTGGCGTGCGCGCATCTCGCGATCCACGAGGCGCTCGACGGAGCGCATGTGAACTGGCTCGAGCCGGTCTCGCACGCGCAGTACGGGGCGTGAGCGGCAGGGACTCTGTCGGCCGGATCGGGTGGCTCAGACGGTCTCCGGCTGGGCGCGCATCAGGGCGAGCGCGCGGGCGTGCAGCTCCGGGCCGGCGGCGGCGATGACTGTGCCACCGGCGAGCGACGGCGCGCCGTCGAGGTCGGTAACGACGCCTCCGGCGGCGGTGATGATCGGTATCAGCGGCACGATGTCGTAGGGCATCAGCCCGCCCTCGATCACCAGATCGATGAAGCCGTGCGCGAGGAGGCAGTAAGAGTAGCAGTCGCCGCCGTAGCGGGTCATCCGCACCGCGGCGGTGACCCGGGCGAACCCCGCCTGCTCGCGCGGGGCGCGGAACATGCCGGGCTGGGTGGAGTAGAGGATCGCCTCGCCGAGGTCGCGCCGGCCGGAGCTTGCGAGCGGCAGCGTCTTGCCGGCGCGGATTAGGAAGGCGCCGGCCGGGCCGCCGATGAAGGTCTCGTCGAGGTAGGGTTGGCGGGCGATGCCGCCGACCGGGACGCCGTTCCTCAGCAGCCCGAGCAGCACGCCCCAGCCGGGCACGCCGGAGATGAAGGCGCGGGTGCCGTCGATCGGGTCGATGATCCAGGACCAGGCGCTGTCGCCGGGGAGAGAGCCCTCCTCCTCGCCTTGGATCGGGCTGTCGGGATAGGCCGCGATCAACCGGCGCCGGATCAGGGCCTCGACGCCGCGGTCGGCGGCGGTGACCGGATCGAAGCCGCCGGGCCCGAGCTTGTTTGCGACCTCGAGCGGCTGGCGGAAATGGGCGAGCGCGAGAAGCCCCGCCTCTTCGACGATGGGCAGGGCGACGCGCAGGCGCGCCTCGACTTCGGCCTCGAGCTGGCGGTCCCTGGCGACCATCGCAACGGCGCTCCATCCGATCTGCCGCCCGCGTCCAGGCGCGCGAGGTGTTGTGGCAGAACCTTGCGGCACGGTCCATGCACAAGTCATGCACAGGTCATGCACAAGTCACGCACGGCGCAATTGCCACCCCGCGACTGAACGGGGGCCGGGCCGCCGCCGACGCCCCCGGCTGCGCGCCGCCTCGGTCACTCGGGTCTCGTTCCGGCGCGTGGGCTCACCGCTCCGGCACCAGCACCTCGCGCTTGCCGACGTGGTTGGCCTGGCTGACGACGCCCGGTTCTTCCATCACCGCGACGAGCTTGGCGGCCTTGGTGTAGCCGACCGAAAGCTTGCGCTGGATGGTGGAGGTCGAGCATTGGCGGTCCTTGGCGACGTTCTCGTCGGGGGGTCAGGTGGTGTAGAGCGTGATCAGGAAGACCACGAAGCGGTAGCCGGAGATCATGGCGCCGACGACCAGCGTGAGGATCGCCACCTTGCCAAATCCAATGGCGCCGCGCGACAGGTAGGCGACCCCCGTGGCGCGGTGCAGGTAGGCGGCGCTGGCCGGGAGCGTAAGCAGGAAAAGCGGCTTGTCGAGGTCGGGCATGCCGCTGCCGCCGAGCCGCACCTCCAGCGCCGCGATCGCGAGCAGGGCGCAGAACAGGATCAGCAGGAACGCGTAGAAGTGCAGCGCGAAGGCAGCGTGGGCGCCGAACGGCGGGCGGTTCCGGCGGAAGGTGAGGGCGAGGGTCAGCGTGAAGGGCAGGACCATCAGGATGATCAGCGATTTCGCGTTGAGCGTCACTCCGCGGGCTTGAAGGGCTGGCCGCTCGCCATCGGCGGCCCGGTGGCGATCCATCTGATCGGGCTGGCGCTGCTGGTCGCGACCGGCCTCACGGCCCTCGAGGCGCCGCAGATGACCGGCTCGTGGGGCGGGGCTGGGCTTCGCATCCTCGCGGGCTTGCTGGTCGGCACGCTGTTCGCGCTCGGCGAGGAGGTCGGATGGCGCGGCTATATGCTGCCGCGCATGACGGGGATCGGCCTCGTCCCCATCAACGCGTCCTAGTCTGTTCCATTTCGTCGTTAAGCCGCGAAGAGCACGCGATATATGGTGCTTTGATCGTTGCAGCACGGCGCAAATAGTCCCAGAGTGTCGTACGCCATAGGGTGGACATTCAGGGGGCAGGATCATGCGGGCGCTTCATAGGCTGACGGCGGCGGCGGTGCGGAACGTCGGGCCGGGCAAATATCTCGACGGTGGCGGCTTGTGGTTGAGGCGGACTGACGGCGGCTCGGCGCAGTGGTTTTTGCGGATCACGGTCGGCGGCAGGCGTCGCGAGATGGGGCTCGGCGGGCTTGCCGACATCTCGTTGCGCGAGGCGCGCGAGCTGGCCGAGAAGTGGCGCAAGGTGGCGCGCAGCGGGCAGGACCCGATCAAGGCGCGCGAGCGCGAGCGGCGCGAGGCGGCGAAGTTGCGGCCGACGCTGGCGGCGGTAGTTGCCGAGTGCTTCGAGGCGAGGCGGGCGGGGCTCAAGGACGACGGCAAAGCCGGCCGCTGGATGGCGCCGCTTGTGCATCATGTGCTGCCGAAGCTCGGGAGGGTGCCAGTTGAGGATTTGGATCAGAACGATATAGCCGGGGCGCTCGCGCCGATCTGGCCCGAGCATTCTCCAACCGCGAGGAAGGCGATCTCGCGGTTGAAGGTCGTCGTTGCGCATGCAGTCGCGAAGGGTTTGGTGGTCGATGTCGCCGCACCCGAGAAGGCGAGAATTCTTCTCGGCGCTTCGCGGCATCAGCGTGTCAATGTCCCGTCGCTGCCCTGGGCCGAGACGCCGGTTTTCTACAGGACCCTGGTCGCCGACTCCGGCAACATCTCGGCGCTGGTGTTGAGGCTGCTGATCTTGACCGCGACGCGGTCGGCCGAGGCGCGCGGCCTGATGCTCGATGAGATCGACGGCGCCGTCTGGACGATCCCGCCGCATAGGACAAAGAGCAATAGGCCGCATCGCGTCGCGTTGAGCACCGAGGCGCTTCGCGTCATCGCCGAGGCGGAACCGCTCGCTCGCAATGGCCTGCTCTTCGCCTCCCGGGGCGGCGGCGCGGGTCCGGTGTTGGACGCGGCACTCAGCCGCTACATGCGCGATCGCGGCCATGAAGCCCGCCCGCATGGGCTTCGAGCCTCCTTTAGGACGTGGTGTGCCGAGGTGGCCGGCGTCGAGCGCGAGATCGCCGAGGCGTGCCTTGGGCACGTCGCCGACGGGTCGAGCGAGGTCGAGCGGGCTTATCGGAGAACCGACTATCTCGAGAAGCGGCTGGTGCTGATGGCGCGCTGGAGCGACTTCTTGACCGGAGCCGGCGGCGGCGAGGTCGTTGCGCTGCCGTTGCACGCCGGGCAGTGGGCGCTCCAAACACGCACAGCAACGGACGCTTCACGCTCATGAGCCCGTACCAAGCTGCGGTGGACTGGGTCGAAGCGCAAGCTGAGCTGATGGTTCACGACGGGAAGTGGTTGAATTGTGAGGTCTACCCCTCAGAGGTCTTTCTTCGGCTCCAATTAGGCATCAAGCGGCACCACCCGAACAATGCCCTCGCTGTAAACACTTTTGACTGCTCCGAAGAGGCAGCCAACTCGCTTTCGAAGCAAGCCTTCAAGGGAGATGCAGGTGCGGTTAAACTTTGTCTAGCTATAGTTGACGACCGAATTAAGACCGGCGAACCTGTCCCCTATATGCTGCGCGATTATGCTTGCCTCTTTCTCTTGGGCCGTATCCAAGCGCCACGCGGCCAAAGGCGTCGTATGACGTGGCTTCGAGCTCAGGCTTTACTCTTCCTTGCCAGGCAGGTCGCCAAGGATTTCGGGTTGCCGCGCACCCGCAATGAGGGCTCCCCACCAATCAGCGCTTGCGATGCCGTTTCGGAAGGGTTCGCCCGGTGTGGCCACGGCTTGTCGTGGAGAGCCGTCAAGGAACTCTGTGTTGGATCAAAGCCGGAGAATCGACGTCTTCGAGAGGAGCATGCTAAATGGATGGAACTGCTGAGCGAAAAGCCATCCGTTAGTAGCGGCTCGAACCCGTCATCACGGGTGACGGAGTTGCCCGCACAACTCCGTCATGACAGAGGCGTCGATTGAGGCATTCTGAGCGCATCTGAATTGAATTGGGATGCGCGATGGACAAGCTTTTAGGGTTAGCGGGCTCGCCTCGTCCGTCGTCCCGCGAGGGACATCATCCGCCAAGGCGGATTCTCGAAGTCTCCTTTCTTCTCCTCTCAGCCCTTTTTCTTCGCCGTCGGCGCTCAGGTGGCCGGAGCGGCTTGCCTGGTCCAGCGGAACTCCGTCCCGTCCCGCCACATCCGATGCATGATGACCGCCAGCCTGCGCGCCAGCGCCACGATCGCCCTTCGCTGGCCGCGGCGCCTCGCGACCGCCATCGCCCAAGCCTTCAGCCAGGACCATTTCGAAACCCGCGTCAGCAAGACCTGCGCGGCTTCATAAAGGAGGCTACGCATCATCGCGTCGCCGCACAGCGAGATGCGGCCGATGCGGTTCATCTCGCCGGACTGATGCAGGATCGGCGTCAGTCCAAGCGCCGGGCCGACGGAGCGCGCGCTGCGGAATCGGGCGGGCACGTCGATCGTGGCGGTGTAGGCGAGCGCCACGACCGGACCAACGCCCGGGATCGTCATCAGCCGGCGGCAGACCGTGTCCTCCTTCACCTCGGCGAGCAGCCTGCGGTGGAGCTCGGCGAAGCGGTCGCGCAGCGCGCGCCGGGCGGCGAGGAGCGGGAGCATGAGCGCGATGAGTTCCGGCCGATCCTCGACCAGTTCGCGGATGCGCGCTTCGAACCCGCCGCTTCCGACGGGGCCGACCTTCAGGCCGAAGTTGCGCAACAGGCCGCGGATGTCGTTCTCGATGGCGATCACCTTCTCCTGGAGGAGCTTGCGCGCCGACAGCAGCGCGCGCCGGTGCTGGCTGCGCAGCGTCTTCACGTGGACCGGCCGGTACAGCTTGACGCGCATCATCTGGGCGATGCCGCGGGCGTCGTTGCGGTCGCTCTTGTTGGGCTGCGCCTTGAGAAACGCCTTGGTGTGCCGGGTCTCGATGCAGACGACCGCCACACCCCTCTCCGCCAGCCCGCTAAACAGCCATTGCGACAGCGGTCCAGCCTCGAGGCCGACCTGATCGAGCGGATGGGCCGGGTCCAAGAGAACGGGTGCCAGATCGTCGGGATGACTCGGCACCTTCAGCTCGCGGACGATCCGCCCGTCCTCGTCGAGCACGCACACTGACGTCTCCTTGATCGAGACGTCGAGACCGGCATAGTGTTTCATGCTGCGCTTCTCCTTCTGATGTTGTGGCTGGTTCACACCAGACCACGTCTACCATCAGCCTGAAGCGCAGCGCCCTCCGCGAGCGATGAGCGGGCCGGCCGGCCGAATACCCCATCTGACTCAAAAGTCCCGGTAGCGGGCGATCCGACGGGTCATGAGCTTGATCATGGCGATCTGGAAGAGGGCTCGGACGGTCTCGACGGCGCGCTCGACATCGCGGGCGAGGCGGCGGTTGATGCAGGCCCAGGCGAAGGTGCGCTCGATCACCCAGCGCTTGGGCTGGACGACGAAGCCGGTGTCGGTGCGCTTGATGATCTCGACTGGACGCGGCGCAGCCGCGGCGACGCGCGGCCCCTGGTAGCCGGCGTCCGCGAAGATGCGCTCGAGGAACGGGAAGCGCCGGGTGATCCGGTCGAGGACCAGCGCCGCGCCGTCGCGATCCTGCACGCTGGCGGAATGGACCTCGATGCGCAGCATCAGGCCGAGGGTGTCGGTGACCAGGTGCCGCTTGCGGCCCTTGATCCGCTTTCCCGCGTCGTATCCGACCATTTCGCGGGCCTCCGCGCTGGTTTTCACGCTCTGGCTGTCGATGATCGCCGCGGTCGGGCTCTCGTCGCGGCCCTCCAGCTCCTGGGTCCGGCGATAGAGCACGTCGTGGACGTGCGCCCAGACCCGATCCTCCGTCGTCTCTTGTCAGAAACCGCGGTGAATCAGGCCGACGGCGGCCGCTCCACCCCTCTCGGCAGCTTCTCGGACAGGCTCCTACTTTCTGACCGAGAGGTGGCCGTAATCTTCGGGTGCGGCCGAGCCACCATTTGGCGTTGGACCGCCGATGGTGTGCTCCCCCAGCCGCTGAAATTGGTGGCTCTACACGCTGGCGCCGAGATGAGCTGCTCGCTGCAGTCGAGGCGGCGTCGGCCGCGCGCAAGAACCAGGCTGCCTGAGCCATGCTGGAAATGAAGAACCCCGGCGCGCTGGCAGGCGCGACCGGAGCTCGGGACTTCGCCAAATCGGTTCAGGCTGGCAACTTCGAGCATAGCAACAAGGCCCCGCAGCGCAAGGCCGCGTGGGTGACCTCCCACGGCGGCAACGGTCCGATCCGCGTTCGCCTGATCGGGCGCGAGCTCTGGGCGCTGACTTGCCTCCTCGCAGCCGGGGAGCGCGGCTGCACGCCGATCGACACCCCTGGGCCTCGCTGGAGCGACCACGTCTTCAAGTTGCACAGCCACGGCATCGACGTCGAGACCATCACCGAAGACCATGGCGGCGCCTACTGGGGCTCGCATGCTCGCTATGTGCTTCGAGCCAAAGTGACGATCGAGGAGGCCACCGAATGACCTGCCGCGTCTCCGTCGTGAAGAAGAACAGAAAAGAGGAGATCAGGGTTACCCTCGAGCCCTTCAATGGCCACGACCTCTTCCAGGCCCGTGTCTGGTTCGAGACCGAGGAAGGCGACAAGCGCCCGGGCAAGTCGGGCATCGCCTTCAGGGTCGACCGCCTGCCGGAGTTCGCCGCGGCGGTGAACGAGGCCCTGCGGGTCGCACGGCAATCGGGGCAGTGCAAATGACAGCGGCTGCTCGCAGGGATGCAACGCCGCCGGCGCAGTCGAGCCGCTTCTCTGAGGCTTGCTGGCACGTGGTGCGCTGCCCGTCCGGGGCACCCCTCCACCTGATCGCCGTGCCGGCCGAGGTCGACGAGGCGCGGGCAATCGCCAAGAAGCACCGTGGAGCGGTCAGCCTTTTCTGGACCGCTCGCCTTCCTGGTGCCATTTCGCGAGACTTGGAGTTCTGACGTGAACGCCCACGCCAATGTCCGCGCCCTTGATCCTTCCGCGAGGCGGCGCCTGTTTCCGACAGGCTTCGGCAAGTCGGAGACGCATGGCCACCCGCTGCGGGAGGGCGTTCTCAATCCTTCCGCGCGAGCAGGACAGCCGTACGACACGATTGACCCAGCAGGCATCGTTCGCCTGCTCAAGAACCCGCCCAGCGTCCCTAAGGACAACGCCCAGTGGTTCATCCCGTCGAGCTACTGCGACTTTGACGCGCGATCCCATGCCGCGCAGCGTGAACATGGCACCTTTTGGTGGCTCATCCTGGACGTCGACGACAACGACCTCGCGCTCGGGGAAATAGAGGCCGCGCTCACTTCGGTTGTCCCCGGTTGCCGGCAGCTCATCTACGCCACGCGATCCTCGATGCCCGACGGGCGGCGGTGGCGGGCTTTAGTCCCGCTCGATGAACCGGTGGCCGGGGCGGACTACCACGACACGGCGGATGCCTTCTTCGATCTCCTCGAAGAAGCGACCGCAGGAGCGCTCATTCCCTGCCGCGGCCTCGATCGCGCTGCGCAGCTGGTCTACCTGCCGAACCGCGGCGAGCACTACGAGCACGCGATCCGAAAGGCTGGGGGCAGCCTCGACCTCACCGATCACCCAATCATCAGGCGTCGAGAAGAGACGCGGCGGAAGCGAGCGGAGGCCGACGCGGCCGCGAAAGCACAACGTGAACGGCGCCACGGCGAGCGCGCCGCGCGAGGCACCGGAGATGAGGAAACCCCGATCGAGCACTTCAATCGCAACCACTCGATCGCGGGGTTGCTGGAGAAGTATGACTACACCCAAGCCGGCCAAAGCATCGATTGGCGCAGTCGCTACCAAAGCAGCGGCTCCTTCGCGACCCGCGCGTTCGAGGAGTACTGGATCAGTCTCTCGGCTTCGGACGCTGCCGAGGGATTGGGAAGCGCGTCCCGATCCGGCATGCGGTTCGGCGACGCCTTCGACCTCTTTGCCTACTACGAGTATGCGGGCGATCGCAAGGCGGCCATCAAAGACTATGCCGATCGGGCTGGCATAAGCGCATTGACCTTTAGCTGGGGAGCTGGTGGCTCAGCGGAACGAAATGGAGACGCTAGCCAACCGAACAGGGACGAAGAGCCTCCAGATGGAAGGGCAGAGCCCGAGCCTGACGAGCCGAGTGTGGGGGAGAAGTCAGAGCCCTTCCCGCCAAAAATGGTCATGGGACCGCGCGGCAAGCCGCGTTGGTGCCAAGAGAACGCCTGCCTCATCCTCGAGCATCACGCAGACTGGAAGGGTGTTCTGGCTTACGACGAGTTCACGTCCGAGACCCTGCTGCTGAGGCCCCGGATCAAAAACACCCCGGTCGAACTTCCGGCAGCGCGAGTACGCCGAGGCAGACCTGACCAACGCACTGCGCTGGTTCAACCGCAACGGCTTCCCGGACGCAACTCGCAACACCCTTGCCGACGCTATAGGCGCGGTGGCGCAGCAGCAGATCATCTCTCCTGTCCGCCACTATCTCGAACGCCTCGCGTGGGATAGTACGCCGCGGATCGGCGGCTGGCTGGCGATCTATTGCGGCGCCAAGGATACGACGTTCACGCGCGAGGCTGGACGCGCCTGGCTAGTCTCCGCAGTCGCCCGTGCGCTGCGGCCGGGCTGCAAGGCCGATCACGCCCTCATCCTTGAGGGTGCGCAGGGAGCGGGGAAATCGACCGCCCTACGCACCCTAGCGGGACCCGCCTGGTTTTCGGACGGAATCCGGGACTTCCATCACAAGGACGCCTCGACCGCACTCCGTGGCAAGTGGATCATAGAGCTGCCTGAGCTGGCTGCCATGCGCCGTTCCGATGTCGAGGCTGTGAAGGCCTACCTCTCGCGCGACGTGGAGCGCTACCGGCCGCCGTACGGCCGTGCAGAGGTGTCGGAGCCGCGTCGATGCGTCTTCGCGGGCACCACCAACCGGAGCGACTATCTCGTCGACGACACGGGTGGGCGCCGTTTCTGGCCGGTGGCAGTTACGCGCATCGACATAGCATCCCTCCAGTGGGACCGCGATCAGCTGTGGGCCGAAGCGGTCGCAGCTTTCCGGAGTGGCGCACCGTGGTGGCTAACCGGCGAGGCCGAGCAGGAGGCCGCCGCGGAGGTGACGATGCGCGGCGAGGACGACCCTTGGACCGCGGCCGTGCTCGAGTTCGTCAGCCTCCGAGATGAGGTCTCAACTCGAGATGTCCTTGAGCATCTCGGCGTCGAGCGCAACGAGCAGAGCAAGGCGTTCAGCATGCGTGTGGCCGGCATCCTCGCCCGCGAAGGGTGGGCGCGGAGCGGCAAGTTCTCGGCTGGGCTGAACCGCGGCCTCGCGCGCTACGTACGCACAGCCAGCGCCGGGGCGGACTAATTGTGGAACCTGCCGTGGACCACAACCGAAAATCCCGAGCAAAAACAGACATGGGGAACCTGTGGAACCTTTTGCAACGCAAGATGCCGGAGCACCTAAATACATGATAAAATTGCAAATATTCGTTTTTATGTAGGTTCCACAGGTTCCCCTTTAAGCCATTCCCACGAGATGTGTGGGAAAAGGTTCCACAGGTTCCCCACCTGCGCCCGGGCGAAGGCTGCGCCAACCGAACGAGCCGGCCGAAAGCCGTCGGCGGTTCTCTGCCATCGGCGCCACGAGCGAAGCGCTGTCGCCGCTCGCGTCCTCAGCTTTCAACATGGAAGGACACGGAGTGAAGCATCTGCGAAGCGCAGGGCGCGCGGTCGGCTGCGAGAGTGCGGCTCCGCCATCAGTAGAGAGGGAAAGCCCGGCTCGCTTTCCCGAAAAGGGAACGCAACTGGCAGCAATCGCCGAGCCCGGTCGCGTCCCCTCGAAGGTCGGAGGCGGAACGAATGCCCGGTCAATACAGGCGCAACGCCGGGATGAGTTGGTAAGCAGCAGCTGGGAGAGAATGAACCGCGCCCCCACCGCTAAACTCGTCAGCGGTGACGCTGGCAGTACCCTGGAGATTTCAAGCTTCGTCGAGTCCGGCACCGAGCCGGTCACCAAAAAGGCCGCTCACCTGTTCTTCAGGGCCTCACTTGGCTCGACCGACGAGGCATTTGCGGACGCTCTGGTGAGCCAGCTGATCAGCAGCACTTCTGGTCGAGAGATGGCCAACCCGAAGACGTTCGGCTTCGCGATGGCGGTGGTTCAAGGAATCGAGCCGCGCAACGAGCTCGAGGCCATGCTCGCAGCACAGATGGCGATGGTCCACATCGCGACGATGTGGTTCGCCCGCTCCCTCAGCCACGTGGACACGCTTCCGCAGCAGGACAGCGCGGTTGGGGCTTTGACCAGGCTCACCCGAACCTTCGCGACGCAGATGGAAGCGCTGAAGCGCTACCGCGGCACCGGCGAGCAGAAGGTCACCGTTCAACACCAGCACGTGACGGTCAACGACAACGCCCGGGCCTTGGTTGGCAACGTCACCCCCGGGGGAGGGGTCAGGAGAAAAAATGAGCGACAACCTCATGAACTCATCGCGTGCCCTCCGCTTTCGGGCCGCCCCGCGATGCACCGCGAAGGCAAAAGCCACCGGCGAGAAATGCCGGGCGCCCGCGGTCAAGGGCTGGCACGTGTGCCGTGTTCATGGCGCTCGTGGCGGAGCGCCGTCCGGAGAGCGGAACCCGCGCTACCGCCACGGCAACCGGACGCGCGAGGCTATCGAAATGAGGCGGGAGCTGCAGGAGCTCCTGCGTGCCGCACGCGATCTCTGCCTCTCAATCTGAAGCAAGGAGGACATATCGAGGACAGATGCGTACGTTTGCAAATGCCTTCGGATCGGCAATGCTGCCCTCGGTCAGAGGTTCGAATCCCTTCGGGCTCGCCAATAAAATCAAAAGGTTAGTCGATCCGAACCGCGCAAATTGGCGGCCTTGCTTCAGAAACGGTTCAGCCGGCTACGGCTCGCGCCCGATGGTTGACACGATCGAGCAAATCCTCCTCGCCTCTGGCTTAGCCGACATCACGTTCACCGACGTGCAGGAGCCGGTATACTACGGAGCAAACGTCGCCGCGGCGCTAGATTGGGTGTGCGGATTTTTGTGCGTGGAGCAGTCACTGCACCAAATGGCACCGGCCGATCGGGAGCGCGCGTTCGCTGCCTTGCACGAAACTCTCGCGGCGCACGACACCGGTCGCGGCGTTTGGTTCGGCTCGCGTGCGTGGGTTGTCACCGCCCGCATGCTCTGACTCAGAGACTGACCTCTGAAACCGTGACGGAAACGAACTTCGCGTCTTCACTGGCATCCCGTCGATACGAGGTCAGCAATGCGCCACGAGCTGCCGTCCGAAACTCCGGCACTGGCGTGCGCGAAGGGCGGACAGCGGACCTTCGCCACTGCGCTGTCAGTTCGGTCACGGATGGGCAAAGCGGTCAATGTGCATCCGGGTCAACGCCCGGGTCAGGCCGTGGTGTAGAGCGTGATCAGGAAGATCGCGAACCGGTAGACCGAGGATCATCGTGTGCGATCCCGCTCCAATCCTGCTCGTGGAGATGCGATTGCAGGCTGGTTCCGACAACGCTCGCATCCGTCAGCGACTCCGCAACGAAGAACAGCATGTTGGCGAATAGAACACCCGGAACGGGCCGGTGAAGGCTACCTGCTGGCCGCGCACATAGGCGAGCGACAGCGCCCCGGGGCGCAGCAACAATAGGCGGAAGCTGCGCATCAGCTTGCCGTCGACCGCGACGAAGGTCTCGAACGCCTGCCGCGCCAGCCCGCGCAAGGTCAGGTCGCGCCGGTCAACCGCAGTCTCCCCGCAGCTCGGACAGAAGGCGGTGGCGATGTCCCTCCGGCAGGTCGGGCAGCTCCAGGTCGCGGCTACGACGCGCCCCCTTTCGACCCGCCCGCCGACCCGGCCGCAAACGCGCAAGCCGCCAAAGGCTCGCCGCTCGCGACGCTCGCACGACGGCACTTTAGTGATAGGTTCCAGGCTGCGGATACGCAACGTCGGCGCCGACGCCGGCCGCCCCGCCCAGGACTGTCGTGCGAGACGCCGTCACCACCGCCGGGTCGAACCGGGGCGCACGCAACGCCTTTCAGTTCTACGCGATCGCGCTCGGCCTCGCCCTCGTCGTCCGACTGCTCGCCCCGGCGCTTGGCCATGCGAGCCTTGTTATCACCATGGCGACACCGGCCGTCGCCGCGGCGATCATGCTGGTCTTCGTCGCACCCGAAGGAGGGCTCCGCGCCAGCCTCGCCGGCCTCGGCCTGACCGCGTTTGGGCTCCGGGCTGGCCGCTGGCGCTGTTCGGCCCGGCGCTGATCTTTGCAGCCGGACTCGCCAGTCTCGCGGCGCTCGGCCTGACAACGCTGGCCGCCCCGGCGATCGCGGGCTCCGGCGCGGGTGTCGCGGTGAACCTGCTCGCCGGGTTCATAGCCGGCACTCTCTTCGCGCTCTGCGAGGAGATCGGCTGGCGCGGCTACATGCTGCCGCACATGCGCGGCTTCGGCCTGGTTGCCGCGATGCTGATCGTCGGCTTCCTGCACGGCCTCTGGCACCTGCCGTTGCTGCTGACGACCGACCTCTATCACGCGGGCGGCGATCCCCGGATCGTCGCGCCGCTGTTCCTCGTCACCCTGACGCTCGCCGGCGTCTTCTATGGCTATCTGCGGGTCACGACCGGCAGCATCTGGCCGGTCGCCGGCGCCCATGCGGCTGTAAATGTCGCCTGGGGGGTCTCGATGGAGGTCTCGCAGACGAAATCCGCGCCGGTGCTCGAATATATCGGCGGAGAGAGCGGCATGCTGATGATCTGTGGCCTTCTCGCCGCCGACGCCGTCCTGATCCAGAAACTGAGAAACGCGGCGCGCGAAGCGCGGGCATAGGGGGAGGGTCATGGCGACAAAGGAAATCAGCGCAGGCGGTGGGCTGGTCGGGTTGATCCGGCGCAACCAGGTCGCCGCCTTCGTGATCCTCGCCTACACGCTCTCCTGGTGGGCCTGGGTTTGGTATCGTCTCGACCCCGAGAACGTCGGTGCGCCGATCCTGCCAATGGGGCCGCTCCTCGCCGCCTGATCCTGCTCCCGGTCATCGGCGGTTGGCCGGCGCTCAAGGACCTATTCCGCCGCATCGTGCTCTGGCGCGTCGGACCCGTCATGACCATGGTCAATTCGGCACGAGTGGGCCTCGATGAAGCATGAAGAACAAAAGGCGAGAGAAGAAAACCACTACACGAAGCGCGAGCAGTCTACATAGAGATGGCAGATTTGCCAACGCGACGTATCGCCGGCGCGCCCGATCGATGCGCAGCCTGGGCTCTGCGCAGCCCAGAACCGACGGCACACCCACAAGCGCCCGGCCATCGGCGGCGCCGTCCGAAGCTGGCAACGCGCACCCTTCGCCGACATGGACGTGACCGAACGTCTCGCTTTCGTGCGGCGCGACCCGTACGGTTACGAGAAGGCGAAGGAGGCCGAAGCGCTGGCGCACCAGGCGGAGTTTCAGCGGACCGGCAAGGTGACGCGGTTCGGCAGCGCGCAGCTGTTCGAGCCGCCGCTCTCGCGCAGACCGCAGGGGGACTGATGGCAGGCCACCGGTCGCACCGGCGGACCTGCACAGGTAACCTAATCGCGGCGCTCTCACCGTCCGGGTCCGAAAGCTTCACGCCAGCACGGGGTTCATGACAGGCCGCCTTTGCGTCGCCCCCTCGGTCGGTGGCGTCATTGAGCAAGCAAATGGCGTCTCTGAGCAAGCAAATGGCGTCATTGAGTAAGCGGCGCACTGGCTGTGCTGCTATGTAACGGGGCGGAATTTCCTAAAAGGCGGCAGGCCGCAAGGCGACCGACGCTTACTAGCGATGTTCCAGTATGTCAACGCGCAGCTGCCTTCACGAACTGGTTCGATCGAGGTAAGGGATTAATCAGTGGCACTCAATGGCACACCGGGTGCGGATTCGCTATCGGCTCGCTTCGATGGCGATCTTGTTTACGGTCTCGGAGGTCGGGACGTTCTCACCAGCTACGGATACAACGACACGTACCTAGACGGTGGTGACGACAACGATCAGTTGTGTCGAACTTTGATCTTGTGAACGCGCCCATCATCGCGGGCGGCAGCGGGGGAGCTGGAACACCCACGGTCATTCTCACACAGGCCGGCGGCCTTGGAAATGACTCGCTTAGGGCACCCATCTACTGGGGAGATGCTAGCTAACGAAGAATACCGAGGTAACTACGCGCCTGAACCTGACGGGTGGCGATGGTATCGATAATATCACGGCAACTATAACAAGCGCCGACTGGTCCTATTTACTCAGCTCGATTTGGGGTGGTATTGGGGACGATTTTATACGGGTGGATGAATATCTTAACGGTTATACTAAGTATTCCACCATGGAGCAGACTATTCGTGCTGGAGAAGGAGACGATCAGGTCGACATCCACACAAGCGGCGGCTTCTTCGAAGTCGTTAACAACGTGCTGGGAGAAGCTGGGAACGACACCATTTTTGCAGAGGCTGTTGCCGGCGATTGGGAAGGCGTTACTTCGCCAATCGCCCTGAACAATATATCTGGCGGCATTGGTGATGATACGATTTAGGCAACTGCTCAGGGAATTGAAGATTACTATTGGTCGTGGGGTGAGAATATCATAAAAGGCGACGCTGGGAGCGACAGGATAGAGGCCAAGACTTGGGGGTACAATGAACTGTACGGCGGCATTGGCAACGACGTGATTTTGGCGACGCTTTTGGAAGAAAATGAACTCACCTCCGACGGCTCTAACATACTGGATGGAGGTGATGGCGACGACTTCCTTTCCGCGTTCGGCCGAGTGACTGCTGCTGGTGGTTGGGAAGACGAACCCACCGTCATGACCAATCGACTGACCGGAGGCGCAGGTAACGACACGCTCCAAGCCTCCGCGTTGGTCCAAGACCATGGATACGGGGATTCCGCCCAGAACATCCTGCTTGCCGGCGAAGGAAACGACAACCTCGTTGCGACTATCCAGGCCGGCACGCTAGGTGCCAACCGGCTGTTCGGGCAGAACGGCAACGACCGGCTGCAAGTCAACGGTGGAACGGGCAACTTGCTGAACGGCGGCCCGGGCGAGGACGTGCTCATCGCCGGCACCGGCAACGACAGCTTTATCGGGGGCTTCGGGAACGATGTCTTTCAATTCCTGTCGACTGCCGGCTCCAATCCCACCTCACGTGACATTGTGCAAGCTGGCGACGGTGCGGTGGCTTTCGAACGGCCTGGCGGCGGCCTAGTCGTCGATCGGTTCGACCTAACGAGATAGACGCGAACACGGTGGCTGGGGAACGCAGCATTTCGTCTTCGGCACCCTCCCACGCGGCGGGCCGACTTTGGGCGGAGCACTCCGGCACACTGACCCGCTGGATTCACATTTCAAGTGCGACACCGAGGTTGGCAGCGAATGCCTCGATGGGGGTGCGGTATCCGAGGCACTTTCGAGGTGTTCCGTTGAGGTTCCAGATGACGTCGTCGATGTCGGCGTCGGTATATCCTGCGAGGCTGGTCTTGCGGGGAAGGTCTCGTCGGAGCCGGCCGTTGGCGTTCTCGATCGAGCCGCGCTGCCAAGGGCTGTGCGGGTCGCAGAAGTAGGCGTGCAGGCCGATGGCGGAAGTGACGGCTTCATGCCGCGCGAACTCGCCGCCGTTGTCGTGGGTGACCGTGCGCCGCGCCCTGGCTGGGAGCCAGCGCAGCTCCCCAACGATGGCGCTGGCGGCCAGGTCGGCGTCTTTGCTGAGAAGCCGCCGGGCCAGGGTCAGCCGGGAGCGCCTCTCCTGCAGCGTCAGCAGGATGTCGCGCTGGCGGCGGAAATGCATTAGGTCGCCCTCCCAATGGCCGAACTGGCTGCGAAGATGGGCTTTTGTCGGCCGCTGATGGATCGGCGTGCGGTTGGGGATGGCCGGCTCGCGCCGCCCGTTTCGTCGCCGACGGCCGCGTTTCGGCTTGCGTTGCGCCAAGAGCCGCGGCAGCCCGGCGCGCCGACCGGCCGGGCTGTAGGCATGGCGGTAGATGGACTCCGCGCTGATCGCGTGATCCGATCCTTCGAGCTCCATCCGCCCCGCGATCTGCTCCGGGGACCACCCCAAGGCAAGGCGGTCCTCGACGTGGGCACGCAGGCGGGCGGAGCGCGCGACCTTTGAGCCGCGAAGCTTACGCGCCCAGGCGCGGCGCGCGGCGCTGGCAGGTCCGTAGCCGTCGACGCACCGGTTGCGCTCGAGCTCGCGCCGGATCGTGCTCCGATGGCGACCCATGCGCCTGGCGATCTCGCTGATGCTCAGGCTCATCTCCATCATGCCGCGCAAGCGGCATCTCTCCTCAAGACTGACGTGGCTGTATCTTTGTCCCATGGCGATCCCGGACATAGCCGGTGGCGCACTTGGTTTGTGAGTTTACGCCCTCTCATCCGGAACAGACGGCGACACTGCCGTGGAGTTCGAAGTCGCCATCCAGGATGGCAGCGTGCGCGCAATGGCCTACACTGGTGCCGACTTTTCGGTCTAAGAAACATCGGTCGGACACATGAATAGCTCCGCCGCTTCCCGTCGCAAATGGTTCGCCACCCCAGCGTCCGCGTCGGAGCGCGCCATTCGGACGGCTCAGATCAACCGTTGCGCCTCAGTTTCGGAAGGCAATCGGCCGTCTGGCGTGAGGCGGTTCACCGTCTCAGGAAGGGCCGCGGTGAGACGCTTCACAGCTCAGCGCGCGATAAACCGGTCCTCTGAGAGAGTTCAGCGATAGTGTCATCGCCGATCGCTTTCTCGAGTTCGTCCGGCTGCAGCTCCTTGTTCGCTTCTGCCGACACCCACGAGTTGCCTTGGCCCCCTGAGTGGCAGTACGAAAGCGCTCCACAAGGCCGCCCAGACTTGGGCGAAGCGCGGCCCTCGAGGCTTGGCACGGCGAGCCGCCGGAAGCCGGGGCCGAGGCGAAGCGGAGCCTGCGGCCGCACGTACCCGGCTCCCGTAGAGCAGGCCCGCGGCCGCCCCGGACAGGGCGCATAAGAGCCAGAAGTTCACCGACGGTGTCGCCGTCGGCGATGCAGCAAACCGCGCCGCCTGATCAGGCCGCGTCACCCAGATTTAGCCATAGCTCCTGCTGTCGTCCAGGCTGTTCATCAGCTCGCGACCGCAAAGGATGAGACCTTCGCGTCCAGCCATGCCGGCGACATAGCCCCAGATGGCAGACATCTTGGCGAAGGTCTTTGTCTTGCCGCTGCCTCGACCGCCATAGGCGCCCCGATTGCGGTCTCGCCCTGGAAGACCGGGACGAGCTTTGGCGGTATCTGGACGAATACGTCAGGTTTCGTGAGGGTCAGTGCGTCCAACAAGACCTATCACCATTGGCATCGTGATGTGCACCGGGTTCTCTGGGTCGCCGCCCACGGTCAGCGGCAGCACCTTGCCGAGCAGGGTCAGAAACGCCGCCGGATTTTTATTGGCCTGCAGCTGAAGGTAAGCGGCCATCCCTTCTGGATGCGCGCTTTCAGCTGACTGCAGGATCGCATCCTTCAAAACGGCTGTCACCTTGTTGGGCGTGCCCTTCTGACGCCCGCCGGTTTTAGCACCGAGGGCCATCGGCCACCTCCGCTAGAGCACGTCTAATATCATCTACTTTAGACGCCGGGATAGCGCTTGACAGGTCACGGCTGAGCAGAAAGCGAGCCGCATAGCGCCGCGGTCCCACATCTTCGAGCATCGCCTCGTACGACAGCATGGTCGGCTCCCCGAAGCCTAGAGGCGGCTCTTTTAGCACACATGGGCCATAAAGGTCACGACCAGCTCGGATCAACCGACGACGGCCTCCTCGGGGTCCCGCCGAGACCGCCCGGTCGAAGGAATATTGCAGCCGCCGGCGTCACCAAGGGAGCGGTTGCTTGTCACGAAAGAATTGGCCGGATGGCCCACCAACTGGAAGAGTGGCAAGCCATACAGTTGTAGCGACGCCCTCTTCAACGCTTCGGGTGGCATTGGCGCTGCGAGTTCGCACCCAACCTGGGTCGACTGAGTTGATCAGGATGTCGGTGCCTCGCACAAGAAGGAGAGCCAGAAAACCCGTGACGCAGAGAGCCGCCGCCGAGAAGGTGGTGAAGGACATTCGGCGTTCTACCCGGAAGCAGCATTCGGCCGAGGAGAAGATCGGCATCGTGCTGTCCGGGGTTGCGTGGCGAGGACAGCATCGCCGAGCACTGCCGGCGCGAGGGGATCGCGCAGAGCTTGGACGACAGCTGGTCGAAGGAGTTCCTCTGACTGGCGCTACATCGGGCCGGGCAAGCCGACCCAGAACGCCTTCGCCGAAAGCTTCCAGGGGCGGATGCGGGACGCTCTCCTCGCGGCCCTCCAACTCCCGGCTCCGGCGGTAGAGTACGTCGTGGACCTGTGCCCAGACGCCGGCGACGATCCACGCCCGGAAGTAGCCGTAGACCGTGCTGCGCGGCGGGAAGTCCCGCGGCAGAATCCGCCACTGGCAGCCGGTTGGAAGCAGGTAGAAAATCGCGTTCACCACCCGCTTCAGGCAGGTCGACCGCGGACGCCCGCCCAGTCGGGCCGCGGGCAACGATGGCGCGATCAGCCCCCATTCCCGATCGGTCACGTCGCTTGCGTCGCTTGCATAGCTCCCGCGCGGCGTACATCGTCGCCCCGAGTGGCCGCCGTCCACGCCATCCGATCCTCCGTCGTCTCTTGCCAGATTTAACGGTGAATCAGGCCGACGGCGGTCGCTCAACCCCTTAGCCGCTTCCGGACAGGCTCTTGGACCCCAGAGATGAGGCACCGACTAGTCCTGACGGGCATCGCGCTGGTCGCCCGCGTAGCTTCGGCAGGCGCCCCGACAAGCCCGGCAACCTTCCCAATGGTCGCGGCGCATTACGAGCGCCTTCCCGCGCGAGGGCGTTCGCATCACTTACCAGGAATATATCCCTCGGGAAAGAGACCGACGGCATTCACTGCCGGCCGCCCAGACCTGCGCTCACTGACGAGAATCATCGGCGCAGCATGTTCGTTTGAACGCGGGCACTTCCCTGCCGCGCCCCGAACGCTATACTCCAGCCCCCGGGACGACCAGGGACGAGAAGGGCGTGTGCCGCGCGGCGCCCAGGAACGGCGGGAGGCGTATGCGACGCATGGTACTGGTATTGGTGACGGCGATGATCCTCGCCGCGCAACCGGGCTCGGCCGCGGCGGCCCAGCCGAACTCGGAGAAGCTCGCTGACATCGCCCGCTATCCCGAAGCCAATGACGTGCGGGGCCTGCGCGACTTTCTCTACCGCTACCCGGAGCTGATGGAGGGCAACACGACGCTCGCCAACCTGCTCAGGCGTTTCATGGTCGAGTCCTTGGCGGCGGACCAGTTCTTCCGCTTCGAGCCCGATCTCTCCGACGGCGTCAACCAGGTGCAACTCGCTCCCTATCTGACAACAGCTACTCGCCGCCGCAGTCCGGCCCGTCTGCCTACTGATGCCGCCGCCGCGCGATCCCGCCGCGTCGTCCGTCCGGCCCGCGGAGACCCGGGTGCGGCGAAGGGTGGCGCTCCTCGTCGACCCGCGCTTTCCCGGCGGCACCGGCAGCGCCGTGGCCGCGGAGATCCGCGCGCTCGCGCCGCACGTGCGACCTCGCGGTCGTCGCGCCTCGCGACGGCGATGTTCCGCGACCGCCCGGTCCAACCCGGCGATCGCCGCGCGCCCTGGAGGAGCTCGGCCTGCCGCTCCTGCCGCGAGCCGCCGGTGGTGCGCGCCGACACCATCGTCCTGCACAACCCGACCTGCCTGAGGTTCGACGACCGGCTCGGGCCGCGGCTCAGCGCCGCCCGCACCATCGTCGTCACCCACGAGAACTTCCTGCGCCCCGGCGGACGCGAGGGCTTCGACGTCGGCCACTGCCTCGGCCTCATCGCCGCGCGCATCGCCGGCGGCGAGCGGCTGCTCGCGCCGGTCTCGGCCGGCCAACCGCGCGCAGCGTCGCCGCCTGGCTCGGCGCGGCACCCGGAGCTGCGGCTGGCGCCTCGCCGCGGACGACTGGCCGAACATCTGCGACCAGCCCTTCCTCGCGCCGACGCCGGCGCCGCGCGACCGCCGCGGCCGCCACTCGCGGCCCGGGCTTCGAGAAGTTCCCGCCGCTCGCCGCGCTGCGCGCCCAGTTCCCGGCCCACGCCGAGCGCTGCGCGATCCTCGGCGCCGACACCCTGCTGCTCGACGCGCGAGAGCATGCCGCGGCACTGGCAGCTGCTGCGCTTCGGGGCGATGCCGGTGCCCGACTTCCTCGCCGGCATCGACTTCTTCGTCTACTTCACCCATCCGCTCTGGCGCGAGAGCTTCGGCCGGGCGATCGCCGAGGCGATCGCCGCCGGCAAGCTCGTCATCACCGACCCGGCGACGGCGGAGCCCTTCGGCCCCGGCGTCATCGCCGACGACGGCGACGGCGATCGACGCGCATCGTCGCCGCGCATGTCGCCGAGCCCGCGCCGCTACGCCGCGGCGGTGCGCCGCGCCCAGGCCGACCTCGCCGCCTACCGGCCGGAGCCGGTGGTCGCGCGGCTCCTGCGCGCTCCTCGAGCCGGAAGTCGCCGCGCATGCTCTTCTGTGAGACCGCGGGCGGCGGCCGCGGCGACGCCGAGGATCTCGCGATCTTCGCCAGCCAGCTCGCGGCGCTCGGCGTGCCGGCCCGGATCGCGGTCGGGTCGGTGCCCGGAGAAGCCCGGGCCGCAACCTGCAGTTCGACCTCGCCCCGCACCTCGCCGACGGCGGGCTGCGGCCCGGGCGACGGCGCTCGTGCTGCTCGCCGCCGACCGGCTGACCGACGACGGCGCTGGTGCGCCTGCGCCGCCTCGCCGACGGCGTCGAGCTGACGGTCCGCGCCTTCGGCCGCTTCGCCGCGCACGCAGACCGCGCTCGGGGTGCGGGCGCGGCTCGCCTACGTCTTCGGCCGCGAGCCCGAGCTCTTCGACCTACGCCCGGCCGACCCCGACGCCCGCGGCCCGGCCCCGGCCTTCGGCGTGCCCCGGCGCGCGCCCGCGCCCTGGCAGCCGGCGGCGACGCGCCGCCGCGGCTCCTGCTCGTCGGGCCGGACCTCGAAGGACCCGCTGCAGGCCGCGGCGCTCCTCGGCGCTCGCGCCGCGCCGCAGCTTCCGGCTCGACGGTCGTCACCGACAGCCAGAGCAAGCAGGACTGGATCGCCGCGCACGGCCGCGACATCCCGTTCTTCCACTACGGCGAGGTCCTGCCGCTCGCCCTCGCCGAGCGCACCGACGTCGTGCGTCGTTCTTCGGCGGCATCGGCCGGCAGCTACCGGCTGCAGACGCTGGTCGGCGAACCTGCTCGTCGCCGGGACGCCGCTCCTCGACGGCAGCGCCGGCCACCGGCTCGCGCAACGAGAGCGACGCCTTCATCGCCGCGCCGCCCGGCCTCCTCGGGCTCGACGGCTTCCTCGACGCCGAGATCCTGCCCGAACCTCGGCCGGATCGCCGAGCACGTGCGCGCGAAGCCGCGCCGCCGCCGAGGCCGCGGCCGGAGCCGGTGCTGCGCCGTCCTCGGCGCCGAGGCGGCGGCCCCGCCGGCGCCGCGCCGGCCGGCGCCGCCGGCCCGGCCGCCGGCGGCATCGTCTTCATGCCGACGAACGGCGTCGGGCTCGGCCATGCCCAGCGCTGCGCGCTGATCGCCGGCGCGCTCGACCCGGGCCGGCCGCGCGCCGGTCTTCGCCGCCTTCCCGAGCTGCATGCGGCTGGTCAAGTCCCACGGCTTCGACGTGATGCCGCTCATCGGCCGCTCGCCGCTCCACGCCCAGAGCCACGAGCACGACCTCGCCAACTACCTGCGGCTCCGCGCGCTCTGCCGCCGGGGCGCGCGACGCTGGTCTTCGACGGCGGCTACGTCTTCGACTCGGTCTATCGCACCGTGCTCGAAGGCGAGCGTCGGCGGCGTCTGGATCCGCCGCGGCCTGTGGCAGGGCAGCCAGGACAACTCCGTCGCCCTCGACCGCGAGAAGGCCTTCGACGCGGGTGATCGTGCCGAGCGAGGCCTTCGAGGAGCTGAACGCCGCCTATTCCCGCGGCGACCACCTGCATCCCGGTCGGCCCGATCGTGCAGACGGTGACGCCTGCCGCCCGCGCCCGCGGCGAGCCTGCGCGCCGGCCTCGCCGAGCGCTACGGCCGGAGCTTCGACCGGCTGGCGGTCTCGCTCCTCGGCGGCGGCGTCGCCGCGGACCGCGGCGCGCAGATCCAGGCGCTCTGCGGCCTCTTCGAGCGCCGGTCCGACACGCTGCACCTCGTGCTCGTCTGGCCGAACGCGACGCTGGAGCCCGGCTGGTTCGGCTGGCGCAACACCCGGGTCGTGCGCACCCAGCACGCCGCCGGTGCTCGCCGCCGCCGCCGACCTCGCCGTCACCGCCGCCGGCTACAACTCCTTCCACGAGGCGCTCTACAACCGGGTCGCCGGCGATCTTCGTGCCGCAGACCGGCGCGCTTCATGGACGACCAGCGCGCCCGCGCGCGCGCCGCCTGCGACCGCGGCCTCGCGGCGATGGTGGAGCCGCACGAGCTGATGACGCTCGAGCGGCTGATCGTGCGGCTATCTCGACGACGGCGAGGCCGAGGCGTTGCGCGCCCGGCTCGCGGCGGCCGCGCTGCCGGAACCCGGCACGGCTCGCGCCGCGGCCTGATCGAGGAGCTGGCCTATGGACCCGAAGCAGTGGAGCGCGATCCTGTCGCGGATCGGCCCGCAAGACGCCGATGACCTCGACGCGCTCCTCGGCCGCTTCGATCCGCGCGGCGGCGAGCTCGGGCGCGACATCTTCCCGGCGCCCGAGGATTTCAATTCCGCTGCCAATCGTACGCCTGGACCACCTGAAGGGAACAGCCCCTCCAGCAGCGCCTAGCATCCGGTGTGTCGTGCAACCTCAGGTCAGAAGATGTTTCATCCATCATACTTGACTCGCGTTTTCAGCGCCCCAAACAGATCGATGGAAGTTAAAGGATCAGGTCGGAGGTCGTTAGCGGAACGTCATTCGCTATAACCACCGTGAAATCGGCTGCCGCGTCTCCGTTGACGTCACCCGTCAAATTGCTGCCATCATATCGCAGTTCGCCAGACCTCCCGGAAAATCTCTCATCTCCGATTAGAGTAAACGCCTGATCCCCAAGCAAATTTATGTTCGCGTCAATTGCGGCCAAGTTCAATCTATCTCTGCCCGTTTCAAACCCATGAACAACGTCTCGCCCGGTGGCGTCAGTAAAGAAGAACATATCGGAGCCTCCATTGCCGACGAGGTGATCTATTCCCTCGCCGCCAGTAATCCGATCATTCCCGAGCCCGCCGGAAATCCAATCATCTCCTGCCCCGCCAACCAAGGCATTCGACACGTCGTTACCGCGAATGAAGTTCGCGAGCTGGTTCCCGAAGGCCCAAGCCGCCCTGCTTCCGATCAAGGAGAGATTTTCAACATTGGCCTCCAACGAACGGGAGACCGAGATGAACATGGTGTCGACGCCTTCGTTCTCCCCTCGACAATCGAGTCGTTCGGATTGTCGGAGAAGTAATGGTCGTTACCAAGACCGCCCGCCATCAAGTCTCCACCGAATCCGCCATCGATGTCGTCACTCCCGTTCCCCCCGGACAGTCGGTCGAGGCCACGGTCCCCGAGTATCAAGTCGTTCCCACCTAAGGCCTAAACGTTGTCAGATGATGTCGTGCCATCAATTCGCTCGGAGCTATTCGTGCCTCTGCCAACGCCAACGCTAACAGAATAAGTTCCTATCCCGTCAGCTACCGCACCGGCCTGCACGAAATAAGTTCCTGTGGAGCTCGGGACGTAGTCGAACGATGAGAGGGAGGAACCGCCCGAAGTAGAGTCCGAGGCCACAAGGGTGTCATTTTGATCCACGAGGCTAACCTGTGGAGCACCCAGCGTTTGGGAGCCGCGCTCGGTGATCCTGTATGCCAGACCAGCGATCAGCTGTGTTGAGAACCCGTCTCTGTCGCCGCTGTAGTTGATCTCGCCCAGTTGCGCAGGAAGCCGGTTGCCAACAAAACCCGCCGTGCCGTTTCCCTCCGCGCTACTGCGAAAGTCGTCCTCGTTGACGCGCAATACGTAGCTTCCAGTCCCGCCGTCGAAATCTGAAACAGAAAAAACATATTGTCCGCTAGTTACGGCACGAAACACCGCACGAGAATTCAGACCAATCCCCCCATCGTCGTCCTCAACAACGAAACTTCCGCCGGAAAAACGCTGACTGCGGGATCTCCCAGCGTCCCCCCCAAAATCTGCTCCTTCCAGTTCGACATAGTACCGGCGACCTGCTACAATCTGCGAAAAGTACGTGTCAATTTCTCCAAAGTTAGAGAGCACGCCAGCGAAGTCGGTCATTATCCCCCCTAAACAATGGTGCTTCATTCCCATCAGGCGGGAAGTGGTTCCACCCCATTTGACGAGCTAAGCGTGTTGTCACGTTTGTTTCGAAGTCGATCGCAGGTCATCATGCTCATTCTTCCCTATTCGGCAAGGAGCGTTTCATGCCGCTCGACCGTAGGAAGAAGGCCAAAGCTGGTTGCTCAGCGACGCCATTTCTAGACGAGCGGCCGCGCTCCCTTCCAGCGCCAACCACGCCCGGAACTGCTCCTCCAGCGCGCGGCCCTGCATCAAAATGTCTTTCCAAGCGACCCAGATGGTTGCGACCCTCCCGACCACCGCGAGCAACCCGATGCCGACGCTGTACCAAGCCGCCTTCGCCATGGAGCGCTGCGCAGCGAGGTCGCATTGTTCGAGCGTTAGCCCCTCGCAACCCGCTGGAGACGCCGAGGCTTAGGCACCTGCGGGCTCCCCGCGCGATGGGGAAAGGCGCGGCGCTAAAGGTCTGAGCCACGGCTGGCGAAGCGAACGAGCGAAGGGCGGCGGCGATGAGCCCGCCCACGGGCATGATATTTACTCCTGCGTCGCCTGCTATTTCCGCCGTCGCTGCCACCACCCACCGCCCACGATCTTCCTCAGCCCGATCCTAGCCGACCTTGGCCTTGCTGAGGCTAGCAAGTCAGGCGATCGCGAGGAGGGACACCGGCTGATGGCGATCGAAAAGATGGAGGTCACCTGCCGCGCCGCCATCAGGCGACGGAATACCGTCTTCGATCTGGAAGCTCTGGTGCCATTCCTTGATGTGATCCGAGGACAGAACATGGACCGCCAAAAGCGCTGCCACCAATTCTTCCGTAAATCGTTCGCGAACCTTCATGCTTGTCGCCTTCCCGAAAGAAGGCGCAGCGCGGCCATCTCCAGAGCGCTGCTCAGTCGGTAGAGATCGGCGAGCGTATCCTCCGCTAGCTCGGCCCGTTGTCGGCCAGTCATCTCCGCCCGCCACCGGTTGAGGGCGACCTGCGCTGCGACCCATGCTCCTAGACCCGCAGCCGCCACAGTTGTGAGTGCCTTGATACCATCGGCGACGGTGATGATGGCATCAGGCGGGGGCACCGTCGGCTCGGCCATTCGCAAAAAATGCGCGTCAACGCGCCGATCCCGCCAAGACGCTGAATGTCATTAGGAACGCCGTAAGGAACGAGGCAAGCGGCTTGATATTCTCACAGCACAAGCAGCCATCGGCTTTCGCGGGCGGCGCTCCGTGGCTCGCGCCCGCCCGATTCGGATCGCCACCGGCGGACACATCACTGATACGAGCCCGTTAGCCGGCGCGGTAGAACTATAACAGACTGAGCTTGCTGTATCTTTTTGGTACGATGACTACCGACAGGTTGTT
>CAVVSO010000033.1:0-35509 GCA_963750745.1 uncultured Alphaproteobacteria bacterium | reverse complement strand
TGGCGACATCCTCGAGAAGGCCGATTGGGCTTGGTTAAATCGAATGCAAGCTCGGAACAACGCCACCTGGGGACTTCGGTCGCGTCCGGGCAGGTCGAGACCGAAATGATCCGCGGCCGCGATGGCCATGCCTGAAAGTTCGAAGCATCGGCGACGCCGGTCTTGGTCAAGAAGCCGAAGCCTGAGATTCACGTTCCAAGTGCGACAGTGAAGTTGCGGCGAAGCTCGTCCGCGAGCCCGCGGGAGAATGCCTCGAGAGGCGTGCTCCAGTCGAGGCATTTGCGCGGGGTGGTGTTGAGGCTGCGAACCAGCCGGGCGATGTCGGCATCAGTGACCTCCGCGAGGTTGGTGCGGCGCGGCAGGCGCCTGCGCATGCGGCCGTGGGTGTTCTCGATCGAGCCGCGCTGGCCGGGACAGCCCGGATCGCAGAAGTAGGCCGCGATCTCGGTCCAGAGCGTGACGTGCTCGTGGTGGGCGAACTCGCCGCCGTTGTCGCAGGTGAGCGTGCGGCGCGCCGGCGGCGGCAAGGGCAGGAGCTCGGCGACGATGGCGCGGGCGCAATCGCCGGCTCCCATGCCGCGAAGACGCCGGGCGAGCGTCAGCCGGCTCGCACGATCCTCCAGGGTGAGCAGCGCCTGGCCGCCCTTGCGGAAGTGCATCACGTCGCCCCTCCCAGTGTCCGATCTCGCTGCGAAGATTGGCATTTTCCGGCCGCGCCTGGATCGGAACCCGGTTCGGGATCGGCAGCCGCGACCCGCGCCGCCGGCCCCGGCCCCGCCGCCGCTTGCGCTGGCGGAGCAGGCCAGGCAGCCCCGCCTTGCGTCCCTCGAGGCTCCAGACGTAGCGGTAGATGGACTCGACGCCGATCCTGTGCTCGGCTGCTTCGCGCTCCATCCTTCCCACGATCTGCTCGGGAGACCATCCCATGGCAAGGCCGGTCTCCACGCGGGTCCTGAGCGGGGTGGAGCGCCCGATCCGCGAGCCCCGCTGCTTGCGCGCCCGGGCGCGGTTGTCGGCACCCTGCGGTCGGTAGCCGCCCACGACGCAGCGGTTGCGCCTGATCTCGCGGTAGACCGTCGACCGGTGTCGGTTCAGGCGGCGGGCGATCTCATCGAGGCCCAGACCCATCTCCAGAAGGCCGCATAGGCGGCAACGCTCATCGAGCGTCCAGTGGCTGTAGTGCTGTCCCATGGCGACACCAGATATAGCAGGTGTCGCACTTGGTTTGGAATTTACGAAGCACGGTCGCGACGACCTTCGGGTAACGATGATTAACCGCGGAGCGACTTGGGAAGACGACGCGCGTCCCTCTCGTTTCGACCGTCGACTGCCGGAATTGTGCCGTAGGCGTCCCTGCGGCGGCCGCCGGCGCCGGCACGGATTTGGTGCATGGATTGTGCATACGATGTGCATGCGTTGTGCATGCCTCCCCGCACGATCACTCCCGCCGGTTTTCCGAGCAAGATCCGCGACTTGCCCCGCCCCGTCAACCAGAGTTTACGCGCGCGGAGCGCGTCCATGATGCTGACAAGCTCGGCGCTGATCCCCGGCTCCGACAGCGCGTGGCCGGCGGTGGTGACCATCCTGAGCGTCGAGCCGGGCCAGGCCTGGTGCAGGGCGTGGGCGGTATGCGGCGGACAGATCATGTCGTAGCGGCCCTGGACGATGTGCCCGGGGATCCCGGCGATCTGCGCGCATGTGCCGCATCACGTGACCGTCGCCGTCGAGAAAGCCGCCGTGGGTGAAATAGTGGTTCTCCAGCCGGGCGAAGGCGAGCGAATAGGCCGAGGAGGGATAGCCGCGCGCCTCGCCGGGGTCGAGCACGGCGAGGGCACTCTCCCAGCCGGCCCAGGCGCGGGCGAAGCGGGTCTGCTCGGCCTGGTCGGGGCCGAACAGCCGCTTGTGGTAGGCGCCGATCAGATCGTGGCGCTCGGCCTCGGGGATCATCTGCGAGAAGGCCTTCCACGGCTCCGGCCAGAAGCCGCCGGCGCCGCCGCCGTAGAACCAGCCGAGCTCGGCCCGGGTCATGGTGAAGACGCCGCGCAGCACCAGCGCCTCGACGCGGTCGGGATGGGTCTGGGCGTAGATCAGCGCGAGGCAGGCGCCCCAGGAGCCGCCGAACACCGACCAGCGCTCGATCTTGAGCTCCTGGCGGATGCGCTCGATGTCGGCGACCAGATCCCAGGTGGTGTTGTTCTCCACCGAGGCGTTGGGGCTGGAGCGGCCGCAGCCGCGCTGATCGAACAGGATCACCCGGTAGTGGGTCGGGTCGAAGAAGCGGCGCATGCCCGGCGAGCAGCCGCCGCCGGGGCCGCCGTGCAGCACGATGACCGGCACGCCGTCGGGGCGGCCGCATTGCTCGACATAGACCCGGTGCCCGCCAGGCATCTCCATCACCTGCTGGCGGAAGGGCTCGATCGGGGGGTAGAGTCCGCTGCGGGGGCCGGTGCCGGTGTGGCTCGGGTTTTCCTTCATGGGGGGCGCACCATTTCCCGACGAACCTCAGAAACATCGCAGGTTGGCAGAATGAGTGCAACGCAGAACGCCGGCACGGTTGACGCCGCGGAGATCGCCCGCTTCGAGGCGATGGCCGCCGAATGGTGGGATCCGGAGGGGAAGTTCAAGCCGCTGCATATGCTTAACCCTTGCCGGCTCGGCTATGTCGTCGACCAGATCGCGGCGGAGTTCGGCCGGGATCCCAAGGCGCGGCGGCCGTTCGCCGGCTTGCGGCTCCTCGACATCGGCTGCGGCGGCGGGCTCCTCTCCGAGCCGATGGCGCGGCTCGGGGCCGAAGTGACGGGGGTCGATGCGGCGGCGCGCAACATCCCGGTGGCGCGGCTGCATGCCGAGCAGTCGGAGCTCGCGATCGACTATCGCCACGGCACCGCGGAGGCCCTGGTGGCGGCGGGCGAGCAATTCGACGTGGTGCTGAACATGGAGGTGATCGAGCATGTGCCCGACCCCGCGGCCTACCTCGCGGCCTGCCGCGCGCTCTTGAAGCCGGGCGGGCTGATGATCTGCTCGACGCTCAACCGCAACGCCAAGAGCTGGCTGATGGCGATCGTCGGCGCCGAGGTGGTGATGCGCTGGCTGCCGCGGGGCACCCACGACTGGCGGCGCTTCATCACCCCCGACGAGCTTTTCGCGCTGCTCAGCGGCGCCGGGCTGACGCCGGTGGACCGCAAGGGCTTCGTCTTCGACCCGCTCGGCTGGAACTGGCGGATCTCGGATCGGGATCTGTCGGTGAACTACGTGACGGCGAGCCTGCGGCCCGCCTGACCGATGCGCCTGCTGCCCGGGCGGACGGCGCGGTTCGAGGCCTTCGTCGCGCCGGCGCAGGCGTGGCCGGAGGCCTGGCGGCTGGTCGCCGGCACGCTGCTGGCGGCGGCGGTCTGGCTGGCGGCGGCGCTGCTGATCTTCCCGCTCGCGCGGCTCTTCGCGGTCGAGGCGGTGCGGAGGCTGCTCCTGCTCTATCTCGCGAGCTTCGCCGGGCTGATCCTCGGGGTCGCCCTCGCGGCACGGCTGCTGCAACGGCGCGGTCTGCGCACGCTGATCGGGCCGGACGGGTTCCGGCTTGGCGAGTTCGGGCTCGCCGTCGCCGCGATCGGCGGGGTGAGCGCCCTGGGCCTGCTGCCGATCCTCTGGCTGGCGCCGCCGGTGCGGCAGATGGCGGTGGTGGCCTGGGCGGCATGGCTGCCGCTGGCGCTGCCGGCGCTCCTGGTGCAGACCGCGGCGGAGGAGCTGGCGTTCCGCGGCTGGCTGATGCAGGGGCTGGCAGCGCGGTTCCGGTCGCGCGCGGTGTGGTGGCTGGTTCCGGCGGCGCTCTTCGGCCTCATGCACTGGAACACCGAGGAGCTCGGCCGCGACGCCTGGCTCGGCGCCCTGTCGGCGGCGGTAACGGGGCTCGTCCTCGCCGACGTGACGGTGCGGACCGGCAACCTCTCTGCGGCGATCGGGCTGCATTTCGCCAACAACGTCGTGGCGTTGCTGCTCATCTCGATGCCGTCGCCGCTCGCGGATCTGAGCCTCTTCGTGATGGCGCCCGATCCGGCGCTGGCCGCGCCGAAGCGCCTCTTGCTCCTTGCCGACATCGCCACCACGCTCGCGGCCTACGCGGCCTGGCTGGCCGTCCGCCGCCGGCTCCGGCGATTGCATTCGCGGGGGGCCGGTTCTATCTAGACGGACGATCGCCGAGGGAGCCGGCCCGCATGAACTGGATCTCGAACTACGTCCGGCCGAAGATCAACTCGCTGTTCTCGCGGCGGGAGGTGCCGGAGAACCTGTGGGTCAAGTGCGAGAACTGCGGCACGATGCTGTTCCACCGCGAGCTCGCCGACAACCTCAACGTCTGCACCAACTGCGGCCACCATCTGGCGATCAGCCCGCGCGACCGCTTCACCGCGCTCTTCGACGGCGGGATCTTCGTCGAGATCCCGGTGCCGAAGCCGATCACCGACCCGCTCGGCTTCAAGGACCAGAAGAAATACACCGACCGGCTGCGCGACGCCCGCCGCAAGACCGGCGAGGAAGAGGCGATGCTGGTCGCCGAAGGCGAGATCGGCCGGCTGAAGGCGGTCTGCGTCGGCCAGGACTTCGCCTTCATGGGCGGCTCGATGGGGATGTACGTCGGCAACGCCATCGTCGCCGGCGCCGAGCGGGCGATCAAGCGCAAGTGCCCGCTGGTGCTCTTCTCCGCCGCCGGCGGGGCGCGGATGCAGGAGGGCATCCTCAGCCTGATGCAGATGCCGCGCTCCACCGTCGCCGTCGAGATGCTGAAGGAGGCGGGCCTGCCCTACATCGTGGTGCTGACCAACCCGACCACCGGCGGCGTCACCGCGAGCTACGCGATGCTCGGCGACGTGCAGATCGCCGAGCCCGGGGCGCTGATCTGCTTCGCCGGCCCCCGCGTCATCGAGCAGACCATCCGCGAGACGCTGCCCGAAGGCTTCCAGCGCGCCGAGTACCTGCTCGACCACGGCATGCTCGACCGGGTGGTGGCGCGCAAGGACATGCGCGAGGAGATCGCGACCCTCTTGCGGCTCCTGACCAACCAGCCGCCCTTTGTGCACGGCGACCTGCCCGCGCCCGCGCCTGCCGAGGAGGCGCCGGCGCCCGCCTCATGACGCCGCCGAGCGCGCGCATCCTCGAGCGCCTCACCTCGCTGCATCCCAAGGTGATCGACCTGTCGCTCGACCGCATCGAGCGGCTGCTGGCGGCGCTCGACCATCCCGAGCGGCGGCTGCCGCCGGTGATCCACGTCGCCGGCACCAACGGCAAGGGCTCGGTGGTGGCGATGCTGCGCGCCGGGCTCGAGGCCGCCGGGCGCCGGGTGCACGTCTATACCTCGCCGCACCTCGCGCATTTCAACGAGCGCATCCGGCTCGCCGGCACGCTGATCTCCGAAGAGGGGCTCGCCGAGACGCTCGAGCGCTGCGAGGCGGCGAACGCCGGGGCGCCCATCACCTTCTTCGAGATCACCACCGCGGCGGCCTTCCTGGCGATGGCCGAGACCCCGGCCGACTTCGCGCTGCTCGAGGTCGGGCTCGGCGGCCGGCTCGACGCCACCAACGTCATCGACCGGCCGCGGATGACGGTGATCACCCCGGTCTCGCTCGACCACCAGCAGTATCTCGGCGAGACGCTGGCGGAGATCGCCGGCGAGAAGGCCGGCATCCTCAAGCACGGCATCCTCGGGATCGTCGGCCGGCAGGAGCCGGAGGCGCTCGCGGTGATCGAGGCGCGGGCGGCGCGGATGGTGGCGCCGCTGATGGTCGAGGGCCAGGACTGGCAGGTCTGGGAGGAGCACGGCCGGCTGGCTTTCCTCGACGGCAGCGGGCTGATCGACCTGCCGCTGCCGGCGCTCCTCGGGGCGCACCAGGTAGCGAACGCCGGGATCGCGCTGGCGGCGCTCAGGGCGCTCGGGATCGATGAGCCCGCCTGCGCCGCGGCGCTGGCGCGGGCGGAGTGGCCGGCGCGGCTGCAGCGGCTGCGGCGCGGGCCGCTGGCCGAGGCGGCCGGTGCGGCGGAGGTCTGGCTCGACGGCGGGCATAATCCCGCGGCCGGCGCGGCGCTGGCCGAGGCGCTGGGCCGGCTGCCGCCGCGGCCGCTGCATCTCGTGGTGGGGATGCTGCGGACCAAGGACGCCGCGGGCTTCCTGGCCCCGCTGGCGGCGCGGGCACGCTCGCTCCGCGCGGTGTCGATCCCCGGCGAGGCGGCGACGCTGACCGCGGCGGAGACGGTGGCGGCGGCGCGCAGCGCTGGCTTCGACGACGCGGCGCCGGCGGCGGGCGTGGCCGAGGCGGTGGCCGGGATCGCCGCGGCCGAGCCGGGCGCGCGGATCCTGATCTGCGGCTCGCTCTACCTCGCCGGGCGGGTGCTCAGCGAGAACGGCTGACTCCGGCTCAGACCGACACCCCCCACCAGCGCAGCGTCGCGCGGTGGTGCGCGGCGATCGCGGCGACCGCCGCCTCGGCGTCCCGCCGCTCCAGCGCGTCGATGATGGCGAGGTGCTCGCGCATCGCCGGCACGATCCGGTCGGGCAGGAACGGCCGGATGTTCTGGATCACCGCGATCCGGTCGCGGTTCACCCGGTAGACCTCGGCCGCGAACGGATTGCCGAGGCAGCCCGACAGCGCGTCGTGGAGCGTGAGGTCGGTCGCGATCGCGCGCTGCGGCAGGTCGGGCGTCATCTCGCGCTCGGCCGCCGCGATCATCGCCTCGTGCCGCTCCCTGAGCTCCGCGAGCGGCAGCGCGCCCCCCGCCACGATCAGCCGCCGCGCCCCCTCGGCGTCGAGCATCGCCCGCAGATCCATGCAGTGGCGGGTGACGTCGGCGGTGGCCTCCATCACCAGCACGCCGCGTTTCGGCAGCACGCGCACCAGGCCGTCCACGTCCGCCCGCTTCACCGCCTCGCGGGTCGCGGCGAGCGGGAGGCCGATCATCTCGACCAGCCCCGGCATCGAGGCGAACTGCCCCGCCCCGAGCGTGCCGTCGCGCAGGACGCCGATCAGCCGGTCATAGGCCTGATCCGCCATCAGCGCCTCGCCGACCACAGCCTCCCGGTTCATCGCCTTCCCCCTCGCGATTTTCGCGACCAGCCTGAAGGTGCTTCAGGCAAGTCACGGTTGTAATACATTGCACCTGGCATGTTAGGTAGAGGTTCAGAGGCCCCGACGCAACTGCCCAACGCTCTCCGGAGGAGACACCGATGCCCGCCTTCACGAAATCCCTCTTCGGCCAGGTGATGGTCGCCCTTGTCCTCGGCGTCATCCTCGGCGTGCTCTGGCCGGACTTCGCCGCGCAGATGAAGCCGCTCGGCGACGGCTTCATCAAGCTCATCAAGATGATCATCGCGCCCTTGGTCTTCGGCGTCGTGGTGCACGGCATCGCCAGCGCCGGAGACCTCAAGAAGGTCGGCCGCGTCGGCGTGAAGTCGATCGTCTACTTCGAGGTGGTGACGACGATCGCACTCGTCCTCGGCGTCGTCGTCGCTTACGCCTTCGGCCCGGGGCACGGGATGAACGTCGACCCGAGCCTGCTCGACGCCAGCGCCCTGTCGACCTACACCGAGCGCACGAAGGAGATCCACGGCGCGGTCGACTTCCTGCTCAACATCATCCCCTCCACCTTCGTCGGCGCCTTCGCCAACGGCGACATCCTGCAGGTGCTGGTGCTGGCGGTGCTCTTCGGCGCGGCGCTCAGCCTCTGCGGCGAGCGGGCGCAGCCGGTGACCCACCTCATCGATCTCGTGACGGAAGTCCTCTTCAAGATCGTCGGCTTCATCGTCCGGCTGGCCCCGCTCGGCGTCTTCGGCGCCATCGCCTACACGGTCGGCGCCTACGGGGTCTCCTCGCTGCAGCAGCTCGGGATGCTCGTCGTCCTCTACTATCTGACCGTCATCTTCTTCGTGGTGGTCATCCTTGGCGGCATCCTTCGGCTCGCCGGCTTCTCGATCTTCAAGCTGCTGCGCTATCTGCGCGAGGAGCTGATGATCGTGCTCGGCACCGCCTCGTCGGACGCCGTGCTGCCGCAGGTCATGCGCAAGCTCGAGCACATGGGGATCAAGGACTCCACGGTCGGCCTCGTCATCCCTACCGGCTATTCCTTCAACCTCGACGCCTTCTCGATCTACCTGACGCTCGCCACGGTGTTCATCGCCCAGGCGACCAACACGCCGCTCGCGTTCATGGACCTCCTGCTGATCCTTGCGCGTGGCGCTCCTGACCTCCAAGGGCGCGCACGGCATCCCGGGCTCGGCGATCGTCGTCCTCGCCGCCACCCTCTCGGCGGTGCCGGTGATCCCGGCGATCGGCCTCGTGCTGGTGCTTTCGGTCGACTGGTTCATGGGCATGGCGCGCGCGCTCGGCAACATGACCGGCAACTGCGTCGCCACCGTGGTCATCGCCGCCTGGGAAGGCGACATCGACCGCGCCCGCGCCCACCGCGTGCTGAACGGCGAGGGCGAGGACCCGTCGGAAGCCGCGCTCTTCGACCCCGAGCCCGAGTCGAGCCGGGCCTGACCCCGGCCCGGCGAGGAGGCCCGAGCCTCCCCGGCCGGCCGCGATTCGTCCATATGCATTCCAGATGGATTCCTGACGCTTTCTGGACGAGGATTTCCGAGCGTTTCCAAAGAGAAAGGCCGCGCCCCTCTCGGGGCGCGGCCTTGACCGTTTCCGAACGGAAAATCCCGTCAGACGCTCTCTTCGATCCAGCCCTTCAGCGAGGCCTTCGGCGCCGCGCCGGTGCGGTTGGAGATCACCTCGCCGCCCTTGAACATGATCAGCGCCGGAATGCCGCGCACCCCGTACTGGGCGGGCAGGTTCGGATTCTCGTCCACGTTCACCTTGGCGACGATCAGCTTGCCCTCGAACTCGGAGGCGAGCTCCTCGAGCGCCGGGCCGATCATCTTGCAGGGACCGCACCATTCCGCCCAGAAATCCACCAGCACGGGCACCTCGGCGTCGAGCACCTCGCCCTGGAAGGTCTTGTCCGTCACCTTGACCGTCGCCATCCGCTGGCCTCCGCCATGATCTGAAGTTGGCCTGTAACGTAGGTGCGGGGCCACGGCGGGTCAAGGCGCGGCGCCGGCCCCGCGCTCAGCCGACGGCGCGGGCGAGTGCTGCGGCGAGGAGCGCGTCGGGGAGCGGCATCAGCCGAGCGGCCCGGGTCCAGAGGATCGCGGTCTCGATCCGGCGGCCGGGCCAGATCGCGGCCAGCGCCTCGCGGTAGGCGGCCATCTGGCGCAGGATGCCCTCGGGGACGCGATCGGCGGTCGGCGGCACCGCCTGCGTGGCTCTTGAAGTCGACGGCGAGGATGCGGTCGGGGCCGATGACCAGCCGGTCGAGCCGGCCGATGAGGCGCGCGCCGCCGAGTGCCGCGAGCGGCGCGGTCAGCGCGACCTCGGCGAGGCTGTCGGGGCCGAAGACGAAGGCGAGCTCGGCGGCGTCGAGCAGCGCCGCGGCTTCGGCGAGGATCTCGGCCAGCGCCGGCTCGCCGGGCAGCAGCCGGGCGGCGAGGCGCGGTCGGTCGGCCGGCGGGCGGCCGTGGAGATGCTCGAGCAGGCGGTGGACCGCGGTGCCGCGCGCCTTGGCCGCGGCCTCGTCGAGAAGGCCGGCCGGCTCGCCGGGCAGGACGTGCGCGCCGCCGAGCATCGAGGGCGTGACCGGCGGCAGCCCGGGCAGCGGCTGGCGCGCCGGGTGGCGGGTCCAGTCGGGGAGCGCGGCGGCATGCCCGGCGCGGCGAAGCCGCGGCCGCAGGCTGGGCGGCGGTCCAGTGGTGGTCGAGCGCGAGGATGTCGCCGTCCGGGCCGGGCTCGCGCAGGGCGCCGAGGCCGGTCATCGCCTCGGCGACGAGGTCGTGCCAGCTTTCGCCGTTCGCCGTCGCCGGCATGCCGGCGCCGCAGACGATCAGCCAGGATTTGGCGCGGGTGAGGCCGACGTAGAGCAGCCGCCGGCTCTCGGCGCGGACCAGCTCGCGGCGGGCGTCCTCGGCTTCCTGGAAGGCCTGCGGCGCGAGCTCGGAGCGGACCTTCCAGACCGGCTGGCCGCCGGCGAGCCGCAGGATCTGCGGCGGGTTGGCGCCGTCCTGGCGCACGGCGGTGTCGGGCAGGATGACGATCGGCGCCTCGAGGCCCTTGGCGCCGTGCACGGTCATCACCCGGACCTGGTCGGCGCCCTCGTCGCTGCGGCGCTTGACCTTGACCTCGTCGCGGTCGAACCAGTCGAGAAAGCCGGTGACGCTCGGCGCCTCGACGCTCTCGTAGGCCAGCGCCTGGTCGATCAGCGCGTCGATGCCGTCCTCGGCCTCGGCGCCGAGCCGGGCCACCAGCTTGCGGCGGCCGTCGTGGCGGACGAGGATGCGGGTCAGCAGCTCGAACGGGCGCAGGTAGTCGGCGCGGTCGCGGATGTCGGCGAGAAGCGCGCGCACCTCCGGCCAGCGGCCGGCGGGCTCCGCCCGCAGCGCCGACCAGAGGTCGTGCTGGGCCGGGGATGGGCGAGCTCGAAGAGCTCGCGCTCGGAGAGGCCGCCGAGCGGGCTGCGCAGCAGCGCCGCGAGCGAGAGGTCGTCGCTCGGGGTGGCGGCGAAGCGCAGCGCCGCGAGCAGGTCGTTGACCGCGAGCTCGCCGCCGATGCGCAGGAGATCGGCGCCGGCGACCGGCACCGCGGCGCGCTTCAGCTCGCGGATGACGGCGTCGAAGAGATCGTTGCGCCGCTGCACCAGGATCATCACGTCGCCGGGGCGGATCGCGCGGCTCCTCGCCGGGCAGCGCCCGGCGGGTCGCGAGCCAGCCGGCGACGGTCGCCGGCGATGCGGCGGGCGAGGAGGCGCGACCGGGTCGTCCGGGGCGCGGGCGTCAAGCGGATGGTCCCAGGGCAGCGCGTCGGGCTTCTCCGGCTTCGGCAGGAACGGCCAGAGCTCGACGCGGCCGGGCTTGTCCGGGTGGAAGGCGTGGTGCGCGATCGCGCCGGCGAGGCCGGCGCCGGCCTTGCCGCGGAAGACCGCGTCCACCAGCGCGAGGATCGGCCGGGCGGAGCGGAAGGAATAGAGCAGGTCGCAGCGCTGCAGCTCGGAGCCGAGGTCTTCCAGCACCTGCCGGTAGTGCGCACCCTTGGCGCCGAACTCGGCCGGATCGGCGCCCTGGAAGCTGTAGATCGACTGCTTCTCGTCGCCGACGACGAAGATGGTGCGGGTGACGTCGCGGGCGCCCGCGCCGGCGAAGAACTCGGCCGAGAGCGCCTCGATCACCCGCCACTGCGCCGGGCTGGTGTCCTGGGCCTCGTCCACCAGGATGTGGTCGAGGCCGCCGTCGAGCCGCCAGAGCACCCAGGCGGCGGTCCCGGGCAGCTCGAGCAGCGCCCGGGCACGGTCGATCAGGTCGTCGAAATCGAGCAGCCCCGCCGCCTGCTTGCGCCTGCCGTAGGCGGCGAGCCAGATGCGGGCGAAGCGGTTGAGCGCGGTCGAACGGGCGAAGGCGGCGTTGGCGAGGCGGATCGGCCGCGCCGCCTCGACGCGGCGCATCAGTGCGTCGAGCCCCGGCATCAGCGCCGCATGGGCATTGCGGGCCGCCCGGGTCGGGAAGGCGCCGACCTTGGCGCCGAACGGGTCGCGGCGGTACCACCGAAGAGCAGCACCGCCTCGAGCTGCTCGAGGCGGGTGGTGGGGTCGTCGCTGGCGAGCGCTTCGGAGAGGCCGGCAGCGGCCTTGCCGTCGTTGCCGTTGCGGGCGGCGAGGAGGGCGACGAGGGCTTGCAGCAGGGCCTCGGCCTCGGGCGGCAGCACCCGGGCGGCGAGCGCGGCGCGTGGGCTCGCCGGTGGCGCCGAGCGCCAGCGCGAGCGTCCGCAGAGTCGAATGGGGCGGCGAAGGCCGCGCGGTGCTGGGCGATCTCGAGCAGCAACGGGTCGGGATCGTCGCCGGGCATCTGCCGGGCCAGCGGCTCGAAATCGGCCGGCGCCATCGGCGGCGAGGGTGTCGAGCACGGATTCGCGCAAGGCCCTGGCTTGGCGCTCCTCGAGCACGCCGAACCCCGGCGCGACGCCGGCTTCGAGCGGGAAGCGGCGCAGCAGCGCCTCGCAGAAGGCGTGGATGGTCTGGATCTTCAGGCCGCCGGGGGTTTCCAGCGCGCGGGCGAAGAGCGTGCGGGCGCGGGCGAGCCGCGCCGCCGGGATAGCGGCGGCGGGCTCGCCGAGCACCTGCAACGCCGCGCGCAGCGGCGCGTCGTCGAGCATGGCCCAGGCTCCGAGGGTCTTGAAGAGCCGGTTCTGCATCTCGGCGGCCGCGGCCTTGGTGTAGGTGAGGCAGAGGATCTTCTGCGGCTCGGTGCCGGCGAGCAGCAGCCGGGCGACGCGGTCGGTGAGGACGCGGGTCTTGCCGGAGCCGGCATTGGCGGAGACCCAGCTCGACGCCGAAGGCGTGGCCGCGCGGACCTGGGCGGCGACGGCGGCGTGGTTCACCAGGCCTCCTCCGGCAGGTCGCCGTCGCCCCATTCGCCCTTGCGCGACAGATGGTCGGTGTCGCTGCCCCAGGTGAGCCGCTGCGGGCGGAGGCGGGCGGGAAAGCCGTTGGCGGGGTCGAGATAGTGGCGGATCAATGCAACGAAGCGCTCCCAGATGTCGTCGGGGTCGAGATCGTAGGGCTGGGTCTCGCCCTGCTTGCCGAATTTGAGCAGCTCCAGATGCAGCGCGGGGCCGGGTTCGAGGCCCTCGAAGCCGCCGGACGCGGCGATGGCGGCCTCCAGCGGCAGCTGGAGGTGGAACGCGCGCATCTCGGGGGGCGACGGACGGGTGCCCGACTTGTAGTCGTAGATCGCGTAGCCGCCGGGGACGCGGTCGATGCGGTCGGCGCGGGCGGTGACCGCGAACGGCTGGCCGAGGCCGGGGACCTCGCGGCGGCCCTTGACCTCGCGGGCGGCCGGAGCGCCGCGGGCGCGGCGGTCGGCCTCGCCGGCGAGGAACCAGGCGGCGGCACGGTGGAGCCGCGCCTGCCAGATGGCGTTGACCGCGGGCCAGGGCGCTTCCTTATCAAGCGCCGCGGCGACCGTGGCGAGGAACACCCGCTCGGCGCCCGCGGGCAGGCCGGCCTCGGTCGCGGTGACGAAGTCGTCGAGCGCCGCGTGGATCACCTTGCCGCGGGTGAGCGCGTCGGGCTTGCGGCCGGGCGGATCGAGGCGGCGGAGGCGCAGCACCTTCTCGGCATAGATGCCATAGGGGTCGCGGACCAGCCGCTCGACCTGGGTGACCGAGAGCGCGGCGGGGCGGGCCGTGGCCGGAGGGCGCGGCGACGGGCGGCGGGCCGGTGGCGCCGGGGCGGCGGGCAGGTCGAGCCGGGCCGCGTCGGCGGCGAGGCGGGCGCCGCGCGCCTTGGCGGCGGCGAGCGCGGCCTCGCCTTCGGCGCCGAGGCCGGCGAGCAGGTTCTCCAGGCGCAGGAGCCAGCGCGAGGCGACGGTCGGCGCCTCGGCGTCGCGGATGGCGCGGGTGAGCACGACGTTGCGCGCGCCCATCGCCTGCTGGAAGTCATGGGCGGAGAGGCCGATGCGGCGCTCGGGGCTCGGCAGGCCGACGGCGCGGCGGAGGGCGCGGCCGAGCCAGGGGTCGGCGGGAGGCAGCCTCGGCCAGATCCCCTCGTTGAGGCCGCCGAGGATGACGAGATCGGCGGACTGCACCCGGGCTTCGAGCGTGCCCCAGATCGCGATGCCGGGATGGGTGACCACCGCCGCCTCGGGCACGTCGTGTCCGGCCAGCTGCGAGGCGAGGAGCGCGCGGTATTCCTCCGGCGTGAGCGGCGCCGCGGCGTCGGCCTCGGCGGCCAGCGCGTCGAGGAGCGCCCGCGCCTGCTCGCCGGCCTCGAGATCCCAAAGCGTATGGTCCGGACCGGACGCCGGACCCGCCGCGAGCGCCTCCGCGGCCGCGCGGTGGCGGGCCACATGATCCCCGAGCGATGCCGGGGCATCGGCGGCAAGCGGCGCCAGCGCCGCGCGCTGCCAGGCGATCCACGCGGCAGCGCCGTCGCCCGCCTCCACCGCCCAGGCGGCGAGGTCGTCCCAGTCGATCCACGGCGCGCCGCCCCGGAGCTTGCGGCGCTCGAGGCGTTCGGTCAACCGCAGGTGCACGCCGCGGCTGCGACGCGTTCACCAGCGGATGCTTGAGCAGGATCAGGAGATCGGCCGGGGTCGGCCGCGCGCCCGGCAGCGCCGCGAGCCGGCGCAAGCAGGACGCCGGGCGGGGTCGAGCGCCAGCGGCCGGCCGGCGCTATCGTCGGGGATCAGGCTCCAGCGGTCGAGCTCGGCGGTGACGCGGCGGGCGAGGAGCCGGTCGGGGGTGATCAGCGCGGCGCGCTCGCCCGCCTCCGCCGCCTCGCGCAGGCGGAGGGCGATCGCCAGCGCCTCGGCGCGCAGGTCGGGCGCCTCGACCCAGGCGAGGCCGGCGCAGGCCGGCGCCAGCGTGCCGGCGAGCGCGCCGCCTTCGCTGCGCCATTGGTCGGTGACCGGGGCCGGGCGGAGGGCGAGCGAGACCAGCGCGTTGCGGGCCGGGGCCGGCGGCGCGGTGGGATGCCAGGCGGGCACGGTCCAGGGGTCGAAGCCCAGCGCGTCGGCGAGCGCGCGGAAGCCGTGCTGGGGATGGTCGGCGGCGCCGGGATCGTCGGCGCCGAGGCGCTGCCAGACCGCCTCGGGCAGGCCGGCGTCGAAGCCGGGGAGCACCAGCGCGCCCTGCGGCAGCCGCGCGACCGCGGCCATGAAGGCGCGGGTGGCGCCGCGCGAGCCGGTGGAGCCGGCGACGATCACCGGCTCGGCCGGCGGCTGCCCGGCCCAGGCGGCGGCGAGCACCTCGGCGGCGGCGCGCATCCGGCCCTGGCCGTCGCTCGGGCCGGCGGCGGCGAGGTAGCCGGCGATGAGCTCGAGAAAGCGCAGGCTCTTCTGCCAGTGCGCGGCGTGCTCGGCGGCATCGACGCCAGCGAGGACGGCGGGCGAGATGCCTTCGCCCTGCATCTCGTCGAGGAGCTCGGCGAGGCTGTCGGCGAGCTCGAACACCGCGGTGCCGGCGGCGAGCTCGGGCGCGGCGGCGACCAGCCCGGCGACCAGCCGCGCGAGCTCGAGCTTGCGGCGGAGCGCCGGGACCGGCGGGGCGAGATCGAGCGGACCGAGCGGGTCGGAGGCGATCTCGGTCACCACCCGGATCCGCGGCAGCAGCCGCGCCGCGCCGGCGGCGAACTCCGCGGTGAGCGCGCGCTGGGCGCGGCGGGTGTTGACCCAGATCGAGACGCGGGCGATCGCCTCGGGCGGCTGGCCGGCGAGCCGGGCGTCGAGGCCGCCGATGAGCGCCCGGGAGAAGTCGATACCGGGCGCGAGCGCAAAGACCCGCGGGCCGTCCAGCGGCGGGAAGAGCCGGGTCACCGCGCGAGCTCCGCCGCGGCCAGCGCGATGCCCTCCGGCCGGCCGACATCGACCCAGCCGCCCGGATGCACGACGCCGGCGAGGCGGCCCTGCGCGATCAGCGCATCCCAGACCGGGTTGAGCGAGAAGGCCCCCGCCGCGAAGGCGGCGACCGGCGCCGGGTCGATGATCTGGGCGCCGGCATAGACGAAATCGGCGGTAGCGGCGGCGCCGCGCCGGCGGAGGCGCGCGGCGGGGCCGAGGAAGAAATCCCCCGGTCCGCTGTGGCCGGTGGCCGCGGCGCGGGGCACGAGGCAGAGCAGGCCGCCGAGGCCGGGCTCCCAGGCCGCGGCCAGCGCTGTGAGCGGGTTGGGCCCGCGCCAGACCATGTCGGCGTTCAGGGTGAAGAGCGGGCCGGGACCGAGCAGCGCCATCGCCCGCTTGAGCCCGCCGCCGGTCTCCAGCAGCTCGGGCTCGTGCGAGACCAGCGCCTCGGGCGCGACGCGGGCGAGATGGGCGCTGAGCTGATCGGCGTGGGCGTGGCTGTTGACCACGATCCGCCGGACGCCGGCGGCGCGGACCAGCGCCAGCGCGTGGTCGATCAGCGGCCGGCCGGCGACCTCGATCAAGGGCTTCGGCCGGTCGCGGGTCAGCGCGCCCATGCGGGTGCCGAGCCCGGCCGCGAAGATCATCACCGCCTGTGGCGTCACAAGAGCCGTCACCTGGCGGCCTCGATGCGGGCGAGCACGTCGGGCTCGGGGGCGGGCAGGTGGCGGGAGACCCAGGCCGCGAGCGGGGCGAGGCCGGGATCGGAGAGATCGCCGGCGAGATGTCCCCAGACCCGCGGCAGGTAGCCGAGGTAGCGCGGCTTGCCGTCGCGGCGGCAGAGGCGAGTGAAGAGGCCGAGGATCTTGAGATTGCGCTGCGCCGCGAGCGTATGGACGGCCGGGACGAAGACCTCGGCGCAGGCGCCGCTGCGCTCGAGGTAGCGCGCGAGCATGGCGTCGCGGACGGCCAGGTCGGTGTCGCGGCGGGCGTCCTCGAGCAGCGAGACCAGATCGTAGGCCGCATGGCCGAGCAGCATGTCCTGATAGTCGAGCATGCCGACCCTGGCGTGGCCGCGCCGGCCCGGCAGCCAGATCAGGTTCTCGGCGTGATAATCGCGCAGCACCGGGACCGGCGCCGCTTCGGTGAGCGGGGCGAAGGCGGCCGCGGTCAGCGCCGCGTATTCGGCGGCAAGCTCGGGCGGCGCCTCGGCGCCGGTGGCGGCCGGCAGGTACCATTCGACGGCCAGCCGCGCCTCGCGCATCAGGAAGGCCATGTCGTAGGGCGGCGGCGACCAGCCGACGTCGAGCCCGGGCGGGTCGTGGCGCTGCAGGTCGGCGAGAAGATCGATCGCGGCGCGGTAGAGGCCGGGCTCGCGCGAGGGATCCTCGGCGCAGAGGCGGGCGAAGAGATCGTCGCCGAGATCCTCGAGCAGCACCAGGCCCTGCCGGCAGTTGGCGCCGAGCACCTCCGGCGCGCTGAAGCCGCCGGCGCGGAGCCAGGCGGTGACCGCGAGAAACGGGCGGACGTCGAGGCCGCTCGCGGGCGGCATGTCCATCAGGATCGCGCGCGAGAAGCCGCGGCGGAGCCGCTCGTAGCGCCGCGCCGAAGCGTCGCCCGCCAGCGGCTGGCGCTCGGCCCAGCCCCAGCCCTCGTGGGCGAGGAACTCGCTGATCGCGGCGTCGCGGCTCATGCGGCGGCCTCGGCGAGCACGGCGGGCAGCCAGTCCCATGCCGGTCCCGTCGCGTCGAGCCGCGCCGCCCTGGCGTCGTCGGCGCCGGGGACGAAGTCGAGCGCAAGCATCAGCCGGCGCGGCGGCAGCGCCCGCCCGAGCCGGTCGGCCCATTCGACCAGGCAGATCGCCGAGGCGAAGGCATCCTCGAGGCCGAGCTCGGCGAGCTCGCCGGTCGCGCCGAGCCGGTAGAGGTCGGCGTGCCAGAGCTCGACACCGCCGAGATCATAGGTCTGCACCAGCGTGTAGCTCGGCGAAGGCACCTCCTCGCTGCGGCCGAGCGCCGCCAGACGGGCGCCGATCAGGGCCCGCGCGAACAGGCTCTTGCCCGCGCCGAGGCCGCCGGTCAGGCCGATGAGATCGCCCGCCCCGAGCCGCGGCGCCAGGCTGCGGGCGAGGCGCTCCGTGGCCGCGGGATCCGCGAGCGTCAGGGTTGAATTCAAATCGGGTCCGTTCCGCCATGCGAAATTTCCCGCCGTTCTACAGGGCCGGCGGACAGGTGCAAGGCCGGGTGCAAGGCCGGGCGGCCGTCAGGCCCGCAACGCGAGATCCCCCGCGGGACGGTCGCGCTGCGCCAGCGGCAGGTCGGCGACGATCGTCGCCGTATCGGCCTCCTGGGTCAGGGTCAGGCTGCCGCCGGCGGTCTCGATCACCCGGCGCGCCAGCGCCAGCCCGATGCCCTCGGCGCGGCCGGGGCGCGGCGCCGCCGGCACGGTCGCGGTCAACCGGCTCCGCGCGTCGTCGCTGCCGAGCGCGAGGGTGACGGTGCCGCCGTCGCGGGCGAGCTCGGCCGCGGCGAGCCCGATGGCGAGCGCGGCGCGGCGCAGGTTCGGCGGCCAGGCCGCGGCCTCCGCCGGCGCGGCCAGGGTCAACCGGCGCGGGGCGAGCGCGGCGGCGAGCGCGGGGAACGGGCCCGAGCCGACGCCGCCCTCCTCCGACAGCGCGCGCAGCGCGCGGCTGCGGGCCAGGCCGTCCTTCAGGCTCTGCGCGGCGGCCCCGAGCATCTGGAAGATCTCCGGCGACGGCGCCATCGGGATCGCGGCGTGAAGCTTCTGCACCGCCGCCTCCGCCGGCAGCACGATCTGCTCGAAGGCGAGATCGTCCAGGGCGGGATCGCGCACCGCTGCGCCGGCAGCCCCGGCCGTCTCCGCCGAGAGGTCGCGGAAGACGACCAGCGCCGAGGCGTCGGGCAGCGGCGCCACCAGGAGGTTGAGATCGGCGCCGTCGCGGGTCCGGACCGCGTCGGACCAGCTGGCGCGGTCCTCGGCGGCGGTGGCGAATTCGGCGAGCCGGGCCCAGACCGGGCTCGGGGCGCAGCGCTCGGCCCAGAGCGCGGTCATCTCGGCGACGCCGGGACCGTCGAGCCGCGCCATCGGATCGAGTCCCCAGAGCTTCTCGAAGGCGGAATTGACGAAGACCAGCATCCCCGAGGCGTCGAACACCGCGACCGCCTCGACCATGCGGTCGAGCGTCGCCTGGCTGAGCTCGAGCTCGGAGCGATACTTCCGCTCGAGCATGATCGAGGTCGAGATATCCTCGAACAGGAAGGCGAGCGCGCCTTGCGGGTGCGGACGGCCGGTGACCCGGAAGATCTTGCCGGAGGGAAGCTGCCAGCTCTCCTCGTAGGTGCCCTCGCGCGCGCCCTCCTCCAGCTCGCCGAGCTTGCGGCGGAACGAGGCGAAATCCTTCTGCTCGGGCATCTGCCGGGTCTCGCGCAGGCGCTCGAGGAAATCCCTGAGGCTGGGCCGGCCGGCGAGCCACACCGCGTCGATCTTCACGAGATCGGTGAGCGCCGGGTTGAAGAGGCCGAGCCGGCGGTTCTTGTCGAAGACCGCGAGCCCGATCGGCAGGTGGGCGAAGGTCTCGGTCAGCGTCTCGACGAAGCGGCGCAGCGACGCCTCGGCGGCGACCAGGTCGTCGGCGTCGAGCGCGAAGCCCAGGGTCTCGCCGGAGGGGCCGGCGCTTTCGCCGATCTCGTACCAATGCGGCTCGGCATCGCCGCGGCCGGGCACCGCGACCCGGCGGCGGCTGGCGGCGGCGCCGCGGGCGGTCAGCGGCACCTCCTCGAGCACGTGCCCGAAGGCGTCGGCGATGCGGTGGTCGGGCAGATCCGCGGCGGGCGCGTCGAAGCGGTCGCGATAGGCGGCGTTGGCCCAGGCGATCTGGCCGTCGGGCCCGTGGCTCCAGGCCATCACCGGGGCCCGGTCGAGGACATCGCGCAGGAAGCGGAGCTCGGCACCGCTCCGGGCCAGGGCCGCCTCGGCATCCTTCAGCGCGCGCGCCTCGGCACTCGCGGGCCGGATCGAGAGGTGGGCCACGCCGCCGCGCGGCTCGCCGACGATCTCGAAGGCGGTGCCGTCGCCGCGCGGGCAGTGGTGATGAAAGCCGTTGCCATAAAGCACCAGGGCCTCGATGTCGCCCTGAAGCCGGGGGCAAGCGTCGGCGAAATGCGCCGACAGCGCTGCGAGCCGCGGGCCGCCGGGCGCCAGGCTGTCGAGCAGCGCCCGCGCCGGCTCGGTCAGCGGCTTCAGGCTCGCGCCGTTGATCAGGTAGTCGGAGGCGCCGCCGTCCTGCAGACGCTGCGCGGGCGGCTTGCCGGCGCGAGCGAAGGGCAGCCGAGGCCCGAAGCAGGCGATCAGTCCCAGCGTCGCGATCGCGCTGACCAGGGCGGCGATCAGCGCATCCGGCGCGTCGAGGGCCGCGGCCAGCGAGGACCAGCCGGTCAGGGAAAGGCGCGACAAATCCATCCGGAACGATCCCGAGCTTGAGGTCGGGTCATCTGAGGCGACGAGATTTAAGGAAGCCTTAACCTTGCCCGGCGGTCGGCCCGCAACCGCGATCTGCCGGGACGGCGGCCGCTCGCCTCAACCCGGCACACGGGCGTTGGCGCCGAGCGGAGCCCGGGTGGCGCCCGCTTCGTCGGAGACCCGCGCGCGCGGCCAGACCAGGGTGACGATCGCTCCGGTCGGGCGGGCGAACTCGGCCGGGATCGCCACCGCGTCCGCCGCCGGGGCCTCGCCGTTTCCGAAGTGGAGCCGGGCACCGCTGCGCTCGAGCAGGGTCTTGGCGATGAAGAGGCCGAGCCCCATGCCCTCGTAGCTCGGCCGCTCGTTGGCGAGGACCGGGCGCCGGCGCACGAAGGGATCGCCGATGCGGCCGATCAGAATCCGGCGGATAGCCCGGGCCGTCGTCGCCGATCACCGCCCTGAGCTCGGTATCGGTCCAGTCGAGATCGATCCAGACCGTGGTGACGGCGAAGTCCACCGCGTTCTGCACCAGGTTCCGCATCCCCTGGATGATCTCCGGCCGGCGCGCCATCGGCGGCTGCACCTCGGGGCCGTCCTCGACGAGGGCGCCTTCGATGCGGGTGATGATGCGGATGCCGCGGTCGGCATGCGGCGCCGCCGCTTCCTCGACCACGCTGGAGAAGGGCGCCTGCCGGACCAGGATGTCCTCTTTGCCGCGCGGGCCCATGGCGCGGAGGATCTCGGTGCAGCGGTCGGCCTGGGCGCGGACCAGCGCCGCGTCCTCCTGCAGGTGCGGCCGGTCGGCCAGCTCGTCCACCAGCTCGGTCGAGACCAGCTTGATGGTGGCGAGCGGCGTGCCGAGCTCGTGCGCCGCGGCGGCGACCACGCCGCCCAGTGCGGAGAGCTGCTGCTCGCGGGCGAGCGCCATCTGGGTGGCGGCGAGCGCGCGCGACATCGAGAAGGTCTCGCCGGTCACCCGCCGCGCGTAGATGGCCAGGAAGGCGGTGCCGGTCAGCAGCGCGGTCCAGCTCCCGAGCGCCAGCACCTCGGGAAGGGCGACCTCGTCGCCCGACGCGAGCTCGAGCGGCATGTAGAAGCGGGCGAGGAAAGTGATGATCGCCGCCGCCACCCCCGCCACGATCACCGTGGCCCGGAGGCTCAGCACCGAGGCGCTGATCGTCACCGGCGCCATGATCAGCAGCGCGAACGGGTTCTCCAGCCCGCCGGTCAGGTAGAGCAGCGCCCCGAGCTGGCAGAGGTCGAAACACAGCGACAGCACCGCCTCCCGCTCGCTCAGCAGGCGGTTCTCGGCGGCGACCGACATCAGGATGAGATTGAAGGCGGCCAATGCGCCGATGACGATGGCGCAGGGCACGTGCGCAATCCGCATGCCGAGGCCGAGATCCGCGGCGATCAGCGCCGACGACTGGCCGATGACCGCGAGCCACCTGAGCAGGATCAGCGTGCGCAGCCGCACCCAGCCGCTGCGGGCGTCGGTGGGAAAGAGCGGCAGGCTCGGCTCGGTCATGGCCCGCGGCATAGCAGCGGCGCGGCGCCCGCTCAAAGGGATTTGACCGGGCCGCGACCTTGTGATGCGCCCCGGCGCGTGCCAGAACCGTCCGCGTGCCGACCGGAGGTTCCGCCCGTCCCATGACCCGTGTCTATGCGATCCTCGCATCGGTCCTGGTGCTCGTCGGGCTCGCCGCGGGCACCTTCTTCGCGATGCAGAGCGCCAGGGCCGACCGCTTCGCCGACTGCCGCGACGGCCAGGTGGCCGGCGGCGCGGCGACCATCGGCGGGCCGTTCGCCCTGACCGACGGCGCGGGCGAGCGGGTGACCGACGCCCAGGCGATCACCGGACCGACGCTGGTCTATTTCGGCTACAGCTACTGTCCCGACATCTGCCCGATGGATCTGTCGCGCAACGCGCTGGCGGCCGCGGCGCTGGCCGAGCGCGGCACCAGGGTCGGGCAGGTCTTCATCTCGATCGACCCCGAGCGCGACACCCCGCCGGTGATCCGCGACTTCACCGCCGCGATCGACCCGGCGCTGGTCGGGCTGACCGGAACGCCGGAGGAGATCGCCACCGCCGCCAAGGAATACCGGGTCTACTACCGCAAGGCGGACGACGACCCGAAATACTATCTGATGGAGCATTCGACCTTCACCTATCTGATGGCGCCCGGCCAGGGCTTCCTCGAATTCTACCCGTCCGACATGAGCCCGGACGACGTGGCCAAATCGGTGTCCTGCTTCGCCGCCGAGCTCTAGGGCGGCATTCGTTCGACCCCTCGGGCGGGCGAGGCCCCCCGATTTCAGGGAGTACCCGCGATGGTGGCCTTGCACCAGGATGACATCGGCGCCGACCGCTCGCTGCTCATCCTCGACGACGACGAGCCGTTCCTGCGTCGGCTGAGCCGGGCGATGGAGAAGCGCGGCTTCGAGGTGACCGCGACCGATTCGGTGGCGGAGGGACGCGCGCTGGCCGACAGCCGCCCGCCTGCCTATGCGGTGGTGGACCTCAGGCTCGAGGACGGCAACGGGCTCGACCTCGTGGCCTTCCTGCGGGCGCGGCGCCCCGATTCGCGCATCGTGGTGCTGACCGGCTACGGCGCGATCGCCTCGGCGGTGGCCGCGGTCAAGATCGGCGCCACCGACTATCTGGCCAAGCCCGCGGACGCCAACGACGTGACCTGCGCGCTGCTTGCGCGCGTCCCGGGCAAGCCGGACCTGCCGGAGAATCCGATGTCGGCGGACCGGGTGCGCTGGGAGCATATCCAGCGCATCTACGAGCTCTGCGATCGCAACGTCTCGGAGACCGCGCGGCGGCTGAACATGCACCGGCGCACGTTGCAGCGCATTCTGGCCAAGCGCAGCCCGAAGTAGCCGCTCAACACTTCGTCAACTCCTGCACGGGAAGGATGGCGGGGCGTCCGCCGACGGCTGTGGCGATGCCGCCACAGACTGCGGAGGTTCGCGGCGAAACTACCGTGGCGTGTAGACAGGTGAGCGGAATCCCGCCAGTTGCAACCGATGATCGAATCCGCTCCCTCTGAGTACACGCTTGAAGCGCTGCTCTACGGCGGGGTGGTGATTCCGCTCGACCCGGCGATCATCACCCCGGCCATCCATCGGGCGATCGTCGCCGGGCGGTTCGAGGCCGAGGAAGCCCGCCAGATCCCGCACATCGTGCGTCCCGGCGACCGGGTGCTGGAGATCGGCGCCGGGATCGGCTTCATCTCGACGCTCTTGTCGCGGCAGCGCCGGGTCAGCCGGGTCGTCGCGGTCGAGGCGAACCCGTTCCTGATCGACTATATGACCCGGCTCCACGGCTGCAACCGGGTGCGCAAGGTCAGGCGGCTGAACGCGGTCCTGACCAACGACGTGGCGCCGAGCGCCACCTTCTACCTCCGCCGCGACTTCTGGATGGGCTCGCTCGCCCCGGCGCCCAACCCGTACCTCGGGACGGTCGAGGTGCCGACGCTGAACTTCGACCGGCTGCTCAGGGACGAAGGGATCGAGCTGATCGTCTGCGACGTCGAAGGTGCGGAGACCGTGCTCTTCCAGGGCGCCGACCTCTCCGGCGTCGATCGGATCTTCTCGAGATGCACGATCACGTCACCGGCCTCTCCGGCGTGCGCGGCCTCTTCGCGACGATGGCCGAGCACGGCTTCGTCTACGATCCGCGGCATTCCCAGGGCAGCGTGGTGCTGTTCCAGCGGCTCGGACCGACCGACATCCTGCGGCCCTACGCCGGCTGACCTGACGGCCCTCGGCCACCGCACCCCCCGGCGATCCCTGCCCCAGACCGCCGCGCAGATCGGCGCGGCCAGCAGCTCCGTCGCGCCGGTCCGGCTCAGGTGGTCGTCGTCGACGTAGACCGGCGCGCCCGCGGCGTCGGCGACGGCGCAGGCCGGGGTGCAGAAGCCGGCGGCGAGCGGCACGAACGACACGCCGCGGCTCGGCGGCCGAGGCTCGCGAAAGACCGCGTCCACCCGCGCGTTCCGCGCCGCGACCGGCGTCGGCGGCCGGGCGCCGGCCGGCAGCGGCCGCGCCGTGCAGCAGGCTGCTCGCCCGAGCCGTTCCGGCACCGACCAGCCGATCTCCGGCACGCCGCCGAGGATCACCACCCGCGCGCCCGGTCGCCCGGATCGCCGCGACCGTGTCGCGCGATCCCGGCCTCGAAGACCGCGAAGTTGTCCTCGACTGTCCCCGAGGGCAGGCGCGCGCCCGGTCGGACGCGAGCAGCACGGCCGGCTCGTGCTCGCCCGGCCGGGTGCCCTCCGACCGCGAGCGCCCAGCGGCCGGCGAGGATCACCACCGGCATGTCGTCGCGCTCCTGCAGGAACGCCAGCACCGCGTCGTTGAAGTCGGAGCAGCGGTGCGTCCGGCCCGCTGTCGAGGCGGTCGACGTCGAGGAGCGGCGCGCAGGCGGTCTGGCTCGCCACGAACCCGCTCTTGCCGGCGCGCTCGGCCGCCCGCTCCACCGCCGGCAGGACGGCGCCGGCATGCGAGTCGCCCCAGAGCAGGAAGTCGGCCGGCCCTGCCCGCGGGCTCGCCGAACCGGCAGCCTGCGACGCCGATCATGCTTGACCCGCGGCAGGCTCGGCTGAGCGGATGGACGTCGTCCGCGGCGGCGAAGGCCCGCGCCGCCGCCGGCGGCAGCCGCCCCGGAAGCCGCCCCCGGCGAGCGACGATCGCCGCGCCGGCGACGCGTCACCGCCGCCATCGCCGCGCCCGGCGGCGAGGAAGGCGGCGCGGCGGCCCCGGAGCGGCCCGCCCGGCTGCGGAACGGCCGCTCGATCGAAGCGCCAGGAGAGCGCGCCCACCGCGAGCGACAGCGCGACGGTGGCGAGCGCGCGCGGCGGCGTCGGCCTCGCCGTTGAGGATCCGGTCGAAGACGATGATCGGCCAGTGCCAGACGTAGACCGAGTAGGAGATCAGCCCGATCGACGACCACCGGGCGCCAGGCGAGCGCCGCCTTCACCGCGGTTCTCGGTCCCGGCGTTCAGCCAGATCAGCGTCGCGGTGCCGAGGCAGGGCGGCAGCGGCGGCGAGGCCGGGGAACGGCGTCGCCTCGTCGTAGAGCGAAGACCGGCACCAGGATCGCGGCGGCGGCCAGCAGCGCCAGCGACCTCGGCGGTCAGCGCGGCCGCCGCGGCAGCGGCGGGCGGGCCAGCGCCAGCGCTGCGCCGAGCCCGAGCTCCCAGGCCCGGCTGTGCAGCAGGTAGAAGGCCGCCTCGCTGGCGGCCGCTGGCGATCGCCGCCTGCGACATGGCCAAGCGAGACGAGGCTGATCAGGCCGATCACCGGCAGCACCCAGCCGCCGGCCGGCGCGGGCGACCAGCGCCAGCAGCAGCGGAAACAGGATGTAGAACTGCTCCTCGACCGCCAGCGACCAGGTGTGCAGCAGCGGCTGAACCCGGACGTCGGCGCCGAAATAGTCGCTGCTCGAGTTCCAGAACCAGAGGTTCGACACGAAGAGCGCCGTGGCGATCGCCGACTGCGCCAGCTCGGCGAACTGCTGCGGGCCGAGGATGGCGAAGCCCGCGGCGAGCGTGGCGCGCCATCGCCACCGTCAGCGCCGGCAGGATGCGGCGCGCGCGGCGCTCGTAGAAGGTGATCGAGCGAGCCGGGATAGTCGTCGAGGCCAGTCCCAGAGGATCCGGGTGATGAGGAAGCCCGAGATCACGAAGAAGACGTCGACGCCGACGTAGCCGCCGGCGAACCCGTCGAAACCTCGGCATGCGACGAGCACCACCGTCGACGATGGCAACGCAGCGCAGTCCGTCGATGTCCGGCCGGTACCGCCGCTCGCTGACTCGCATCGTGTCTCGCCGATTCGCCGGATCGTAGCCCCTGAACGCGATCCGCGGACGCCGGAGGCACGCCGGGATTCTGGGCGCGGCAAAGGTTAATGGCGATTCTTGGGTGCACAACCCATGCACAACCCATGCACATTCCATGCACGGCCATTCGCGCGCGGCCGAAAGGTTAATGCGGCGCACGGGCGCGAAATTGCTCTTGATGCCCGCCGCCGAGCCTCCTATATGGCCTTCATCAGCGGCGGGCCGGTCAGTGACCGATCCTCCACCGGAAGTCTTAACGGGCCGCTGGCCCGTTTCGTCGTTCTGGAGCCCTTCGTTGGTCGACCTCATCGCCAAAGCCGCCTATCGACCGCCGCCTCGCCGCGCTGGTCGGGCCCACCATCGAGGGGCTCGGGTTCGAGCTCGTGCGGTTGCGGCTGATGGGCGGCCGGCGGGCGGTGCTGCAGATCATGGCCGAACGGCCGGACGGCGGCATCGAGGTCGAGGACTGCGCCCGGATCAGCCGGGCGGTGTCGGCGGTGCTCGATGTCGAGGATCCGATCAGCAGCGAGTACACGCTCGAGGTGTCGAGCCCCGGCATCGACCGGCCGCTGACCCGGCTCAAGGACTTCGAGCGCTATCAGGGCTATGAGGCGCGGCTCGAGACCACCGAGCTGATCGACGGCCGCCGCCGCTTCAAGGGCGAGCTCGCCGGGGTTCAGGACGGCGAGGTGCTGATCGAGATCCCCGAGGGCACGATCGGCCTCGCCTACGACCTGCTGTCCGACGCGAAGCTGGTGCTCACCGACGCGCTGATCGCCGAGAGCCTCGCCGGCCGCAAGGCGCAGGGCTTCGACCCGGGCGCGTTCGACGACATCGAAACCGATACCGACACAGACGAAGAAGCGTCCCCGGAAGACGCGACCGATGAGGAAGAAGTGAAATGAGCGTGACCTCTGCCAACCGCCTCGAGCTCTTGCAGATCGCCGATGCGGTCGCTCGCGAGAAGATGATCGACCCTTCCCTCGTGATCGAGGCGATGGAGGATTCGCTCGGCAAGGCGGCGCGCTCGCGCTACGGCGCCGAGTACGACATCCGCGCCCGGATCGACCGCAAGTCGGGCGAGCTCTTCATGACCCGCTACCGGCACGTGGTCGAGGAGCCGGAGAATCTCTTCACCGAGCTGACGCTCGACGAGGCGCGCGCGATCAAGCCGGACGTCGAGCTCGACGAGTTTCATCACCGACCCGCTGCCGCCGATGGACTTCGGCCGCATCGCCGCCCAGTCGGCCAAGCAGGTGATCATGCAGAAGGTCCGCGAGGCGGAGCGGCTGCGCCAGTACGAGGAATTCAAGGACCGCGCCGGCGAGATCATCAACGGCATCGTCAAGCGCACCGAATACGGCAACGTCATCGTCGATGTCGGCCGCGGCGAGGCGATCCTGCGCCGCGACCAGCTGATCCAGCGCGAGGCCTTCCGCAACGGCGACCGGGTGCGGGCGCTGATCCGCGAGGTCCGCCACGAGACCCGCGGCCCGCAGATCTTCCTCAGCCGCACCGCGCCGGAGTTCCTGGCCGAGCTCTTCAAGATGGAGGTGCCGGAGATCTACGAGGGCGTCATCGAGATCAAGGCGGTGGCCCGCGATCCCGGCAGCCGGGCGAAGATGGGCGTCATCTCCTACGACAGCTCGATCGACCCGGTCGGCGCCTGCGTCGGCATGCGCGGCAGCCGGGTGCAGGCGGTGGTCAACGAGCTCCAGGGCGAGAAGATCGACATCATCCCCTGGAACCAGGACCCGGCGACCTTCCTCGTCAACGCGCTGCAGCCGGCCGAGGTCTCCAAGGTGGTCTTCGACGACGATTCGGAGCGGATCGAGGTGGTGGTGCCCGACGAGCAGCTCTCGCTCGCGATCGGCCGCCGCGGCCAGAACGTGCGGCTGGCGAGCCAGCTTACCGGCTTCGACATCGACATCATGACCGACGCCCAGGAGAGCGAGCGCCGCCAGGCCGAGTTCGCCGAGCGCACCCAGCTCTTCATGGAGACGATGAACGTCGACGAGATGGTGGCGCAGCTCCTGGTGGCCGAGGGCTTCACCACGCTCGAGGAGGTGGCCTACGTCGATCTCGACGAGCTGACCTCGATCGACGGCTTCGACCAGAACACCGCCGACGAGCTGCAGGCCCGCGCCCGCGAGAGCCTCGAGGAGATCAACGCCCGGGCGCTGGAGCATGCGCGCGAGCTCGGGGTCGAGCAGAGCCTGTTTGACTTCGAGGGGCTGACCCCCCAGATGATCGAGACCCTCGCCGAGGACGGCATCAAGACGCTGGAAGACTTCGCCACCTGCGCCGACTGGGAGCTGGCCGGCGGCTATACCACCGTCGACGGCAAGCGGGTGAAGGACACCGGCCTCCTGGAGAAGTTCGACGTCAGCCTCGAGGAGGCGCAGACCCTGGTGATGAATGCCCGCGTCCAGCTCGGCTGGGTCGATCCGGCGGATCTGCTGCCGAAGGAGCCCGCAGGCAGAGGCGGCGCGACGAGGAACGGCCTGAGGCCTGAGGTGACGCGCGGGGGCCGGGCGAAGGCGCGGGACGAATCGGAGCGACGCTGCATCGTCACCCGCGCCACCGGCCCGAAGGCGGGGCTGATCCGCTTCGTGGCCGGGCCGGACGACGCGATCGTGCCCGACCTCGCCGAGCGGCTGCCGGGCCGGGGCATGTGGGTCAGCGCCGACGCGGCGGTGCTGCGGCAGGCCGCCGGCAAGGGGTTTTTCGCCCGCGCGGCGAAACGGCAGGTCAAGGTGCCGGCCGATCTCGCGGATCGGGTGGAAGCGCTGCTCGCGGCGCGGGTGATCGAGCTCCTGGCGCTGGCGCGCAAGGCCGGCCAGGCGGTGGCGGGACTGGAGAAGACCAAGGCGGCGCTGGTCTCGCACGAGGCGGTGCTGCTCTTGCAGGCGGCGGACGGATCGGCGCGCGAGCGCGGCCAATTGCGTCCGCCGGACGGCGAAAACAGCCTTGTTTCGTGCCTTTTCGGGCACGAATTGGGTTTGGCATTCGCCCGGGATCGTGTGATACATGCCGCCGTGCTGGCGGGCGGTCTCGGCGAGCGGATAAGAGACGAGGCCCTGCGGCTGTCAGGCATCAGGGATGCGACGAACCTGCCTGCGTCTGCGGATGTGGCGGCGGACGCGGTTGGCGATGGATCGGCGGGGGAAGGCCCCCGCGGGAAAGGCTAGAACGGGAATGATGGATACCAAGGACACGGATCGCAAGGGCAAGTCGCTCGGGCTGCGCGGCGGCAGCACCGAGACGAGCCACGTGCGCCAGAGCTTCAGCCACGGCCGGACCAAATCCGTCACCGTCGAGCACAAGCGCAAGCGCATCCTGGTTCCCAAGCCCGGCGCTCCGGCCAACAACTCCGGCCCCAACGTCGGCCGGGTCGGCACCACGCCGAGCCTGTCCGACGCCGAGTTCGAGCGCCGGCTGAAGGCGGTCGAGGCCGCCAAGGCGCAGGAGGCCGAGCGCCGCCAGCGCGAGGTCGAGGCCACCGAGGCCCGCGAAACCGAGCTCGCGCGGCTGCGCGCCGAGAAGGAGGCCGCCGAGCGCCGCGAGAAGGAGCGCGAGATCCAGGAGCAGCGCGCCGCCGCCGCTGCCGCCGAGGAGGCCGAAGGCGTCAAGACCGCCGTCGTTGCCCGCGCCAAGCCGCAGGCGACCGCCCGTGCCGCCGAGGTCCTCGACCCCGCCGCGGCCCAGGCCCAGGCCGCCCGCGCCGAGGCCGGACGGCCGGTGGGCCCGAAGTTCGCCAACAAGGTCCCCGAGAAGGTCCCCGCCGCCGACGAGAAGCGCGGCCGCGCCAAGGGCGAGGACGACCGCCGCCGCTCCGGCAAGCTCACCATCGCCAACGCCACCGACGAGGAAGGCCGCCAGCGTTCGATGGCGGCGATGAAGCGCCGCCAGGAGCGCGAGAAGCGCCGCGTGCAGAGCCACACCGGCGAGCGCGAGAAGGTGGTGCGCGAGGTCTTCGTCCCCGACGCCATCACCGTGCAGGAGCTCGCCAACCGCATGGCCGAGCGCGTCGCGGCGGTGGTCAAGGTGCTGATGCAGAACGGCATCATGGCGACGCAGAACCAGACCATCGATCCCGAGACCGCGACGCTCATCGTCGAGGAGTTCGGCCACAAGGTGGTGCGCGTCTCGGAGTTCGACGTGGAGGATGTGATCGTGCAGGCTTCGGGCGAGGACGAGGGCAATCTCAAGCCGCGGCCGCCGGTGGTGACCATCATGGGCCACGTCGACCACGGCAAGACGTCGCTGCTCGACGCCATCCGCAAGACCAACGTCGTCTCCGGCGAGGCCGGCGGCATCACCCAGCACATCGGCGCCTACCAGGTGACCACCGAGAGCGGGGCGGTGATCACCTTCCTCGACACCCCGGGCCACGCCGCCTTCACCTCGATGCGCGCCCGCGGCGCGCAGGTGACCGACATCGTGGTGCTGGTGGTGGCGGCCGACGACAGCGTGATGCCGCAGACCGTCGAGGCGATCAATCACGCCAAGGCGGCGGGCGTGCCGATGATCGTGGCGATCAACAAGATCGACAAGAACGGCGCCGACCCCAACCGGGTCCGCACCCAGCTGCTCAACCACGAGATCGTGGTCGAGGAGATGGGCGGCGACGTGCTCGACGTCGAGGTCTCCGCGGTCACCCGCAAGGGCCTCGACACGCTCTTGGAGAATATCGCGCTGCAGGCCGAGCTGCTCGATCTCAAGGCCAACCCCGACCGCCAGGCCGAGGGCGCGGTGATCGAGGCCAAGCTCGACGTCGGCCGTGGCCCGGTGGCGACCGTGCTGGTGCAGAAGGGCACGCTGAAGCGCGGCGACATCTTCGTCGTCGGCGAGCAGTGGGGCCGGGTGCGCGCGCTGATCAACGACAAGGGCGAGCGGATCGACGAGGCCGGGCCATCGGTCCCGGTCGAGGTGCTCGGCCTCAGCGGCACGCCGGAGGCCGGCGACGTCTTGAACGTCGTCGACGACGAGGCCAAGGCCCGCGAGATCGCCAGCTACCGCGAGCGCCTGTCGCGCGACAAGCGCGCGGCGGTGGGCTCAGCGACGACCCTCGACCAGCTCTTGGCCAAGGCCAAGGCCGACAGGGACCTCAAGGAGCTGCCGGTGGTGGTGAAGTCCGACGTGCAGGGCTCGGCCGAGGCGATCGTGCAGGCGCTGGAGAAGCTCTCCACCGACGAGGTGCGCATCCGCGTGCTGCACTCGGGCGTCGGCGCCATCACCGAATTGGACGTGACGCTGGCGGAAGCCTCCGGCGCGCCGATCATCGGCTTCAACGTCCGCGCCAACGCCCCGGCGCGCGAGAGCGCCAACCAGAAGGGGGTCGAGATCCGCTACTACTCGATCATCTACAACCTGGTGGACGACGTGAAGGCGGCGGCCAGCGGCCTGCTCAGCCCGGAGATCCGCGAGAAGTTCATCGGCTACGCCACGATCCTGCAGGTCTTCAAGATCACCGGCGTCGGCAAGGTCGCCGGCTGCCGGATCACCGAAGGCGTCGCCCGCCGCTCGGCCGGCGTGCGCCTCTTGCGCGACAACGTGGTGATCCACGAGGGCAAGCTGAAGACGCTCAAGCGCTTCAAGGACGAGGTGCGCGAGGTCCAGGTCGGCCAGGAATGCGGCATGGCCTTCGAGCATTACGACGACATGCGCGAGGGCGACGTCATCGAGATCTTCGAGACCGAGACCGTCGAGCGCCAGCTCGCCTGATTGCCCTGCCGACCCGGCGCCTCACAGGGCGCCGGGCCATCGCTTTCGCGTCGTGTTCTCGTGCCGCGAGCGAACGCTTCTCACCCGAAGCGGTGCCCCGGAGATCGCCTCACACCTCCAGGCACCAGCGCATGATCGCCTTCTGCGCGTGCAGCCGGTTCTCCGCCTCGTCGAAGACCACCGAGTGCGGCCCGTCCATCACCGCGTTGGTCACCTCTTCCTCGCGATGCGCCGGCAGGCAGTGCATGAAGAGCGCCCCGGGCTTGGCCGCCGCCATCACCGCGTCGTTGACCTGATAGCGCCGGAGCTGCGCATGCCGCCGCTCCTTGGCGGTCTGGCTGTCGTGCATCGAGATCCAGGTGTCGGTGACGACCAGATCCGCCCCCGACGCCGCCTTCAGCGCATCGCGCTCGATCTCGACGCTCACCCCCTGCTCCCGCGCGAACGCCACCGCCGCCGGGGACGGGTCGAGCGCAGCCGGCCCGGTGAACACGAAGTCGAAGCCGAAGCGCCCGGCGGCATGCAAAAACGAGGCGCAGACGTTGTTGCCGTCGCCCGACCAGACCACCCGCGCGCCGCGGATCGGCCCGCGCTTCTCCTCGTAGGTCATCACGTCGGCCATGATCTGGCAGGGGTGGCTGGCGTTGGTCAGCCCGTTGATCACCGGCACGCTGGCGTGGTCGGCCAGTTCCTGCAGCGTCGCCTCCTCGAAGGTGCGGATCATGATCAGATCGACATAGCGCGACAGCACCCGCGCGGTGTCGGCGATGGTCTCGCCGTGGCCGAGCTGCATCTCGCCGCCAGAGAGCACGATGGTCTCGCCGCCCATCTGCCGCACGCCGACATCGAAGCTGACCCGGGTCCGGGTCGAGGGCTTCTCGAAGACCAGCGCCACCATCCGCCCGGCCAGCGGCTGCTCGGCGTCCTGGAGCCCGCGCGGCGCGTTGCCGCGCGCCGCCTTCATCGCGCCGGCCTGCGCCAGGATCGCCCTGAGATCCGCGGCCGGCGTGGTGTGCACGTCGAGAAAATGCCTCACGCCCCCGCCCCGGCCGCCGCTTCGACCGCCGCCTCGACCGCCGTCGCCGCCGCATCGAGCCGCCGCAAGCCCTCGTCCACCTCCGCCTCGGTCAGGTTCAACGGCGGCAGCAGCCGCACCACATTCTCCGCCGCCGGCACCACCAGCACCCGCGCGTCATAGCCGGCGCGCACCACCTCGGCTATTCGCCGCCCGGCACCTCAGCCCCAGCATCAGCCCCTCGCCACGCACGCTCTCGAACACCCCCGGATGCGCCGCGACCAGCCCTTCGAGCCCCTGGCGAAACCGCCCGCCGAGCCGGCTCACCTGGTCGAGGAAGCCCGGCGCGGTGACGATGTCCATCACCGCGCAGCCGACCGCGCAGGCCAGGGGGTTGCCGCCGTAGGTCGAGCCGTGCGTCCCCGTGGTCATCCCCGCCGCCGCCGCCTCGGTGGCGAGGCAGGCGCCGAGCGGAAAGCCGCCGCCGATCCCCTTCGCCACCGTCATGATGTCCGGGATGATCCCGGCCCACTCGTGATAAAAGAGCTTGCCGGTCCGCCCCATCCCGCACTGGATCTCGTCGAGGATCAGCAAGAGCCCGCGCGCGTCACAAAGCGCCCGGAGCGCCCGCAGATCCTCCCGCGACAGCACCCGGATCCCGCCCTCGCCCTGGATCGGCTCGATCAGGACCGCGGCGGTCTCCGGCCGGATCGCGTTCTCCACCGCCGCGAGGTCGCCCCACGGCAGATGATCGAACCCCGGCACCACCGGCCCGAAGCCCTTGACCATCTTCTCCGACCCCGCCGCCGAGATCGCGCCGTAGCTGCGGCCGTGGAACGACCCCTCGAAGGCGATGATCCGGTTCCGCTCGCCCTCGCCTTTCTGGTCGAAATGCTTGCGCGCCATCTTGATCGCGCATTCGATCGCCTCGGTCCCGGAATTGGTCACGAACACCGTGTCGGCAAACGTCGCCGCCACCAGCCGCTCCGCCAGCGCCTCCTGGTTCGGGATCCGGTAGAGGTTCGAGGTATGCCAGAGCTTGCGCGCCTGCGCCTCCAGCGCCGCCACCAGCGCCGGATGCGCGTGCCCGAGCAGCGTCACCGCGATCCCCGCCCCGAGATCGAGATACCGCTCGCCCCCCGCCTCCACCAGCCACGGCCCCTCCCCCGCCACGAAGGAAAGCGGCGCCCGCGCGTAGGTGGGAAGGATAGCCGGTATCACGATGGAGCTCCCTCGGCAGGCCGCACGAAAGCCGCCGTTGTGCCGCAAGGCTCCACCCAAGTCAATTTCCGCCGAGCCGCAACCCTCCGCACGGTGTCAGCGCGCGACAATGCGCAGAGCGTTCAGTCCCCCGGGCGTGATCGTGCCGGTCTTGAGGCCCCGGTCGGCCTGCATCCGCCGGACAGGGACTGGTGTGGCGCCTCAGCGCTCCCAGTCCTTCGGGTCGCGCGATATCTGGCCGTGACGGAAGTCTTCGCGGATCGAGTAGACGACCTCGTCAGCGATCTTGTATGCGACACCCACGACAACAGCGATCGTCGAGGTGATCATTCGCGCTGCGAGCGGCTGGTGTCCTACTTTCGCCGTTCCTAGTGTGTCGATCCCAACCAGTTGAGCGGACATTTGCTTCTCCTCGTGTTTGGCCCCTTGGGCCGCTGACGAGAAGATTGGACCCGCGGCCCGTGCAGGTCGTGGTCTTGGGTCTGAAATGTTCCAAAATGATCCGAGGCAGTACAAAGGGCCTGGCGGCTGTTCTCGGCGCTCTGCAGCCGGCCTAGCGAGCCTCTTCCTCAGCCATGCCCGCCAATCCCAACCCTTCGATCACCACCTCGATTTGCCGCTGGTCTCGCATCATCTGATGGCCGCGGCGGATGTTCGCGAAGTTGGTCTCGGGCGTCACCTTGCGCAGCGCTTCGGCCCAGCGGGCAGCTTCCTCGAGCCGACCGAGGAACGCGTTGGCGGCGACCAGCATGGTATGGGTTACCGCGTTGCTGGGTGACACGGCATAAGCCTTGCTGGCCCAGTCGAGCGCCTCCTCGAAGCGGCCCTGAAGGATGCGGATATGGGCCAATCGCGTCAGCGTCCAGTGGCTGACATAGTCGTTGGGATTGAGCCGCACCGCCCGGAGGAAATACCCCTCGGCCTCCTCGACCTCGCCGGCCCAGAGCGCCCCCACCCCGGCATAGCCAAGAACGTGGACGCTGTTGGGATTCTCGGCGGTAGCCTGGCGGATCGCGGCCAGCCCGGATTCATACTCACCGCCGAGCATGATGACCGATATTCCGCCGGTTACCCGGACGTTGGCGTCGCTGCCAGCGACGGCCAGCGCAACGCGCGCATACTCGAGACCCTTGCGCCGCGTTTCCTCGGTCGCCCCCGGCATTTGCCGGTCGTAGAGCGAGGTATACGCGATCGTCGCAATGGCGATCGCGGGCGGGAAGTTGGGGTCGAGTGCCAGCGAGCGCTCGATCAGTTCGATGGCGCGCAATGTGGCGCCGGGTTCCGTCTTCAGGACAAGCGCCATGGCCTCGAGGTAAGGTCGTAGGCATCGAGACTGGTCGGCGGCTTCAATCGGGTGCGTTCGATCTCGGCGCGCTTGACCATCGGCTCGACGATGGAGACGACGCTCTCGGTGATGCGATCCTGCATGTCGAAGACATCTTCGAGGGCGCCATCGTAGTTCTGCGCCCAAAGGTGCGCCGCGGTCGCCGCGTCGACCAGTTGGGCCGTGACCCGCAACTGGTTGCCGGACCGCCGTATGCTGCCTTCGAGCACGTAACGGATGCCGAGCTCGCGGCCGATCTCCCGAACGTCCACCGCCCGTCCCTTGTAGACGAACGACGAGTTGCGCGAGATCACGGCGAAGGTCTTGAACCGGCTGAGCGCGGTGATGAGGTCGTCGACGATGCCGTCGGCAAAATAGTCCTGGGCAGCCTCGCCGCTGAGGTTGTGGAACGGCAGCACGGCGAGAGACGGGAGCGGCGAGGCCGCTTCCCGCGGCGCTTCGGCATCCTCGGTCCAGAGCCGGTA
>CAVVSO010000032.1:0-48715 GCA_963750745.1 uncultured Alphaproteobacteria bacterium | reverse complement strand
TGGCGCAACTATAGGCCGAGCGACTCCTCGAAGGCAACGCGGGCCAGCGCCAGCACGTCCACCCGCGCCGCCCCGGCCGCGCGCAGGCAGTCGGCGCAGGCCGAGAGCGTGGCGCCCGAGGTCAGGACGTCGTCGACCAGGAGCACCGGCCCGCCCGGCGAGCGACGGCGCATGCCGGGGATTGACCGCGAAGGCGCCGGCCTGGTTGGCCGCCCGCGAAGCGCGGCTGCCGTCCTGCGGCGCGGTGGCCCGGCGGCGGAGGAGCAGATCGCGGAGTCATCGGCCGGCCAGCGATCCGCCCCAGCCGCCGCGCCAGCTCGGCCGACTGGTTGTAGCGGCGCCTGACCAGCCGGGTCCAATGCAGCGGCACCGGCGCGATCAGCTCGGCTTGCGGCAAGAGCGCGTGCCCGGCCGCCGCCATCCATCCGGCGAGCGGGGCCACCATGTCGAGCCGGTCGCCGTGCTTCAGCGCCAGCACCACCCGCCGGCCGGCGCCGGCGTAGATCACCGCCGCGGCACCGCGATCCCAGGCCGGCGGGTGACGCTGGCAGCTCTCGCAGATATCCTCGAGCGCCGGCCTCGCCGATCAGCGGCACGCCGCACTTGCGGCAGGTGGTGCCGGCTATGAAATGGGTGTCGCGCCAGCAGGCGGCGCAGAGGCCGTGCGGCCGGTCGGTCGGCTCGGTGCAGGCGAGGCAGCGCGGCGGGTAGATGGTGTTGATCAGCGTTGCCTTCAGCGCGCTCAGCATGGCATTGCCCCGGATCGTGCCTATCTCTCGCCGGGTGAGGAGACCCGACGCATGCAGACGCCCCCCGAGCTGTTCGACACCGGCCTTCTGGCCCGCCGCCGCGCCCGCGCCGCGCGGCTCGGGCCGGCGGACTTCCTCCACGCGGCGGTCGCCGGCGAGGTCTCAGAGAGACTGAGAGAGATTAACAGGACGTTTCGCGACCCCGCCGTGATCGGCCCGCGGGCCGGGCTCTGGGCCGGGATCCTCGCCGAGGGCGGCGTCGCCCCGGCGGCGCTCGCCGCCGACGCGGAGGTGCTGCCGCTCGCCGAAGGCGCGCACGATCTCGTCGTGCACGGGCTGGCGCTGCACTGGTCGAACGACCCGGTCGGACAGCTCGTGCAGGCCCGCCGGGCGCTCAGGCCCGACGGGCTGCTGCTCGCGGCGCTTTTCGGCGGCGAGACGCTGCACGAGCTGCGCGCCGTGCTGGCCGAGGCCGAGATCGAGACGCTGGGCGGCCTCAGCCCGCGGGTGGCGCCGATGGGCGAGATCCGCGACCTCGGCGGCCTCTTGCAGCGCGCCGGCCTGGCGCTGCCGGTCGCCGACAGCCAGCGCTTCGACGTGAGCTACCCCGACGCGCTGGCGCTGATGCGGGACCTCCGCGCGATGGGCGAGACCAACGTGATGCGCGACCGGCTGCGCCGGCCTATGCCGCGCGAGATGCTGGCGCGCGCCGCGGCGCTCTATGCCGAGCGCTTCGGCACCGGCGACGGCCGGGTGCGCGCGACGCTTCGACGTGATCTTCCTCACCGGCTGGGCGCCAGCGCCGGACCAGCCGAAGGCGCTCCGCCCCGGCTCGGCCAAGGCCCGGCTCGCCGATGCGCTCGGCGCCGTGGAGCGCAGCGCCGGCGAGCGGCCGGGCGGTGGATAAGGAGAGCGCCGATGGAGCACCGCCGTTCCCGCCGCAGCGCGCCCGGCGCACGCGCCCGCCGATCACCCGCCGCTGCCGCCGGCCAGGGTCGGCGTCGTCCTCGCCAACCTCGGCACGCCGGACGCCACCGACTACTGGTCGATGCGGCGCTACCTCGGCGAGTTCCTGTCCGACCGGCGGGTGATCGACTATCCGCGCTGGAAGTGGCAGCCGCTGCTGCAGCTCGTCATCCTCAGCAAGCGGCCGTTCACCTCCGGCGCCAACTACCGCAAGATCTGGAACCGCGAGGCCGACGAGAGCCCGCTGCTGACCATCACCAGGGCGCAGACCGCGGCCGTCGCCGCCCGGCTCGCCGAGCGCTACGGCGACCGGGTGATCGTCGATTTCGCGATGCGCTACGGCAATCCCTCGACCATCTCGGTGATCGAGCGGCTGCAGGCGCGAGGGCTGCGAGCGGCTGGTGTTCTTCCCGCTCTATCCGCAATATTCGGCGCCGAGCACCGCCACCGCCAACGACCAGGCGTTCCGGGCGCTGATGGGGCTGAAATGGCAGCCGGCGATCCGCACGGTGCCGTCCTACCACGACCATCCGCTCTATATCGAGGCGCTGGCGCAGTCGGTGGAGGCGGCCTACGCCGGCCTGCCGCGGCGGCCGGACCTGCTGGTCACCAGCTATCACGGCATGCCGCAGCGCTACCTGCGCGAGGGCGACCCCTATCATTGCCAGTGCCAGAAGACGACGCGGCTGCTGCGCGACCGGCTGGGATTCCCGGAGGCCGAGGTCGTGCTCAGCTTCCAGTCGCGCTTCGGCCGCGAGGAATGGCTGCAGCCCTATACCGTCGAGGAGGTCGCCCGGCTGGCCGGCGCCGGCAAGCGGCATCTCGCGATCATGGCGCCGGCCTTCGCGGCCGACTGCGTCGAGACGCTGGAGGAGGTCGAGGTGGAGATCCGCGGGGCCTTCCTCGCCGCGGGCGGCGAGGCCTTCACCTATATCCCCTGCCTCAACGCCGACGCCGCGCACGTCGAGATGCTGGCGGCGATCCTGGAGCGCGAGCTCGCAGGCTGGGCCTGACGCCGGTCAGGCCTCTTCGTGGCCCGAGACCGGGCGCAGCCGGCTCGCCGCGGCATCGAGGCTGAGGGGCGCCGCGACCGGGGCGATCGGCCGCCCGCGATAGACGTTGCCGCCGTCACGGATCAGCACCTCGCCGTTCGGCAATTGTTCGACGAGATCTCCCTGGACCGAGACGCAGCTCGAGACCTGGATTGTTTGATACATCAGCGGTTCCACCCTTCTGAGCTTCTGCTTGGCGCAGAATGTGACCTTAATTTTACGGAAACGTTAACGTCAGGCGATTCAGCTAGTCACGGGAGAATTCGGCAGTGACGGCAATTACTTCTCACAGCCAGTCACGGAGAATCGGCAGGAGAGGACGATCGGCTGGAGGCATGGGGTAGTTGGCAAGATCGCGGACCGCAACCCATTTCAGCGCGACGTGCTCGCGCGGCCGCGGGACGCCCTGCCACTTGCGGCAGGCGAAGAGCGGCATCAGCAGGTGAAACGCCGGATAGGCGTGGCTGGCGAAGCTGAGCGGTGCGAGGCAGCTCGCCCAGGTGTCGATGCCGAGCTCTTCCTCGAGCTCGCGGATCAGCGCGGCTTCCGGGGTCTCGCCGGGCTCGAGCTTGCCGCCGGGGAATTCCCAGAGGCCGGCCATCGGCTTGCCCTCGGGGCGCTGGGCGAGCAGCACGCGGCCGTCGGGGTCGATCAGTGCGACCGCCGCCACCAGCACCAGGTTCATCAGGAGCGATAGTCCGCGTTGATCTCGATGTAGCGGTGGGTGAGATCGCAGGTCCAGATCGTCGCCGCGCCGTCGCCGAGGCCGAGATCGACGCCGATCACGAGCTCGGCCCGCTTCATGTAGGCGGCACCGTCGGCCTCGCGGTACGATGGCGCCACCCAGCCCGTTCTCGGCGACCAGCAGGTCGCCGAAGCGGATCGCCAGCCGGTCGCGGTCGGCGGCGGCGCCGGACTTGCCCACCGCCATCACGATGCGGCCCCAGTTGGGGTCCTCGCCGGCGATCGCGGTCTTGACCAAAGGCGAGTTGGCGATGGAAAGCCCGACCTTGCGGGCGTCGGCCGGCGTCTCGGCGCCGGAGATGCGGACCTCGACGAACTTGGTGGCGCCCTCGCCGTCGCGCACCACCTGGTGCGCGAGATCGCGCATCACCCCGGTGAGCGCCGCCTCGAACGCCGGCAGCCGCGGGTCGTCGGCGGTGGCGATCGGCGGATGCGCGGCGCGGCCGGTGGCGGCCATCAGCAGCGTGTCGGAGGTCGAGGTGTCGCCGTCGACGGTGATGCAGTTGAAGGTGGCGTCGCTGGCGCGGGCGACCATCGCCTGCAAGAGCCCCGGCGCCACCGCCGCGTCGGTGAAGAGAAAGACCAGCATCGTCGCCATGTCCGGCGCGATCATACCGGAGCCCTTGGCGAAGCCGGTCAGCGTCACCGGCACGCCGTCGAGCTCGATCCGCGCCACCGCGCCCTTGGCGAAGGTGTCGGTGGTCATGATCGCCCGCGCCGCCCGCTCGGCGGCCTCGGGCGCCAGCGCCTCGGCGAGATCGCCGAGCACCGCGACGATCCGCTCGGCCGGCAGCGGCTCGCCGATCACCCCGGTGGAGGCGACGAATACATGGGCGTCGGGCAACCCGAGCGCCACCGCGGCCGCGGCAACCGTCGCCTCGACCGCGGCGCGGCCGCCCGCGCCGGTGAAGGCGTTGGCGTTGCCGGAATTGACCAGGATCGCGAAGCCGCCGTCCTCGGCGACGCCGTGCTGCAGCGCTGCGAGCTGCTCCTCGCACCAGAGCACCGGCGCCGAGCGGGTGGCGGAGCGGGTGAAGACCCCGGCGATCGCCGCGCCCGGCGCGATCTCGGCCAGCATCACGTCGAGCCGGCCCGGGTAGCGCACCCCGGCCTCGCCGGCGGCGAAGCGCACCCCCGCGACCGCGGGCAGCGCCGGGAAAGCCGCGGGCGCCAGGGGCGAGACCGGAGGGGCGGGCTTGCGCCCGCCCCCGCCGGTGACGTCCTGCCCTCCCACGGCGGCCGTTCCTTTCAGTTGGTCAGAAGATCGCTCTCGCGGATCGCCGCCGGCGGCGTGCCGGTGTCCGGCCGCTCGATCTTCGCCGCGGCCCGGAGCTCGACCAGCTTGGCTTGCAGCGCCGCCTCGCGGAGCTGGTTCTCGATCTCGGGGCGCTGCGCGTCCAGCGTCGGCGGCGTGGTCTCGCGCTTGTCGTTGAGCTTGATGATGTGCCAGCCGAACTGGGTCTTGACCGGCTCGGACACGGCGCCGACCTGCATCGCCGACACCGTGGTCTCGAACTCCGGTACCATCTGGCCGGCGCCGAACCAGCCGAGATCGCCGCCGTCAGCGGCCGACCCGTCGCTGGAGTTTTCCTTGGCGACCGTGGCGAAGTCCTTGCCGCGGTCGATCTCGGCCTTGAGCGCCTTGGCCTTGTCCTCGCTGTCCACCAGGATGTGCGAGGCGTTGAACTCCGGCGCCGGCTTGAAGGCCGCGACCTGCTTGTCGTAGGCGGCCTTGACCGCGGCGTCGTCGATCGCATTGGCCACCGCGGCGTTGGCGGCGATGCCGGCTAGCGTCGCGCGCCGCTCGTTCTCGACGGTGAGCTTGACCGACAGCGGATCCTTGTCGGGCGAGGCCGACTGCGCCTCGGCCAGGAGCTCCTGGTCGACGATCTGGTCGATCAGCCCCGACATCAGCACGTCGTCGGGCAGTTGCTGGTACTGGTCGGGCAGCCGGTCGCGCATCGCGATGACGTTGCCGAGGGTGATGTTGGTGCCGTTAACTGTGGCGACGACCGTCGAGGCGTCGTAAGCCTTGTCCTCGGCGAGGGCCGGCGAGGCCAGCGCGATGCCGGCCATGAGGCCAGCGGTCAGAAGGCTGCGCATCTTGATCTCCCGTTCGCGCGCTGCAGTCGGGCGCGCCAGTGAAATTCCGCAAGGCGCCCCGGAAGGGGGCCGCCGTTGACAGGCGCAGCGCAGCCGCTTACATCCCTAGCCGGCCGAAGCAGGGCTGCCCGCGCCTCGCGGATGCTTAGACCGTTCGGCGGGCATGGACAAGCGCCCCCGTCATGACAATTCGGTGGGTTGCAGCGCAACGCCGGGCGGCTGACAGGGATTTGAGGACAAGCGCTTTATGATGGGTTTTGGCACGATCGCGAAGAAGGTGTTCGGGACGCCGAACGACCGGAAGATCAAGGCGACCCGCCCGCAGGTTGCGGCGATCAACGCGCTGGAGCCGCAGTTCAAGGCGCTTGACGACGCCGAAATCCGCGCCAAGACCGTCGAGTTCCGCGAGCGCTTCGCCAAGGGCGAGACGCCTGGACGACCTCTTGCCCGAGGCCTTTGCCAACGCCCGCGAAGCCGCGCGCCGCACGCTCGGCCTCAGGCCGTTCGACGTGCAGCTGATGGGCGGCATCTTCCTGCATCAGGGCAATATTTCCGAGATGAAGACCGGCGAGGGCAAGACGCTGATGGCGACGCTGCCGGTCTATCTCAACGCGCTGACCGGCCGCGGCGTCCACGTCGTCACCGTCAACGACTATCTCGCCCGCCGCGACGCCGAATGGATGGGCCTCGTCTATCACGCGCTCGGCCTCAGCGTCGGCGTGGTGGTGCCGGGGATGGAGGAGCCGGAGAAGAAGGTCGCCTACGACGCCGACGTCACCTATGCCACCAACAACGAGCTCGGCTTCGACTATCTGCGCGACAACATGAAGTCCGACCTCGCCCAGGTGCTGCAGCGCGATCACTACTTCGCGATCGTCGACGAGGTCGAACTCGATCCTGATCGACGAGGCGCGGACGCCGCTGATCATCTCCGGCCCCAGCCAGGACCGCTCCGAGCTCTACGTCTCGATCGACAAGCTGATCCCCAAGCTCACCGCCGAGCATTACGACCTCGACGAGAAGCAGCGCACCACCACGCTGACCGAGGACGGCAACGAGTTCGTCGAGCGGCGGCTGCGCGAGATGGAGCTCCTCGCCCAGGACGCGACGCTCTACGATCCCGAGAGCACCAACATCGTCCACCACGTCAACCAGGCGCTGCGCGCCCACGTCCTCTTCCACAAGGACAAGGACTATATCGTCCGCGAACGGCGAGGTGATGCTGATCGACGAGTTCACCGGCCGGATGATGACCGGCCGGCGGCTCTCGGAGGGCCTGCACCAGGCGATCGAGGCCAAGGAAGGCGTCGACGATCCGCCCGGAGAACGTCACCCTCGCGAGCGTCACCTTCCAGAACTACTTCCGCCTCTACGAGAAGCTCGCCGGCATGACCGGCACCGCGGCCACCGAGGCCGACGAGTTCTTCGAGATCTACAAGCTCGGCGTGGTCGAGGTGCCGACCAACATGCCGGTGATCCGCGCCGACCACGACGACCAGGTGTTCCGCACCGCCAAGCGAGAAGAACGCCGCGATCGTCGAGGAGATCCAGCGCGCCCACAAGGCAGGCCAGCCGATCCTGGTCGGCACCATCTCGATCGAGAAGTCCGAGCAGCTCGTCGGAGATGCTGAAGGCGGCGAAGGTCCCGCACAACGTGCTGAACGCCCGCTACCACGAGCAGGAGGCCGGCATCATCGCCGAGGCCGGCGTCCCGGGCGCGGTGACCATCGCCACCAACATGGCCGGCCGCGGCACCGACATCCAGCTCGGCGGCAACGTCGACATGCGGGTGGTGAGCGAGCTCGAGGCCGCCGAGAAGGCCGGCGCCACGGCCGATCCCGTCGAGCTCCGCCACCGCGTCGAGGCCGAGATCGCCGACGCCAAGAAGCGGGTGCTCGCCGCCGGCGGCCTCTACGTGCTCGCCACCGAGCGCCACGAGAGCCGGCGCATCGACAACCAGCTGCGCGGCCGCTCCGGCCGCCAGGGCGACCCGGGCCGCACCAACTTCTACCTGTCGCTCGAGGACGACCTGATGCGGATCTTCGGCTCCGAGCGGCTCGACTCGATGCTCGGCCGGCTCGGGATGAAGGAAGGCGAGGCCATCGTCCACCCTTGGGTGAACAAGGCGCTGGAGAAGGCCCAGGGCAAGGTCGAGGCGCGCAACTTCGACATCCGCAAGAACCTCCTGAAGTACGACGACGTGATGAACGACCAGCGCAAGGCGATCTTCGGCCAGCGCCGCGAGATCATGGAGGCGCAGGACCTCTCCGACGTCACCCGCGACATGCGCCACGACGTGGTCGACGATCTGGTCGCCGAGCACATCCCGCCGCGCGCCTATGCCGACCAGTGGGACATCGAAGGCCTGAAGGCTGAGGTCGCAGCAGATCTTCGGCCTCGACCTGCCGGTCGCCGCAGTGGGCGGACGAGGAGGGCGTCGACGACGCCGACATCCGCGAGCGGCTGACCACGGCCACCGACGAGCAGATGGCCGCCAAGGCCGCGCGCTACGGCGCGGAGACCATGCGCTCGATCGAGAAGCAGGTGCTGCTGCAGACCATCGACACGAACTGGCGCGAGCATCTGGTCACCCTCGACCACCTGCGCAGCGTCGTCGGCTTCCGCGGCTACGCCCAGCGCGACCCGCTGAACGAGTACAAGACCGAGGGCTTCCAGCTCTTCGAGAGCCTCCTGACCCGCCTGCGCTCCGATGTCACCCGCATGCTCGCCCACGTCCAGGTGATGACGCAGGAGGAGCAGCAGGCGATGCTCGCCGAGATGCAGGCCCGCGCCCAGGCCCAGTCCCAGGTCGAGGCGCAGGCTCAGGCCCGGGTGCAGCAGGCCGCGCCCCGCCTCGCCACGGTGCCGACGCCGACGCCGGTCGAGGCCCGCATCCCGGCGATGGCCGGCGCCGCCGCGGGCAACGGCTATGCTGCGGGCGTCGATCCGGCCGACCCCGGCACCTGGGGCCAGAGCGGCCGCAACGACCCCTGCCCCTGCGGCTCGGGCAAGAAGTACAAGCACTGCCACGGCAAGGTGTGAGGCCGGGCCGTTGACCCTGCCGCCGCTGCCCGGGATCGCGCCCGGCGGCGGACGGCCTCTGCTACGGGCGCGGCTCGGCGACGACCGTCCGGCGGTAGAGGTGCCAGGTGGCATGGCCGAGGATCGGCATCACCACGATCAGCCCGAGGAAGAACGGGATCGAGCCGAGCACCAGGCCGGCCGCGACGATCAGGCCCCAGACCGCGATCGGCACCGGGTTGGCGGCGGCGACGCGCATCGAGGTGATCACCGCCACCGGCAGGCCGACGTCGCGGTCGAGGAGCAGCGGGAAGGACACCACGCTCAAGGCGAGCACCAGCGCCGCGAAGAGAAAGCCGACCGCGATGCCGACGATCGCCATGGTCCAGCCGGCGCCGGTGGTGAAGACCTCACGGGCGAAGCCGCCGATCGAGGCCGGCGCCACGTCGCCGAAGGTCGCGAAATAGATGCCGTGAGCGGTCAGGATCCAGACGATGAAGAGCGCCCCCAGCATCAGCGCGAGCGCCAGGATCGCGCCGAAGGATGGCGATTTGACCACCTCGAAGGCGTGGGCCCAGCGCGGCTCCTCGCCCAGCTCGCGGCGCCGGCTCAACTCGTAGAGCCCGACCGCGGCGACCGGGCCGACCAGCGCGAAGCCCGACATCACCGGGAAGAGCAGGGGCAGCAGGCTGCGGTCGAAGGCGAGCCAGGCGAGCACGATGCCGATCACCGGATAGAGCACGCAGAGAAACGCCACGTCGCTGCGGCAAGCGGCGAAATCCTCGACGCCCTTCCGCAGCACCTCGCGAAGGTCGCGCACCGCGATATGCCGGACCAGCGGCGTCTCCAGATGCGCGGTGTCGTGGCCGACGTGGGTCGCCACCGATCCGAGGTGCTTGCCGACCGCGCCGATCTCCTTGGAGGCCCAGGACAGGGGGTTCCCGATGGTTTCGCTCATGGCTTCCTCCGAGCCGTTTCTCGAGGCGCACATCATCGCGCCGGATCGGAATCGGTCGGCCGGCATCGGACGGCAGTCTCTTGTGCGACCTATGGTAGCAGATCGCAACGCCCGAGCGGCACACAGTTTGTCGTTCGCCGGCTGGACGGCGCATTCGGACGCAGCTAGGTCACCGGCGAAGGGAGGCGATGCCATGCCCGAAGCCCGACATCGAGGGCTATCTCGCGTTCTTCCGCGCCGCCGAGGCGCTGAAGGACACGCTGCGCAGCTCGCGGACCGGCGGCGGCCGTCCCGAGAGCACCGCCGAGCATACCTGGCGGCTCTGCCTGATGGCGGTGGCGCTGGCGGACGAGCTGCCGGACATCGATCTCAGGCGCCTGCTCGAGCTTCTGATCGTGCATGATCTCGGCGAGGCGGTCAGGGGCGACATTCCCGCGCCGCAGCAGGGCGAAGCCGACAAGACCGCCGACGAGCGGGTCGATCTCCTGCATGTGCTCGCCCCGCTGCCGGCGCCGGCCGCGGCGCGGCTGACCGCGCTCTGGGACGAATACAACGCCGTCGCCACCCCGGAGGCCCGGCTCGCGAAGGGCCTCGACCGGCTGGAGACCGTGCTGCAGCACGTGCAGGGCGCTAACCTGCCCGGCTTCGACTATGCCTTCAACCTCGGCTACGGCCGCGCCCATACCGACGCGCACCCGCTGATCGCTGCCCTGCGCAAGCCGGTCGACGACGAGACGGCGCGGCTGGCCGGGCAATAGGTTCCGGCCCGGATGTGCGGGGCGCCAGTGGCGCCCCGCACGATCTGTCGCCCCGAGCCCGTGAAGGAAAGTGGCTCAGCGGTTGTCGGGCTGGCTCCGCACCAGCTCGAGCCCGCGCCGGGTGATGCGGTAGGGGCGTCCCTCCTGCGAGCGGATCGCCCGGCGGCGCTTCAGCCTCCGGAACAGCTCGAGGTCGACGCCCGGCATCAGCCAGCCTTCGCGGTTTAGGCACTGCACCTGGCGGATGCGGCCGCGCGGGCATTTGATCGGGCGGATCTCGCCACCCTGGGCCAGCGCGTGCAGCACGCGCTGTTCGTGTCGGGAAATATCCATGTCCGTGGGTCTTCGATCGATAGGGCAAGGAGTGCCGCCGCAGCAGGATCGCGTGCGGAGCGCCGGGTTCTGCCTGCCTCGCCCCGGAGGGCGAGGCGCTATCGAATGACGGACTGTCTAGACATGGCGGCCGGATAAGCCGAATCAGGCCGTCGCGTCAACCGCTTCGTCCGGCGCGCTTGATCCGGTGCGGCTCGCGGCTAGGTTTTCGCGGGCATCACGCAGGAGCCCGTTCCATGCTGGATTCCCCATGGCGCTCGCTCGCCGCCCTGGTCGGCCGTCTGATCTTCGCCGGCGTCTTCCTCCTCGGCCTCTTCTTCAAGCTCACCGATATCGGCGCCACCGCCGGCTACATCGCCGCGGCCGGCTTTCCGGCGCCGATGCTGCTCGCCTGGCTCGCGGCGCTCTTCGAGGCGTTGCTGGTCATCGCCTTCGTGACCGGCCTCTATTTCACCGAAGCGTCGCTCCTGGCCGCGGTCTACGTGATCTTTCTCGGCTTCACCTTCCACGGCCCGTCGCACTGGGAGGGCAACCAGGCGGAGTTCGGCTTCTTCGTCGACCACTTCAGCTTCCTCGCCGGCCTGCTCTTCGCTACCGTCTACGGCCCGGGCCGCTGGGCGATGCACCGAACAAGCATCGGCCGGCCGTGAGTCAGGGCCTCATCGCGCTTTGACGTTCGGCGGCACCTCAGGGCAAGAGTTGTGGGCTCCGCTTTGCCATCTCAGCATATGTGTCGAGCGTGCCCGAGATCCCGTCCTCCAGCGGGTATCGCCGCGTCGCGCCAAAGGTCCTGGTGAAGCCGATGGCTTCGAAATCCTCCACAGTGCCGGCCAGAGCCTCGTCGCGCTCGTCGCGCAACTCGATGTCGAGCTCCGGTCGATTGGACTTTAGGATGGCGGCGGCATCGCGCCAGGAACGGCAGTCGCCGAAGGCGTTGTAGACCTCGCCCTTGGCGCGACCGGAGTGAGAGAGGGCGACGGCGACCATTCCGGCGACCTCCTCGACGTACTGCCAGTGCAGCCGCTGGTCGCCGAATTGCACGATCGCTGAAGCGTTCAGCGCGGCGTCGCGCATCAGCGCGGAAGGATAGGTCATATAGCCTCGGCGGCGCCCGGCTCCGTAGACGATCGAGAGGCGCAGGCCGACGATGTCGATGCCGTCGCGTTCGGCCATCTGCCGCGCCATGGTCTCGCAGAGCGACTTCGAGGCGCCGTAGAGGTTGGGCGGATTGTGGAAGGCGGTCTCGCTGAGCGGGCCCGGCGGGTAGTCGGCGGCGGCGCCGTAGACGGCGACCGAGCTCGTCCACACCACGCGCCGCAGGCGTGCCTCCCGCGCCGTCGCGAAGACCGTGTGGGTGCCGAAACAGATGTCGCGCATGCCGGTCGCAGGATTGGCCACGACGTCCATGGTGAGAGGCGAAGCCAGATGGATGATCGACTCGACATCGTGCTGGCGACAGGCTGCCATCAGGTGAAACGCGTCGGTGATCTCGCCCTGGATCAGCACCGGCGCATTGGTGGCGCCCTGGTGGTCTGGCATCAGCAGATCGAGGACGTTGCCCCGCGGCTGCAGGTCAAAGACGACGACGCGCATGCCCTCCTGCATCAGCCGCCGCGTGACATAGGCGCCGATGAAGCCCGCGCCTCCGGTGACGAGCACGGTCCTGGTCATCCTCGGTGTCTCCTGACTTCCAACGGCATTGGCAGTGGCGCATTCTCAATTCTCAAGGATTGACAATCAAGAGCCAACTGCCTTAGCTCGGATTGCGTGGGAGCGCTGCCGTCAACCAGCCGACTTAACCCGCGCAAGGCGTCATCGAACGCGTGGGAGGACAAGCAATGAAATTCGCCCGACCTGGTCTGGCCGCAGCGTCTGGCAGGCGCCTGCGCCCTCGCCGCCATCGCCGGGGTGACGGTCGCCCAAGCCGCCGATCCCCTGAACATCTGGTACGTGAACCCGCTGCCGAACACGCCAGACTGGGGTCGCTCGGGCAAGCTCTTCCAGGATCAGGCCGCGGCGCTCGGTTACCGCGCCACGATGGTCGGACCCACCAAGATCGACGTGCCTGCCATGGTCAGCGCGATCGAGCAGGCGATCGCCGACAAGGCCGACGGGATCATCACCTGCGTGCTCGACCCCGCCGCCTTCAAGGGCGTCGTCGACGAGGCCAAGGCCGCCGGCATCATCGTGGCCTCGATCGGCTGCGTGGATCCCAACGCCGACTTCTCGGTCGGCACCGGCAACGAGGCCTACGGCAAGCTCTCGGCCGACCTGATCAACGAGCAGACCGGCGGCAAGGCCCAGGTCGGCATCGTCGGGACCGACCAGACCTCGCCCAACCAGGTGGCGCAGGTGAAGGGCTTCCGCGAGCAGGTCAAGGCGAGCTATCCCGACATCAAGGAGCTGGCCTGGGAGGGCGACAATTCCGACGCCGGCATCGCCGCCCAGAAGATCGGCGCGCTGGTCGCCGCCTATCCCGAGCTCAACTACCTCTGGATCATCGAGGGCGCGGCGCCCGGCGCCGTCCCCGCCGCGCTCAGCGAGGCCGGCAAGCAGGCGGGCGACATCAAGGTGCTGGCGGTCGACGCCCAGGACTTCGACCCTCAAGGGCATCGAGGACGGCTGGATCACCGGGACGCTCAACCAGTGCTGGTTCGACGCCTCGGCCAATATCGGCCGGCTGATGGTGGAGATGAAGACCTCCGGCAAGAAAGCAGAATCCTTCTACGAGATCCCGGTCGATCCGGTCACCAAGGATCGCCTGCCCTACACCGGATGCCCGCCGGAGAACGCCTCCAAGCCGTTCGGGTACTGACCCGTTGGCATCGTCGCCTGCCTCGCGCGGTCCGCTGGCCCGGCAGTCGCTATCCGACGCGATCCGGGCCCGGCTTCGCGAGCAGATCCTCGCGGGCGAGCTGGAGATGGGCCAGCGGCTGACCGAACAGGGCGTGGCGGAGGCGATGGGGACCTCGGCCGGCCCGGTGCGCGAGGCTTTCGCGAGCCTGACCTACGAAGGCCTGCTGATGTCGCTGCCGAACCGCGGCACCTTCGTCTCCTCGGTCTCCGAGGAGGTGGCCCGCGGCGCCTACGGCGTGCGCCAGCGCGTCGAGCTCTACGCCTTCGAGCTGGCACGCGACCGGCTGACGCCGGAGGCCAATCGCGAGCTCGACGCGCTGATCGACGGGCTCAAGGCCGCGGCGCTGCGCTCCGATTACCCGACGATGATCGGCCTCGACATGCGCTTTCACGGGGTCTTCTACGCCCACTCCGGCAACCCGGTGCTCGCGGCGCTCTGGCCGATGCTCGAGGCGACGATCCGCAAGTTCGTCAGCGTCGCCGGCCCGCACTACACGCGCGACCTCAACGAGCTCGCGCTCCGCCACGATCGGCTGCTCAGCGACTATCGGGCGGGTCGGATGGAAGGCGTTGCGCGCGAGCTGGTGCAGCATGGCGAAGACATCTGGCGGCATCTCCGGCCCGCTGAGGGGAAGACGCCTCCTGTGGGGGATGCCGGCCCATCATCCTAGGAGAGCTTCGTGCTGACCCGACTTGAACGCGGTGCGCCCGTCGCTTCCAGCGGCCGCCAGGTGGAGACCGTCGAGACCTTCGTGGTGAACGGCGGCTGGCGCAACTTCCTGTTCGTCAAGATCGTCACCGACGACGGCGTCGTCGGCTGGGGCGAGGGCACGCTGGGCTGGAAGGAGTTCGCCGTCGAGTCGCTGGTGCACGAGTTCGCCGACCGTCATCTGGTCGGGCGGGACCCGTTCCGGATCGAGGATCTCTGGTTCCGCCTCTATCAAGTCGAGCATAACACCGGCCCGGTGATGTATGCAGCGATGGCCGGCCTCGAGACCGCGCTCTGGGACATCGTCGGCAAGATCGCCGGCCAGCCGGTGGTCAACCTGGTCGGCGGCGTGCTGCGCGACCGCGTCCGCGCCTACGCCAACGGTTGGTATTCCGACATGCGCGACCTCGGCCGCCTGCGGGAGCAGGTGCGAAAGGTCATCGACCAGGGCTATACCGCGATGAAGTTCGACCCGTTCGGCTCGGGCGGCCGGGAGCTCGGCCGTGCCGAGCTCCGCCGCGCGGCAAAGGCGGTGGAGACGGTGCGCGAAGCGGCGGGATCGGAGGTGGATCTGCTGATCGAATGCCATGGCCGCTTTTCGGTGGGCACCGCCATCGAAGCCATCCGGGCGATGCAGCCCTATGAGCCGCTGTTCTGCGAAGAGCCGATCCCGGCGCACAACATCGATGCGCAGGCGTGGGTCACCCAGGCGGCATCGGCGATGGGCGCGCGGGTCGCCACCGGCGAGCACACCTATGCCCGCTTCGGCTTCAACGAGATGCTGAGCAAGAAAGGTGCGCACGTCATCCAGCCCGACCTCGGCTACTCCGGCGGCTTCATGGAGACCAAGAAGATCGCCGCGATGGCCGAGGCGCACTATGTGTCGGTCGCGCCGCACAACTGCGACGGCCCGGGGAAGCTGATGGCCTCGATCCACCTTTGCGCCAACATCCCGAACTTCCTGGTGCTCGAGACCTTCGCGGATTTCGACGTGCCCTGGCGCAGCGCGCTGGTGAAGGGCGGCGAGATTGCTGTGGAGGACGGCTACTATCCCGCGCCCAAAGGCGACGCCTGGCTGGGGCTACGAGATCGACGAGGAGGTCGCCCGGGCACATCCCGGTTCGATCAAGGCCCGGATGAACATGTTCGACGGCGAATGGGAAAGGGCGATGTGCAATTGAGCACGCCTCCGCCGGTCGCCCTGGAGCTCCTGCACGTCAGCAAGGCGTTCGGCCATGTCGTGGCGCTCGACGACGTCTCGCTGACCGTCCGGCGCGGCGAGGTGACGGTTATCGTCGGGGACAACGGCGCCGGCAAGTCCACGATGATGAAGGTGCTGGCGGGGGTCTATCCAGTCGACAGCGGCGAGGTGCGCATCGACGGCGCGCCGATCGTGCTGACCAGCCCCGCTAAGGCGCGGGAGCATGGCATCGCCGTGGTGTTCCAGAACCTTGCCCTCGTCGAGTGCCTCGACGTGGCGCAGAACATGTACCTCGGCCGGCAGCTCCGGATGTGGGGCATCTTCGCCGACAAGAAGGCGATGATCGAGGGCGCAGCCGACACGCTGACCGCGCTCAAGGTGCGGCTTCCGTCGGTGCGGGTTCCGGTGGGCGTGCTCTCGGGCGGCCAGAGGCAGGGTGTCGCCATCGCCCGCGCGGTGCAGCAGGACACGCCGATCGTGCTCCTCGACGAGCCGACCGCCGCCCTCGGCTACCGCGAGACCCAGCAGGTCGTCACCATCATCGGCCAGCTGCGCGATGCCGGAAAGGCGGTGGTTCTGGTCAGCCACGACCTGTCGATGGTGTTCGACGTGGCCGATGCGATCCAGGTGATGCGCCTCGGCCGGGTCCAGGGAGTGCGGCGGCGCGCCGAGGCCGATCGACAGGAGATCGTCGGCCTGATCACCGGCGCCGTCGAGCCGGACCGCGAGGTCGCGTGATGGCCGCTGTCGAGCTGCCGCGCGAGCCGACCGATGCCGGGGAGGTGGCCCGGTCGGCAACCCACTCCGCACCGCTCCTGACGCGGTTGGTGACCAGTCCTCAGTTCATGGTCGCCGTGGTGATCCTGGCTTTCGTGGCCTTCGGCGCCACCCAGTCGTCGCAATTCCTCAACCCGCAGACCTGGATCAACATCCTGCGCAACGCGGTCTTCATCACCATCGTCGCCTCCTTCACCACGCTGGTCTTCGTCAGCGGCGGCCTCGACCTGTCGGTCGGCAGCATCTTCGCGGTTGGCGCCATGGCCAGCGCCGGTTTTCTGGCGGCGGGATTGCCGATCCCGCTCGGGATCCTGCTCGGGACGCTCGCCGGCGGCGTGGCGGGACTGCTGAACGGGGTCCTGATCAACTACGGGGGAATTCCGCCCTTCATCACCACGCTCGGGATGCTCTATGCGGCGCGCTCGCTCGTGGTCTATTTCACCGGCGGCCAGCCGATCACCGCGCTGCCGGACGGTTTCGCCGAGGTCGCCCGCGCCACCGTGCTGGGCCTGCCGATCCTGCTCTACTACGCCGCGGCGGTCGTGATCGTCGCGCACCTCCTGCTCGAGACCACGACCTTCGGCGGTGACGTCCGGGCCATCGGCGGCAACCGCGAGGCGGCGAGCAACGCCGGTATCGACGTGCGCCGCATCTCGACCGTCGTCTACGTGCTGAGCGGTCTCTCCGCCGCCTTCGCCGGCGTGCTGATGGCCGCCCGGCTCGGCTCCGGACAGCCGAGCATCGGGGTGAGCTTCGAGCTTCAGGTCATCTCGGCAGTCATCATCGGCGGCACCAGCCTCTTCGGCGGCATCGGCACGATCTGGGGGAGCCTGCTCGGCTCGCTCGTCCTCAGCATCCTCACCACCGGGCTGATCCTCCTGCACATCGACCCGGTGCTGCAGGACTTCGTGATCGGCGTGATCATCGTCGCCGCGGTAGGCATCGACCAGTTCCGCCGGCGCAGCATGTTCCGATCGGTGGGCACCCGATGACCGGCAAGCTGGAGGGCCGCGCCGTCATCGTCACCGGCGCCTCCCGCGGCATCGGCAAGGCCATCGCTTTGCGCCTCGCTGACGAGGGCGCACGGCTCCTGCTGGCCGGCGGGCCCGGCGACGAGGCGCTGCTCGCGGAGGTCGCGCGGGCGACCGACTGCATCGAGGCCATCACCGGCGATCTCGCCGACCCGATTCTGCCGGCGATGCTGGTGGAGCGCGCCGTCCTTCGCTTCGGGCGCCTCGACGGCATAGTGAACAACGCCTTCGATGAGGAGCTCGGCGGGGTCGAGGACGTGTCACTCGAGGGTTGGGACCGCACGCTGCGCGTCTCGCTGACCGCGCCGATGCTGCTCGCCAAGGCCGCGCTCCCGGCCATGCGGAGTGCCGGCAAGGGCGCCATCGTCAACATCGCCTCCCAGCGTGCGTCGGCCGCCGGTCGCGGCGCTGTCGCCTACGAGAGCGCCAAAGCCGGGATGACGGCGCTGACGCGCTCGCTGGCTGTGGACTACGGCGGCTTCGGAATTCGCACCAACACGCTCAACCCGGGCTTCGTCCTGTCGGAGCGGGCCCTCACCTGGATGCGGGGCGGATCGCGGCGCGAAGAGGCGATGTCCGCGATGATTCCCATCGGGCGTCCGGGGCAGCCGGCCGAAATCGCCGCCGTCGTCGCCTTCCTGCTCAGCGACGACGCCTCCTTCGTGAACGGCGCGGTGATCCCGGTCGACGGCGGCGCGCTTGCCGGGCTTCCCGAGAACGTGGCGCTCTCGCTCACCGGGAACGGCTGACCGCGATGCCGATACGGGTGTCTAGGCAGGGCCTGGAATGAGTGCCCGCTATCCCCGGACCGTGCTCGGCACCTGCTGCCTGCCCTGGCAAGACGGCAAGCTTGACCGGCCTCTCTTCGAGCGCAGCGTGCGCAACCTGGTTCAGCGCGGTCTGCGCGACCTCTACATCTTCGGCACCGCCGGCGAGGGCCACGCCGTCACCGAAGCGCAGTTCCGCGAGGTGACGGGGCTTTTCGTCGAGACCCTGGCGGATGCCGGCGGCGCCCCACCCATGGTCGGGGTGATCAGCCTCTCCCTACCAACCGTGCTGGAGCGGATCGCCTTTGCGGCAAGTCTCGGCGTGCGGACCTTCCAGTTCTGCCTTCCGTCCTGGGGTCCGATCACGGATGGCGAGGTGAGGCGGGTGTTCGCCGAGGTCTGCGGCGCCTTCCCGGACCGGCAGTTTCTGCACTACAACCTCGGCCGCACCGGCAGGCTGGTGCGGCCCGAGGAGTACGCCGAACTCGCCGAACTGCACCCCAACCTCGTCGCGATCAAGTACGGCCTCGGCGATCCGGAGACGATCGCCGGGCTGTTGCGCCTGGCGCCGCAGCTCCGCGCCTTCTTCACCGAGCCCGGCTATTACCTTGGCGCGCCGCTCGGCGAATGCGGGCTCTTGGCCTCGATCTCGTCCAGCAACCCGGCTCGCGCCTGGGAGTACTTCCGGGCGGGCGCCGAGGGAGATTTCGTCCGCTTCGCGCAGCTCTACCGTGAGCTTGCCGGCATCATGGGCGCCGTTCGCGGCGCCGCAGGCGGCATGGGCCTCACCGACGGCGCCTACGACAAGCTGATCGCGAAGCTGGCTGAGCCGGATTTTCCGCTCGGCCTTCTCCCACCCTACCGGTCTTCGGACGAGGCGGGGTTCGCCCGATACCGCAGCCAGCTTGCCGCGCAGTACCCGGAGTGGCTCTCGAAATAGCTTGGCGGTTCGGCGGCTCGAACCTACCTTGGCGCCCGACCGTGGCTCAGAAATTCCGATGGACACGCTTTCGATTCTCGAGCGCCTGATCGCATTCCCGACGGTCAGCCGAGAGTTCGAACCTCGCGCTGATCGACTACGCGCGCGGGCTTCTGGCTGCGAGCGGAATCGAAAGCATCCTGGTGCCCGACGCGACCGGGCAGAAGGCGAACCTCTACGCCACGATCGGCCCAGCCGACCGCCCCGGCGTCATGCTCTCGGGGCATACCGATGTGGTGCCGGTCGACGGCCAGGACTGGACCGTCGACCCGTTCGCCCTCACGGCGCGCGACGGCCGGCTCTACGGCCGTGGAACCGCCGACATGAAGGGCTTCCTCGCCTGCGCGCTCAACGCCGCGCGGCTGGCAGCCGATCGGCAGCTCGCCACGCCCCTGCATCTCGCCCTGTCGCACGACGAGGAGGTGGGCTGCATCGGCGTGCGGCGGCTGCTCGACGTGATGGAGGCGATGCCGCTGCGCCCGGCGTTCTGCATCGTCGGCGAGCCGACGGGGATGGCGGTCGCCAGGGGGCACAAAGGCAAGCTGGCAGCGCGCGCGACCTGCCTCGGCCGTGGCGGCCATTCGGCGCTGGCCCCGCTGGCGCTGAACGCCGTGCATCTCGCCTGCGACCTCGTCGGCGAGGTCCGCCGGAAGCAGGCCGGGATCGCCGATCACGGCGCTGCGGACAACGACTACGATGTTCCTTACACGACGCTGCACGTCGGGCGGATCGAAGGCGGCGTGGCGCTGAACATCGTCCCGAACCTCTGCGAGGTGGAGTTCGAGATCCGCAATCTTGCGGAGGACGATCCGCAGGCAATTCTCGCCGAGATCCGCGCGGCTGCGGAGCGGCTCGCCGGCGAGGCGCGCAAGCGGGCGCCCGAAGCCGCGATCGGGATCGAGGTGACCAACGCCTATCCGGGGCTCGACACACCGGAGGACGCCGCGGTGGTCGCGTTCGTCCGGTCCCTCACCGGGGCCAACCGGACCATCAAGGTGGCCTTCGGCACCGAGGGGGGATTGTTCGCCGGACGCCTCGGGATACCCACCGTGGTCTGCGGACCGGGATCGATGGCGCAGGGTCACAAGCCTGACGAGTTCATCGCCACAGAGCAGCTGGCGCGCTGCGACGCCATGTTGGCGGCGCTGCTGGACCGGCTCGAGGCCGGACTATAGACCGTCCGGCCGCCCTGGCGGACCTTCCGCACCACTTAGGAGGAGCCTAACCTGCGGTGAGTGAGATAATAATTTTCGCGTGCCCGCTGCGCCGGTAAACAGACGCCCGAAGCTCCATCGCGTCCGCAGAAAGGAATGCACAGATGCCGGTCGAAAAGGTTGACACGCTGGTTGTTGGTGGTGGCCAGGCCGGCCTGGCGATGAGCGAGCATCTGAGCGCCTGCGGCGTGCCGCATCTCGTTCTCGAGCGGCACCGCATTGCCGAGCGCTGGCGCTCGGAAAGATGGGATTCCCTGGTCGCCAACGGCCCGGCCTGGCACGACCGGTTTCCGGGCATGGAGTTTTCCGGGACGGCGCCGGAAGCCTTCGCTCCCAAGGAGAAGGTCGCGGACTATTTCGTCGCCTACGCGAAAATGATCGCTGCCCCCGTCCGCTGCGGCGTCGAGGTGCAGAAGGTGCAGAGGAACCTCGGTCGGCCCGGGTTCCGTGTCGAAACCTCGAATGGCGATATCGAGGCCGACAACGTGGTAGTCGCCACCGGACCCTTCCAGCGCCCTGTCATTCCCGGCCATCGTTCCCGACGTCGAAGGCATCTCCCAGATCCACTCCAACGCCTATCGCAATCCCGACCAGCTCCCGAAAGGCGCGGTGCTGGTGGTCGGTGCGGGGTCCTCTGGAGTGCAGATCGCCGACGAGCTTTCGCGCGCGGGAAGACGCGTCTACCTGTCGGTCGGCCCGCACGATCGCATCCCGCGCGCCTATCGCGGGCGCGACTTCTGCTGGTGGCTCGGAATCCTGGGCAAGTGGGACGCCGAAACCCCCGGCCCCGGCACCGAGCACGTCACGATCGCGGTGAGCGGCGCCTATGGCGGCCAGACCATCGATTTCCGGCGCCTCGCCGCGCGAGGGGATAACGCTGGTCGGCCGAACGGAATCGTACAAGGACGGCGTGCTGACCTTCGCCCGGGATCTTGCCGGCAATATCGCGCGCGGCGACGCCTACTACATGGCGGTGCTGGACGAAGCCGACGCTTATGTCGCCGAGCAACGGCCTCGATCTCCCGGAAGAGCCCGCGGCGCGCAAGCTCGGGCCCGATCCGCAGTGCCTCACCAACCCCGTTCGTGAGGTGAATCTGGCCGAGGCCGGGATCGGGTCGATCATCTGGGCGACGGGCTTTGCCGTCGATTTCGGCTGGCTGGACGTTGGCGTGCTGGACGAAAAAGGCCGGCCGAAGCACCAGCGCGGCGTTTCGGACGAGCCGGGGGTCTATTTCCTGGGCTTGCCGTGGCTCTCGCGGCGGGGGTCCAGCTTCATCTGGGGCGTGTGGCACGACGCCAAGTACCTGGCGGACCGCATTTCCACGCGGCGCAACTACCTGGCGTACCATGCATCCGCGAAGCGCGAGACCGCAGACGCCTAGCCAGAGCTCGATCCAACGGAGGCCCGGATGGCGCATACCCGCATTCGCAAGTTCAACACCAAAGACACCTATCCCGAGCAGAACCTGGACAACGACCTCTGCCAGGCCGTCGTCACCCGGGGCGGCAGGATCGTCTGGCTGCGCGGCCAATGCCCGCAGAACCTGGACGACGCGGTCGAATCTCGACAGCCATGACCCGGTCGAGCAGACGCACAAGGTGATGCAGAACATCCGGCAGCTGATCGAGGAGGCGCGGCGGCCGCATGGAGCACCTGGTGAAGGTCGTGGTCTATCTCACCGACGTGCGCCACCGCGAGGCGGTCTACCGCACCATGGGCGAGTATATCAAAGGCGTGCATCCGGTCTCCACCGGCCTGGTGGTCCAGGCGCTGGCGCGGCCCGAATGGCTGGTCGAGATCGACGGCACCGCCGTGATCCCGGACTGAGGGCATGGATCTGGCCCTTCCTGAAGGCGCTCGGGGCCATCGAGGATCCGCTCGCGGCCCGGAGCGCACCTGCGGGCCTGCATCTTGTGGAGGTCTTTCCCGCGCTGGCGCTCCCTTCACTTGACCGTGCATTCTTCGCCCGCAACGCTGCGCCCCGGTACAATCCCGAACGGCGGACCTTCCGGCCGGCCGACTGGGTTCCGCGTCGCCACCGTCCTCGCGCGACACTTCGAGGACTTCGGTCTCGCCGAGGCGTCGGCCTGGTGCCGGGAGGCCGCACGAAATCGCGGTGCCCCGGAAAGCTGACCAGGACCGAATCGACTCGATGATCTGCCTGCTCGTCGCCCTCTATTGGCGCCAGCGCCCGGCGGCCGAGACGATGATGATCGGCAGCCTCGCCGACGGCTACTTCGTGACGCCCGTCTCCCCGCAGGTCCGCGACCGGATTGCCAACCGCGCCCTTGCAGTCCGGGTGCCGTACTGAGGAGCTTCCTGAATGACCTTCTCGCTGGTCGCCCGCTGCCCCGACACCGGCATGTTCGGCGTCGCGATCGCCTCGTCGTCGCCGGCGGTCGCGGCGCGCTGCGCCTACGCCCGGGCCGGGGTCGGCGCGGTCGCCTCGCAGAACGTGACAGACCCGACCCTGGGGCCGCTCGCGCTGGATCTGATGGAACAGGGGGCGAACGCCGGTGCGGCCATGGCCGAGGTGAAGCGACGCGGCCGGTTCATCGAATACCGGCAGGTGCTCGCCGTCGACAAGGATGGCTCGACGGCCATTCATTCCGGGCCGAACGCCCTCGGCATCTGGGCGGAGGCGCAGGAGCCGAACGTCGCCTCGGGCGGCAACCTCCTGGCCAACGACGCAGGTGCCGCAGGCCATCGTCGAAGGGTTCCTTGGCTCGTCCGGCCATCTCGGCGATCGGCTGATCGCCGCAATGCGCGCCGGACTTGCCGCCGGTGGCGAGGCCGGCCCGGTGCATTCCGCCGGCCTCAAGCTCGTGGACACGGTCAGCTGGCCGGTCGCCGATCTGCGTTGCGACTGGACCGAAGCCTGTCCGATCGAGGCCCTGGCGACGATCTGGGACATCTACAAGCCGCAGCTGGAAGCCTACGTCCAGCGCGCCCTCGATCCCCGCGCGGCGCCCTCGTACGGCGTCCCCGGAGATGAGGGCGGGTCGCGTTGAAGACAGTCTGGATAAGGTCCAAGCTCTGACCCACCGAGAGTGAGCGGCGGCCTGCCATGCTGAGATACACCCTAAAGCCCCAACTCGAAACTCTACGGGACATAGCAATACCTTGCGAGGCGTCGCGTTAGGAAGCGGATGTGGGCGACGAAGATCCAAGCCTCGGCTGAGGCGATGGATTTCTCCCAATCCTTGTCCAGGCGGCGGCAGCGCCCGAGCCAGGCGAAGGTGCGCTCGACCACCCATCGCCGCGGCAGCAGTTCGAAGCCCTTGGCCGTGTCGGAGCGCTTGACGATCTCGAGCGTCCAGTCGCCGAGGCGGCGCAAGGCTTGCTCGAGTTTCGGTCCGGCGTAGCCGCCGTCGGCGAAGACGTGGCGCAGCCAGGGCCAGCGGCTGCGGATGGATCGCAGCACCTCGGGCGCGCCGTCGCGGTCCTGGATGCCGGCGGCATGGACCACCAGGCCGACCATCAGCCCGAGCGTGTCGGTGACGATATGCCGCTTGCGGCCCTTGATCCGCTTGCCGGCATCAAAGCCGCAAACCCCTCCGCTCTCGGTGGTTTTCACGCTCTGGCTGTCGATGATGCCCGCCGTCGGGCTCGCCTCGCGTCCCTCCAGCGCGCGCGCCTCCATGACCAGATGATTGCTGATCGTCCGCCACAGCCCGCGGTCGCGCCAGTCGTAGAAGTAGCGCTGCACCGTCGAGGCCGGCGGCAGGTCCTTCGGCAGCATGCGCCACTGGCAGCCGGTCGAGGCCATATAGAGGATCGCGTTCACCACCTCCCGCAGGTCCGTCGTCCGGGGACGGCCGATCGGCCGCGGCGCAGGCAGGAAGGGCGCGATCAACGCCCATTCCCGATCCGTCAGATCGCTTGCGTAACGCGGCGCCCGGCGAGCATAGTCGCGCCGAGCGATATCATCCCAGGGCATCGTGCCTCCGTCAGTTCATCCAAACCGACGTGAATCACAACCTTCTGATATCGCTCAACTCGTTTGGCCATGTCTGAAAACCGTGTTGGTCATGCAGACCATCAGTCAATACCATGCGTCTTCGACGCGCTCCGGCTCGGTGCGAACCGAGCGGGCGATGAACCACGAGCGTAGCCGATCAGGTTTTTGGTCACCGGCCCGCGGAACAGCTCCATCCGCTGGACGCCGGTCCGCGTCGAGCCCCAACGCGTGCTCCTGTGCTCGTGACTGCAATGCGGGCAGGCGACAGCGCCCTCCCGGCGCTTCTCGATCGCGCCGATCACCTGCATCCGAGCGTCGAGCGAGCGCAGCGCCGTCCACAACTCCTTCAACTGCGGGCCTGTCAGGCTGCCCAGCGTCGCGCAGAGCCTCCTGAACGATTTGGCGTCCATGGGTCGGCCCCTGCATCCAAACCTGCGCGAAAGCCCTGCGCACACCATTCAGATATCAGAACAAACCAGAAACAACACGGTTTTCAGACATGGCCACTCGTTTCGGGTTCGGCTCTAAGACAACTGGAGTACTTCGTCGCTGTCGGCGAGGCGGGCAGCATCGCTCTGGCATCCGAAAAGGTGAACGTCTCCTCGCCATCCATCTCGACCGCCATCAACCAGCTCGAGCGGGAGTTCGGTCTGCCGCTCTTCGTCCGCCAGCACGCTCAGGGCCTGTCGCTGACGCTGGCAGGGCGGCAGATGCTGGAACAGGCAAAAATCGTCCTGCGGGAAGCCGATCATCTGGGGGATCTCGCCGGAGACATCTCCGGCTCGGTTCGCGGACCGCTCGCCATCGGCTGCCTCACGACCTTCGCGCAGGTCGTGCTCCCGTCGCTTCGGCGTAGCTTCGAGACCAGATATCCCGACGTTCGGGTGCGCCAGCAGGAATTGAACCAGGCCGAGATCTTCAGCTCGCTTCGGCGCGCCGAGATCGACGTGGCGCTGACCTACGATCTGGATCTCCCGGGCGATCTCACGTTCGAGCCGATCGCGAAACTGCCGCCTTACGCGATCGTCGCCGGCGCGCATCCGCTGGCCCACCTGTCGACGGTTTCGCTGGAGGATTTGAAGAGCTATCCAATGGTTCTTCTCGATCTTCCCTTCAGCTCCGAGTATTTCCTGTCGCTCTTTGCGGAGGTGGGCGCCAAACCGAATGTTGCCGAAAGAACCCGCGACATGGCGGTGATGCAAAGCCTGGTGGCGAACGGCTTCGGCTATTCGATTGCCAACGTGCCACCGATGAGCGCGTTGTCGCCGGACGGCAAGCCGTTGAAGTTCATTCCTCTCGTCGATCCCGTGCGTCCGATGACGATGGGCTTGCTGATGTCAACTGACGCCGACACCGCGAGCGTGGTCCGCGCGTTCGTCGAGCATTGCAAGGACGAGACCGGCCTGTTCCCGGGACTGCGTCTCTAACCCGGGCCGCGGCTCGTCATTCAAGGCGCAGCAGCGGACAGCCGCTTGCGTAGCTTGTCGCGGAAGACGGTCGGCATTTCCCAGTCGGGCTCCTGTCCGACGAACGTGTCGAAGAAGCCGACGACGCTCGCGGCCTGCTCCTGAGCGTTCTCGCGGAACGACCACCAGCTCCGGATGTCGAAGAAGGAGGGCACCAGGTCGGTGGTGGCATCGAACTCCTGGGCAAGCACCGCCGACAGCACATTGATGCAGAAGACCGTGCAGGCGAATCCCTCTGGCCAGAAGTATTCCGGCTGCTCGCGGTCGGTCGCCGGCGGCAGCGGACCGGCCACGACCGGCATGGCCCGGATCAGCTCCTCGAGCATCATCCCGGCGGCGAAGGTGAAGAAGTCGCGGCGCCGCTCCGGGTCGTGCGGGTTCTGCGCCTCGACCCGCCGCAGCCAGGACACGAAAGCGGCGGCGAGCTTGCGGTCGTCGATGCGGTAGGCGACGCCGGTCTCGGCGGTGATCGCCGCCAGCTGCTCGCGGAGCGCGGTTCTGAGCCACCGCAGGCGGCGGACCGCCACCCGTACCGGCTCGGCCGTGGCCGGCAGCGCCAGCGGCGTCAGGTCAGACATGATTGCGGAACTCGGCGAAGAGCCGCGCCAGCGCCGCGCCATCCGAGCCGGCACCGCGGATCTCGACCGCGAGCGCGTCGGCGAGATCCGCGCTGGCGGCGATCCCGGCGGGGTCCGCGGCCTGCTCCTGAAGCTCGGCGAGCACGGCGGCGAAGATCGCCACCGGGATCATCGCGGCCGGACCGGTGAGCCGATCGGAAGCCTGCGGAGCGATGGGCCGCACCGCCCCGGCTTCGAGCAGCCGGACCATCAGCGCGGCGGCGCGGGCATCCTCGCTCAAGGCGCGGGCGTCGCCGTCCCTGCGCCGGAGTGCCTCCCGCACGCCGCTCTCGCTCACCCGGAGCTCGGTGCCGCCGAGTTCTTCCAGCGCTCCGCGCAATCCGGCGCAGAGCGCCGCGGCATGGGGTGTGTCCCGGTCGTCGACGGCGATGCCCGCCGCGGTCAGAAAGCCGTGCACCATGGTCGAGGCCGCGGCGTCGGCATGCTGGGCCAGGTGATCGACGCGGCGCAGCACCGTGCCCGCAACCGCCGCCACCGGGGTCGGCAACGGCGCCTGGTCGATCAACTCGCGCACCAGCCCGAAACCCGCCCGCACCACGTTGCGAACCTCGCTCAGCGCCTTGCGGGCGAGGAGCGGATCGGGCAACGGCAGGCGGGGCAAAGGATCGGAAGGCATTCGCGCAGTCTTTTCAAGCGTCTCCGGATGCGGCTAGTCTAGCGTTCCCTCGGCAGCGACGCAAAGTAACAAATAGCTCCTGGTAAGCGCGGCGCCAGCCCCGATCACGCCAGCGCGCGCAGGCGCTGCCCGCTGGCGGTATCGAAGAAATACAGCCGCTCGGGATCGAAGCCGATGCTGATCGGGCTGTCGAAAGCGGCGCGGAACGCGCGGGCGGCCTTGACCTCGACGCGCTGGCCGCCGGCCGAGACGGTGAGGAAGGTGGCGTCCCCCGTGGGCTCGACGCCGTAGACCTCGCCCTTGAGCTCGCCGGCCTCGGCGACCCGGCAGTCCTCGGGCCGGACGCCAAGCGTCACCTTGCCCTGGATTTGCGGCGGGGGCCGCGGCTTCGATGCCCGGGGCGCGAAACCGCCCGCCCGAGGCCTCGCCGGCGATCAGGTTCATCGGCGGCGAACCGATGAAGCCGGCGACGAAGGTGTTCGCCGGATCGCTGTAGATCTCGTCGGGGCTGCCGACCTGCTGGATCGCGCCCTTGTCCATGACGACGATCCGGTCGGCGAGCGTCATCGCCTCGATCTGGTCATGGGTGACATAGACCGTGGTGATCTTCAGCTGCCGCTGCAGGTGCTTGATCTGCAGCCGCATCGAGGCGCGGAGCTTGGCGTCGAGATTCGACAGCGGCTCGTCCATCAGGAACACCTGCGGCTCGCGCACCACCGCCCGCGCCAGCGCCGCCCGCTGCCGCTGCCCGCCCGAGAGCGCCCCCGGCTTGCGGTCGAGGAGCTGTCCGAGCTCGACCATCTCGGCGGCGCGGCGGATCAGCGCGTCCTGTTGCGCCTTCGGCACGCCGCGCATCCGCAAGGGAAAGCGGATGTTCTCGTAAACGCTCATGTTCGGATAGAGCGCGTAGCCCTGGAACACCATCGCCACGTCCCGGTCGCGGGCGTCGACGCCGCTGACCGCCTCGCCGCCGATCACGATCTCACCCTTGGTCGGCTGCTCCAGCCCTGCGATCATCCGCATCGTCGTGGTCTTGCCGCAGCCCGACGGGCCGAGGAGCACCAGGAACTCCTGGTCGGCGATCGCGAGGGTCATGTCGCGCACGCCGACGAAGCTGCCGAAGCTCTTCTCGACGTTATCGAGGTGGATCGATGCCATGCCTTATCCCTTGACCGCGCCCATCGTCAAGCCGCGCGACAGGTGCTTCTGGATCAGGACCACCAGCAGGAAAATCGGCACGAAAGCCAGGAAGGAGACCAGGGCGATTGCATTGTAGATGACGCCGTCCGACCCGCCGGTGAAATTCGCGAGCGCCACCGACATGCGTGTAGGCCTTGCTGGTCGAGGCGATGAGCAGCGTGAAGAGAAACTCGTTGATGGCGAAGATCGCCGCGATCACCGCCGCGGTGATGATGCCCGGCAGGCACATCGGGAATGATGATCTCCCAGAGGATGCGCAGGTCCGCCGCGCCGTCGGTGCGGGCGGCGTCCTCGATCTCCTTGGGGATGTCGAGCATGTAGGTGCGGATGATCCAGGTCACGACGCTGACAGGTTCATCGCGGCATAGATCAGCATCAAGGCCCAGACGGTATCGAGCAGGCCGAGGTTCTTGAACAGGAAGAAGATCGGGATCGCCACGATCGCCGGCGCCATCATCCGGGTCGAGAGGATGTAAAAGCCGATGTCCTCGCGGCCGCGATAGTCGTAGCGCGCCAGCGAGATAGGCGGCGGGGATGGCGAGCAGGAGATCGATGACGACGACTGCCCGCCACCGCCACCACCGAGTTGCGCAGGAACGCGGCGACCGGCCAGTCGGCCCAGATCACGTGCCAGGCGTCGAGCGACCAGGTCGGCCAGATAGATCGGGCGCGGCGTGATGATCTCGGTGCGGGGCCGGAAGCCGATCGAGAGGAACCAGAGGATCGGCACCAGGCAGACCAGCGCCCAGGCGCCGAGGATCACGTAGCGCAGGACGAGGCTCTCGCTGCGGGATTTGCGCGCCGCCGCCATCTCAGGCCTTCGCCGAGCGGAAGGACCGCTTCACCAGAGCTTGCGCGACGACCGTCGGTCAGGACCAGCATCACCACCGAGGCCGCCGAGGCATAGCCGAAGTTGAAGCTGCGGAAGCCCGTGCGGTAGATGAAATAGCTCATCGTCTCGGTGGCGCCGCCGGGCGTGCCCTGGGTCATGATGTAGACGCTGGTGAACATCGTGGTGATGTCGATGCCGCGCAGGATCACGGCGACGGCGATCATCGGCCGCATCATCGGCAGGGTGATGTTCCAGAAAATCTGCCCCAGCTCGCGCCGTCGAGCCGCGCCGCCTCCTCGACCTCCTGGTCCTGCCCCTGCAGCGCCGCCACGAAGATGATGAAGAGGAAAGGCGTCCACTGCCAGACGTCGGTGACGATCAGCGTCAGTGCGCGCCAGCCAGACGTTGCCAGCCAGTCGACGTTGCCGTCGATCAGCCCGAGCCGCATCAGGAGGTCGCGGATCACCCGCCCGTCGTTGAAGGCGAGCTTCCAGATGAAGGCGACGGCCGAGGGCATGAACAGCATCGGCAGCAGGAAGACGATGCGCCAGCCGCGAATGAAGGCGTCGCGATAGGCATAGAAGGCCAGCGCCATGGCGATCACGGTTTCGAGCAGCAGCGCGATGCCAGCCGATGATGACGGTGTTGCCGAGGCCGCCCAGAACTCGCGGTCGCCGAACAGCATCTGGTAGTTGCCGACGCCCGACCAGATCATCTTGTTGAAGCGGACGACGTAGAAGCTCTGCCAGATCGCGAAGACGCCCGGGTAGAGCGTGATCATCAGGAGATAGACCACCGCCGGCGCCACCAGCAGGTAGGGCATCGCCTGGCGCATGGCCGGGCTCCGCCGCGTGAGCGTCCGGCGACGCCGGAGCGGCGGAACCCGCTCCGGCGCGCGGCAGGGCGCCGGTTTCCGCCATCAGAACGGCAGCGGCTTGCCTTTGCCGACCCAGACAGCGGGCTTGAAATCGGCATAGGTGAAGGGCGCGTTGCCGAGAAGAAGCCGTTCTTCTCCATGATCTTCTTCCAGGCGGCGTTGCCGTTGTCGAGCGCCTCCTTGGCCGAGATCTGCCCGACGAGGGCGCGGTTGATCTCGTTGCCGAGCGCCTGCTCCATCTCGAACATGCCGGGAATGCGCGGCGCGCACCAGGCGTGCTCGAGGCCGGCCGCCCAGACCTTCGACGGCGGCGAGACCGCCTGCAGGTTCGGGTTGCTGAGCACCGAGCGGTAGCCGGGCGCCACGCCGTTGGCGTTGGCCTCGTTCATCGCCATGATCGAGGCGGTGGTGAGGAACGCCAGCATCAGGAAGGCGCCTTCCGGGTTCTGCGAGCGTCGCGGCCACGCAGGAGGTCGAGCCCGCGACGTTGGGCGGCGCGAAGCGTCCGCCCTCGACGCGCGGCTCGAAGATCGTGATCGAGTCGCCGACGATCTGGCTCTGGTCGGGACGCGTCGCCTGGGTGCCGCTGTCCTGCCAGCTGACGTTCGACGGCGACCTGGCCGCCGAGCCAGGCGGCGCGGTTCTCGCCCCAGCCGGCGCCGGAGACGCCCTCGATCGCGTTCTTCTGGAGCGCGAGGAAGATCTCCATCGCCTTGACGCCGGCATCGGAGTTGAGCGTCGGGTTGCAGTCGTCGTCGAACAGCATCACCCCGTGCTGCGCGGCGATGTCCTCCCAGGTATAGGTCGCCCAGAAGCCGCGGGCGCCCATCAGGCCGACGCCGGCGACGCCCGGCTTCAGCTTGTTGAGCTCGCCGGTGAGCCTGACGAACTCGTCGTAGGTCGGCACCGACTTCGCCACGTCGATCGGGCCGCCGAGCACCTCCTCGACCATCGACTTGCGCAGGTGGATCATCCTGGATGTCGCAGTCGAACGGGATGCCGTAGAGGCCGGCGTTGCCGATCTTGCCGTAGTTGAGCAGGTAGGTGTCGTAGAAGTCGTCGAGCGGCAGGCCCCACTTGGCGGCATACTCGTCGAGCGGCGCGAGGAAGCCCGGGGCCGGCGAAGTCGCCGAGCCAGGGCGAGAAGAACTGCAGCGCGTCGAAGGAGGCGTTGCCGGAGATGAATTCGGCCACCGCCTTGTCGTAGAAGCTGTCGTCCGGGATCGGCACCAGCTCGACCTTGATGCCGGAGAGCTGCTCGAACGGCTTGAGGCCGGCAGCGGCCGATTCCGCATCGGCCGCGCCGATGGCGAAGCGCACCGTCTTGCCGGCCTGCGTCCTCGCGCACCGCCTCCCAGTCCACGGTGCGGATCCAGTCGAGCTCCGGGTCCCAGAGCGGCTCGCCCGACATGTTGAAGAGCTTCTGATAGTCCTCGCGGACGTATTTCTTCACCGAGATCGCGTCGAGCACCGATTGCGGATCGGGCAGGCCGTCCTGCGCGTAGGCGGGCGCGGCGAGCCTGCCGATGCCGCCGGCGACCCCGAGCGCCGCGGAGGTCCTGAGGAACGCACGCCGATTCAAGCTTCCAGTCATTTGGTAGAGCCTCCCCTCTGCTGATGCGCGCATCTTTCCCTGCGCCAAGCGAGCGTCAGGTCTGCACTTCCGTTATTGGCGATGACGCTATGTTCACGAAAGGCCCATTGTCAACGAGAAACTCTCGCCAGACAAGCCGAATCGCAGAGGTCAGCGCGCGTGAACAGACTTATTGACTTGTATACATATGTTCTTCATTTTGGTGCCGAAGAATTGCAGGAGGGATGGCGATGCCGACGAACGTGGCGCTGACCGGGCTTGCGCGGGACCTGGCGGCGCGGGGCGAAACCGGCAAGCCGATCCGGATCGGCCTCGTAGGGTCGGGCGAGATGGGAACCGACATCGTCGCGCGCGTCGCCCACATGCCCGGCATCGAGATCGGCGCCATCTCCGAGCTGAACCTGCCAAATGCGGTCAAGGCCGTGGAAATCGCCTATGGCAACAGCGACCGCGTCAGCGAGACCAGCACCGGCGACGATCTCAACCGCGCCATCGAGAGCGGCAAGATCGCCGTCACCTCCGACGTCAGGACGCTGCTCGAGAGCGGCCTGATCGACGTCGTCATCGACGCCACCGGCGTTCCGGCGGTCGGCGCCGAGATCGGCCTCGCCGCGATGGAGCGCGGCAAGCATCTGGTGATGATGAACGTCGAGGCCGACGTCACGATCGGCGCCTACCTGCGCGCCGAGGCCGACCGGCTCGGCGTCGTCTACAGCCTCGGCGCCGGCGACGAGCCCTCGTCCTGCATGGAGCTGATCGAGTTCGTCACCGCCATGGGCCACCGCGTGGTCAGCGCCGGCAAGGGCAAGAACAACCCGCTGAACATCGACGCCACCCCGGACGACTACCGCGCCGAGGCGATCCGGCGGCACATGAACCCGCGCATGCTGGTGGAGTTCGTCGACGGCTCCAAGACCATGGTCGAGATGGCCGCCATCGCCAATGCCACCGGCCTCATCCCCGACAAGCCCGGCATGCATGGCCCCGCCTGCTCCAAGGACGAGCTCTCCAAGGTCCTCGTCCCCGCCTCCGCCGGCGGCCTCCTCTCCGACATCGGCCGCGTCGACTACACCATCGGCAAGGGCGTCGCGCCCGGCGTCTTCGTCGTCGCCGAGATGGACCACCCGCGCATCCGCGAGCGCATGGAGGACCTGAAGATGGGCGAGGGACCCTACTTCACCTTCTTCCGCCCCTATCATCTGACCTCGCTCGAGGTCCCGCTGACCTGCGCCCGCGTCGTGCTCTACGGCAAGGCCGACATGATCCCGATGCCGCGCCCGGTCGCCGAGGTCTGCGCCGTCGCCAAGCGTGACCTGAAGCCCGGCGAGACGCTCGACCAGATCGGCGAATACGGCTACCGCGCCTGGATCATGACCACGCGAGGAGGCCGCCGCCGCCGAGGCGATCCCCTGCGGCCTCCTCGACCGGCGCCAAGGTCACCGCCCCGATCACGCAAGGGCGAGCTCATCACCCGCGCCAACGCTGCCGTGCCCGCCGACAGCCGCATCGCGGCGCTGCGCGCCCGCCAGGACGCCATGCTCGCGGGCCAGAAGCCCGAACTGGTCCGCGCGTGATGCCATGACCAAGGCCGAGACCCCCGCGAAGGCCGACAACCGCCCCTTCGCCATCCGCCGCTACCCGCCCGCGGACCTGCGGGCGGCGCTGAAGAAGATGTACCTGATCCGCCGCTTCGAGGAAGGGGCCGAGGACAGCTACATGCGCGGCATGATCCACGGCACGATGCACCTCTGCATCGGCCAGGAGGCGAGCGCCGTCGCCACCTGCATGGAGCTGACGCGACGCCGACAAGATCACCTCGACCCACCGCGGCCACGGCCACTGCATCGCCAAGGGCGCCGAGGTCCGCCGCATGTTCGCCGAGTTCTTCGGCCGCGAGGACGGCTACTGCCACGGCCGCGGCGGCTCGATGCATATCGCCGACGTCACCAAGGGCAACCTCGGCGCCAACGGCATCGTCGGCGGCGGCCTGCCCATCGCGGTCGGCGCGGCGCTGGCCGCCAAGCGGCTCGGCGCGCGACGACGTCACCGTCTGCTTCTTCGGCGACGGCGCCAACAACGAGGGCGCCTTCCACGAGTCGCTGAACATGGCGGCGATCTGGAAGCTGCCGGTGATCTTCGTCTGCGAGAACAACCAGTACGGCATGTCGACCTCGACCGAGCGCTCGACCGCGGTGAAGCGGATCAGCGAGCGCGCCGGCAGCTACTCGATGCCCGGCGTCACCGTCGACGGCAACGACTTCTCCGCCGTCGCCGAGGCGATGAACGCGGCGATCGCCCGCGCCCGCGCCGGCGAGGGGCCGAGCCTGGTCGAGAGCCTCACCTACCGCTGGCGCGGCCACTCGAAGTCCGACCGCAACCGCTACCGCACCAAGGACGAGATCGAGAGCTGGATCGCCCGCGACCCGATCGAGCGCTTCCGCACCGAGCTGATCGCCCACGGCATCGTCACCGAGGAGACGCGGCGACGCTGCTTGCAGGAGGCCGAGGCCGAGGTCGCGGCGGGCATCGAGTTCGCCAAGGCGAGCCCCGCGCCCTCGACCGCCGAGGTCACCCGCTACGTCTACGCCGGGAGCTGAGCGATGACCGCCCAGGACCAGAGCCTCGCCACCCGCGAGATGAGCTACGCCGAGGCGATCCGCGACGCGATGGCGATCGCGCTCGAGCGCGACAAGCGGGTGATCCTCATGGGCGAGGACATCGGCGTCTATGGCGGCGCCTTCCAGGTGACCGGGCGATCTCATCGACCGCTTCGGCCCCGACCGGGTGATGGACACGCCGATCTCCGAGCTCGGCGGCGCCGGCGTCGCCGTCGGCGCGGCGCTGACCGGGCTTCGGCCGATCTTCGAGTTCCAGTTCTCCGACTTCGCCGCGCTGGCGATGGAGCAGATCGTCAACCAGGCGGCGAAGCTCCGCTACATGCTCGGCGGCGAGGCCTCGGTGCCGCTGGTCATGCGAATGCCGTCCGGCTCCGGCACCGGCGCCGCCGCCCAGCACAGCCAGAGCCTCGAGGCCTGGTTCGGCCATGTCCCCGGCCTCAAGGTGGTGCAGCCCGCCACGCCCGCCGACGCCAAGGGCCTGCTGCTCGCGGCGCTCGAGGACCCCGACCCGGTGATCGTCTTCGAGCACAAGGTCCTCTACAAGATGAAGGGCCAGGTCCCCGAGGGCTACTACACCACGCCGATCGGCAAGGCCGAGATCCGCCGCGAGGGCACCGATCTGACCATCGTCGCCTCGGCGATCATGGTGCACCGCGCGCTCGACGCCGCGAAGACGCTCGCAGGCCGAAGGCATCTCCGCCGAGGTCATCGACCTCCGCTCGATCCGCCCGCTCGACCGCGAGACGATCGTCGCCAGCGTCTGCAAGACCGGCAAGCTCCTCTGCGTCTACGAGGGCGTCCGCACCCTCGGCGTCGGCGCCGAGATCAGCGCGCTGGTCGCCGAGAGCGAGGCCTTCGACTATCTCGACGCGCCGATCCTGCGGCTCGGCGGCGCCGAGGCGCCGATCCCCTACAACCCCGACCTGGAGAAGGCCGCGGTGCCGCAGGTCCCGGACATCGAGGCCGCGGCCCGCAAGCTCGCACGCCGGGAGGTCTGAGATGCCGGTCGAAGTCATCATGCCGAAGGTCGACATGGACATGGCGGCCGCCAAGCTTTCCGCCTGGCACGCCGCGGAAGGCGAGGTCGTGACCAAGGGCGCACCGCTCTTCGACATCGAGACCGACAAGGCGGCCATGGAGGTCGAGAGCCCGGCCAGCGGTCGCCTGCACCACGTCATCGCCGTCCCCGGTCAGACCATCGACGTCGGCGCCCCGGTGGCCTGGATCTATGCCGACGGCGAAGCGGTCGGCGCGATCCCGAGCGGAGCGTCCGCGGCTGCGCCAGCCGAGCCATCACCGCCGCCGCCAGCCGCCGTCGTGAACGGCGCCGTGGCACCGACCACCGCGCAGGGCATCCGCGCGACCCCGATCGCGCGTCGCCTGGCGCGGGAAGCCGGCGTCGAGCTCGTCTCCGTCACTGGTCCGGCCCTCACGGCCGCATCCAGCGCGAGGACGTCGAGAAGCGCCTCAAGCGCCCCGCAGAAGCCCCCGCGCCCGCGCCTCAGCGGGCAGCCTGGTCCGAGGAGGCGAGCGACCTCTTCGTTTCGACCCGCAAGGGCACCGGCACGCCGGTCCTTCTCATCCACGGCTTCGCGGGCGACTCCACTGGATGGCTGCCGCTCGAGCGCGAGCTGCCGGGCGACCTGCCGCTCATCCGCATCGACCTTCCGAGCCACGGCAAGTCGCCGCGCCGGCGGATCACCGGCTTCGAGGATCTGCTGCGCAGCATGACCGCGGCCTTCGACCGTGCCGCCACCGGCGAGGTCCATCTGCTCGCACACTCCCTCGGCGGCGCCATCGCTCTCGCGCTCGCCGATCTCCGGCCGCGCAGCATCGCCTCGTTGACGTTGCTGGCGCCAGCGGGCCTCGGTCCGGAGATCGACCATGCGGCGCTGACCGGCATCGCCAGAGCGAGCCGGACCGAAAGCCTCGCCCCCTGGCTCAAGCGGCTGACCGCGACCCCGGACGGCATCAGCTGGGACTTCGCGAAAGTGGCAATGCTCGCCCGCAACGATCCCGAGCTCCGTGCCGCGCAGGTTGAGCTCGCCGACACGCTCTTTCCCGACGGCGTTCAGGGCTTCGACGTCTCGGCCACGCTCGCGCGCGTCACCGCGCCGACGGCGATCGTCTGGGGCCGCAGCGACCACATCATCCCCTGGCGGCACGCGCTTGCGGCGCCGGGCGACATGGCGCTTCATCTTTTGCACGATATTGGGCATATCCCGCATGTGGAGCGCCCGAGCGCAATTGCCGGGATCTTGGCGCGCAATATGAGGCAGTCGAGCCGGTAGCTGCCGCCGGCGGGCGCAATCGAGCTGCCGGCCGGCACGCGCTCCTGACGTGAGAGGTGTGTGTGAAGGAAGTCGCGCCGACCGAGCAGCTCCTCGCCGAGGGATCGCAACCGTCCGAGATCGAGCGGTTACGGGCGCGGGCGGTGTGGCTCTACTTCGTCGAGAGCCACACCCAGAACGAGATCGCCACCATGCTCGGGCTGAACCGGGTGGCGGTGGTGCGGCTGATTGCCGACGCACGGCGGCGCAACGAGGTCCGCATCACCATCTCCGCCCCGCTCGCCGAGCTGGCCGGCATCGAGCAGGCGGTCCAGGCCCGCTACAACATCGGCCGCGTCATCGCCGCACCGGTGAGCACCGCCGGGATCGACCCGGTCAAGGTCATCGCCGCCGCCGCCGGCAGCTTCGTCAATGCCGCGATGCGCTCCTCGATGACCGTCGGCGTCGGCTGGGGCCGCACGCTCTACAACAGCCTGCCGTTCATCGCCGGCCGCACGCTCGAGGATTTCCGGGTGGTGTCGCTCCTCGGCGGCATCGCCGCCGCCCGGCGGTTCAACCCCGCCGAGTTCGCCTGGCAGTTCGCCGAGCTCTTCCAGGGCGAGGGCTACCTGATCCCGGCGCCGGCGATCGTCGACAGCCCGGAGACCAGGCACGCGCTCCTCGAGCACTGCGGCCTCGCCGAGATCTTTCAGATGGCCGACCATCTGGATTTGGTGCTCCTGTCGGTCGGAAGCATGAGCGGTCTCACCACCAGCTACCGGATGGGCCACGTCTCGGAGGCGGAACGCCGCGCGCTCGTCGCCGCCGGGGCGGTCGGCGACATCCTCTACAACTTCATCGACGAAGCGGGGCGGCCGGTCGACCACCCGGTCAACAGCCGGATCATGTCGGTCGACCTCGCCCGCCTGCGCAAGACGCCGGAACGCGTGCTGGTGTCCGGCGGCGCGGAGAAGCTCCCGGTGCTCCGCGGCGCGATCAAGGCCCTGAGTCCGACGGTGCTGATCACCGACGAGCTCACCGCGGCCGCGCTGGCCACCGGTGGCGGTTGAGGGCTCAGACGCTCACCTTGAGCGGTCCCAGCGCGTGCAGGGGTCGCTGCCGCATGAAAGCCAGGGTCATGTCGAAGTCCACGATCCCGGCCTGGCTGCCGAGGCCGGTGGCGTTGAGCGCGGAGCACGCCGAGGCGAGCCGCACCGCGTCCTCTGGGCCCATGCCCTTCAGGATGCCGGCCGCGAAGCCGGCGTTGAACACGTCGCCGCAGCCGCAGGTGCAGACCACCTCGACGTCATAGGCCGGCACCCGGAAGCGCGTGCCGTCGCGGTGGTGGTAGAAGGCGCCGTCGGCGCCGAGGGTGATGACGCAGCAGGTCACGCCGCGGGCATGGAAGAACGCGGACACCGCATCGAGCTCCTCGAGCCCGGAGAGAGCGCGGGCCTCCTCGATCGAGGGGATGAAATAATCGGTCCAGGGCAGCACCGCCTCGACATCGGGCAGATCGGCGGGAGATCCTGCGAAGACATCGACGGTGGTGATGCAGCCGCGCGCCTTGGCGTGCCGGATCAGCGCGGCGTTGCGCGGGCCGTCCATCGCGTCCATCAGGCCGACGCCGCCGAGATGGAACACCCGCGCGTCGGTGATGCGGTCGAAGTCGGCCGCGTCGATCTCGAAGGCGCCGGTGGCGCCCTTCAGATGCAGCGCCGGCCGCGAGCCGTCGGGCCGCGTGAGCACGATCGAGCTCGAGCTCGGGACGCCGGCGATCCGCTGCAGCGCCGAGGTGTCGATGCCGAAGCTGGCGATCCGCGCCACCGCCCAGTCGCCCATCATGTCCTGGCCGTAGCCGCCGATCGCGAGGCAGTCGAGCCCGAGCTTGGCGCCGACGATGACCGCCGACCCCGCGGCTCCGGATACCGCGAGCGTGAGATCTTCGATGAAATAGGTGTCGCCGTTGGGCGGAATGGCGGTGACCGGCCAACCCAGGCAATCGAAGGTGTAAAAACCCATAGCGGCGTAGTCGTAGCGCATCTTCCCCCGCGCGCCTGACGGCGCATCTCTGAAGTCAGATCATGATAACAGATAGGCGAACAAATGTTCCAGCCGGGAGGATCTCGGTGAAGGCGGCCATCCTGACAGCCCCGAACGCGAGGCGGCTCGGCGACGTGCCCGACCCGGTCGCAGGCGACGGCGCCCGCGTCCGCGAGGAAACCGGCGGCCTCGGCGCCGACGTGGTGATCTGCGCCATCGGCATCCCCGCCCTCGCCACCCAGGCGATCGGCCTCGCCGGCCATGGCGGCCGGGTCAGCCTCTTCGCCGGCTTCAGCAAGGGCGAGCTCGGCCAGCTCGACCTCAACGCCATCCACTACGACGAGCTCAGCGTCACCGGCGCCTTCGGCCTGTCGCGCCTCGACTATGCGATCGCGCTCGGCGTCCTCGCGAGCCGGCGCATCGACACCTCGGACATGGATCACCCACCGCTATCCGCTCGCCCGTCTCGACGAGGCTTTCGAAATGGCCGAAGGCGGCGGGGCGATGAAGATGGCGATCCTCGATGCCTGAAGTCGAAGACTTCGACGTTGCGATCATCGGCGGCGGCATCAACGGCTGCGGCACCTTCCGCGACCTCTGCGCCCAGGGCGTGCGCTGCCTGCTGATCGAGCGCGAGGACTTCTGCGCCGGCGCCTCCGCCGCCTCGTCGCGGCTGATGCACGGCGGGCTGAAGTACCTCGAGACCGGCGAGTTCCGCCTGGTCCGCGAATCGGCCACCGAGCGGAACATGCTGCTGGCGACCGCGCCGCACGTGGTCACCGCGCTCCCGAGCATCGTCCCGGTCCGCTCCTGGACCGGCGGCATCCTCGGCTCGATCGCCCGCTTCCTGCGGATCGACGCCAGGCTCAACGACCGCGGGTTCCTCATCACAGCACTCGGCCTCGGGCTCTACGACGCCTACGGCCGCCGCTTCCGGGCGCTGCCGCGCCACCGGATGCTGACCCGCGCCGCGCTTCGCCGCGAGATGCCCGACCTCGATCCGGGCATCGTCGGCGCCGGCCTCTACTACGAAGGTCAGTATCAGCTACGCCGAACGCCTCGCGCTCGAGCTGGTGCTCGACGGCGAGGCGCTGTCGCCGCAAAGCCGCGGCCTCAATCACGCCGATCTGCTCTCTCCCGAGGGCGACGTCCTCGTCTATCGCCACGAAGGCCGCACCCGCCGGGCAAGGGCCAAAGCGATCGTCAACGCCGGCGGCGCCTGGATCGACAAGGTCAACGCCGATCTCGGCATCGCCAGCCGCCTCATCGGCGGCAGCAAGGGCTCGCACCTCGTGGTGGAGAACCCGGCGCTCCTCGCGGCGCTCAAGGGACGCATGATCTACTTCGGCGCCGCCGCCGGCCGGGTGAACCTCATCTACCCGCTGCTCAGCCGCGTGCTGATCGGCTCCACCGACATCCCAGTGAACGATCCCGACACCGCGCGCTGCGACGCCGACGAGGCCGCCTACCTGCGCGAAACCGTGGCCGAGGTCTTTCCCGGAATCCCGGTAACCGAGGATCAGGTCGTCTTCAGCTTCTGCGGCGTGCGGCCGCTGCCGCGGGCCGACGGGTCCGCAATCGGCAGCGTCACCCGCGACCACTCGATCGCGACGGTGACGCTGCCCGGCACCGAGGTCCCGGTCTTCTGCCTGATCGGCGGCAAATGGACCACCTTCCGCGCCTTCTCCGAGCAGGCCGCCGACCGCGTCCTCGCCCGGATCGGCCGGCCGCGCCGGGTCACCACCGTCGGCATGCCGATCGGCGGCGGCCGTGACTTCCCGCGTGATCCCGCCGGCCGCGCCGCCCTCGTCGCCGATCTCGCCCGCGCGGGCGGCCTGACGCCGACGCGCGCCGACGTGCTCCTGTCGCGCTACGGCACCCGCGCCCGCGGCTATTGCGAAGCGCTCGCCGGCAAGGGCGAAGCCATGCTCGTCAGCCTTCCGGACCACGCGCGCGAAGAGCTCGCCCACCTCGCCCGCACCGAACGGGTCGGCACCCTCGAGGATCTGCTTCGCCGCCGCACCGGCATCACGCTGCTCGGGCAATGCGACCGCAGCGTGCTGGCCGAGCTCGAAGCCCTGCTGCCGCAGTTGGCCGGCCGCCGGGCCGAGCTCGCGACCTAAGCCTTCACCCGCTCCGAACGCGGATCGTACATCGGCGTCAGGCTTGCCTGGGCCGCGACGATGCGCCCGGCGATATCGATCGCACAGGCCGAGGCGAGCAGGCTCTCCGCCGCCTCGCCGGCCTCGCAGGCGACATACCCCAGCCCGACCGCACCACCGAGCGCGTGGCCGTAGTTGCCCGAGCTGACATGCCCGACGATCCGGCCGTCGCGCAGGATCGGCTCGCCGTGATAGAGGAGCGGCTCGGGATCGCTGAGCCGGAACTGCACCAGCCGCCGGCCGAGCCCGGCCTCGCGCTTGCGCAGCACCGCGTCGCGGCCGATGAAAGCTCCCTTGCCGGTCTTCACCGCGAACCCGAGGCCTGCCTCCAGCACATGGTCCTCGTCGGTGATGTCGTGGCCGAAGTGCCGGTAGGCCTTCTCGATCCGGCAGCTGTCCATCGCGTGCAGGCCGCAGAGCTTGAGCCCCAGATCCCCGCCCGCCTCCACCAGCGCCTCGAAGACGTGCGCCGCCTGATCCGACGCGACGTAGATCTCCCAGCCGAGCTCGCCCACATAGGTGACGCGGTGCGCGCGGGCGAGCCCCATCCCGATCTCGATCTCCCGCGCCGTGCCGAACGGATGGACGGCGTTGGAGAAATCGTCCGGCGACACCCGCGCGAGGAGATCCCGCGCCCGCGGCCCCATCACCGGGATCACCGCCTCGCCCGCGGAGACGTCGGTGATGACCACGGCCGCCTCGCCGGCGTGCCGGCGCAGCCAGTTGAGGTCGCGCTGCAAGCTCGCCGCCGGTACCACCAGCAGAAAGCAGGTCTCCGCGAGCCGCGTGACCGTCAGATCGGACTCGATGCCGCCCCGCGCGTTCAGCATCTGCGAATAGACGATCCGCCCGGTCTCAACGTCGATCTCGTTTGCACAGACCCGCTGCAGCAAGGCGAGCGTGTCGCGCCCCTCCACCCGGATTTTGCCGAAGGACGACATATCGAGGAGCCCCACGCCCTGCCGCAGCGCCATATGCTCGGCGCGCTGGTTCTGAAACCAGTTCTGCCGCCTCCAGCTGTAGCGGTATTCGCGCGCCTCGCCGGGCGCGGCGAACCAGTTCGCCCGCTCCCAGCCCGCGACCTCGCCGAAGACCGCGCCGCGCGCCTTCAGATGCTCATGCAGCGGCGAGCGGCGCACCCCGCGGGCCGAGGCCATCTGCCGATAGGGAAAATGATCGGCATAGAGCAGGCCCAATGTCTCGGTCACCCGCTTGCGGAGGTAGCGCCGGTTCCGCTGGAACGGCTGGGCGCGGCGGATATCGACCTCCCAGAGGTCGAATGGCGGCGCGCCGTCGTGCATCCAGCGCGCCAGCGCCATACCGGCGCCGCCGGACGAGACGATGCCGATCGAGTTATACCCCGCCGCCACCCAGTAGCCGCGCAGCTCGGGCGCCTCGCCCAGATAGTAGCGGTCGTCCGGGGTGAAGCTCTCGGGGCCATTGAAGAAGGTATGGATGCCGGCGTCCGCCAGCATCGGCATCCGCCGGATCGCCTTCTCCAGGATCGGCTCGAAATGATCGAAGTCCTCTGGAAGCTGGTCGAAGCAGAAATCCTCGCGAATCCCGTCCATCCCCCAGGGCTTGGCCACCGGCTCGAAAGCCCCGAGGAGGATCTTGCCAGCGTCCTCCTTATAGTAGGCACATTCCTCCGGCACCCGGAGCACCGGCAGCCGCGTCAGCCCCGGGATCGCCTCGGTCACGATGTAGAAATGCTCGCAGGCGTGGAGCGGCAGCGTCACGCCGTTCCGGGCGGCGAGGTCGCGGCCCCACATGCCACCGCAGTTCACCACCAGATCGGCGGCGATATGGCCGCGACCTTCTTCCGCCTGCCAGTCCACCCCGGTCACCCGCCCGCCGGCGGTCGTCACCGCGCCGACCTTCACCTGCTCGACGATGCGCGCGCCGCGCGTCCGGGCGCCCTTGGCGAGCGCCAGCGCGATGTTGGCCGGATCGGCCTGCCCGTCCTTCGGCAGATGCACACCGGCGACAACGCCCTCGATGCTGAGGTGCGGGTACATCGCCTTCACCTCCGCCGGTGTCAGCTCGTGCACCTCGACGTCGAAGGCGCGGGCCATCGCCGCCAGCCGGAAGATCTCCTCGCGCCGCTCCTCGCTCAGCGCCACCGTCATCGAGCCGCACTGGCGGAAGCCGGTGGCGAGCCCGGTCTCGGCCTCGAGCCGGGTGTAGAGGTCGGCGGAATATTTCGCGAGCCGGGTCCGGTTCTGGCTCGCCTGCAGCTGCCCGACCAGTCCCGCCGCGTGCCAGGTGGTGCCCGAGGTGAGCTGCTTGCGCTCCAGGAGCACCACGTCGGTCCAGCCGAGCTCGGTCAGATGGTAGGCCACCGAGCAGCCGGAGATGCCGCCGCCGATGACGACGACCCGGGCGGACGTAGGCAGATCGGGCACGGCGCGAGCCTTTCGGATGGGAAGGGATGACCCGCACAGAACAGCACGACAGTGAAACGCACAAGTGGTCGGCCGCTCTGTCGCATGGCGATCGCATGGTGGGGCCGTTCGGTCAAGCGACCGCAAACAACCATGCGTTGTGCATGCATTGTGCATGCATTGTGCATCCGCTTTTCACCGGGTTTTCAGTAGTCTACGCGTCCCCTTGGCCTCAAGCACGATTTCCCTCCGTTCCGTCAGCAGAGATGCCGCCTTGTGACTTCCGCCACAGGGGAGAGCGGGCGAATCGGGCATCAGAGAGGAGGACAAGGGCCTCCCGGCGAACTCAGAAGGACCAGAGCAATGACCACCCTCTCCCACAGGACCGCCACCGACCTCGGGATCCGCGGCGCGGTGCAGAAGCTGGTCGATGCCGTCACCGATAAGGTCCGCGAAACGCTGGCCCGGATGAAGGCGCGTCACGATTGCCGGCAGATGCTCGACTGCGAGGAGCAGGTGTTGCGCGACGTCGGCGTCACCCACGCCGACATCCGCCGCGCCTACCACGAGTGCGGTCCCCGGCGCTGACCTATCCCGCCGACCGCAGGACCCGGCCAGACATGGCATAAAACGGTTGTGGCTTGGCACGCGCGCGCCGAGAGTGCGCTCGCCATGCCCGATCTTCCCCCGAAACCGCCAACCCTCGCCGAGATCGCCCGCTCGGCGGGCGTCTCGACCGCCACCGTGACCCGGGTACTCAGGGCGCGCGGCTATGTCGCCGCCGAGACCCGGGCCCGGGTCGCCGCGGTGCTGCGCGACACCCCATACCGCCCGAACGTGATCGCGAGCGGGCTGCGCACCCAACGCAGCCATTCGATAGGCTTAATCGTGCCCGCTATCACCAGCAACCCCTTCTTCGTCAATGTCGCGCACGGCGTCGAGACCGAAGGTCTGCGCCACGGCTACAAGACGATCATCTTCAACCATAACGGCGACGCCGAGCTCGAGCGCTACGGCATCGACCGGTTCCTCGAACGCCGGGTGGACGCGCTCCTGATTTGCAACGCCACCGCGGCCGCGAACGTCGAGCTGGCGCTGGCGGCCGGCGTCCCGGTGGTGCAGATCGAGCGCGAGACCGAGGCCCCCTCGATGGCGGTGATCGCCGACAACCACCTCGGTGCCCGCGAGGCGATGGCGCACCTGATCGGCCTCGGACACCGACGGATCGCCTTCATCGGCGGTGACCCGATGCTTCTGCCCTATTCCGGACCGCAGCCCCTGTCGGTCGAGGAGCAGCGGCTCGCGGCCTATCGTGAGGCGATCGCCGCGGCCGGCATGGAGGTCCGCCCGGACTATATCCGGCTCGGCCGCTACTACGACATGCCGCAGGGCTCGGGGCGGGACGGGCGCGAAGCGATGCAGGCGCTCCTCGCGCTCGACGAACGGCCCACCGCGGTCTTCGCCACCTGCGACGTGCTCGCGGCCGGCGCGCTGCAGGCGCTGCACAGCGCGCGCCTCCGCGTGCCGGACGAGATGTCGCTGATCGGCTTCGACGACACGCTGGCGATCAACCTGGCGCCGGCGCTGACCAGCGTCGCGCAGCCGATGCAGCGGATGGGCGCCGAGGCGATCCGCCTCGCGACCGAAGCGCTGGCCCGGGCGGCCGAGCCCCGGACCATCACCTTGCCGACCTGGGTGGTCCATCGCGACTCCACGGCGCGACCCGCCTGAGGATCGTTCGCGGCGCGTGCGGGATATGCGCGCAGGATTGGCTATGTTATCGATGACACACGAATAATTCGACGCATTCGAGAACTCCTCGACCGGGCTGGCGGCGGGAAAGGAGCGACAGAACAGACCGTTGGGAGGAAATGAGCCAATGCGAATTGGAGCCACTCTGTGGGCGGCGAGCGCCATCGCGAGCCTGTTCATCGGTCAGGCGGCGATGGCCGAGGATACCGTCGTCTTCTGGCAGTTCAGCACGCGCGACGCCGACATCGCCGCCTGGAACGAGGCGATCGCGTCGTTCGAGACGGCGAACCCCGACATCAAGGTCGAGATGGAGATCGTGCCCTGGGCCGAGCAGCAGCAGCGGCTGGTGACCGCGCTGACCACCGGCGGCCTGCCCGACGTCTCGATGCTCGGCAACAACGTGGTGGCGCAGTTCGAGGCGGCCGGCGCGCTGGCGCCGCTCGACGACTATTTCGCCGCCTACGGCAAGGAGCACGGCTATGACGTCGCCGCCGACGTCTGGCCGGGCGACAAGGGCTACTACAACCTCGATGGCAAGTGGTGGGCCTCGCCGGTCATCGTCGAGACCCGCGCGCTCTACTACCGCACCGACCTGATGGAGAAGGCCGGGCTTGACCCGACGAAGCCGCCGCAGACCTGGGACGAGCTGATCGACGCCGCGGCGAAGATCAAGGAGGCGACCGGCACCTACGGCTGGGCCGCGCCGATGAGCCTCGACTATTTCACCATCCAGAACTTCATGAGCACCTACCTCTCCTACGGGGCACGGATGCTCAACGACGAAGGCAAGTGCGGCTTCGACACGCCGGAGTTCCGCCAGGCGCTCGAGACCTTCACCAGCGCCTACAGCAAGGGCGTCACCCATCCGGACGCGCCGAGCATGCCCGGCACCGCCTTCCGCCGCGGCTTTCTCGACGGCAACTTCGCGATGATCATCGACTCGCCGAACATCGCCAAGGACATCGAGAACGAGAAGCCGGCCTGGGCCGACAGCGTGAAGATCGCCATGGTCCCGGAAGGCCCGAAGGGCCGCGCCGGCTTCCTCGGCGGCTGGCCGCTGATCCTGTGGAACCAGTCGGAGGTCAAGGACGCCGCGGCCAAGTGGATCATGTACGCGACCCGACCCGAAGGCGCGCTGCGGCAGATCACCGAGGTCTCCGGTGCCATCCCCGGCAGCATCAAGCTCGCCGCCGAGGCGCCGTGGAACGCCCCGCCCTACGCGCTCTTCGTCGAGCAGCTGCAGGAGGCCCGGCCCTACCAGTACCCCGACCAGGCGGTCCCGCAGATGGGCCAGCTCGAGGTCGACACCATCCAGAAGGCGATCCAGGCCGTTGCGCTGGGCCAGGCCACGGTCGATCAGGCGACGACCCAGCTCTGCACCGACATCAACGCCGTGCTCGCCCGCTAGCGTGACGGCCGGGGAGCGCTGCCGTACGGCGCTCCCACCAACTCCGGGACCAGGCATGGCGTCGATCGAGGCAACCAGCAGGCCGGCGCGCGCGGCGCCGGACGGCGAGCGCGCCGAGCTCATCCTGCCCTACGCGATGGTGGCGCCGGCGGTGATCGTCGCCTTCCTGATCGCCGTCGTCCCGCTCACCTACGGGCTCTGGCTCTCGTTCCAGGACTGGTATCTGCTACGGAACCCGACGCCGACCTGGGGCGGCCTGTTCAATTATGTGCAGCTCTTCCAGGACGCCGCCCTCTGGCGCGCCTTCCTGCGCACCCTGGCCTGGACCGTCGGCACCGTGCTGGTCGAGGTGGCGATCGGCCTGCCGCTGGCGCTCCTCCTCAACCGCGAGACCCAGGTCAGCCGGATCGCCTCGGCGCTGATCCTCACCCCCTGGGTCACCCCCTTCATCGTCCTCGGCTACGGCTGGCGGTTCCTCCTCGACAGCCAGGTCGGCGCTCTTGCACCACGCGCTGCAGGCGGTGGGCATCGCCGGCCAGTCGACCATCCTCAACGATCCGCGGCTGGCGCTGCCGATGATCATCTTCATCTCCGGCTGGAAGGGCGCGCCCTTCATGGTGATCGCGCTCCTCGCCGCGCTGAAGTCGATCCCCGACGAGCTCTACGAGGCCGCCGAGGTCGACGGCGCCGGCCGCTGGGCGCGCTTCCGCTTCGTGACGCTGCCGTCGATCTGGAACACCATGGTGGTGATCGGCCTCGTCCTCGGCATCCTCGCCTTCTACAGCTTCGACCTGCCGTGGATCATGACCCAGGGCGGCCCGGGCGAGTTGAGCACCATCCTCGGCATCGCCATGTTCAAGGCGGTGTTCCAGGAGCTCCGCCCGGCCTATGCCGCGGCGATCAGCATGGTGATGCTGGTGATCCTCGTTCGTCGGCTCGCTCGTCTCCCTGCGCAGCCGGAGGCGGGAGCCGTGAGGCGCGGGCTCGGCAGCCTCCTGCTCGACCTCCTCACGCTCGGCATCGTCTATCCTCATGCTCATGCCGATCGTCTGGGTCTTTCTCGCCTCGTTCAAGCCCGACCCCGAGATCATGGCCGGCAACCTCTGGCCGACCTACATCACGCTCGAGCACTACCGCCAGATCCTCGGCCGCAGCGACTTCCTGATCGCGCTCCGCAACAGCCTCATCGTCGCCACCTCGGTCGCGATCATCACCACGCCCCTCGCCGTGCCTGCGGCCTATTCGCTCGTCTTCGGCTACCTGCCGCACGGCACCGCCAGCGTCGCCCCGGCCCGCGCCGTGGTGCCGCTCGGCGACATCGCCGACGCGACGCTCGGCGTCTTCCTCGCCAACCTCAACACCGCCTACAACGGTGTCCTCGACGCGCGGCCGGCGCTCGGCTCGGACGTCGTCGTCTCCGGCCTCGGCGTCATCGGCCAGATCGTGGTACGGCTCCTGAAGCGCGCCGGCGCCCGCACCATCGTCGCCGTCGACGGCGTGGCGCCGCGCCGCGACCGGGCCCGCGCCGGCGGCGCCACCCACGTCCTCGACCCGCGCAGCGATCCGGTCGCCGAGACCGTCCGCGATCTCACCGGCGCCTTTTTTTTTTTTTTTTTTTTTTTTTTCTCGGGCGAGTTCCACCACAACCGCACCCGCGTCATCTCCTCGCAGGTCGGCGCGGTGATCGACCTCGGCCCGCACTGGTCGGTGCCGCGCCGTGCCGAGATCGCGCGGGAATACCTCGACCTCCTCGCGCCCGATCTTGCCGGCTTCGTCACCCGCCGCCTGCCGCTCTCGGAAGCGAAGCGTGGCTACAACCTGCTCGACCAGGGCGACCCCGACGTCATGCAGGTCATCATCCACTACGGCCTTTAGAGGCCAATCGCACAAGGATCCGTTCATGAAGTTTTCCGCCTGCATCGAATGGCTCTTCGTTTAGATTTTTTCGTCTTCCAAGACCCGATCAGAGCAGAACCAGGGACATCAAGCTAGACCGCTGCATCAAGTACTGGCGCTGGACCAACAAGGACCTCGACGGCATCGAGGCCGCGCTCAACGAGACTTTACCGGCCTGCCGCTCGTCGGTATCGTCGCCCAGCCGATGATCCCGCTAACCGACCCCGGCCGCCATGACGAGTTCCTCGACGGGCTCGACGCCTCGATCCGCACCGCCCGCCGCCTTGACACTCCGGTACTGATCGCGCAGACCGGCAACCTGCTCGAGACGCCCCGCGAAGCGCAGCGACAGGCGCTGGTCGATTGCCTCCGCCGCGCCGCCGACCGGCTCGCCGGCACCGGCGTGCTGCTGGCGATCGAGCCGCTCAACAAGCGCGTCGACCACGTCGGCTACTTCCTCAACTCGACCGCCGAAGGCCTCGACATCGTCGACGAGATCGGCCGGCCCCACATCCGCATTGTCTACGACATCTACCATGCCGCGGTGATGGACGAGGCGATCGCGCCGGTGCTCGAAGGCCGCTTCGACCGGGTCGCCCACGTCCACCTCGCCGACCGCCCCGGCCGCGGCGAGCCCGGAAGCGGCAGCCTCGACTGGCAGGCCCGCCTCGCCTGGCTGAAGCGCGCCGGCTACGACGGCTTTGTCGGCCTCGAATACCGCCCCAGCCGGGGCACCGTCGCGACGCTCGCCTTCCGCGACGCGCTCGCCGCCTGATCGC
>CAVVSO010000031.1:0-12515 GCA_963750745.1 uncultured Alphaproteobacteria bacterium | reverse complement strand
GCTTCAGCGGATCGGGGCGTGGACGGTGACGAGCTTGGTGCCGTCGGGGAAGGTGGCTTCGACCTGGACGTCGGGGATCATCTCGGGGATGCCCTCCATGCACTGCTCGGCGGTGACGACGTGGGCGCCGGCCTCCATCAGGTCGGCGACCGAGCGGCCGTCGCGGGCGCCCTCGACGACGAAGTCGGTGATCAGCGCGATCGCCTCGGGGTGGTTGAGCTTGACGCCGCGGGCGAGCCGGCCGCGCGCCACCATGGCGGCGAGCGAGATCAGGAGCTTGTCCTTCTCGCGGGGGGTGAGGTTCATGCGGGCCTCAGGAGCTCCAGACGCGGGGCAAGGGGGACGGGCGGAAGCGCATCAGAAAGCGGATCAGCGCCGCGCGCAAGGGCTGCGCGTCGGGCGCGAGGAAGCGCAGGATCAGGAGATCCGGCTTGGCGGTGGCGGCGGCGGTGACTTGCGCGAGACCCGCGAGGAGGCCGCGGGCGGCGTCGAGGCGGGCCTCGGTGCCGGGGGCGGCGAGGATGAGGGTGGCGAAGGCACGGGCGCCGGCGAGGGTGGCGGGGCCGGCGACGGCGCGGGCGAGATCGCCTTCGGCGAAGAGCGCCTCGGCGTGGACGAGGCGGCCGGCGCGGCGGATGCGCCACTGGTCGGAGAGCGCGCCGGTCAGGACGCGCTCGCCCATCGCGGCGCGGCCGAGGACGATGGTCTCGAGCGCGATCAGGCTGGCGTCGGGCGCGAGGTCGGCCTCGAGGCGGCGCTCGAGGCGGGCGGCGTCGAAGAGGATGGTCTCCTGCGGCAGCCAGTCGAGGCTGGCGCCGGGGCCGACGGCGAGGCGGGTGTCGATGCGGGCGGCGCCGGCCGCGGCGCGGTAGATGCGCTCGGCGGCCTGGGTGGTGACGGTGAGCGCGGCGCCGGCGCCGGCGGTCATGGTCCAGGCGAGCCGGTCGCCGCCGGTGACGCCGCCGGAGGTGTTGATGAGGACGGCTTCCGGGACCGGGCCGTGGGTGTTGGGCAGCAGCGCCCTGGCGCAGCCCTGCTGGTAGAGCCGGTCGAGCCGGATCCGGCCGCTGCGCAGCGACACCGCGACCTCGGCGCGGCCGCGGGCGCGCTGCAGGCCGGGCGGGGGCGGGTCGAGCGGCATTGGCCCGCCAGTAAGGCTCGGGCGCGGGGCAGGCGCAACCGGGCTTATTTTACCAATTGATAAAAAATGGGCGCTGTGCCAGCGTCGGGCGAAAGATCGGGGAGAGGTCCATGGCACCCAGTCCGCAGACGCCGGGGATCGTCGCCGGGCGCCTGCCACCCGAGGCGCTGGCGGCGAATTTCGCCGACATCGCGCCGGTCTTCTCGGCGCACGAGGCCTGGGTGGCGGCGGACCGCTGCTATTTCTGCTATGATGCGCCTTGCGTCGCCGCCTGTCCGACCGCGATCGACATCCCGCTCTTCATCCGCCAGATCGCCGGCGGCCAGCCGGAGGCGGCGGCGAGGACGATCCTCTCCCAGAACATCCTCGGCGGTATGTGCGCGCGGGTCTGCCCGACCGAGACGCTGTGCGAGGAGGCCTGCGTGCGCGAGGCGGCGGAGGGCAAGCCGGTGGAGATCGGGCGGCTGCAGCGGTTCGCGACCGATGCGCTGATGGCGCGCGGCGGCCAGCCGTTCGCGCGGGCGGCGGCCACGGGCAAGCGGGTGGCGGTGGTGGGCGCCGGGCCGGCGGGGCTCGCCTGCGCGCATCGGCTGGCGATGCTGGGGCACGCGGTGGCGCTGATCGACGCGCGGGAAAAAGGCGGCGGGCTCAACGAGTTCGGGATCGCGGCTTACAAGGCGGTCGAGGGGTTTGCCCAGGCGGAGGTCGAATGGCTGCTCGGGATCGGCGGGATCACGGTGGAATATGGCCGGCGGCTGGGGCGGGAGGTGACGCTCGCGGCGCTGCGCGAGGGCTATGACGCGGTCTTTCTCGGGATCGGGCTCGGCGGGGTCCACGCCTTCAAGGCGGCCGGGGCGGAGATGGCGGGAGTGCGGCCGGCGGTCGACTTCATCGCCGAGCTCCGGCAGGCGACCGATCTCGCAAGCTTGCCGGTCGGGCGGCGGGTGGTGGTGATCGGCGGCGGCATGACCGCGGTCGATGCCGGGGTGCAGGCCAAGAAGCTCGGGGCGGAGGAGGTGACCATCGTCTATCGCCGCGGCCGGGACCGGATGGGGGCGAGCGGCTACGAGCAGGAGCTGGCGGCGCACGCCGGGGTGCGGATCCTCTGCGATGCGATGCCGGTGCGGGTGACGGGCGACGGCGCGGTGCGCGAGGTGGAGTTCGGCTACAGCGAGGACGGGCCGGAGGGGCTGCACGAGACGGGCGAGCGATTTGCGCTAGATGCAGACCTGGTGCTGACGGCGATCGGTCAGCGGCTGGACGATACCGAGGGGCTCGAGATCGTTCACCACAAGATCCGGGTCACCGGGCCGGGGCGCACCGGCGTGCCGGGGATCTGGGCCGGCGGCGACTGCGCCAGCGGCGGCGACGATTTGACGGTCACGGCGGTGGCCGAGGGACGCGACGCGGCGATGGACATCCATGCGTCGCTGATGAGCTGAAGGGCACAGAGACATGAAGACCAACAATGAGAAGGCCGAACGCAAGCAGAGGGCGGAGGCGGCCGCGCTCGCGAGAATCCCGGCGATGGACGACGCGGACGGACTTCGCATCCTGATGGGCAATGCCAAGGACCAGCAGTCGACGATCGTCTTTAACGCGGCGTTCCGGCGGCTGATGGACGTGCTGCCGGGTGAGGCCCCGGGGACCGTGGACCATGATTTCTGGCGGTCGACGTTCGTCTATGAGGAGCTCCTGTCGGAGAAGAACGGCAAGAAGACCCTGGCGTCCCGTATTCGGCAGAAGGCCAAACGCCTCGGCGTCAGCAAGACCATCGAGGATCTGGCGAGTGCGACGTCCGAGAGCGATGGCTTCAAGATGCTGATCCAGCGCGGCATGCCCGAACTGACCGCCGAGGCGGTGGTGGTGCGCCACGCCGATCGGTTTTCGCCGGCGGTCGTCGAGGCGGCCAGATCGCGGCTCGCCGCGGCCGAAGCGGCGGTGCAGGATCAGCAAGCCCACTGAGGCGGAGGAGACGATGGCCGACCTGCGCAGTGACTTCGTCGGGATCAAGTCGCCGAACCCGTTCTGGCTGGCCTCGGCGCCGCCGACCGACAAGGAGTATAACGTCCGGCGCGCGTTCGAGGCGGGCTGGGGCGGGGTGGTCTGGAAGACGCTGGGGCTCGACCCGCATATCGTCAACGTCAACGGGCCGCGCTACGGCGCGATCTGGGGGGCGGACCGGCGGCTCTTGGGGCTCAACAACATCGAGCTGATCACCGACCGGCCGCTGGAGGTGAACCTGCGCGAGATCAAGGCGGTCAAGCGCGACTGGCCGGACCGGGCGATGGTGGTGAGCCTGATGGTGCCGTGCGACGAGGAAAGCTGGAGTTCGATCCTGCCGCTGGTCGAGGAGACGGGGGCGGACGGCGTCGAGCTTAACTTCGGCTGCCCGCACGGCATGAGCGAGCGCGGCATGGGCTCGGCGGTGGGGCAGGTGCCGGAATACATCGAGATGGTGGCGCGCTGGTGCAAGGCGCACACCCGGATGCCGGTGATCGTCAAGCTGACGCCGAACATCACCGACATCAGAAAGCCGGCGCGGGCGGCGCGGGCCGGCGGGGCGGATGCGGTGAGCCTGATCAATACGATCAGCTCGATCACATCGGTCAATCTCGACAGCTTCAGCCCGGAGCCGTCGATCGACGGCAAGGGGTCGCACGGCGGCTATTGCGGGCCGGCGGTGAAGCCGATCGCGCTCAACATGGTGGCGGAGATCGCGCGGGACCCGGAGACCGCGGGGCTGCCGATCAGCGGCATCGGCGGGATCACCACCTGGCGCGACGCGGCGGAGTTCATGGCGCTGGGCTCGGGGCCGGTGCAGGTCTGCACCGCGGCGATGACCTACGGCTTTCGCATCGTGCAGGAGATGATCGCCGGGCTCGGCCAGTGGATGGACGACAAGGGCCATGCCGATCTCGGCGCCTTCCGCGGGCGGGCGGTGCCGAACGTCACCGACTGGCAGTATCTGAACCTGAACTACGTCGCCAAGGCCAGGATCGATCAGGATCTCTGCATCCACTGCGGCCGCTGCTATGCCGCCTGCGAGGACACCAGCCACCAGGCGATCGCGATGCTGCCCGGGCGGGTGTTCGAGGTGAAGGACGATGAATGCGTCGCCTGCAACCTCTGCGTCGATGTCTGCCCGGTCGAGGATTGCATCGACATGGTGGCGATGATGCCGGGCGAGGTCGATCCGCGGACCGGCCGGGTGGTCGAGCCGGGGTATGCCAACTGGACGACGCATCCCAACAACCCGATGGCAAGCGCGGCGGAGTAGCCGGGCGAGTGGCGCTCCTCGGCCAGCGTTGCGCGGGGGAGCGCCGGCCTCGGGGGGCATGAAGCCCCCGCTCGGGCGGCGCTTGGCGGTCGGCCGCCTTTGCGGCCTCCCTCCGGCGGAAGCGGGCTTCGCCCGCTGGGTTGAGATTTTCTCCCCGGCTGTTGCCGGGGCCCCTGCGACTGCCCGATAGGGTTTCTGCCTATATGAAATCCTCAGAAGAGTTTTCGGAGACGGTTGCGATCCGTCCTGACGTCGCGCGGGGGAGACGGTGTCGCCTGCGCCGGTGACGCGGCGCTTGCCGCCAACCGGCGGCGTCGGCCGCAGGGCCGGCGCCGGCGGGCGGCAGAGCGGCGGCTTCAGACGTCGAGGTCCTCGACGAAGCGGGCGTTCTCCTGGATGTACTGGAAGCGGAGCTCGGGCTTCTTGCCCATCAGCCGCTCGACGAGGCCCGCGGTCTCGCCTTCGTCGTCGGCGACGGTGACGCGGATCAGCGTCCGGGTCTTGGGGCTCATCGTGGTGTCCTTGAGCTGCGCCGGCATCATCTCGCCGAGGCCCTTGAAGCGGGAGACCTCGACCTTGCCGCGGCCGCCGAGCCCGCGGGCGAGGAGCGCGTCCTTCTCGGCGTCGGTCTGGACGTAGACCGATTTCGGCCCTTGCGTCAGCCGGAAGAGCGGCGGGGCGGCGAGGTAGAGATGGCCGCCGTCGATCAAGGGCTTCATCTGGGTGAAGAAGAAGGTCATCAGGAGGGCGGCGATATGCGCGCCGTCGACGTCGGCGTCGGTCATGATGATGATCTTCTCGTAGCGCAGGTCGCCGACGTCGAAGCGCGAGCCGCTTTGCACCCCCATCGCCTGGCAGAGGTCGGAGAGCTCCTGGTTCGCGGTCATCTTCGCCGAGGCGGCGCCGAGCACGTTGAGGATCTTGCCGCGGAGCGGCAGCACCGCCTGGAACTTGCGGTCGCGGGCCTGCTTGGCCGAGCCGCCGGCGCTGTCGCCTTCGACCAGGAAGAGCTCGGAGCCGTCGGTGGCGGTGGCCGAGCAGTCGGCGAGCTTGCCGGGGAGGCGCAGCTTCTTGACCGCGGTCTTGCGGCTGGTCTCCTTCTCGGCGCGGCGGCGGAGGCGCTCCTCGGCTTTCAGCACCAGATAGTCGACGATGGCCCCGGCGGTGCGGGTGTCGGCGGCGAGCCAGTGGTCGAAGCGGTCGCGCACCGCGTTCTCGACCAGGCGGGCGGCCTCCTGGGTGGCGAGGCGGTCTTTGGTCTGGCCGACGAACTCGGGCTCGCGGATGAAGACCGAGATCATCGCCGAGCCGCCGTCCATCACGTCCTCGCGGGTGATCTGCGCCGCCTTGCGGTTGGAGGTGAGCTCGCCATAGGCGCGGATGCCCTTGAGCAGCGCCGCCCAGAAGCCCTGCTCGTGGGTGCCGCCTTCGGGGGTGTGGATAGTGTTGCAGTAGGAGGAGACGAAGGGGTCGCGCTGCGGCGTCCAGTTGATCGCCCATTCGACCGAGCCGACGGTGCCGGCGCCGAAGCGCTCGGCGAAGTCGACCTTGCCGGCGAAGGGCTTGTCGGCATAGCACTGCGCGCCGTCGAGGCGTAGGGCGAGATAGTCCGCGAGGCCGCCGGGGAAGTGGAAGCTGGCCTGCTCGGGGGTGTCGTCGCCGGCGGCGAGGCAGGCGGCGGCAGAGCGCCAGCGAATCTCGACGCCGGAGAAGAGGTAGGCCTTGGAGCGGACCATCCGGTGCAGGCGGGCGGGCTTGAGCCGCGCGGAGGCGCCGAAGATCTCGGGGTCGGGGTGGAAGGTGACGGTGGTGCCGCGGCGGTTGGGCGCGGGGCCGAGGGTCTGCAAGGGGCCGAGCGGCAGGCCGCGGGAGAATTCCTGGCGGTAGAGCTGGCGGTTGCGGGCGACCTCGACCGCGACGCGGTCGGAGAGCGCGTTCACCACCGAGACGCCGACGCCGTGCAGGCCGCCGGAGGTCTGGTAGCTGGTGCCGGAGAATTTGCCGCCGGCGTGCAGCGTGCAGAGGATGACCTCGAGCGCGGATTTCTCCGGGAAGCGCGGGTGCGGGTCGACCGGCATGCCGCGGCCGTTGTCGCGGACCGTGAGCGAGAAGTCGGGGTGGAGCTCGACCTCGATGCGGTTGGCGTGGCCGGCGACCGCCTCGTCCATGGCGTTGTCGAGGACTTCGGCGACGAGGTGGTGCAGCGCGCGTTCGTCGGTGCCGCCGACGTACATGCCGGGGCGCTTGCGTACCGGCTCGAGGCCTTCGAGCACCTCGATGGTGCTGGCGTCGTAGGCGCGGGATGCGGCGTCGTCGCCGAAGAGGTCGGGGGCGTGCACCATGCGGGGCCTCTTTTCTTTTTTCCCGCGATTGATAGCGGGGAACTGCTCTGCCCTTTCTATATATTGTTCGGCGCCTGCGGCAAAGAGGTTCATCGGCGCGGGAAGGGCCGGCGCTGGCGGCGCCGGCCCTGATCCAAGGCTTGAGGCCCGGCGGGACCGTCGCGCCGCCGGCGACGGCTTAGGTGATGATGAAGTCGTCGGCGTTGAAGGCGGCCAGCGTCGCGTTCTCGACCAGCACGATGTTGTTGGCGTCGAAGGCGAAGCTGACGTCGGCGCCGACCTGGGTGCCGGTGGCCAGCGCCTCGTCGAGCGAGAAGTCGAAGTCACTGACGTCGATCTGGTCCTGGCCGTCGGTCCAGTCGACGATCTGGTCGCTGCCGGTGTCCTGGAGTTCGTGAGAGTGGCCGGCCAACCCGCGGACGGTTGGCCGGCGGCCGGGTCAGAGCGAGTAGTACATCTGCTAGCGCCAACGCCTTGTTTTCGCCTTGTCGCCGCACTTGTAGATCGTCAAGGCAACCCCTTGCGTCAGAAAGGATAATCGCCTACATACAAGGCCGTAATAACCGGCAAACAAGGCCGCAACAAACATCCATTTTCCGACTTTTTTCCGACGAATTTCCGACTTTGAGGGCGAGTATGACCGCAAGTACCACCATCACGAAGGGCCGGATCGAGGCGGCTTTCCGCGCCGTCGAGGCCGGCAAGCACCCCACCGTCACGCTTCGCGACGCCCGCCTGGCCGGCCTGGCGCTGACCATCGGCCGCGCCTCGGCCCGCTGGGCCTTTAGTTTTAAGACGCCTCTGCCGGGCGGCGGCTGGTCCGGCGGAAAGCGGCTCGTGCTCGGCGACCTCGACGCCATGGACCTCGATGCGGCCCGCGAGGCTGCTGCCGCCGCCAAGGCCCAGGTGGCCGAAGGGCTCGACCCGGCCGCGGCGAAGCGGGCGCGGCGGGCGGCCAACATCGAAGCCAGCGCCAGCCGCACCGTCACGGCGGCGATCGAGCGCTTCACCGAAGAGCGCGGCGCGGACTGGACGGCCGCCACCCACCGGGCTTTCCGCCGCGACTTCGCGATCATCCGGGCGGCGATCGGCGACGCGCCGCTGGCGCTGGTCGACCGAGGCCGGCTGGTGGCGCTGCTCGCCGAGAGCATCGCGCCGGACGGCACCGGCTTGCGGCGAGGCGACCCGTATCGCAGGCCTGCTCGGCTCAGCTCTGGCGGCAGGCGGGACCCGGCTCGCCCCGCTTCGCCGGCTGGGGCTGGCCCGGCGTCGACGCGGCCGTCGCGGATCGCCTGCCGGTCGCCGGGCGGCATCGGATCACCGCGCGCAAGCGGGTGCTGTCCGAGCGCGAAATCCGCGACCTCTGGCCGGCGCTGGTCGAGCCCGGCCCGCTTCGGCCGCACCGGCTGGTGTTGGCGCTGAGCGCTCGCGACCGGCGCGAGGATCGGCGCGCTGGCGCTGATCGAAGAGCGCGACCTCGACCTCGACCCGCTGCCGGTGGTCGGCGCTCGCGACAGCGGCCCGACCTTCACCATCCGCGCGGCCGAGGGCCGAAAGGCGACCGCGAAGCAGCGCCGCGAAGGCGCCGACGTGGTGCTGCCGCTTTCGCCGCCGGCGGTCTCGCTCTTCCGTCGAGGCGCTGGCCATCCGCCGCGGCACCGGCCCGCACGTCTTCGAGGCGCGGCTCGGGCCGCTGGTGAGCGGCGACGTGACGCGGGCCTGGGGCGCGCTGGTGAAGCGCAAGGCGGCACCGTCCGACGCCACCGCGCACGATCTGCGCAGGAGCATGCGCACCCACCTCGGCGAGCTCGACCACGGCGGCAGCTACGAGGACGAAGAGCGTTTGATGGGCCATGCGGTCGGGTCGCGGTGGCGCGGGCCTATGATCGCGGCCGGCGGACTGGCGCGGCTCCGGCCGCTGTGCGACGCCTGGGGTGCGCGGCTCGCGGCGATCGTCGGGCCGGCGACGGCCGACGTGCTACCGCTGGCGCCCGCGGTGCCGGCGTGAAACCCGACATCGAAACCATTCGCAGGCGGCTCGAGGATATTCGGGACTTCGCGACCGAAGCCGCCGAGAGTTTGCTGCGGCCGCTTTCTTCGTCGACCCCGTCACGCTTGCCCCCACTCCCGCCGCCAAGCGTCGCGTAGAGGACGACGCGCGGGCGGGGCGGCTGGCGTTGCGAAAGGCGCGGCAGGCGGCGAAGGTCGGGCTCGAGTTTCTGGCGATGCTGCCGATCGGGCGTGGGCGGCGGTGGAGGTGGCGACAGAGGTGGGGGACGCCGAGGGCATCGACCGGGCGAGGGCCGACTACGACACCCAGGTGACCGCCGCCGCTGAGAGTATGTGGGAGGCATGGAGTTACGAGACCCCCACCTGAATGGCGCCCAAGAGCCGCCGGCTATCGTCACATCGGGGCCGACGGCATTCGAGATCGACCCGGGGCCGGTCGCGGATGCCGACCCGTTCAAGTTCGCCCTGGCCGACTTCGAGCTCGACCCGAGCGAGATAGAGACCGCCAACCCCGACGCGAAATGATCCGCATAGCAGTGACGGCGGCCGAGACCGCTGGATCCGCATGGTCTCCGACCGCCCCTTGGCCAGTACCTCGTGAAGCCGGCCGGACCAGGAGGCCATGCCCCCCGTCAGCTGGCCGGCCCTGTCGAAGCAGGAGGTCCTGGAGCGGGCTTTCGGCTGGGCAACCTCATCGCCGAGCCCGACCACCCGGTCCTGCTGCGGCTGCAGGGCCTACGCAGCGTGTAGCCCGTGTCGGAGCTGGACGCCGCCCTCGCGCGGCTGCCCTACCGCGCAGTCTGGGCAGCCGACTTCGAATACCAGGCGGCGGCGGGTGAGCGCCCGGCGCCGCTCTGCCTGGTCGCGCGGGAGCTGCGGTCGGGGCGGACCCTCCGCCTGTGGCGCGACGAGCTGGGGCCGCGCCCGCCCTTCGACACCTCCGCCGACACCCTGTTTGTCGCCTACTTCGCGCCGGCCGAGCTGGGGTGCTTCCGGGTCCTGGGCTGGCCGCAGCCGGCCCGGGTGCTCGACCTGTACGCCGAGTTCCGCGCCGCTGACGAACGGGGCGCGATCGCTCCCCGCGGGAAGCGGCCTGCTCGGCGCCCTCACCTACTTCGGCCTCCCCGGCATGGCGGCGGACGCGAAGGACGCCATGCGCGACCTGATCCTGACCCGGTCGAGCTGGGACCACGGCCGAGCGGGCGGCGATCCTCGACTACTGCGAGGCCGACGTGCTGGCGCTGGAGCGCCTGCTGCCCAAGCTGCTGCCGCACGTGCTCCGACGCGGACGCGCCAGCCTGCTCGCCGCCCTGCTGCGCGGGCGATACATGTGCGGCGGTCGCCGCCATGGAGCACGCCGGGGTGCCCATAGACGTGCCGCTCCTGGGCGAGCTCCGGGCAGAACTGGGGGGGCTGCGGACCAGCCTGATCGACGCGGTCAACCCCGCCTACGGCATCTACGAGGCCGGCGTCTTCAAGATCGCGCGGTTCGACGACTACCTCCGGCGGCACCGCATCCCCTGGCCGCGCACGCCGACCGGGCTGCCCTCGACCGACAGCGACACGCTGCGGGTCATGTCCAAGACCTACCCCCAGCTCGGCGGCCTCTACGACCTGCGCAACGCCCTCGGCGAGCTGCGGCTGAACTCGCTCGCCGTGGGCGCCGACGGGCGCAACCGGACGCATGCTGTCGCCGTTCCGCGCGCGGACCGGCCGAAACCAGCCGTCGAACTCGAAGTTCGTGTTCGGGCCGGCGAAGTGGCTCCGCGGGCTGATCAAGCCGGGGCCGGGGCGCGCCGTCGCCTACGTCGACTGGCGATCGCAGGAGATCGGGCTCGCCGCCGCCCTCTCGGGCGATGAGCGGCTGGCCGACGCCTACCTCACCGGCGACCCCTACCTCAGCTTCGCGATCGCCGCCGGCCTGGCGCCACCGGACGCCACCCGGGATACGCACGCGGCCGAGAGGGACATGGCGAAGGCCACCGTGCTCGGCACGCTCTACGGCCTGGGCCCGCTGACCTTGGCGATGCAGACCGGCCTCAATCGGCTGGCGGCGGAGGAGCTGCTCCGCTCGCACCGGCGGACCTACGCGCGGTTCTGGGCCTGGTCGGACGACGTCGTGAACCGGGCGCTGGCCGGCGAGGAAATCCTGACGCCGCTCGGCTGGCCGCTCCGGGTCCGCAGCGACGACTACAACATCCGCTCCCTGCAGAACCACCCGATGCAGGCCGCCGGCGCCGACTGCCTCCGGCTGGCCGCCTGCGAGGCGACGGAGGCCGGCCACATGGTCTGCGCCCCCGTTCACGACGCCCTGCTGATCGAGGGGGATGCGGCGACGATCGCGGACGAGGCCGAAGCGGTCGCCGCGCTCATGCAGCGGGTCGCCACCAAGGTCTCCGGCGGGCTGCCGATCGGGGCCGACACCAAGATCGTGCGCTTCCCCGACCGCTACATGGACCGGCGCGGCGAGGCCATGTTCGACCGCGTCACCCAGCTCCTCCGCCAGTTCCGGATCGCCGCGGAATGAGGAACCTCGCCACTTTCGTGGCCCAACCTCGCCACTTCTGGCGGACCACCCCCGCTTCTGGCGGTCCCGTCCCTATGTTCTAGATCTTATGTTCTTATCTATGTTCTTAAAGATCATATATATGGGAGGGTAGAGACCCCCAGGAGGTGCAGATGCCTGATGACACCGATCAATCCCTCGATCTGACCGGCTTCGAGATACCGCCGGACGATCCGACGCTACCCCACAGAGGAAGCGGACCCGCGGGCTAAGCAGAAGCGGAAGCGGGAGACCCTTCGGGCTTTGTTCGGGTCGGGTACGACCGCGCCATGGCCTACCCGCCGGTCTTTCGGCTGTTGTGGGCAATCGACCGGCAGGCGGACCTCGACCTCGACTGGGTGGTTCCGATCACCCGCAACATCTTGCGCCTCGCTGGCATCGCCTCCCGTACATTTCGCCCGACTCGTGCGTCAGCTCGAAGCCCGGCGTTGCCTTCAGGTGGTGTCGACCGGACCCGGCAGATTGACCGCCGTTCGGGTGTATCGAGATCGCCTCGGCATGCCTATCCTAGTGCCCGAGCCAGGCAACTCGAATAGGCACCACCCACGCGCGCAGGGTTGCGGTTATCGCGCTCGCACAACCCAGGGGGCGCCTCCGCGAATCCTGAGCCCTCAGAACGCGCACCGGCGGTCCGTGCGAAGACGATAAACCGTATCATTGAGGCTTTTTTCGACGCGACATTGGTCGTTTTCAGGTACGTCGGTTTGCGACCCCACCGGCGTCGTTTTCGTTGCTTCGCGGGCTCACCGCGCTAGCCCTTCCCCGCAAGCAACCGAAGCCCCGCCGCGTCCGCGGCCAGCAGCACGAGAGGACAGCCCGATGGCCGCACTAGGCCGCACCAGCCCCAGGACAACTCCCGCGCCGCCTTCGGCACTTCGCCGCAGCAGCCGGCGGCCAGTTCTCCGGCCGTTCGCCGGCGGCCATCGTCCGAAGCCTCTGGCCGGGCATGCGGTCTCACCGCGCTTCCGTCCCATCCTCCTGCCCTTCGCCCGCCCTCTCATATCGCCTCGCGCGCTCCGCTTATCTGCCGCCGGGCTCGCGACACATCCGCCGCACCCACGCGTTCCTCTTCAGATAGGCGCTGAGGCGGTTCTGGTCCTTCTCGATCGTCGAGGCCACCGGCTGGCAGCCGCACACGGTCCGCGGCGCCTTCGCCGGTGCGCTTAAGAGGAAGCT
>CAVVSO010000030.1:0-11190 GCA_963750745.1 uncultured Alphaproteobacteria bacterium | reverse complement strand
CCCGACAGGCAACGAGGCGCTCTATAAGGATCGGCTGCGCCGGCACGATCGCGAGGTTCGGGACTATTTCAAGGACCGCCCGCAGGATCTGCTCGTCATCGATCTGACGCGGGACGGGTCGTGGCAGACGATTTGCCCCTTCCTTGGGGAGCCGGTCCCGTCGCAGCCCTTCCCGCACTCCAACAGTGCGACGCAACGGCTGCGGCGCAACAAGCTGCGCAAGAACTGGGGGTTCCTGGGACGGATCGCCGGCCGGCTCGTCGGGGCCAGATGATCGCGGCGTCGGAGGTGTTGGCGGAGGTGGCGTGCTTGAGCAGCAAGGTCTTCGGCATCGGTTTCCACAAGACCGGCACCACGACGCTGCGCGACGCGCTGGAGATCCTCGGCTATCGGGTGACCGGCCCGAACGGCACCAAGGACGCGGATATCGCGTCGAAGCTCGAGCCGATGGTCGAGGCGCTCGCCGCCGAGTTCGACGCCTTCCAGGACAATCCCTGGCCGCTGGTCTATCGCCGGATGGACGCGCTCTATCCCGGCTCGAAGTTCATCCTGACGGTGCGCGATCCCGAGCGATGGCTCGCAGAGCAGTGTCCGGGACTTCGCCGAGCGGGACTCGCCGATGCGGCAGCTGATCTACGGCGTCGGCCATCCCAAGGGCCACGAGGCGCTCTACCGGGAGCGGATGCTGCGGCACAACCGGGAGGTTGCCGAGTATTTCCGCGACCGGCCCGGCGATCTCCTGACGCTGGAGTGGGCGAAGAAGCCGGGCTGGGAGCCGCTCTGCGGCTTTCTCGGCAAGCCGGTGCCGTCGGTGGCGTTCCCGCACGCCAACACCGCCCGGCAGACCGAGCTGCGCCGCAGGTGGGGCGGGCTGGGACGGATCGCCGGGCGGTTCGTGCGGCCGGAGTGAATTGCCCGCTGGTGAATTGACCGCTGGCGAGCGTGTGACTAAGAAGCCCTTTCGGCTGCCAGGACGCGGCCACGGTCTTGATTTTCCGGGATAGTCGTCATGCGAGCTGAAACCGAACGGCTGGTCGAGGAGATCGGAAAGTCGCTCGCGCTGCTGCGCCAGCGGCTCGGCTACGACACCGCGACGCACCGGCTGGAAGAGCTCAATGCCATGTCGGAAGACCCGGAGCTCTGGAACGATCCGGCGCGGGCGCAGAAGCTGATGCGCGACCGGCAGCGGCTCGCGGATGCGCTGGAGGGCTACCAGGGGCTGGCGCGCGAGCTTGGCGGACCAGAGCGAGCTGATCGAGCTCGGCGAGGCCGAGGGCGACGCGGCGGTGGTGGCCGACGCCGAGGCGGCGATCCGCAGCCTGCGGGATCTGGCGGCGCAGCGCGAGATCGAGGCGCTGCTCGACGGCGAGGCGGACGGCAACGATACCTTCCTCGAGGTCAACGCCGGGGCCGGGGGCACCGAGAGCTGCGACTGGGCGGCGATGCTGGCGCGGATGTACGTGCGCTGGGCGGAGGCGCACGGGATGAAGGTCGAGCTGATCGCCGAGAGCCCGGGCGAGGAGGCGGGGATCCGGTCGGTCACCTACAGAATCAACGGGTTGAACGCCTATGGCTGGCTGAAGACGGAATCGGGGGTGCATCGGCTGGTGCGGATCTCGCCGTTCAATTCAGCGGCGCGGCGGCATACCTCGTTTTCGTCGATCTGGGTCTATCCGGTGGTGGACGACAATATCGAGATCGAGATCGCGCCGAACGACATCCGGATCGACACCTACCGTTCGTCCGGGGCCGGGGGGCAGCATGTCAACACCACCGACTCGGCGGTGCGGATCACCCATCTGCCGACCAATATCGTGGTGACGAGCTCGGAGAAGTCGCAGCACCAGAATAGGGCCAACGCGATGGCGGCCCTGAAATCAAGGCTTTACGAGCTTGAGCTCAGGAAGCGCAACGAGGCGATCACCGCGCAGCACGAGGCCAAGGGCGATGCCGGCTGGGGCAACCAGATCCGCTCCTACGTGCTGCAGCCGTACCAGATGGTGAAGGATCTGCGCACCGGCTACGAGACCTCGGACACCGGCGGCGTGCTCGACGGCGACCTCGACGGCTTCATGGCGGCGGCGCTGGCGCTGCAGGTGAGCGGCAAGAGCCGGGCCGAGGCGCAGGCGGCGGACTGACCAATCGGGGTGATGTACAACGCATGCACAACGCATGCACCAGGCACTCGCTTCGGTTCCGGGCTGGATCGCAGTAGGATAAACCAGCGCCTGGAAGTCCGCTTTGCGCCGATCTCTTCGCCCGAAGCGGCGAAGAGTTCACCCGGAAAGGGCAGGACAAGGACCTTTTCAACGAAATCGGCCGGAACCTACCATGGGACGCGCCTATCGGTGACACGCCGGAACATACGCGCCTGGCGGCGAAGGCCCCGCCGGCGGCGGGGCCTGCCGGGCCGGCAGCCTATTCGGCGGCGGCCATCGCCGGGTGGCGAGCCGAGCGGGTCGCCCTTGGCCTTGCCGAGCGGGTCGTCCTGGCGCTGCACCGAGCCTTCGAAGTGGGCGCCGCTCTCGATCGCGATGGTCTTGTGCACGATGTCGCCTTCGCAGCGGGCCGAGGCGCTGAGCCGGACCTTGAGGCCGCGCAGCCGGCCGACGACGCGGCCGTGAACCACGACCTCCTCGGCGATCACCTCGCCCTTCACCGTGGCGCTCTCGCCGACGATCAGCATGGCGGCGCGGATATCGCCCTCGACGTTGCCCTCGACCTGGATGTCGCCGCTGGTGCGGACGTTGCCGTGGATCGTGAGATCGGAGGAGAGCACCGACGGGGCGGGCTTCGGCTTGGGCGCCGCGGCGGTCGCCGACGGCGGCGTCAGCGGCGACGGGCGAGCGTCGAGCGCGGCAGTGGAGGAAGGGGGCAGGGCGCTCGACAGCGGGGTCGAAGCGGGTAGCGGCGGCAGGCTTTCCTCCGGCTTGGTCTTAGAAAACATCCTTTGCGGCCTCCAAATAGGTCATCGGATTCACGGGCTGACCATTGACCCGAACCTCATAGTGGAGGTGCGAGCCGGTACTACGCCCGGTTGAACCCATATCACCTATTTGCACGCCACGCGATACCTGTTGTCCGACCTTGACCCGAATTCTGCTCTGGTGGGCATAGACGGTCTCGAAACCGAATTCGTGCTGGACTCGCACGACGTTGCCGTAGCCGCTTTCCGGCCCCGCCGCCACTACGACCCCGTCGGCGGTGGCAAAAATGGCAGTGCCGCGAGGTCCGGCGAGATCAACCCCCGCGTGCATCCGGCCGTGGCGAATGCCGAAGCCGCTGGTGAAGCGGAAGTCGCTGTGCAGCGGGAGCACGTAGGGGATCTTGCTCGCGGCGATCCGCATCAGGTTCATCCGGTCGAGATCGAGCATCAGCTTGTCGAAGCGGGTGTTGAGGGCGGCGTCGTCGAACGAGCGGGTGCTGACCACCACCGGGGCGCCGAGCGGGCCGCCGAGGCCGGAATAGGCGCCGCGCACCTTGGCGATCAGGGTGTCGACGTCGATGTCGGTCTTCTTGAACAGCTTCTCCATCGGCCCGAACGACATGGCGACCGCCTGCTCGAGCTGGTCGACCATCTCGTCCTGGCGCTGGCTGTTGACCTTGACGCTGAGCTCGAGGTCGGCGAGCTGCTGGCTGAGCTGGGTCCGCTCGGCGTGGCGGCGTCGCGGGCGGCGACGGCTTCGGAGAGCGCGCCCGAGACGGTGCGCAGCGTGTCGGCGAGATCGGCGCTGCCCTGGCTGGTCAGCGAGGCGCTGACCTCGTTCATCTTGGCGAGCAGCCGGTCGTTGGCCGCGGTGACCGCGTCGCGCTGGCCGACGGCGTCCCGCAGCCGGTGGCGCATCACCTCGAGCGCGGTCGAGAGCTCACGGCGCTCCTCGACCGACTGCAAGAGCGCGGTCTGCTGCCGACTGATCTGCTCCATCGCGACCTGGAAGCGGTCCTGCGCCGAGCGGGCCTCGGCGGCGCGCCGGTCGCGCTCGGCAGCGAGCGAGTCGAGCCGGGCCTGCACCGCGTCGCGCACCACCACGCCGCGCGGGATGCCGGGCTTGAGCCCCATGTAGTCGATGACCATGCCGGCCGAGGCCAGCGCCAGCCAGGCCAGCAGTGCCAGGCCTGCCGCGCTGGAGACGAGCTGGGAGGCCGGGGTCAGACGCAGGTACCGCGTGGAGCCTTCCGATTGGATGAACAGCCGCTTTTCCGGAACGATCGTGGAGACGAAGCTGCTCAGTCCGCGACGAAGACCCGTCATGCGGTCACCCTCTGGTTGTTACAACCTTATTTGTGGGCGCTGCCCCCATCCGAGGCCGTGTTTAAAAATCTTGATTAACCAATGCAACGCCAAGAGCGACGCGATGCACCCGCGCTCCTGTCGCTCGGCGGATATCTGCCGAACCACAACCTGAGGTAGTCGAGCGTCAGGCTGACCAAAGATGCGAGACGCCGGGCGCAAGCCGTTGGCATGACGGTCGATCTGCGCCGCACTGCCGCGTAAGGCGGCAGAAGGGGCCCTGCGAGAGGCGGCGCAGCCGCGTCAGGAGGGCCGACTTCCTCGATCGGCTAGAGGGCCTGCGCGGCCGCGAGCACCGCATCGACGTGGCCGGGAACGCTGACCTTGCGCCAGACCCGGGCGATGGCGCCGCCGGCGTTGACGAGGAAGGTCGAGCGCTCGATGCCCATGAACTTGCGGCCGTACATCGACTTCTCGGTCCAGACGCCGAAGCGCTCGAGCACCGCGCCGGACTCGTCGGAGAGCAGGATCACCTTGAGGTCGTGCTTGTCGCGGAACCGGGCGTGGCTCTTGACGCTGTCCTTCGAGATGCCGAGGACGACGGTGTCCGCCGCCTCGAACTCCGGGAGCTTGGCGGTGAACTCGACCGCCTCCAGCGTGCAGCCGGAGGTATCGTCCTTGGGGTAGAAGTAGAGCACGAGCTTCTTGCCGGGGAAGTCCGCGGGCCCGAGCGCCGTGCCGTCGGGGCCGGGCAGGGTGAATGCGGGGACCGGCTGGCCGGCTTCGACGGTGGGCATGGGCTTGGCTCCTGGCGCGGGCGCCCGTTGTCTGGCGCCACCACCCCGCATATACCGCCGCCGGAGAGGATTTCCATGCGGCTCGACGCGTTCGACTACGACCTGCCGGAGGAGCTGATCGCGCTCAGGCCCGCCCGGCCGCGGCCGGCGTCGCGGCTGCTGGTAGCGACCGCCGCGCGGATGGCCGACAGCACGGTCGCGCGGCTGCCCGACTGGCTGGAGCGCGGCGATCTCTTGGTGCTCAACGACACCCGGGTGATCCCGGCGCGGCTGGCCGGCGTCCGGCGGCGGGCCTCCGGCGGCGAGGCGCGGATCGAGGCGACGCTGATCGCGCACGCCGCGGACGGGGCCTGGCGGGCGCTGGCGCGGCCGGGCAAGCGGCTGGCGGTCGGCGACCGGATCGAGTTCGGCGGCGGGCTGACGGCGGCGGTGCAGGGCAAGGACGGCGCCGAGGTGCTGCTCGGCTTCGACCGCGACGGCGCGGCGCTGGCGGCGGCGCTGGAGGCGGTCGGCGAGATGCCGCTGCCGCCCTATATCGCGGCGCGGCGGCCGGCGGACGCCGCCGACCGGCAGGACTATCAGACGGTCTTCGCCGCGCGGCCCGGGGCGGTGGCGGCGCCGACCGCGTCGCTGCATTTCGATGCGGGCGCTGCTGGACGAGCTCGAGGCGCGGGGGGTGGCGCGCACCTTCGTGACGCTGCACGTCGGCGCCGGCACCTTCCTGCCGGTCAAGGTCGCGGAGATCGAGGCGCACCGGATGCACAGCGAGTGGGGCGAGATCGGCGCCGGCGCCGCCGAGGCGATCGCCGCGACGCTTGGCCGCGGGCGGGCGGGTGGTGCCGGTCGGCACCACGGCGCTGCGGCTGATCGAGACCGCCGCGACCGCGCCGCGCCGGATCGCGCCCTGGACCGGCGAGACCGATATCTTCATCCGGCCGGGCTACCGGTTCCGCATCGCCGACGGGCTGATGACGAACTTCCACCTGCCGAGATCGACGCTGCTGATGCTGGTCTCGGCGCTGATGGGGGTCGAGCGGATCCGCGCGATCTATGCCCACGCCATCGCCGAGCGGTATCGCTTCTTCTCCTATGGCGACGCCTCGCTGCTGTTTCCCGGGGGCTGACATGCTTTTCGTGCTGAGAAACTCCTGGCCGCTGCTGCTCGGGCTGCTCTTGCTCCTGCTCGGCAACGGTCTGCAGGGGACGCTGCTCGGCATCCGGGGCGCGATCGAGGGCTACGACGCGGCGACGATGTCGCTGGTGATGAGCGCCTACTACGTGGGCTTTTTGATCGGCTCGCGGCGGGCGACGTCGATGATCGCCCGGGTCGGGCACGTGCGGGTGTTCGCAGCTCTCGGCTCGATGGTCTCGGCGGCCTTTATCCTCTATGCCGCGGCGCCGAACCCCTGGGTCTGGAGCGCGCTGAGGCTGGTGGTGGGCTTCTCCTTCGCCGGGGTCTATGTGGTGGCCGAGAGCTGGCTGAACGAGGCGGCGACCAACGAGACCCGCGGCCAGGCGCTGTCCTTGTACATGATCGTGCAGATGCTCGGGATCATCTCGGCGCAGTTCGTGCTGAACCTGGCCGATCCGGCCGGCTATCTGCTCTTCGTGGTGATGTCGGTGCTGGTGTCGATCTCGTTCCTGCCGATCCTGCTCACCGCCGGCACCGCACCTGCGTTCAGGACCACCAAGCCGATGACGCTGGTGCAGCTCTTCCGCATCTCGCCGCTCGGCTGCGTCGGGACGTTCCTGCTCGGCGGGGTCTATGCCGGCATCTTCGGCATGGGCTCGGTCTTCGGCACCCAGAAGGGGCTGAACGTCGCCGAGATCTCGGCCTTCGTCGCGGCGATCTATGTGGGCGGGCTGGTGTTCCAGTATCCGATCGGCTGGGTCTCGGACCGGATGGACCGGCGGGTGCTGATCATGGGGCTGACCTTCGTCGGCGCGCTCCTGACCCTCGGCGGCGCGCTGGTCTCGGGCGAGTACGTGGTGGTGCTGACGCTCGGCTTCATCATCGGCGGCGTCGCCAACCCGCTCTATTCGCTGATCATCGCCTATACCAACGACTTCCTGGCGCCGTCGGACATGGCGGCGGCCTCGGGGGGGCTGCTCTTCATCAACGGGCTCGGGGCGATGACCGGGCCCTGGTGATCGGCGCGGCGATGACCAGGTTCGGGGCCAACGCCTTCTTCGTCTATATCGGAACGCTGTTCGCGCTGATCGCGTTCTATGCGCTCTACCGCTCGACCAAGCGGGCGGCGCCGGCGGTGGCCGAGACCTCGTCCTATGCGCCGGTGCTGGCGACGGCCTCGCCGGTGGCGCTCGAGGTGGCGCAGGAGGTGGCGATCGGGCGGGCGGCTGAGGCGACCGCCGGCCGCGGCTGAGGCGGCTTTTCATTTGCTGCGGCCTGCGAGAGAGTGCGGCTCGCGAACGGGGGATGCGCATGGACATACCGGCCAACACGGCGGCACAGGAAATTCTCGACTTCTGGATCGGCGAGGTCGGGCCGGACGGCTGGTATCGCGCCGACGCGGCGGTGGACCAGACCATCCGCGACCGCTGGGGCGGGCTCTGGGCGCGGGCGCAAGCCGGCGGGCTCTCCGAGTGGCGCACCACGATCGAGGGGTGCCTCGCGCTCCTGATCCTGCTCGACCAGTTTCCGCGCAACATGTTCCGCGACGATCCCAGGGCCTTCGCCTCGGACGCGCGGGCGCTGGCGGTGGCCAAGGTGGCGATCCTGCACCAGCGCGACCAGCAGGTGGCGCTGCCGCGAGCGGCAGTTCTTCTTCACGCCGCTGCTGCATTCGGAGACGCTGGCCAACCAGGACCACAGCGTGCGGCTCTTCCTGATCAACTTCGGGCACGGCGAGCTCCTGGGGCATGCGCTGGTGCATCGCGAGATCATCCGCCGCTTCGGCCGCTTCCCGGGCAGGAACGCCGCGCTTGGCCGCGAGAGCACGCCGGAGGAGGTCGCGTTTCTCGGCAACCAAGGCTACCGCGAGTTGTTGCAGCGATACGCCGCTTGACGGTTGGAGGCTGGCCGCACCGGCGGTTTTGCGCTAACAGCGCGGCAAAGCGCCGCGATCGAGGGGAGAGACGCACATGGCCACGACCTACGACGTCGCCGTCATCGGAGCCGGACCCGGAGGCTACGTCGCGGCGATCCGCGCCGCGCAGCTCGGGCTTTCCACCGTCGTCATCGAGCGCGAGCATCTCGGCGGCATCTGCCTGAACTGGGGCTGCATCCCGACCAAGGCGCTGCTCCGGACCTCGGAGATCTTTCACCTGATGCACCGGGCCAAGGAGTTCGGGCTGAAGGCCGAGAACGTCGGCTTCGACCTCGACGCGGTGGTCAAGCGCTCGCGCGCCGTCGCCAAGCAGCTGAGCTCCGGCGTCGGCTTCCTGATGAAGAAGAACAAGATCACCGTGGTGATGGGCGAGGCGACGCTGGCCGGCAAGGGCAAGATCAGCGTCAAGACCGACAAGGGCACCGAGGAGATCACCGCCAAGGCGATCATCGTCGCCACCGGCGCCCGGGCGCGGGATCTCCCGGGGCTCGAGGCGGACGGCAAGCGGGTCTGGAACTACAAGCACGCGCTGGTGCCGCCGCATATGCCGAAGAAGCTGCTGGTGATCGGCTCGGGCGCCATCGGCATCGAGTTCGCGAGCTTTTACAACACGCTGGGCGCCGAGACGACGGTGGTCGAGGTGCTGCCGCGGATCCTGCCGGTGGAGGACGAGGAGATCTCGGCCTTCGCCAGGAAGCAGTTCCTCAAGCAGAAGATGAAGATCCTCGAAGGCGCTACCGTCAAAAAGCTCGAGCGCGGCGCCGACAAGGTGACCGCGACGATCGAGCAGGGCGGCAAGACCACGACCGAGGACTTCGACACGGTGATCTCGGCGGTCGGCATCGTCGGCAACGTCGAGAACCTCGGGCTGGAGGCCGCCGGGGTGAAGGTGGACCGCACCCACGTGGTGGTCGACGAGTTCTGCCGCACCGGCGTCGAGGGCCTTTACGCGATCGGCGACGTCGCCAGCGCGCCGTGGCTCGCGCACAAGGCGATGCACGAGGGGGTGATGGTCGCCGAGCTGATCGCCGGCGGGCACCCGCATGCCACCCGGCCCGAGACCATCGCCGGCTGCACCTACTGCCAGCCGCAGGTGGCGAGCGTCGGCTATAGCGAGGCCAGGGCCAAGGAGCTCGGCTACGAGGTCAAGGTCGGCCACTTCCCGTTTATCGGCAACGGCAAGGCGATCGCCCTCGGCGAGCCCGAGGGGATGATCAAGACGGTGTTCGACGCCAAGACCGGCGAGATGCTCGGCGCGCATATGGTCGGCGCCGAGGTCACCGAGCTGATCCAGGGCTACGTGATCGGCCGCAAGCTCGAGACCACCGAGGTCGAGCTGATGGACACCGTCTTCCCGCACCCGACCTTGAGCGAGATGATGCACGAGGCGGTGCTCGACGCCTACGGCAAGATGCTGCACATGTGAGGACGCCCGGGGCGCCGGCTGCTTGTCGGCCGCGCCGCGGGTTCCTATCTGATCGCCGATGCGACGAGAGGGACCCGCGATGGACGCTACCGGCTATGCCGGCCCGATGGGCGGTTTGCCCGACCCCGAGGCCGACCGCCAGTATTACGAGGGCGTGCCGACCAAGCGGCTGGTCGCCTGGTTCGTCGATCTGATCGTGATCCTCGCCATCGGCGTGCCGATCGCGGTCTTCTTCGGGCTCGCGACCTTCGGCTTCGGCTTTGCGCTCTTCCCGCTCCTGGTGGCCGGCGTCGGCTTTCTCTACCGCACCGGGACGATCGCCACCGGCTCGGCGACCTTGGGCATGCGGTTCTGCGGCATCGAGCTGCGCCGCGGCGACGGCACCCGCTTCGACGGGCTGACGGCGCTCCTGCATACCGCGATCTACACCGTGGCTTTCAGCGTGGTGGTGCTGCAGTTCATCAGCTGCGCCCTGATGCTGGGCACCCGCTACGGCCAGGGCCTGCCCGACCTGATTCTCGGCACGACCGCGATCAACCGCCCTGCCGATTAGCCCGCGTTAACCAGCGGCGCGGCCGTTCACGCCGTTCGGAGAATCCTGTTGCCCGCCGCCGAAACCTGTTGTTACCCTCGGCAGTTCAGGAGGAGGAGCGTCCGGGGCCGCACATGCGCCACAGCCTACCACAGTCGCACCAGTTCTATGTGACCGCGCCGCAGCCTTGCCCGTATCTTCCCGGCAAGGTTGAGCGGAAGCTGTTCACCGCGCTGCAGGGCGACGGTGCGCGGCGGCTGAACGACGTCCTTTCGCACCAGGGCTTCCGCCGCTCGCAGAACGTGCTCTACCGGCCTTCCTGCGCCGGCTGCTCGGCCTGCCTGTCGGCGCGGATCGTGGTCGAGGAGTTCCGCCCGAGCCGCGGCCAGCGGCGGGTGGCGCGGCGCAATGCCGATCTGGCGCGCTCGCCGCGCAGCCCCTGCGCGACGCTGGCGCAGTATCAGCTCTTCCGCCGCTACCTCGACGCGCGGCATGCCACCGGCGGCATGGCCGACATGGATATGGGCGAATTCTCGGCGATGATCGAGGAATCCCCGGTGCGCAGCATGGTGATCGAGTACCACCGGCCGGGCGGCCAGCTGGTCGCGGTCTGCCTTACCGACATCCTCGCCGACGGGGTGTCGATGGTCTATTCGTTCTTCGATCCCGAGCTGCAGCGCGAGAGCCTCGGCAGCTTCGTGATCCTCGATCACATCGCGCTGGCCGCCGAGATGCGGCTGCCGTACGTCTATCTCGGCTACTGGGTGCCGGGCAGCGCCAAGATGGACTACAAGGCCCGCTTCCAGCCGCTGGAGATCTTCGCCGACAGCGCCTGGAGCCGGCTGGCCGAGACCGACGTCGGCAGCTTCTCGCGGCGGCGCGGCGACCGGCCGGCGATCAGCGAGCAGGTCGCGGCGATCGAGCTTCCGGTCACCAAGTAGCGGGTGGCGCTACGATCTGCGGTTGCTCGCTTCGGGTGACGCGATCCCCACTCCCCTGTCCCGCCCGATGTGGCCGTCGAAGAATCGTGCCGCGCCTTGGAGTATGCCCCACTCGCCCTGGACCAAGGGCTCCGGGCGACGGACCGAGCGAGGCTCCACCGCCTCGCCTTGCCGGTCCGAGGCGCGGGGATTCCA
>CAVVSO010000029.1:0-9214 GCA_963750745.1 uncultured Alphaproteobacteria bacterium | reverse complement strand
CTATGTCGACGCGTTCAGCGTATTGCTCTTCTCGGTGGCGGCGGTGGTGTTTCTGCCGCCGACGCTGATCGCCTCGATCTACGGGATGAACTTCGAGGTGATGCCCGAGCTGCACTGGCTCGCGGGCTATCCGTTCGCGCTGGGGCTGATGGTGCTGTCGGCGGCGGGGTCCTACGGGTTCTTCAAGAGCCGCGGCTGGCTCTAGCACGCCCACCCGGCGGAGTTGTTGCGCGGATCGATGTCGGCGAGCCCGGCGACTTCACGAGTTCGCCGATTGCACGAAGACGTTGACCGTGTGATAGTATTCGATCAGGAATCGGCTGGGCGCAGGAGATTCTTTCTGCCGTGGCGCTTTTATTTACCGTCAAGCCGAACTCATCGGAAACCTTCGGTGCCGGTACGGATGCAGCCGAGGTTGATTGCTCCGACCCCTCGGATGACACGGCCATTATTTTTGTCGTAAAGCGGTGGGAAGAGGACAATCTCGAGGGCTACGGACCCGCCGCCGGTCCGATCGACGTGCCGACTTGCCAAGGAAGCGCGGTACCACTCTGCAATCGATCACGAACCAGAGCAGGGTCGCCATCGCCGTTTACTCTGCGTAACCACGGATCGTCGCGCGAAGCCAATCGTAGGGGCAGCATCCCATGGCCGAATGGAGTTCAGACGCAACGGATCAGTGGGAGGTTACGGCCTCCCTGCGGACGATACGAACGCGTATTTCATAAGCCTGGACGACATAGACGCGACCAAGGCGAAGATCGAACAAGCCGGCGATCAGAACGAGGCGAGGAAGAGATTAGTGACGGTTCGAGACACTAAAGGACTATACGGTATTTGATGTGACCCTGAACGATGATTTGATCGTATCGGTGGATTGCCACAGCACCAGCAGCGTGCGGCTCGGGCCAGGCGACGCCGGCTGGGAGAGGTAGCTCAGGGGTCGCGTACGCGTGAGCACTTTGCCGGAACCGCGATCAAGCTGACCTTCATCGCGACGCCTCAGGGAGGCTACCCGCCGCTGTTCTACCGGGATGATCCCGGCGCCGGCGCCATGGCCTCGGTCAATGCCGGGAGCTCGGACCAGCTCTATGTCGGCGGCGGCGGCATCAACGGCGGCTTTGCGAAGGCGCTGGCGGGGTTGCGGCTCAGACGCTTACGCGACCCGCCATCAGGCGCTGCTGGCGCAGGCCTCCGGCGGCGGCGCCGACATCGAGACCTACCCCGACGGCGACCCGATGGCCTTCTCGCTGGTGTACGCTGAGGCGCCGACCGCGTCGCTTAGCGGGGAGCACGACGGCGTCTGCTTCGTCGATGTCTTCGCACCCGCGCATCGGCCGCACGGCGTGGCCGCCAATGCCGCCTTGCTCTATGTCGCCCCGCCCAACGGGCCGAATTATGCCGATGCGCCGGCCTTTCTCGCCGCGATCCGCCAGACGGCGCGCAACATTGCGACGGCCATGGGGCGATATCGGAAGGTCGCCGGCGCGCAGCGCGTTCCCAGCATTTCCGTGCTTCGGCTCTGCCTGTTCAGCTCCGGGCTCTACAATAGCCTGAACCTTGCCGCGAACGACCTCGCGGAGCAGATTTATGCTGGCCTGTGTGATGTTCTGCAAGCGGACGATTGCGGCCTGACCGAGCTGCAGCTGCCGGTCGGCAAATCGCTGTTCGACATTGTCCAGGCGAGGGCGGGATAAGCAGCGGATGAGCGACGTTACCGCACTCGATGCCGCCGCGCTTTCGGCGGCGCTGGAGGCCGGCAAGGCTCGGGGCGGCCGAAGTGATGGCGGCGACGCTCGACCGGATCGAGCGGCTGAATCCGCAGGTCAACGCCATCGTGTCGATGCGCCCGCGCGAGGTGCTGATGGCGGAGGCGCGGGCGGCCGAACGGGCGCCGCGGCGCGGCTGGCTGCATGGGGTTCCCTTCGCGGTCAAGGACCTGGTCGAGACCGCCGGTATCCGCACGACACGCGGCTCGCCGCTCCTCGCCGATCACGTGCCCGAAGCGGACGACCTGCTTGCGGCCCGCCTGAGGCGAGCGGGGGCGATCCTGATCGGCAAGACCAACGTGCCGGAGTTCGGGCTGGGGTCGCACAGCTACAATCCGGTGCATGGGACGACGCGCAACCCCTACGATCTCTCGCGCACCGCCGGAGGGTCGAGCGGCGGTGCGGCGGCGGCGCTGGCGGCGCGGCTGGTGGCGGTGGCGGACGGGTCGGACTTCATGGGCTCGCTGCGGAATCCGGCGGCGTTCTGCAACGTCTACGGGTTTCGCCCGACCTTCGGGCGGGTGCCGTCCGACCCGGTGGGCGACGTCTTCCTGCACCAGTTCGCCACCAATGGCCCGATGGCGCGCACGCCGCGCGACCTGGCGCTGCTGCTCGATACCATCGCCGGCCCCGACCCGCGCGACCCGCATGCGCTGCCGGCGCATTCCTCCTTCGCCGAAGGGCTCACGGCCGACATCCGCGGCCGCCGCATCGGCTGGATCGGCGACTGGGGCGGCCACTACCCGATCGAGCCCGGCATCCTGCCGCTCTGCGAGACGGCGCTCGCGGTCTTTGCCGAACTCGGCGCCACGGTCGAGCCCGTGACGCCCGCCTTCGACCCGGCGCGGCTCTGGGAGGCCTGGCTGACGCTGCGTGGCTTCGCCATCACCGGTCGGCTGGGCGGGCTTGTCGCCGATCCGGCGAAGCGGCCCCTGCTCAAGCCCGAGGCGGTCTGGGAGGTGGAGAGCGCGGCCGGCCTCACCGCGGCGGACGTCCTGGCCGCGAGCGTCGTCCGCTCGGAGTGGTTCGCCTGCGCCGCCGGACTCTTCGGGCAGTTCGATGCGCTGGTGCTGCCGAGCGCGCAGGTCTTCCCTTTCGATGCCGGCTGGACCTGGCCGCGCGAGGTGGCCGGGCGGCGCATGACGACCTACCATCAGTGGATGGAGGTGGCGACCCCCGCCACCCTGGCCGGGCTCCCCGCGCTGAGCGTCCCGGTGGGCTTTTCTGCCGACGGCCTGCCGATGGGAATGCAGATCATCGGCCGGCGCGGCGACGATGCCGGGATGCTGCGGCTCGCCGAGGCGTACCACCAGGCGACGGACTGGCCGGGGCGGCGGCCGCCGACGCTGTGAGTGAGGACCCGGCCTAGAGCTTGTCGGTGAGGGCGCGGCCGGGGCGGGAGGCGCCGGCGGGGTCGCGGGCTTCGGCGAGCAGCAGGATCAGCGCGTCGTCGAGCTTTTCGGCGAGCTGGGGCAGGCCGTTCATCGCGGCATAGACCCGGAGGTCGGTCAGGATGTCGAACATCTGGGCGTTGTTCTCGGGAAGGTACATCGCGGTCCGGCTCCGGGCAGAGTCGTCACTTGGTAAGCCGGTCAGCGGCGCGTGGGTAGGGGGAAAATGCGCGAAGCCTTGGAAACGTGGCGATATTCCGCCGGGTGGTTAAGCCGGGCGGCTGGGGATTCGCGGCGGCATTCGCGGGATGTGAGGTGCGTATGCAACGGGTTGCGGCGGGTATGCATGAAATGACGCGGTGCTGGTGGCGTGGCGGCAAACATGCTTTGCTGCCGCGGTCCGGTCTGCGAGGCCCGGGCGGCAACGGGCTCGAGGGATAAGAGTCGCATGGAAGGCATCGTAGCGATCATCGTGCAGGCCATTGCCGGCGCGGTCGGCGGCGGCGTCGCCGGGAACATGGTGAAGGCCGCGGGCATGGCCCTGCTGCCCAAGCTGATCTCGGGGGTGATCGGCGGCGTCGCCGGCGGCTCGATCCTCGGGGCGCTGGTCGGCGGCGGCGGGGTCGATCCGACCGCGGCGACCGATGCGGCGGCGGCGGCGGGCTCGATGGACTGGGGAAACATCATCGCCCAGCTGGTCGGCGGCGTCGGCGGCGGCGGCATCCTGACCGTGCTGGTCGGCATGGTGATGAACCGCAAGTAAGGCGGCGGCGCCCGCCGTCACCAGTGCGGCGGGCGGACATCGGCGGCAGGCGGGGCGTCGTCGCCGGCCTCGAGCGCGGCGAGCCGCGCCGCCAGCGCCGCGACCTGGCGCTCGAGCTGCGCTACCCGGTCGGCCTGCTCGCGAACCAGCTCGCTCAGATCCTCGCCGAGGCGCTCCTGGTGGGCGAGCGCCGTCTCGAGCCCGGTCAGACGGTCGGTTTCTGTCATCGCGGTCACCTCCCTCGCGCGGCAGTCTAGCATCGACAGCCGGGGTGCCGCCGGCTAAACCGCGCCGGCCGGAGCCCGCGGGGAGAGCGCTTGCCCGAATTCAGCGAGAGAGAGCTGCGCGACGCGCTCGGCCGTTTCGCGACCGGGGTGACGGTGGTCACCACCATGACCGAGCGGGGGCCGCTCGGCATCACCGCCAACAGCTTCTCCAGCGTCTCGCTGCGTCCGCCGCTGGTGCTCTGGTCGCCGGCGCGCAAGTCGCGGCGGTTTCCCGCCTTCGAGGCGGCCTCGCATTTCGCGGTGCATGTGCTGAGCGCCGGGCAGCAGGCGCTGGCGGAGGATTTCTCCGGCCCCGGCGACGGCTTTCTGGGCCTCGCCTTCGAGCCCGGCCTCGGCGGGGTGCCGCTGCTCGCCGGCTGCGCCGCGCGCTTCGAGTGCCGGCACGCGGCGCAATACCACGGCGGCGACCATCTGATCGTCGTCGGCGAGGTGCTGCGGCTGGTGCAGGCCGAGCTGGCGCCGCTGCTCTTCTACCGCGGCGGCTACTGCGCGTTGCCGAGCGGCTGAGCTTGGGTTAGGAGGGCGCCCGAACGCCGAGCCCGGAACCCCGCGAGATGGCCAAGGACAAGACCCCAAAACCCCGCCGGCCGCGCGCGGAGACGCCGAAGGGCTTCCGCGACTATGCCGGGGCCGAGGTGCGGGCGCGGGCGGCGATGCTGGCGCGGATCACCGAGGTCTATCACGCCTGGGGCTTCGATCCCCTGGAGACCAGCGCGGTGGAGACGGTCGAGGCGCTGGGCAAGTTCCTGCCCGACGTCGACCGCCCGAACGAGGGCGTGTTCGCCTGGCAGGACGAGGACGAGAGCTGGCTGGCGCTGCGCTACGACCTGACCGCGCCGCTGGCGCGCTACTACGCCCAGCACCGGATGAGCCTGCCTTCGCCGTGTCGGCGCTATCAGACCGGCCCGGTCTGGCGCAACGAGAAGCCGGGGCCGGGGCGGTTCCGGCAGTTCTTCCAGTGCGATGCGGATACGGTGGGGTCGGGGTCGGTGGCGGCGGATGCCGAGATGTGCGCGATGCTGGGCGAGGCGCTGGAAGCCGCCGGCATTGCGCGGGGCGATTACGCGGTGCGGATCAACAACCGGAAGGTGTTGAACGGTGTGATGCAGGTCGCCGGCGTTCTCGATCCGGCCGATCCGGAGGCGCACGCCGGGCCGCGCGGCGTCGTGATGCGGGCGATCGACAAGCTCGACCGGCTCGGCGAGGCCGGGGTGCGGGCGCTGCTCGGGCCGGGACGGCGGGACGAGAGCGGCGACTTTACCAAGGGCGCCGGGCTCGGCGAGGCGCAGGCGGCGGTGATCCTCGATTTTCTCGGCGCGCGGCGGGACGATGGCGCGGCGACCTGCGCCCGGCTGCGCGAGCTGGTCGCGGGTTCGGAGACCGGGCTTCAAGGGGTGCAGGAGCTGGAGACGATGGCCGAACTGCTGTCCGCGAGTGGCGCGGGCGGGGTGATCGATCCTTCGGTGGTGCGCGGGCTCGGGTATTATACCGGGCCGGTGGTCGAGGCGGAGCTGACCTTCGAGGTGGTCGGCGACGACGGCAAGCCGCGGCAGTTCGGCTCGGTCGCCGGTGGCGGGCGCTATGACGATCTGGTGCGGCGGTTCACCGGCGAGGCGGTGCCGGCGACCGGCATTTCGATCGGGGTCGATCGGCTGCTGGCGGCGCTCGGCGAGAAGGGGCGGTTGAGCGCGGTCGAGCCGGGGCCGGTGGTGGTGACGGTGATGGATCGCGAGCGGATGGCCGGCTATCAGGCGATGGCGGCGGAGCTGCGGGCGGCGGGGCTTCGGGCGGAGGTGTTTCTCGGCGGCGGCGGCATGGGGCGGCAGCTCAAATATGCCGACCAGCGCGGCGCGGCGGTGGCGGTGATCGAGGGCGGCGACGAGCGGGCGCGGGGCGTGGTGCAGCTGAAGGACCTGGCACTCGGGGCGCGGCTCGCGGCGGAGATCGCGACGCACGACGACTGGAAGGCGCAGCCGGCGCAGGTCGAGGTGGCGCGCGGTGCGCTGGTCGCGGCGGTGCGGGCGATGCTGGCGCGGTCCGGCTGATGGTCTCGGATCGGGCGTATCTGAAGGGCGCGCGGATCGGCGGGCCGCTGGGGCAGCTGGAGTCCGAGGTGGCGCGGATCCTCGCGGTGCTGGGCTCGACCGGGGCGGTGCGGGTCGAGCCGGCGGCGCTGCAGCCGGCGGACGTGCTGCTCGATCTCTACGGCGAGGACATCAGGGCGCGGGCTTTCGTCACCCGCGACGAGGGCGCAGAGATGATGCTGCGTCCGGATTTCACCGTGCCGGTGGCGCGGCTGCATATGGACGCCGGCGGCGATCCGGCGCGCTATGTCTATTGCGGGCCGGTGTGGCGGCGGCAGGAGTGGGGCTCGGAGCGGCCGCGGGAGTATCTGCAGGCAGGCTTCGAGGTCTTCGGCGAGGGCGATCCGGCCGAGCGCGACGCCGAGGTGCTGGCGCTGGTCACCGCGGCGCTCGGAGCGGCGCCGGTCGAGATCGTCACCGGCGATCTCGGGCTGATCCTCGCCGCGATCGACGCGCTGAAGACCAGCGGCGCGCGCAAGGCGGCGCTCCGGCGGCACGTCTGGCGGCCGGCGCGGTTCCATGCGCTGCTCGAGCGGTATGGCGTGGGGCATGCGGCGGTGCAGGCGACGCGGGCCGGGCTGATCGCCGCCGAGGCCGAGGGGCGGATTGCGGCGCTGATCGGCACCGGGGCCAGCGTCGGGCGGCGCGGGCCGGACGAGGTGGCGGCGCGGATCAGGCGGCTGGCCGAGGAGGCGGCGACGCCGCCGCTGGCGGAAGGCGAGGTGGCCTGGATCGAGGCGGTGCTCGGGGTCGCCGGGACGTCGCGGGCGGCGCTCGCGGCGCTGCGCGGGCTGGCCGAGGGGCGGCCGGGGCTCGGCGCGGCGGTCGAGCGGTTCGCGGCGCGGCTCGACGCCTTCGCGGCGCGGGGGATAGCACCCGAGGGCCTGCGGTTCGAGGCAAGCTTCGGGCGGACCACGCTGGAATATTACGACGGCTTCGTGTTCGGGGCGCTGCCGTGCGGGCGGGACGACCTGCCGCCGGTGGCGAGCGGCGGGCGCTACGACGCGCTGACCCGGGTCTTGGGGCGCGGCCGCGGGGTGCCGGCGGTCGGCGGCATGATCCGGCCCGAGGCGCTGGTGGCGCTGACATGCGGCTGAAGCTCGGGCTGCCGTCGAAGGGCCGCTTGCAGCAGGAGGCGATCGCCTGGTTCGGGGCGCGCGGGCTGGCGGTGGCCAGGAGCGGCAGCGGGCGCGAGTATCGCGGCACGGTCGGCGGGGTGGACGGGGTCGAGCTGGTGCTCTTGGCCGCGGGCGAGATCCCGCGCGAGCTGGCGGCGGGGCGGCTCCATCTCGGGGTCACCGGGCAGGATCTGGTGCGCGAGGAGATCCCGCGCTGGGGCGAGCGGCTCACGGAAGTGGCGGCGATGGGCTTCGGCTTTGCCGACCTGGTGGTGGCGGTGCCGGCCTTCTGGATCGACGTCATCGACATGACCGACCTCGACGCCGCGGCGGCGGAGTTCCGGGCGCGGCACGGCCACCGGCTGCGGGTGGCGACCAAGTATCATCACCTCGTGCGCGAGTTCTTCCGCAGCCGCGGCGTCGCCGATTATCAGCTGGTGGACAGCCAGGGCGCCACCGAGGGCACGGTGAAGAACCTGACCGCCGAGGCGGTGGCGGATATCACCACCTCGGGCTCGACGCTGCGCGACAACCATCTGCGGGTGCTGGAGGACGGGCTGATCCTGCGCAGCCAGGCGGCGCTCTTCGCGGCACGGGGGGCGGACTGGGACGCGGGCGCGGCGGCGGCGCTGGCGGCGGTCTGCGACCGGCTCGGGGTGGCGCGGCCGGCGCTCTGACACGATCTGCAGCGCGATTTGTCCACGGACAAATCGCGCGGGCTCTTGGACTGGGAGTTGGGTCACCCAAAGTGAGCGAAGCAATCGCCCGGCGACCGTGGGAGGCGTCAGCGTGCGGCGGCGAAATAGGCCAGGCGGGCGCGCAGGGTGTCGCTGCGGCGGGTGGCGAAGAGCACGTCGTCGATGCGGCTGGAGCCGTCGGCCTCGGGGACGATGACCAGGTACTCGGTCCAGGACGGCGGGGCGCCGCCGGGCTTGCTGCGGTCGATCTCGACCAGGGCGGCGTTGCGGGTGGTGGCGCTGCAGACCGGCACGACGTTGGTGTAGGTCTGGAAGAGGACCTGCGGCGGCAGGGTCGCGGGGTTGGTGGCCGCGGCGTCGATCGCCCGGTTGAGCTCGGCGGTGAAGAGGGGCCTCAGGCCCGCGAGGTCGCCGGCGACGCTCAGCCGGCAGAATTCGGCGCCGAGGGCGTCGTAGTCGTAGCGCGGGGCGGCGGCGGCCGGGGCGGCGGCGAGGGCGGCGAGGGCGGCGAGGAGGCAGCGGCGCATCTTTAGAGCACGCCGAGCGCGGCGAGGCCGGCGACCAGCCGGTGCGGCAGGTCGGGAAGTGCCGTGGCGGCGGCGAGATCGCGGGGCGCGTCCTCGGGGCGGAGGTAGCGCCAGCCCTGGAACGGCCGGCGCGGCTGTGGCAGGGTGCGCACCACTGCAGGGTCGAGCCGGATGGCGCAGCGGGAGATGCCGTCGGCGCCGAGGCGCGGCTCGAGGCCGAGGATGCGCTGGCGGCAGAGCACGAAGCCCTTGATCACCCAGTAGAGCGAGCCGCCTTGGGTGAGCTCGGCCTGCCGCTTCGGCCACATCCGGGTGACATGGAAGGGCAGCGGATCGTCGCCGGCGGCGCGGCGCTCGGCCATCCGCTCGTCCTGCCAGGAAATCAGGTCTTCGACGGCTTCACAGCCGACACAAAGCTTGAGAAGATGCAGCGTCATCGCTAGATATGGTGTCCTGCCTTCGCGGAAGATACAGCCTGTGAACAAGCCCGACAAGTCCCTCGCGGCGACGATCCCCGACCTGCCGTGGCAGGCGGTAAGCCTCGACGTGCTGCGCGAGAAATACGCCAAGGGCGCCG
>CAVVSO010000028.1:0-19814 GCA_963750745.1 uncultured Alphaproteobacteria bacterium | reverse complement strand
CGGCCGGGTAGAAGGTGCGCGCGGCCGCGTCGCCCTCGAAGGCGGCGACGAGCGTCGCGGTCGCGGCGGCGCGCGTGTCGCGCGGCTCGGGCTCGAACGAGGCGAAGGCGTTCATCGGGGTCTCCGGCAAGGGAAGCCGGGATCGATGCGAGGCGGGTGTTTCAGTCCGATGCCAGGCAGGTTTCGAGGGTCGGCGGCCTGGGCGCGGCGCGGCTCAGGCGTGGCGCATGACCTTCTCGTCGGGGCCGAAGACGTGGAACTTGTTGCCGTCGAAGCCGAGCTCCATCGCCTCGCCGGGCGTGACCTCGGCCTGGCCCTTGATCTCCACGGTGACGCTCTGGCCGCCGGGGAGCGCGACGTAGACGTAGGTCTCGCCGCCGAGCTGCTCGGCGAGCTGCACCTCGCCCTTCGAGCACGCCCGGTGCCCGGCGCCGCCGGCACGAGGTGCTCCGGGCGGACGCCGACGGTGACGGTGGTGCCGGGCTTCGGCGGCGTCGGGAAGTCGGTCCTCAGCACCTGGCCGTGGTCGAGGTCGATCTGCGGCGTGGTGGCCGTCCACCGGGCCGATGCGGCCGCGGCAGCAGGTTCATCCGCGGGCTGCCGATGAAGCCGGCGACGAAGATGTTGGCGGGCTTGTTGTAGAGCTCGAGCGGCGTGCCGACCTGCTCGATGACGCCCTTGCGCAGCACGACGATCCGGTCGGCCAGCGTCATCGCCTCGACCTGGTCGTGGGTGACGAAGATCATCGTCGCGCCGAGCCGGCGGTGCAGCTTGTTGATCTCGACCCGCATCTGCGTGCGCAGCTCGGCGTCGAGGTTGGAGAGCGGCTCGTCGAAGAGGAAGATCCGCGGCTCGCGGACGATGGCGCGGCCGATCGCGACGCGCTGGCGCTGGCCGCCGGAGAGCTGGCCGGGCTTGCGCTCGAGCAGCTCGTCGATCTGCAGGATCTCGGCGGCGTCGCGGATCTTGCGGTCGATCTCGGCGCGCGGCACGCCGCATGGTCTCGAGGCCGAAGGAGAGGTTCTTGCGCACGCTCATGTGCGGGTAGAGCGCGTAGGACTGGAAGACCATGGCGAGCTCGCGCTTGGCGGCGGGCACCTCGTTCATCGCCTCGCCGTCGATCAGGACGTCGCCGTCGGAGATCTCCTCGAGGCCGGCGATCATCCGCAGCAGCGTCGACTTGCCGCAGCCCGAGGGGCCGACGAAGACCACGAACTCGCCGTCGCTGGATGCGCGAGGTCGACGCCGTGGATCACCTGCGCCGGCGCCGAAGCGCTTGACGACCTGGCGGAGCTCGAGGTCAGCCATGGCGCGCCTCCCGTTTCATGGTTTCGAGCCAGCCGCCGTAGAACGGGTGGTCGGCGGCCGAGCGGCAGGGCGACCGCCTCGCCGGTCAGCGGCGGAATAGTAGGCGGCGGTCAGGAGCTCGACCGAGCGGCGGGCGTCGGTCGAGCGTCACGGGCAGCGGCGCCGCCGCCGGTGAGGGCGGCGTGCAGGCGGTGGAACTGGCCGACGAAGCGCTCGGGCAGCGGCGCGAAGTCCTCGAGCGCCGCGGCGATGCGGCCGCGGCCGCCGGGTCGTCGTTCGGGAAGGTCCAGGGGTCGTGGCCGGGGTTGTAGGGGGCGAGGCCGCTCTCGGCGACGAGGTCGTCGAAGCAGAAGCGCAGCCGCGACATCTCCTGCCGCGAGCCGAGGGTGACCGAGGAGGTGGCGAAGGCGCCGGAGGCGAACTCGAGCGAGAGGACCGCCATGTCCTCGGTCTCGTTGCGGTTCAGCCGGTTCGAGGTGCGGGCGTGCACCGAGGCGATCGGCGCCGAGCACCTCGCAGAGGATGTCGTGGATGTGGATGGCGTGGGTGGTGAGGCAGCCGCCGAGCTCGCCGTCGAAGGTGCCGCGCCAGGCGGCCGCGGCCGTAGTAGGCGTCGCCGCGGTACCAGTGGGTCTCGGCGGTGGCGACCGAGGCGGTGGCCGGCGAAGCCCTTGGCGCGGAGGTGCGCGCAGCTTCTGCAGGCCGTGGCCGAAGCGGTACTGGAAGATCGGCGCAGACGCGCCGGCCGGAGGCGGCCTCGGCGGCGGCGACGGCGTCGACCTCGGCGAGGCTCTTGGCCACCGGCTTCTCGACGACGACGTGGAAGCCGGCGCGCGAGCGCCGCGATGCGCCTGCGCCTGGTGCAGGCCCGAGGGGGTGCAGATGTCGATGATGTCGAGGTCGCGCGCCGAGCAGCTCGTCGAGCGCGGTCGACGGTCGCGGGGATGCCGAACCGCGCCGGCGACCGCGCGCGCCGCGGGCGGCGTCGATGTCGCAGAGCGCCGCGACCTCGTACATCTCGGGCAGCGCCTGGTAGGCCTCGATGTGCGAGGCGCCGATCCCCGAGCCGACGACGCCGACCTTGAGCCGCGTCATGCCGCGCTCGCCGGGCGGCGCCGGCGAGCGGCGTCGCGATGCGGTGCGCCTCGAGCGCGAGCTCCATGGCGCGGAAGCAGTGCGCCTGGGCCATGGCGGTGTCGGTGCGGTTCAGCGACGTCGTCGCGCAGCCGCTCGCCGTAGTCGAGGCTGCGTGTCCGAGCAGTCGATGTAGCGGGTGCCCTTGGTGTCGGTGAGGAAGAGGTGGTCGCCGCCGGGGCGGCCCTCGATGTCCATGTACTTGCGGAGCTCGATGTTGCCGTCGGTGCCCATCAGGAACAGCCGGCCGTCGCCCCAGGCCGGCGAGCCGTCGGCGGTCAGCCAGTCGACGCGGATGAAGCCGGTGGCGTGGTCGGAGGCGACGACGGCGTGGCCGTAGTCGTTCCAGGGGGCGGCTCGGGGTGGTCGAAGTTGGCCTCGACCGCTGGAGGATGCGCGCCGAGGTCGAGCCGGTGAAGTGCAGGAACTGCTCGAACTGGTGCGCGGCGATGTCGACGAGGATCGCGCCGCCGCGCTCGGGGTCCCAGAACCAGTCGGGCCGGGGATTGTAGGCCGATCCGGTGCGGCCCGAGGCCGACGGTGTTGACGACCCGGCCGATGGCGCCTTCGGCGACGAGGCGCGAGGCGGCGACGGTGGACGTCTGCAGGTAGTGCTCGGAGTAGCAGATCGAGTAGATGCGCCCGGTCTCGGCCTGGACGCGCTCAGCTCGTCGAGCTGGGCGCTCGGTGGTGCAGCCGGGCTTGTCGACCATCACGTCCTTGCCGGCGCGCATGGCGCGGAGCGCCATCGCCGGCGCGCTCGCCGGGGATGCCGGCGCCGACGACCAGGCGGACGGCCGGGTCGTCGAGGATCGCGCGCTCGTCGGCGACGCGCGCGGCCTGCGGGTAGGCCTTGGCGAACTGCGGCGGCGAGGTCGTCCTCGGGCGCGTAGAAGGCGGTCAGGCGGCAGCCGGCGCCGAGCATGGCGTCGACCTGGCCGTAGATGTGGTTGTGGTTGATGCCGGAGACGGCGAAGTCGAAGGCTTCGGGCATGGCTTCTCAGCGCTTGAGGGCGCCCAGCGCGACGCCGCGGATGATCAGGCGCTGGAAGGCGAGGAAGACGACGAAGACCGGGACGAGCGACAGCGCCGACATGGCGAACAGCTCGCCGTAGAGCGACTCGCCGCCGGAGGAGTCGACGAAGGCGCGCAGCGCCAGCGGCACGGTGTAGGTGCGCATGTCGTTGAGGTAGATCAGCGGGCCGAGGAAGTCGTCGTAGGTCCAGATGAAGGAGAAGATCGCGGCGGTCGCCAGCACCGGCGTCGAGAGCGGCAGCATGATCTTCCAGTAGATCCGCCACGGCCCGCAGCCGTCCATGATCGCCGCCTCGTCGATCTCGCGCGGGATGCCGCGGAAGAACTGCACCATCAGGAAGATGAAGAAGGCGTCGACGGCGAGGAACTTCGGCACGATCAGCGGCAGGAAGCGTGTTCACCCAGCCGAAGTTGCAGGAACAGCACGTACTGCGGCACCAGCGTGACGTGGTAGGGCAGCATCAGCGTGCCGAGCATCAGCGCGAACCAGAACTTCTTGAAGCGGAAGTCGAGCCGGGCGAAGGCGAAGGCGGTGAGCGAGCAGGCGGCGAGGTTGCCGATGACCGCGAGCGCCGGCGATGAGGAAGCTGTTGAGGTAGAAGGTGGTGAACGAGACCCGGAGCGCGTGTCCAGCCCTCGACGTAGTTCGAGAGGTCGAGCGCGGTCGGCAGCGCGGTCGGGTTGCGAGAAGATCAGCTCGTCGGGCTTGAACGACGAGGCGATCATCCAGAGCAGCGGATAGAGCATGACGACCGACGGCGAGCGTCAGCAGGACGTGGCGGAGGAGCTCGGCGCGGCGCGAGCGGTGGTCTTGCGGTCGCTCATCGGCTCTCGTCCTCGTAGTAGACCCAGTACTTCGACGTGCCGAAGGCGATCGCCGTGAAGATCGCGATGATGACGAGGAGCAGCCAGGCGAGCGCCGAGGCGTAGCCCATGCGGAAGTTGGCGAAGGCCTCCTTGTAGAGGTAGAGCGAGTAGAACAGCGTGGAGTCGATCGGGCCGCCGGTGCCGCCGGAGACGATGAAGGCCTGGGTGAAGGCCTTGAAGCCCTCGATGGTCTGCAGCACGAGGTTGAAGAAGATCACCGGCGCGAGCAGCGGCAGGGTGATCTTCCAGAACTGCCGCCAGCCGCGAGGCGCCGTCCATCGAGGCGGCCTCGTAGAGGTCCTGCGGGATCTGCCGCAGGCCGGCGAGGAAGATGATCATCGGCGAGCCGAACTGCCAGATCGCGAGGACGACGAGCGTCGAGAGCGCGTAGTCGGGGTGCGAGACCCAGGCCGGGCCCTGGATGCCGACGAGCGCGAGGAGCTGGTTGACGAGGCCGTCGGCGCCGAAGATCTGGCGCCAGAGCACGGCGATCGGCGACCGAGGCGCCGAGCAGCGACGGCAGGTAGAAGGCGGCGCGGTAGATGCCGACGCCGCGGACGCTGCGGTCGAGCACCATGGCGAGGCCGAGCGCGGCGGCGAGCTTCAGCGGCACCGACCAGAGCACGTAGGTGAAGGTGACGGTCGAGCGCGTTGCGCAGGCGCTCGTCGTTGAAGAAGGCGTACTCGTAGTTGCCGAGCCCGGTCCAGCGCGGCGGCGGTCAGGAGGTCGTAGTCGGTGAAGGAGAGATAGAGCGAGGCCAGCGTCGGCCCGAGCGTCAGGCCGAAGAAGCCGATCAGCCAGGGCAGCAGGAAGAGGTAGCCGGCGGCGTTGCGGCGCAGGCCGCGCCGGAGCCGCTCGCCGAGCGCGGGCGGCGCGCGCCGCCCGCTGCCGGCTTCAGCGACGATCGCCATGCGCGCTCAGGCGCGCGCCGAGGATCGCCACGGCGTTGTCGTAGTACTTCTTGGCGCCGTCCTCGACGGTGACCTGCTCGAAGGAGATCGCGTCCCAGGCCGGGCGCAGCGCCCGGTCGAGCTCGCCGGCGTTCTTCGGCGGCGGCGGCGGCAGCGGGCCGACCGAGGTCGCGACGACGTCGAGATAGTCGATGATCTTCTTCTCGGTCGGCGATGAGGCCCGGACAGGATCGCCTCGCGGACCGCCGGCGTCGCCGGAGACGCCGCGCTCGATCTGCAGGATGGCGTTGGCGTCGGGGTCGGTGATGAAGAAGTTCATCAGCTCGGCCGCCGCCTCCTTGTCGGCGGAGGTCTCGGCGATCGAGAGCAGCATCGAGGGCTTCAGGTACTGGCCCGGCTTGCCGCCCGCCTGGTTCGGGATCATGGTGATGTTGATCTCGTCGGGCACCAGCTTCTGGTTGGCGACGAGCTGGTTCGAGTGGCTGAAGCCGAAGAGCGACTTGCCGGTCACGAGCATCGACGTCTTCCATCTTGCCGTCGGAGTCCTGGCTCTGGACGTCGGCGGGCGGCGTCAGGCCCTCGTCCTGCAGGCCCTTCCAGAAGGCGAAGAAGTCGGTCAGGTCCTCGAGGTCGTAGCCGAGCTGGCCGTCCTCGGTGTAGAGCGCCTTGCCGCGCTGGCGCACCCAGGTCTCGAGCCTCGGCTCCCGGTAGCCCATGTTCTGCGACGAAGATACATGCCGCTCGGGCAGCTTGTCCTTGACCTCGCTTGCCGATGGCGATCGAAGTCGTCGTTGGTCCAGGTGGTCGGGTCGGCAAGCGGCGACGCCGAGCTTGGTCGAGCGAGCGGCTTGTTGTAGATGTAGCTCATCGAGTTCGCGCCCATCGAGACGCCGTAGAGCTTGCCGTCGACCTTGCCGGAGGCGAGCTGGTTCGGGTCGAAGTCGCCGAGGCGAGCTGGCTTGCCGATGAAGTCGTCGAGCGCGGCGAGCTGCTGGCGGCGCGCGTATTCGAAGATGAAGCGGTAGTCCATCTGGATCAGGTCGGGCAGGTTGCGCCCGGCCGCCTGGGTGGCGAGCTTCTGCCAGTAGTCGTTCCAGGCGTAGGTCTCGGGCACCACCTCGGTGCCGGTCTCCTTGGCGTAGAGGTCGATCACCTCGTTGGTGCGCCGGTCGCGGTCGGGGTTGCCCCACCAGATCAGCCGGACCGATTCCCCGGCCGCCGCGAAGGCGCCGACCGAGGCGAGGGCCGAAGCGGCGGCGGTGCCGGCCAAGAGGCCACCGAACTCGCGCCGGGTGAATGTGCGTGTCATGAGCTTCCTCCCAGGGGAACGGGCGCCAAGCCCGGGTTCATCGTTGCGGGCGCCTTGCGCGGCGCCTTCGACTCCGAAAGTAACCCGATGGTTATTTCACCGCAAGCGGTTTCGCGGCCGCCCGGGCCACCGCCAATGCCGGCTTGAGCCGATGCCGGCGCGGCGGTAGCGTCCGGGCGCCCGAGGGATGCGGGAGCATCCGGCGGTTCGGGCGGAATCACCGGCGGAGATCGCGGGGGGAGATCGCGGAATGATCCGGGCTGATATCTACGACCGACCGTCGGACAACGCGACGCCGCTCGGCGAGAATGCGACCGCCAGCCATCCGATCGCACCGGATGGCAGACCCCAGACCGGCCGGCTCTACACCGTGCCGGCGCGGGAGGGGCGGGCGGTGCGGCTGGCGCGGGGCCAGACGCTCGCGCTCGTCAACACCCACGGCACCCAGGTCTGCGACCTCTGGGCGTTCGACGCGGCGAACCTGAGCGAATTCCTGTCGTGGGAGCATACCCGCGGCGGCATCGGCCGCATCGCGCAGAGGATCGGCGACGCGCTCCTCACCAACCGCCGGCGGCCGATCCTGACCGTGACCGAGGATACCTCTCCCGGCACCCACGACACGCTGATCGCCGCCTGCGATCTCTTCCGCTACATCGGCCTCGGCGTCGAGGGCTACCACGACAATTGCTCGGACAACCTCCGGATGGCGCTTGCCGCGATCGGCGAGCGGGCGCCCGGGGTGCCGCAGCCGTTCAACGTCTGGATGAACATCCCGGTCGGGGCGGACGGGGCGATCGACTGGCTGCCGCCGGTGACGAAACCCGGCGACCGGATCGGGCTGCGCGCCGAGCGCGACGCCATCCTGGTGATGTCGGCCTGCCCGCAGGACATGATCCCGGTCAACGGCCCGGAGATGAAGCCGGTCGAGCTGCACTTCGCGGTTACCGCCTGACCGGTCAGGCTGACCCAGCGGCTCCCTGGCCACCGCACGGGTCTGATCGACCCGGATCGCGGCTTCACATCGATCAACACGAGGGCGGGGCATGCTGCTGGTCATAGGAACGATTCGCCTGCCCGCCGGGAATGTGCCGGCTGCCTTGCCGGTGATGCAGGCGATGGTCGAGGCCAGCCGTGGCGAGGAGGGGTGTCTGGAATACGGCTACGCCGCGGATCTGTTTGATCCCGGCCTGATCCATGTGAAGGAGCTCTGGCGGGACCGGGCGTGCCTCGACCGGCACTTCGGCTCCGGTCACATCGCGGCCTGGCGGGCCGCATGGGCCGGCCTGGGCATCGGCGAGCGCAAGCTGGTCGCTTACGAGGTCGGCGAACCCCGGCCGGTCTGACCTGAAGGAGGATGCAAGGGAACACGCGGCGCCTCGGCCGCCGAGGGCGGGCTTGCTTATGCAATTCTTATATTGGCCGCCGCCGCGCACTCTCGATCGCTTATGCGCTCGATGGCACGTCTCGCGTCGCGCCAGCCTCGCTGACGCTTCTTGGCGCATCCGCGCCGGAGACGGGAGACGCCAATGACCGACCTCATCCTGATCGCCCTTGCCGCCGCAAGCTTCGCGCTGCTGGCCGGCTATGGCCTCCTCTGCAACCGGCTCTGACGGAGCCGGCCATGGGATTCGATTATAGCCTCGCGGCCGCCGTCACGGTCGGCCTGCTGATCTACCTCGGCTGGGCGCTGGTGCGTCCCGAACGGTTCTGAGAGGGTGCCATGACCGTGAACGGCTGGATCCAGATCCTGCTCTTCTGCGCCGCGGTGGCGGCGATCACCAAACCGCTCGGGCGTTATCTGACCGATCTCCTCAACGGCGATCTCCGCGGCCTCGCGCCGATCGAGCGGCCGCTCTACCGGCTGGCGGGGGTGGGTCCGCGCGACGCGCAGTCCTGGCTCGGCTACGCCATGGCGCTCCTCGCCTTCAACTTCGCGGGCTTCCTGCTGCTCTACGCACTCGAGCGCCTGCAGGGCGGGCTGCCGTTCAACCCCGCTGGCTTCGGCGCGGTGCCGCCGGAGCTCGCATTCAACACCGCCGTCTCCTTCGTCACCAACACCAACTGGCAGAACTACGCCGGCGAGACGACGATGGCGCATCTCACCCAGATGGCCGGGCTCACGGTGCAGAATTTCCTCTCCGCCGCGACCGGCATCGCGGTCGCTGTGGCGGTGATCCGCGGCTTCGCCCGGACCTCGACGCGGGACGTCGGCAACTTCTGGGTGGATGTCACCCGCATCACCCTTTTCGTGCTGCTGCCCATCTCGATCCTGCTCGCCCTGCTGCTGATCGCCCTCGGGATACCGCAGACGCTGGCCGCCTCCGTGCAGGCGACGACGCTCGAAGGCGGGCACCAGACCATCGCCCTCGGCCCGGTCGCCTCCCAGATCGCGATCAAGATGCTCGGCACCAACGGCGGCGGCTTCTTCAACGTTAACGCCGCGCATCCGTTCGAGAATCCCTCGGCGGTGGCGAACTTCGTGCAGATGCTGGCGATCTTCGCCATCGGCGCCGCGCTGACGAACGTCTTCGGCCGGATGGTCGGCGACGAGCGCCAGGGCTGGGCGATCCTCGCCGCGATGGGGCTGCTCTTCATCGCCGGGGTCGGTGTCACCTACTGGGCCGAGGCAGCGGGCAACCCGCTGATCCATGCGCTCGGCGTCGACGGCGCCAACATGGAAGGCAAGGAGGTCCGCTTCGGCCCGGCGCTCAGCGCGCTCTTCGCGGTGGTGACGACCGCCGCGTCCTGCGGTGCGGTGAATGCCATGCACGACAGCTTCATGCCGCTCGGCGGCCTGATCCCGCTGATCAACATGCAGCTCGGCGAGATCATCGTCGGCGGCGTCGGGGCGGGGATGTACGGGATGCTGATCTTCGTGCTGGTGGCGATCTTCATCGCCGGGCTGATGGTCGGCCGCACGCCGGAATACGTCGGCAAGAAGATCGAGGCGCGAGAGGTCAAGCTCGCCATGCTCGCGATCCTGTCGCTGCCGCTGGCCATGCTCGGCTTCTCGGCGGTCGCCGTGGTGCTGCCGCAGGCGGTGGCCTCGATCGCCAACCCCGGGCCGCACGGCTTCTCCGAGATCCTCTATGCCTATACCTCCGCCGCGGCGAACAACGGCTCGGCCTTCGGCGGGCTGACCGGCAACACGCCCTGGTACAATCTCACGCTTGGGGTCGCGATGCTGACCGGGCGCTTTCTCATCATCATCCCAGCGCTGGCGATCGCCGGCTCGCTGGCCGCGAAGAAGACGGTGCCGGTCTCGGCCGGCTCGCTGCCGACCCACGGCGGGCTCTTCGTCGGCCTGCTGGTCGGGGTCATCCTGATCGTCGGCGGCCTCACCTACTTCCCGGCCCTCGCCCTCGGTCCCGTGGTCGAGCAGCTCGCGCTCTTGGCCGGGCAAACCTTCTGATCGGAGCACATCATGGCCAGACCCAGTTCCGCCCTCTTCTCGCGGGAGATCGTCGTGCCCGCGCTCGGCTCCGCCGTCATGAAGCTGGACCCGCGTGCGCTGATCCGCAACCCGGTGATGTTCGTGGTCGAGGTGGTCGCGATCCTCACCACCGTGCTCTTCCTGCGCCATCTGGCGATCGGCGCCGAGGGGCTGGGCTTCACCTTCCAGATCATCCTCTGGCTCTGGTTCACGGTGCTCTTCGCCAACTTTGCCGAGGCGGTGGCCGAAGGGCGAGGCAAGGCGCAGGCCGACACGCTTCGCGCCGCCCGGACCATCACGCCGGCGAAGCGGCTGCTGACCGCCGACGAGCGCGAGCTCTATGAAGGCGTCGCGGCCGAGGATCTGGAGCCGGGCGATCTGGTGCTGGTCGAGGCCGGCGACGTCATCCCCGGCGACGGCGAGGTGATCGAGGGGGTGGCCTCGGTCAACGAAGCGGCGATCACCGGCGAATCGGCGCCGGTGATCCGCGAGTCCGGCGGCGACCGCTCGGCGGTGACCGGCGGCACCACGGTGATCTCCGACCGGCTGGTCATCCGCATCACCTCGTCGCGGGGGAATTCCTTCCTCGACCGGATGATCGCGCTGATCGAGGGGGCGGAGCGGCAGAAGACCCCGAACGAGATCGCGCTCAATATCCTGCTGGTCGGGCTGACCATCGTCTTCGTCTTCGCCGTCGCCTCGATCACGAGCTTCGCCGCCTATGCCGGGGGCACGATCGGGGTGATCGCGCTGGTGGCGCTCTTCGTCACGCTGATCCCGACCACGATCGGCGCGCTGCTCTCGGCGATCGGCATCGCCGGCATGGACCGGCTGGTCCGCTTCAACGTGCTGGCGATGTCGGGGCGCGCGGTGGAGGCGGCCGGCGACGTCGATACGCTGCTGCTCGACAAGACCGGCACCATCACGCTCGGCAACCGCCAGGCGACCGCGTTCCATCCCGTGCGCGGCGTCACCGAGCTCGAGCTCGCCGACGCCGCGCAACTCGCCTCGCTGGCCGACGAGACCCCGGAGGGGCGCTCGATCGTCGTGCTCGCCAAGGAGAAGCACGGGCTGCGCGAGCGCGACATGGCGGCCCTCGGCGCGCGCTTCGTGCCGTTTTCCGCCCACACCCGGATGAGCGGCGTCGACGTCGGCGGCAGCGCCACCCGCAAGGGCGCGGTGGACGCGGTGCTCGCCTATGTCGGCGCGCCGCGCCCTGAGCGGCGCGCGGTCGGCGCGCCGGAGCAGCCGCTGCTGCTGCCGCCGGAGGTGCGCGAGGTGCAGGCGATCGCCGAGCGTATCGGCAAGGCCGGCGGCACCCCGCTCGCGGTGGCCAGGGATGGCCGGCTGCTCGGGGTGGTCGAGCTCAAGGATATCGTCAAGGGCGGCATCCGCGAGCGCTTCGCCGAGCTGCGCCGGATGGGCATCCGCACGGTGATGATCACCGGCGACAACCCGATGACCGCCGCGCGATCGCCGCCGAGGCGGGGGTGGACGACTTCCTCGCCGAGGCGACACCGGAGGCGAAGCTCAAGCTCATCCGCGACGAGCAGGCCAAGGGCAAGCTGGTCGCCATGTGCGGCGACGGCACCAATGACGCGCCGGCCCTCGCTCAGGCCGATGTCGGGGTGGCGATGAACACCGGGACCGTGGCGGCGCGCGAGGCCGGCAACATGGTCGATCTCGACAGCGATCCCACCAAGCTGATCGAGGTGGTGGAGATCGGCAAGCAGCTCCTGATGAGTCGGGGCTCGCTCACCACCTTCTCGATCGCCAACGACGTCGCCAAGTATTTCGCGATCATCCCGGCGATGTTCGCGGCGGTCTATCCCCAGCTCGGGGCGCTCAACGTCATGCGCCTCGCCACGCCCGAGAGCGCCATCCTGTCGGCGATCATCTTCAACGCGCTGGTCATCGTCGCGCTGATCCCGCTGGCGCTTCGCGGGGTGAAGTACCGCGCCGTCGGCGCCGGCGCACTGCTGCGCCGCAACCTCACCATCTACGGCCTCGGCGGGCTCGTGGTGCCGTTCATCGGCATCAAGGCGATCGACCTCGCCATCACCGCCATCGGCCTTGCCTGAAGGAGGGCGCCATGCTCAGATATATTCGCCCCGCGCTGCTGATGGTCGTCGTCTTCACCGCGATCACCGGGCTCCTCTACCCGCTCGCCGTCACCGGCCTCGGCCAGACGATGTTTCCGGCCCAGGCGAACGGCAGCCTGATCGAGCGCGGAGGCCGGCTCGTCGGTTCGGCGCTGATCGGCCAGAGCTTCACCGCTCCGGGCTACTTCCATGGCCGTCCGTCGGCCACGGCGTCGGAGCCCTACAATGCGGCGGGCTCGGCCGGCTCGATCCTCGGCCCGACCAACGCCGCCCTGATCGAACGGGTGCGCGCGGCGGCGGATGTGCTCAGGGCCGAGAACCCGCGAGAGCCGGTGCCGGTCGATCTCGTCACCACGTCGGGCTCCGGGCTCGACCCGGAGATCTCGCCCGAGGCCGCGCTCTTCCAGGTGCCGCGGATCGCTGCGGCGCGGGGATTGCCGGAGGCGGACCTGCGCGCGCTGGTGGCGCGGCAGGTCGCGGAGCCCGCGCTCGGCGTGATCGGCGAGCGCCGCGTCAACGTGCTGACCCTCAACCTCGCGCTTGACGATCTCGCGCCGCGGTAAGCAGCATCCGGCTCGGGAGGCTCGACCATGGCCGACGACCGCCGCGCCGACAGAGACAAGCGTCCCTCGCCGGACGCGCTGCTCGAGGAAGCCCGGCGCGGGACGCGCGGTCGGCTGAAGATCTTCCTCGGGGCAGCACCCGGCGTCGGCAAGACCTATGCCATGCTGGTCTCGGCCGCCGCCAGGCGCGAGGATGGCGTCGATGTGGTCATCGGCGTCGTCGAGACCCATGGCCGCGCCGAGACCCGGGCGCTGCTGCGTGGCTTTCAGGTGGTGCCCCGCCGCCGCGTGCCCTATCGGGGCCGGATTCTCGAGGAGATGGATCTCGACGCCATACTCGCCCGCCGCCCCGAGCTGGTGCTGGTCGACGAGCTCGCCCATAGCAACGCGCCGGAGAGCCGGCATCCCAAGCGCTACATCGACGTCGAGGAGCTGCTCGCCGCCGGCATCGACGTCTTCACCACGGTGAACATCCAGCACGTGGAGAGCCTCAACGACGTGGTGGCGCAGATCACCCGCATCCGGGTGCGGGAGACCATCCCGGATCGGCTGATCGAGCGCGCCGACGACATCGAGATCGTCGACATCACCCCCGACGACCTGATCCAGCGGCTGAAGGACGGCAAGGTCTATGTCCGCGAGACCGCCGGCCGGGCGCTCGCCCACTATTTCTCGCCCGGCAACCTCACCGCGCTCCGCGAGCTGGCGCTGCGCGGCGTCGCCCAGCGGGTGGACGCCCAGCTTCTCAGCCACATGCAGGCGAACGCCATTGCTGGCCCGTGGGCGGCCGGCGAGCGGGTGCTGGTCTGCGTCAACGAGGATCCGAGCGCCGCCGGCCTCGTGCGCTACGCCAAGCGGCTGGCTGACCGGCTGCACGCCCCCTGGACCGCGCTCGCCATGGAGACCCCGCGCAGCGCCGGGCTTGCCGAGGTGGAGCGCGACCGCATCGCCGATACCTTGCGCCTTGCCGAGCACCTGGGCGGCGCCGCGCTGACGCTGCCGGGCGGCGGCGCCTCGATCGCCGAGGATCTGCTCGCCCACGCCCGGGCGCAGAACGTCACCCAGATCGTGATCGGCAAATCCACCCGGTCGCGCTGGTTCGAGATGCTGCACGGCTCGGTGGTCCACGACCTCGTGCGTCGCTCCGGCGGCATCAGCGTCCACGTGATCGCTGGGGAAGAGGTCGCGGCCGGGCCGGTTCCGGAGCAGACCGTCCGCACCCGGCCCGAGGGCCGCCGCAGCGACCTCGCGCCTTACACGGTGGCGCTTCTCGCCGTCCTTGCCGCCTTCGCGCTGGTGAAGCTGATCGAGCCTCTGGTCGGGGTCGAGTCGCTCGATCTGGTGTTTCTCACGGCGATCGTCGTCGTCGCCGTGCGTTTCGGCCTCTGGCCGTCGCTGTTCGCGGTGGCGGTCGGATCGCTCGCTTATAACTTCTTCTTCCTGCCGCCGACCTACACGCTCACGATCGCGAGCCCGACCAATGTCGCCTCGCTCCTGCTCTTCACCGTCGTCGCGGTTCTGGTCTCGAACCTCGGCGCCCAGGTGCGCGGGCAGGCAGTCACCGCGCAGGCGCGCGCCGGCACCACCGAGGCGCTTTATGCCTTCAGCCGCAAGCTCGCCGGCGTCAGCACCCTCGACGACGTCCTCTGGGCGACCGCCTATCAGCTCGCCTCCCAGCTCGACGTGCAGGTGGTGCTGCTCCTCCCGGACGCCGACGGCTCGATCGCGGTTCGCGCCGGCTATCCGCCGGAGGACGCGCTCGATGCCGCCGACATCGCCGCCGCCAAGTGGACCTACGAAAACGACCGCCCGGCGGGCCGCGGCGCCGACACCCTGCCGGGAGCGCGGCGGCTCTTCATGCCGCTGCGCACCGGCCGCGGCGCCGTCGGCGTCGCCGGCCTCGACGCCGCGCGTCCCGGGCCGCTGCTGACGCCCGACCAGCGCCGCCTCTTCGACGCGCTCGCCGACCAGGCCGCGGTGGCGATCGAGCGAGTGAACCTGGTGGAGGACGTCGAAAGCGCCAGGCGCGCCGCCGAGGCCGACCGGCTGCACCAGGCGCTGCTCACCTCGATCTCGCACGACCTGCGCACCCCGCTCGCGGCGATCATCGGCTCCGCCAGCACGCTGCGCGACCTCTCCGCGGACCTGAGCGAGGAAGCGCGCAATGACCTCCTCGCCACGATTCTCGCCGAGTCCGAGCGGCTCAACCGCTTCATCGCCAATCTCCTCGACATGACCCGTCTGGAGTCCGGGGCGATCGCGCCCAACCGCTCGGCGCACGACCTCGCCGAGGTGGTCGGCGCCGCGCTGCAGCGCGCCGGCAAGGTGCTGGCCGCGCACCATGTCAGCGTCGATCTCGCCGACGACCTGCCGATGGTCGAGATCGACCCGGTGCTCTTCGAGCAGGTGCTCTTCAACCTCCTCGACAACGCCGCCAAATACGCGCCCGAGGGCACCAGCGTGCGGATCGAGGTGCGCTCCAGCGCCGCCGGCGGCGCCGTGCTGCGCGTGCTCGACGAAGGCGAAGGCATTGCCGCGGACGATCTCGAGCGGGTCTTCGACAAGTTCCACCGGGCGCAGAAGGGCGACCGGGTGCGCGCCGGCACCGGGCTGGGGCTCGCGGTGTGCCGCGGCTTCGTCGAGGCCATGGGCGGCACAATCACCGCCGGCAACCGCGCCGATCGCCCGGGCGCGGTCTTCACCGTCACGCTGCCGCCGCCGGGCAGCCCGCGCGGCGGGCACGCCCGATGACCGCGCCGGCCGGCCGCATCCTGGTCGTCGATGACGAGCCGCCGATCCGCCGGCTGCTGCGCACCGGCCTCGCCTCGCAGGGCTACGACATCCTCGAGGCCGGCACCGCCGGCGAGGCGGAGCGGCTGCTCGCCGCGGGCCCCGACCTCGTCATCCTCGACCTCGGCCTGCCCGACGTTGCCGGGCACGAGCTCCTCGCGCGCTGGCGCGCCGCCGGCAACGGCGTGCCGGTGGTCATCCTCTCCAGCCGCACCGACGAGGCCGGCATCGTCGAAGCGCTGGAGCTCGGCGCCGACGACTATGTGACCAAGCCCTTCGGCATGAAGGAGCTCCTCGCCCGCATCCGCACCGCGCTCCGTCACCGCCTGCAGACCCGGGGCGAGCCGGCGCTGTTCCGCTCGGACGATCTGACCGTGGACCTTGTGCGCCGCATCGTCCTGCTCGGGGATCAGGCCGTCAGGCTCACGCCGCGCGAATACGACGTGCTGCGGGTCCTGGTGCAGCACGCCGGCAAGGTCCTGACCCACCGGTTCCTGATCCGCGAGGTCTGGGGCGGCAGCGTCGATGTGGCGAACCTGCGCGTCCTCGTCCGGCAGCTCCGGCAGAAGATCGAAACCGATCCCGAACGGCCGCGGCACATTCTGACCGAGACCGGCGTGGGCTACCGGCTCACGGCTCCGGACTGAAGCCGCACCCGTTCGGTTACGTCATGAAACTCGTAGATGCTCCGGTCGTCCGGGAAGGCGAGCATGCGGTCGGGGAGGTCGGGAAGCTCGAGGCCGAACAGCGTCCGAAAGAGAACGCGGTAACTGTTGACCGGGCTGATCTCCTGCCGGAGCTGGCGATAGTCCCGGCCTGGGAAGTAGAAGGCGTTGAGGATGCCGAACTTGATCCGGAGCTCTTCGTCGGTCGCGTCCTGCCACGGCACGCGCGGGTCGCGCTCGGGGATCGGCCCCTCGTCGGACTGGATCAGGATCACCGGCGGCCGGCCCTGCTTGGCGAGCAGCGCCGGCACCACATCCCTGATGATCGCGTTGGCATAGCCGACCTGCTCGGCATAGCCCCGGACCCGGCCGCGGGCGTCGGATTCGGCGCGGGTCAGGCACCCTCCGTCCGGGGTGAAGACATAAGGCTCGTGCGGGACCAGAATGTGGGCGAAGACATACATCGGCCGATCGTCTCGCCGCAGCCGCTTGATCTCCTCGACCTGGCGGGCGATGCGCTGGCACTGGGCGTTGTCCCAGTCGAGCCGCATGGCGATGGGCCAGTCCGGCAGCAAGTGGAAGACCGGCATCAGCGCGGTCCGGCGCAGGTAGGTCATATTGAACTCGCTGAACCCCAGCGGCCGGTTGGTGTCGGCGTCGGGGTTCTGGTAGGTGCCGACCCACCACGACCCGAATTGATGCATCGCGTAGCCGCGGCCGCGCAGGAAGCGTCCGACGCGATTGTCGTCCAGCATGCGAAAGATCGGATGCCAGTTGTTGCCGAATACCCGCGGGTCGGCGGCCAGCGCGTCGAGATAATCCATGTGGAAGGTCGAGGCCAGCGAAGGCCCGGTGCTCATGTAGTTCGAGAAGCTCCGGTGCGCGACGTAGAAGCCGTGCGCTTCCAGGAAGTCTCCGATGCGATCGTCAACGCCGAAGTGGCGCGCGAGGGTGTCCTCCGAGCCGTAGCGGTCGAAGACGAGATGGTAGATGTCCGGCGCGTCGGCCGCCGGCCCGGACGAGGCCGCGAGCGCCGGCATCTCGTCCATTGCCCGATCGGCATCGTAAGCCTGCCGGGCGGGGCCGTTGCGCCATTCATAGGCGGCGGTTTGCCAGACCGGCACCGCGAGCAGCGCGAAGCCGATGCCGGTAACGACGGTGTTGACGAAGCCGTGCCAGCGCCTCCTGCCATGCAAGGCAACGGTGAGGCCGATCATCACCGCCAGCGCCAGCGGCAGCGGCCGGATCATCGTATAGTCGCCGCCGAGCGCCGGGTTCAAACGCCTGACGAGCTCCAGATAGTGGAGCGTCCCCAGAACCCAGACGCTGGCAATCAGCGCCGCCCCGGGGTCCGTGCGCCGGCGCAAGCCGACCGCGATCAGCCAGACGGCGACGGCAAAGAGGGTCGCGCCGATCGCAGCCGGGACGGCGTCCGTCGGCGCCGCCTGGTGGAGATTGTGCGCCAGCGGCCCCATCACCGACGCGAGCGCGAGCAGAACCGCCGCGATCGGCCAGGCCCGCCTGGGCCCGGGAGCCTCGTCGCGCGGACGCGCTGAGGCCGTCGTCATGCAGGCCCCGATCCAGAATTCATTGCCTTGCGCTCCGTCGGCAGCTGTTGGCCGGCGGTAACCCGCCGCCCGTGTTTCTTGATGGCAGAAATGTTGCAGCTATGTGAAGCTATTGTGACGATGGGGCGTTAGACGGCAGACGGATCCGCCGTCAGTGGGGAGCGAAATGCCATTGAGATCGATCTATGTTCCGTGCCTCTTGGGCCTGGGCCTGAGCGGGCTCGCCGCGCCGGCTTACGCCTATCTCGATCCGGGCACCGGCAGCATGATACTGCAGATCCTGCTGGGAGGCGCCGCCGGCGTCGCCTTCGCCGGACGGCTGTATTGGCGACGATTTCTGGAGATGATCGGGGCCCGGCCGGAGACCGCCACCGCCAGCGCGCCGGAGAATCAGGCCCCCGAGCAGCCGAAGCCCCGGGCCCGCCGGTGATGGATGATGCAGGGGCGCCCCGGTCGCCCCTGATCGGCGCGGAGGCGGCCGACCCGGTCGAGCCGGAGCCGGGCTCGTTCCGCGACCGAAACGGCACCGTTCACTACCGCGACGGACGCGTCATGCGGACACTGAGCCCGCGCGCCTATGCCAACTGGCAGCGTCTGCAACAGACGGCGTTCTTCGCCAGGCACGCCGACAACCTCGTCGGCACCACGGACTGCGGGCCGCTGCCGGACGGCGGCGGTCTCTTGGAGCACACGCGCATCCCGTTCGTCTCCTATCCCTACGAATGGCCGTTCGGGATGCTCAAGGAGGCGGCGCTTCTGCATCTGGCGCTGATGCGGGACGCCCTCGACGAGGGCTTCGTCCTCAAGGATGCTTCACCCTACAACGTGCAGTGGCTCGGAGCGAAGCCGGTCTTCATCGACATCCCGTCCTTCGAGCCGCTCGACGCCGGCGAGCCCTGGGTCGGCTACCGCCAATTCTGCGAGCTGATGCTCTATCCCCTGATGCTCAATGCCTACCGCGGGATCGACTTCCGGCCATGGCTGCGCGGCCGCATCGACGGCGTGCCGGCGGACGAGATGCGGCGGCTCATGTCGTCGCGCGACCTGCTCCGCGGCGGCGTGCTGCTGCACGTGGCGGCGCAGAGCCTGCTGCAGCGACGCTATTCCGCCAGCGGCCGCGACATGCGCGGCGCGCTGGCCGATGCCGGCTTCGACAAGCGGCTGATCCAACGCAACGTCGGGAAGCTGACCCGGCTGGTCGAGGGCCTCGCGCCCTTGTCGCGCTCGACCGAATGGGCGGACTATGACCGGACGCACTCCTACGATGCGGTCGAGCATGAGGCGAAGGCAGACTTCGTCAGGCGCGCCGCGGAAACCCGGCGGTGGCGCCTCGCCTGGGACCTCGGCTGCAACACCGGCACCTTCAGCGGTATCGTCGAGCCCCATGCCGACACTGTCGTGGCCATGGATGCCGACTGGATGGCGATTGAGCGGCTTTACCAGCGGCAACGTGCGGATCCGGCGCCAGGCTCGATCCTGCCGCTTGTCGTCAATCTCGCCGACGCCTCGCCCAGCCAGGGCTGGCGCGGCGTGGAGCGAAAGGATCTCCGCTCGCGCGGCGCCCCCGACCTCACGCTGTGCCTTGCGCTGGTCCATCACGTCGTCATCACCGCCAACATTCCGCTCGCGGACTTTCTCGATTGGCTCGCGAGCCTCGGGACGGCGGTGGTGATCGAGTTCGTCGGCCGGGAGGACGAGATGGTCCAGGCGCTTCTGGCCAATCGCGAGGACCAGTACGACGACTACACCCCGGAAAACTTCCGGAGCCTGCTGTCGAGGAAGTTCCAGCTGCGCCGTGAGCAGTCGCTGAAGGGCGGGAAGCGGACGATCTTCTTCGCCGAGGCGAGGGTCTGATCCTGGCCTGCTGACGGGTCCAAGGCAGCCGAGCCGCCACCGGAAACGCCAATCAAAGTCGGGCAGGCACCACCTGCACGAGCAAGGCGGCGCCCTTGCCACTCGTAATGGGCACAACGACACCCTGGTGATCGACATCGACCAGCCGGCCGGCGTCCATACCATCCAGATGCTGGACTTCGCGCACCTCTACCTGGCCTGAGAAGAGCCCGGCCGCCGGCTTCGAGTGATCCCCTCGAAGCCGGCCGATCCGCCACCGGACGAGCCGCTCGGC
>CAVVSO010000027.1:0-8351 GCA_963750745.1 uncultured Alphaproteobacteria bacterium | reverse complement strand
TCGACAGATGCTCAAGAAGCAGGTTTTCGAGATCGTTTCCATTTACGTGCCGGTCAGGCGGGCGAAAACTCTTGACGCGAAAAAGATCAGGACGATCGCCGAGAGCATCCTGGAAGAGGGGCAGAATACCCCGGTCATGGTGCGCGCCGATGGGGATCGCTTCGTGCTGGTCGAGGGTCTGCACCGCCTGGAGGCCCTGAAGTCACTCGGCGAGACCACCGTCGAAGGCTACATCGTGCAGGCGCGTAAGCACTGATCGGATGCGCATGGGCCGCCCGGCCGTTGGGCTCGCGACCTTGCGGGTTGGGATCCGACATCCAAGAAGCGCCTTCGCCTCAGAGGCGTCCAAGGCTACGATCGGCGAGAACATGCCGCAATAGGCTCATCCTTAGATCGTCCCTTCTCTTTTGACGTGGCTTGTTTTTCAAAGGGTCATTTCACCAGCCGCGTTCCGCATTCGTGATGGGCCGAGCCACCAGCGGATCCCCGTCACGCTGAAGGCGGCGAAAGGGGGGCGCCTTGACCAGATACGTTGTCTCCACTGGTGTGGATGTCGTTGATCCAAAAGACGGTGCCCTCAGCCTGCGTGAGGCCATCGCATCGGCTCGGTCGAGTGCCGGAGCTGACCGCATCGTCTTCGAGGCCGGCGTCGGCAGGGTGGCGATGCGGGACGGTCTTGAGATCGACGATCCGGCTCGCGTCGACGTCGTCGGTGACCGAAACGGTGACGGGCAGGCCGACGTCACGCTGACCGCTGCGCGCAAGCTCGGCGATCCGTTGATCGAGGTGTCCAGGGGTTCCTCGGTAGGGCTTGTCGGGCTGCGCGTTGCCGACCTCACCATCCAGCGTGCGGACGGGGTCGACGGATCGCCGGGTGCAAACGGGACTGCCTCGAACCTGAACGGCGGCCCGGGCGGAAGCGGATCGCCTGGCGTGGATGCGGCGACGATCGTCAACGCCGGCACCCTAACCCTCACTAGAGTGAGTTTCGAGGCAATACGTGTCGACGCGGGCGATGGCGGCGCCGGCGGCCAAGGCGGTACCGGGGGCGCCCCCGCGCAGTCCGGCACCGGTTTGCCAGGAAGCGATGGTGGCGCAGGAGGGTCCGGCGGCGACGGGGCTGATGGCGGTGATGCCGCCGGAGCGGTGCTTAACCGTGGCAGACTGATGCTGCGCGATGTCGGCGCGACGGGAGAAATTGTCGCGTCAGGAGGCGATGGCGGCGCCGGCGGTCGGGGTGGCGTCGGCGGTGACGGCGGCCGCGGCGGCGAAGGTGTGAGCAACCCGGCAATATTCGGCGACGGCGGCACCGGCGGTCGAGGTGGAACAGGTGGCAGCTCCGGTGACGGCGGCGACGGCGCCGTCGCAGGTTCAGCGGCCGGCGGGTTCCTCAGCACCGGTACTGTGATTGCCAAGACGGCACTGGCGGCGGCCGGCCTCATCGAGGGCGAGCGTGGCGCGGTTGGCCCAGGGGGCGTTGCCGACTACGCGCTCGCGGGCGGCTCGGTCGACCGAAGCAATGGCGACGGCGGCCCAGGAGGACCTGGCGGCAGCGGGGGCCCGCTGGCCCAGGATGGCGAGGCCGGCCCGACTGGCGAGCCAGGCGGTTTTGGCAGCGCGGGCGCGCCCGGTGGCGACTTGGCCAGGCAGATCTCGTTCTGGTTGGCAGAAGGCCCGCGCCCGGACACCTTCGATACTCTGGTTTTTGCGCATCCGATCACAACGAGGACGCGCGAGGGCGGCGACTTGGAATTCAGCATCGTTCGGCTGGGATCCAGCGATACGAGCTTCACTGTGAAGTGGGAGTTGGCCGGTCGAGGTCTCGCACGCGGGGATCTCGAAGGCGCCGTTGTTGGCGGGAGGTCGAGTTCTCCGGGGGTGGTTCCGACGTCCGTCGCGTGCACCTCGAGACTGATCGTGACGGCCGCACGGAAGGCAGCGAGGACTTCCGCTTCCGCCTAACCGCGATTCACTCCGAGGAAGAGACGACGAAGACGGCCGGTTTCGGCACCGCCTCGCTGCAAGGACGGATCATTGACCGAGATGGTGCAACGAATGGCGACGACAGGCTGCTTGGAACCCGGCTTGCCGACACCATCGATGGCGAAGGCGGTTCTGACCTGATGCGCGGCTTCGGCGGCAAGGACCTGCTCGCAGGCTCACTGGGCGCCGACCGCATCCTCGGCGGCAAAGGGCCCGATGAACTGCAGGGGCAATAGTGGGGCGGACAAGCTATTCGGCAGTGAGGGCACCGACACCCTGCTAGGCGGCCGCGGCGGAGACATCCTCGGGGGTGGCGCAGGGCATGACATCTTCCGCTTCACATCCAGTCTGGATACCGGCGAAGGCGGCCACCGCGATCAGATCATCGACTTCCAGCACAAGAAAGATGCCATCGATATCTCAGGCCTCGACGGCGACACCAAACGTCCGGGGAATCAGCGTTTTGAGTTCGTAGGCCGCGAGGACCTCAGCGGCAAGACAGGTGAGGTGAACTACCAACGAGGCGTCATCCGAGGCGACTACGACGGCGACGGCCACGCCGACTTCGCGATTGTGATGGATGGCAGCCCGCGGCTCTCGGAAGCTGACTTCATCTTTTAGAGCGCTTCGGCGCAGAGCGGCCCTGCTCACCGACAAGCGGTACCGGACGCGCTTACGACCACGGCCGCGCGGTCTTCAGCGAACGGGTGCCCGGCGGGCCGGCGGGCCGCGACCTCACTGAGGCGCTGGCTCCGAAGATTGCTGACCCATCCACGCTGACGTTTCAGATTGGCCAGATCGTCCCGTGAGATCCACCGACGGAGGTGGACCCGCGTCCGCAACACCTGAATATCGCCCGAAGTGGCTTCGCGCCCTTACGCGAAGCCTCTTTGTGCAGTCGTGATTGTCGCTTTCGCGGCAATGATCGGGTATCCTCTGAGCATTGCAGCGCTAGTCATTCCATTTGGACGTTCACCATGAAACAGCTGTTCGGTGCGGGGCTATTTGCGGCGCTCATTGGCGCGTTGACGTGCCCGGCGCACTCCGCCGACCCCGAGAACCTCTTGCGAGCCGCCGGCGCTGCGCTTGAGGCGAAGGCGCTCGCCGGTCGGACTGAAGGCGCCCCAGAGCTCGTCGACGCCGATGCCTCCACTGTCGCCGTCTTTGAAGCCGAAAGCGCGGCGCCTGTTGAGCTGGTCTACGGCTTCGGAGGAACAGATCGTCTCGCCCGAGGAGGTCGTCCTCCGCTTCTCCGAGGCCGCGGGCGAGCCGCGGCCGGCGCGCGTCGACCTGCTGGTGTCCATGGTTTCCGCGGACTCCGGCTACCGCTCGCTGCGGATCGAGACCGTGGAGCAGGACGGGGCGGAGCAGGCGTTCGGCTTCCGGCCGGCCGGAGCCCGCTGGATCATGGTGCGCCTCTTCCCGCAGCCGCAGGCCACGTCGGTCGCCCTGGGCGAGCTTGCCGTGATGGGCCACATCGGCCCGCCCGAGACTGAGTATGCTTTCGCCGAGGCGCCGGCGCGGGTTATCGACGTCCTGACCAGCCTCCAGACTGACGACGCGGTGTCGCTCGGTGGTGGTGGAGCACGCCGCCGGACGATGGGCCTTTCGGAGCGGACCAGCTCGCGGATGCTGCGCTCATTGCATCGGGAGTGGACGATCTGACGGAGCGGACGGGCTATCTCAGTCGGCTCGAAGACCTGGCGCGCCAGGCGAGCGCGGCCGTCCCGGCGGACGCTCCCGCCGCCACACGGGGCGAGGCGCTGCTCCGCTGGGTCCACGAGCGGGTGCTCACCGGCGGATACCAGAGCGAGCAGACCGACCTTTCGGTCCTGCTCGACACCGGCAAGTTCAACTGCGTCTCGTCCGCGGTGCTCTACAACATCCTCGCCCTTGAGCTCGACCTCGACGCCCGGGCGATAGAGGTCCCCGACCACGCCTTCTCGATCGTTTACGACGGCGCCGACCATATGGACGTCGAGACCACCACCGCCGACGGCTTCAATCCCGCCCGCGAACGGATCGCGGCGTTCGAGGAGCTGACCGGCTTTCGCTACATCCCCCAGTCGGACAAGGCCAACCGCCGGGAGATCGGCGCCGCCGGGCTAGCGGCACTCATCTACTACAATCACGCCGTCGCGGACCTGCAGGCCGGACGCTACCGTGAGGCGCTCGTCGCCAACTTCCGGGCTATGTCGCTCGACCAGGAGTTCGTCTCCGCGGTCAAGAACGCGATCGCTGCCCTCGCGAATTGGAGCGCCGAGCTCGCCCAGCAAGGCGACTGGGAGCGCGGAGTAGAGATTGCCGGCCTGGGAGCGCGGCTGGCGCCATCGGACGCCGGCATCGCCCACAATCATGAGGCGCTCTGGACGCAGTGGGCGATGTCCCGGATCGATGCCGGCGATGCGGACGGAGCGATCGCCACACTTGAACGCGCGGCGGTCGTGCTGCCAGACCGTGGCTTCGAAGAGATGCAGGCGATGGCCTTCCTCCGGCCCGGCGAGCAGCTCGCGGAGCAAGGCAGCTTCGCGGCCGCCCTGGAGACGACCGAGCCCGGGCTTCGGTCAATTGCCGCCGCCGGCGCGCGCGGAGCTCGATTCCTGGCGAGCCGGCGTCTATCTGCGCTGGGCAAACGCCGAAATCGAGCGTGGCGACTTCAAGCGGGCCGACGATGTCCTGCTGAAGGGTCTGCAGTCCTACCCCGACGACTGGTCGCTCGACCGCACCTTGGCGTTCCTGGCGCAGGAATGGACCTCTACACAGGACTTCGACGGGGGGCTGGCAGTGCTCGCGACGCTCCGCACGCAGTATGATGCGCACGACGACCTCGAGGAGGCGACGACGGCATTCGTCTGGCGCAACGTGAAACCGCTCGCCGATGCGGGCGAGATCGAGTCGGCCCTCGCCCTGCTGCGACGGGCAAATGGCATCCTGGCCGACTCAGAGGGAGTCGCCGTGGGCGAATACGTCTACGACACAAATGCCCGACCCCGTCTGGATCGGGGAGAGTTCGAGGCCGCGGCGCTCATATACGCCGAAGGGCTGAAGGCGTTTCCCGACAGCTCGCTTCTTCGCATAACCGGGACTTCCTGATGCAGGAATGGGTTGCGAGCGCCCACCGCGCCGAGGGTGCCGGCCGGCCGCCGAAGCGGTCACCGAACGGCTGGCCGCGATCTTTCCCGGACCTTGACAAGGTGCAGCAGGTTTCCGAGAGCGAGAGCCTCCGCCGGCTCGACGATCTCGTGCGCGCCGGGTCCCTTGGCCGAGGCCGACACCTACCGACGCGAGGTCGAGGCATACCTCGGCGAGGAGGCGCGTGTGACCGCGGCGGAGATGATCTTCGATGCGTGGGCGCGGGAGCGGATGGCCGCCGGCGACTGGCGCGGTGCCGCGGAGAAGTATGCCGCCGGCTTGGCGTTGGCGCCGTCCTCCTACCAGCTCGGCCAAAACGCCGCCTACCTGGTCGCAGGAATGGACGCGCGGATCGCTCGACAAGAGCGGGATCGATGGCTTTCGCGAGGCGGCGACGCAGGCCAAGATCGCTCTGCCCGATCGGACAAACGTGTCGGAGGCAGTGGCGGGCGTTCTCTTCGCCTTCGTCGAGGGAAAGGTTGGGTCGGGGGCGTTCGAGGCGGCGGTCGGAAGCGTCGAAGCCGCAAGTCCCGTTCTCAGCGATGAAGTGGCGCAGAAGCTCTACGAGTTCGCCTTCGACACCTGGGCCAAGCAGGCGCTCGACCGGGAGGACTGGCGCGGCGCCCTAGCGATCTATGACGAGGGTCTCGCTCGCGCCCCGAAGTCCTCGCTCCTGAAGCACAATCGGGAATATACCCAGTCGAAGCTTTAGCCATGACCCGCACGAGCAGGCTGAGCCTCGTTTTAGGCCCCGGCCTCCTCCGCAATCGTCCCTCTTGTAGTCGGAGCACCGCGGTCCTCACCGCAGACTATTGAAGAGCCGCTCAGGGCATAGCCGCGTATGATCGAGGCCGCGGTGAAATACGGGTCCGATCGTGAGGTTCATGTGACGGACAGCCCGGGCTATCGGCAGATTTCGGGGTCCGGGACGTTCGTCGAGGCGGTGCAGGCGTGGCCTGGCCGCCTCGACGGTGGTATGATGCAGGCAGTGCGCCGCGTCCGGTCGACCCGCGAGGCGCGGCGCGTTTCCGGAGCGCGGGTCTAGGGAGGGACAGATGCGGTCCACGCTGCTTGCCGGCGCTGCCATCTGCGCATTCAGCCTTGCGGTGCCTTCCGTCACGTTCGTCGAGTACCAGCCTTCCGACGAGGGGGCTGCGCCCGCAGCCGGGCAGTTCGATCCCCTCGCCTACCTCTCCAGCATCTGCCGCACGCGCCCGGGCGGCCAGCCGCCGCTCCTCGCCCGCTTCCTCGTCGGCGGCGGCCGCCTACGCGGCCACCATCCGAACGCGGCGGCGGTCCCGCCGCCTCTGATCCTCGGGGCCGCCTCGGGGGTGATGGACGCGACGGTGAACGACGCGGCGCGGCCGTATTTCGCGCAAGGCATGGGGCTGACCGACGGGTTCAACCATGCGGAGGCGGTGCGGGCCTTCCGCGCGGCCCAGGCGCTCGACCCCGACTGCGCCATGTGCCTCTGGGGCGAGGCCTACGCGCTCGGGCCGAACATCAACAAGGTGATGGACCCGGCGGACAACCCGCGGGCGGTCGAGGCCGCGCACCTCGCGCTGCAGAAGGCGGCCGGGGCGAGCGAGGTGGAGCGCGCGCTGATCGAGGCACTGCAGGCGCGCTACTCGGACGCGCCCGACGCCGACCGGGCGGCGCTCGACGTCGCCTACTCGCGAGGCGATGCAGGTGGTGGCCGACCGCTTCCCCGATCATGACCAGGCGCAGGCGCTGGCCGCGGAGGCGATCATGGACACCCAGCCCTGGGACTACTGGGAGCCGGGCGGCCGGGTGGCGAAGGGCAACGCCGCCACCGCGCTGGCGCGGACGGAGGCGGTGCTCGCGCGCAACCCCGACCATGTGCTGGCGATCCACCTGCATATCCATCTGACCGAGGCGTCGAACGACCCATGGCGGTCCTTGCCCTATGCCGCGCGGCTCGGGGGACTGACGCCGGGGGCCGGGCATCTCGTGCACATGCCGGGCCACACCTGGTACCGGGTCGGCATGTTCAAGGAGGCGCTTGAGGCCAACGTCGTCGCCGTCGCCGTCGACGAGGCTTACCTCGCCTCGGCGGGCGATGCGGCGAGCGCCGCCTACCGCTACGGCTACTACCCGCACAACCTGCACTTCGTGATGACCACGGCGCAGATGTCGGGCGCCGCCGACACCGCGCTCGCGATGGCGAAGCGGCTCGACGCGGCGCTGCCCATGGAGATGGCCGACATGGAGGGCTGGATCCAGTACCTGAAGTATGCGCCCTGGACCGCGCAGCTCCAGTTCGGCGAGACCGGCACGCTCGAGGCGCTGCTCGCCGTCCCGGAGCCCGAGACCGACCTGCCGCTGATCAAGGCGGCGTGGCACTACATGCGCGGCGAGGCGGCGGCGCGGCTCGGGCATCTGGACGAGGCGCGCGCCGAGGCGGCGGCACTCGCGGAGATCGACGCGGCGACCGACTGGGCGACCGCGGTGCCGTGGACGCCGGCCCCCGACGTGCTGCAGATCATGCAGCACCTGGTGCTGGGGCGGACTGCGATCGCGGAGGGCGACCTGCCCGTGGCGATCGACCATCTACTGCAGGCCAGCGACATCCAATCCGTGATCCAGTACACCGAGCCGCCGTTCTGGTGGTACCCGGTGCGTCAGACCCTCGCCGCCGCGTTGCTGATGGACGGGCAGACCGAGCGGGCGGAGCAGCAATTCTTCGCGACGCTGGTCGAGAACCCGGACAATGCCTGGGCATACTGGGGGCTGGCCGAGGCGCGGGCGGCCCGCGGCGACGCAGACGGCGCGGCAGCGGCGCGGGCACTCTACGAGAGGGGGTGGCTCGGCGCCGCCCCGCCGACGCTCGCGCAGCTCTGAGCCGTGAGCGCCGCGGGCTTCAGCGGCGACCCCGGCTGGTTCGCGGCCGCGAACGAGGCGGTGGCGGTAATTGTGATGATCGAGGAGCAGGGGTCCTCGACATTGCGATAGCTCAGCGTGAAAAGGCGGATCGGCCTAGAGTGCGGGCAGATGAGGTTTCCGAGGTCGAGGTGCAGTGGTGCTGATCTGCTACGTGGCTGATAGCGATGCCGAGCCGTCAACCGTCGCCACCATGCTCGGCTACTTCGCCACAGAGGAGGGGTGACGGGATACTATGGTTGGCCGCTCTGCTAGCGCCGGGAGATCGGCGAGGCGATCCTCGATGGGCCTCAGGGCCGGGTGAGCTGCAGCTGGATGATCTGCTGGAGGAGTTT
>CAVVSO010000026.1:0-39041 GCA_963750745.1 uncultured Alphaproteobacteria bacterium | reverse complement strand
CGGGCATCAGCTTGCGCGGTCTCTGCATCTCTGCCTTCCCGGAGCCGTCCGGCCGCAGGAACGTCCGGTGCAGCGTTACTGGCGCCCCGTGCTGTCCCGCACCATCGCCACCATCGCCGGGCGAATGCCGCCCTCGCCGTCCCTGATCTTCGGAGCGATCCGGAGGTCCGCCGGCACGTCCACCGCGAGGCCGCGGCTGGCGAGATAGGCGTGGAGTAGGTCACCGTCGCTTGGCCTTCTGCGTCTCGGCCCACAGCGCCCGCAGTGCAGCCTGCCGCTCGCCGTCGGTCAGCTCCCGCTTCGGTCGAATGCTCTCCGGCTTCACGTTCCGGATGATCTCGTCGACCTTCGCAGCGGCAGCGGCGAACCCGAGCCCGGTGAACCGCATCGCCAACGCCATACCGTCGCCGGCGCCGCACTGATTGCAGATCCAGGTGCCCCTGCCTTCCCGGTCGTCGAAGCGGAAGCGATCCTTGCCTTCCGCGCAGCAGGGGCACGGTCCGTGCTTGCCGCTCAGGTAGCTCTCCGGCATTCCCAGGTTGGCCAGGATGCCGCGCCAGCGCCCGCGAGCCGCGTCGGTGGTGCGTTCATGCCGCATCGGATGTGCTCCGGGACTTGGCCTGCGACTTCGCCCAGCGTATCTGCTGCGCCTTGATCCAGTTGGACACCTCGCAGCGAAGGCGCCCGCGGCGTCGGGTTCATTCCGTTCGCCGGCCAGACCCCATGCCAGTTGCGGAACTGCTGCGCCGCCCAGCCGGGCTTGTAGCCGCGCTGCATGGCGATCCACTTCAGGCCGGCCAGCCGCTCGGTCTTCAGCGACATCGAGATCGGCCGCGCCTTTCCGCCGGTGATCTCGACCAGATCACCCTCCACCTGCTCGATGCTCCCGACCGGCCGACGATCTGCGCCGCAGGAGGGGCAGCATCGGCCCGACGTGAGCGCCCCACATCCAGGACAGGGCTTCGGCAGCCTCTCGGCCCGAGCGGTCTTCTGCTGGCGCTCTCCGGGCTTGCTGCGGTCGAGTTCCGCGTGGTGGATGTCGGTGATCAGCCCGAGCCGCAGCGAGTTGCCGGCGTGGTCGAACACCACCAGGTCCTCGGTGCCGGGATTGACCCGCAGGCCGCGCCCCATCTTCTGGCAATGCAGCATCTCGCTGCGGGTCGGTGCCGCGTCGCAGATGCACGAGACCGGCAGGTCGACGCCGGTGGTCATGGTCCGCACCGAGCAGATCACCCGAACCTCGCCGGCACGAAACTGATCACCGATCCGTCCGCGCATAACGCCATCGACCGTGCCGTCGACGTAGGCGGCAGCGACGCCCGCCGAGATGAACTCCTCGGTCAGGCGAGCGGCGTGAGCGCGGTTGACGCCAAAGACCAGGGTCGGGCGGTCTTCGCCCTTCTCCAGCCACGTCTCGACCACCGAGCCCACGAGCTTCGCGTCGCCCATGACCTCGGCAAGCTGCGCCTCGGCGAATTCGCCGCGCTTGACCCGCACCCGCGACAGGTCGGGGACGTCCGGCGCGTACACCGTGAACCGAGACAGGTACCCCGCTTCGATCAGGCTCGCCACCGTGCACGGCACCACCAGGTCCTGCCAGAGCAGGCCCATGCCCTTCGCTCCATGGCGTCGCCGACAGGCCGACGAAGAACACGTCCGGCCGCTCGACCATCAGGTCCTCGATCACCTTCGCCCGGATATGCGCCTCGTCGACGATCACCAGCGCCGCGTGCGGAATGCCCCGCCTGGCGAGGGTCTGCACAGACGCCACCTGAACCCTGGCCAGGGGATCGGTGCGGGGATGGTTCGCCTGCATCACCCCGATCCCGCTCATGCCCTCGGCCTCGAAGGCAGCGACGGTCTGGTCGATCAGGCTCACCGTGGGCGCGGTGAAGATCACCGAGTTGCCCTTGGCCACGGCTCCCTCGATGATCCTCGCGGCGACGAGCGTCTTGCCGAAGCCGACCGGACCCTGAAGCACGACCCGACGATTGCCCTTGCCAAGAGATGACCTGACAAGGCGGATCGCCTCGACCTGATGCGGACGGAGCGTTTTCGGTTCTTGGCTGGGGAAAAACCCATCAAGCATGACGCCCTCCGACAACTCGGAGCGACGCTGCAACCTGCGTCTTCGACGTTCCGGAAGAGCGCTTCGCTACGTCACTAAGATCCGTGGGACATTTTGTCCCCGGTAAAGCGGGACATCTCGGCCTCGAAAGCGGGACATTCTCGTCGGCACGGTGCGAGCTCGCCGTCCACCCAGCTCGGGAGCTTGGCGCCGCAGAACACCATCAGCCGGATCGGCCGCAGCCTGTACCGGGTCGACGTTCCTGCCGCCCTTGGCGTAGCCGACCGCGAGCAAGCACGCCGGCCTCTCGCAGCTTGGCGAGGGTGCTGGCTGACCGTCCTGATCGAGACGCGCGCCTTGCGCGCGAGCCGCTGCGCGGCCGGGATGCATCACGCCCTTCGGGGCCTTGTGGTGGAACCAGAGGTTGGCGAGGGCCAGCGTCACGGCCTGCTCGCTCTTGGTCAGCGCCGACTTCCTGATGGCGTCGCGGACGGCGCGGCGGAAGGCGGCCTCGTTGCTGTCGCGGAAGCTCATGCGCCACCAGCCGGTGTAGTCGCCCGCCGAACTTGCTGTGCGGCAAGCAGGCCGATGCTCACCCACGTGTCGTGGCAAGGGCGTCCTTCTGCCGGAGGGTTGTGTTTCAGGCCAGTCGTGTTATTTTCTGTCGCAATCAGTAGACTTAGTGGCGATTTCTTCAGCCCCGGCCGTCGCAAGCGAGCCGGGGTTCTTCATGTCGCAGCATGGCTCAGGCCGCCTCGCTTGCAGTAGCGACGCGACAGGAGGTCAGCCAAGCATCAAACTCGTTGCGCTCATAGCGCACCATCCGCGCAGTTATTTTCCGCATCGGCGGCCCATCACCACGATGCGCCGCTAGCTCCAGCCAACGACGCGTGATTCCGTACTCGTTTTCGATATCGTCCCGGCTCAACAGCCGCTTTGTAAATTCACTCGGGTGCATCCAGTGCTCCGTTCTTCGGAACGGTTCGCAACATGCCGCCGTTCTTACGGAGTACCATGGTCGCGCTAAGTGTCTTTGATCTAGATCACCACTTCACGAAGTCGCGCCCCCGATCAACGCAGCCACCCCAACAGCTCTAACGCGCTCTCCGTAGCGCTTATAAGCCCTACGAATCATTCGACAGTAGGGGGTGACTTAAGCTTTTGCTTTGCGTAATTTTCGGCGAGCGCTTCGAAAACGCTTTCAAGGATATGGAAGTTTCAGATATCTCTGCCTTAGCTCGCAGCGTGTCCAGTTCGTTGCAGATTGCCAGATCGCGTTGCAAGTTCAGCAGACGCTCAATCTTCTTCCGCTTGCCTTGACCGCCACCCTCTAATCGGAACGCTTCGCCTAGCTCAACCTCCCCGCCTCTTCCATGATAGTATGAAAATCCCATCATAATGGCCTCAAAGTGCATCAATGGAATTTTTACGCAGGGAAATTGATTCCATCCTTCCATAAGGATATTTAACTCGTCCAGTGAAAGGTTTCCTTGCTTGTACTCCCAATAGTAATTACACAAATCTCCGATCACCATTTCTATCGGAGATATTTCGCGGCGCTTAATGCGTCCGTAAGCAGGCTCGTGTTGATCATTAGATCAACCCAGAGTGTCATAGTCTCCGAGCGCTGCTCTTGCCCTGAGGATTTCTCTGATGGGCACTCCGATTTTTTTGGGCTTGGCCATCAGTCAGAGTTCCTTTGGAATCGCGCGCCAGACCCCCGGACCGGCGCATCCATCGCGGACGCCAATGCGGCCGCCGATATCCGCTGCGGCCACTCGCAGGAGGATCGTCCGAGAGGTGCATAGCGCGCTGTTGTGTTGGGCTGGGTATGACCGAGCAGCGCTCCGATTACCGGAAGCGACATGCCGGCGGCTGCGCCCACGCTGGCAAAGGAATGCCGGAGGTCGTGAATGCGAACGCCATCCAACCCAGCAGCTTCCCGAATGGCGGCCCATGGGTCCTTTAGGTTCACAAGCGCAGCCTCGGGTTGCCTGCCAACAATCACGTGAGGATTTCTCTCGACCCGCGGGAGCGCCTCCAGCACTGCAAGTGCTGGCGGAGGCACACAATTGATTTGGCGCCAGTCTTGCTGTCGGGCAGGTTCGCGCGGCGGTTCGCCTTGTCGATCCATGCCCACTGGAGTCCCAAAATCTCGCCCTTCCGAGCACCCGTTAGGACGAGTAGCCGGATTGCGGCGACCGCAAGGTTGAGATTGGAACTCGCTCGAGTTGGGCGGACCTCCTTCTCGCGGCCGAAGCGTCACCGCTCCATCAATCTCAGCGGTCCTAGATACCTCCCGAGCGCCGCCAGCTCATTTGCGTCAACCACCGCTCCCGCTTTCTTTCGGCGAACTTCGCGATGTGCCGACATGGGTTGGATCCGTCAGCCCGCCAGCCCCAAACCTCTGCCAGGTTCATAGCCTTCGACAACAGCGCAACTGCTCGGTTGGCCCGGTAGGGCTTTGGAAGCCAGTGTTTTGTGGAATTTGTCGACGTCGCTCCGTGAGAGTTCCGCAACCTTTCGGCGGCCAAACGCCGGAAGGAGATATGCTTGAGCAAGCTCTCGTCCTCGGCGACGCTCGATGCCTTTTTCGTCGCTCGGGCATGGTCAGTGAGGAAGCGATCGAGAGCGTCTGCATCGTCGGCGCCTCTCGATGCGCCTTTCGCTGCGCACTTGGGTCGCCGCCCAGCCGCACCTGCGCGGACCAATCCGAGGCAATTGCTCGCGCCCGTTCCGCTTTCATGGCGGGCCACTCACCGATCTTGGGCTCGCGCTGGCGTGCCGATCGGCCGCCGCCGACCCGGTAGCGAAGCATGAACGACTTGCGCCCCGTGGAGAGTACCACCAACCAAAACCCGGCTATCTCGCGTGTCGGCAATCACATATCGGCTGGCCTCGGGAAGAGCTCGGTCCGCCGCTGTCTGGGTCAGCTTCGCCTTACGAAATCCGCCGGCCATCTCGCATCCTAACTACCACCTGCCTACCACACTACACGAAACTCAGCGCGGCGTAGATATCCGGGTCGGCACCTTTGGTCTATTTTTCAGTGTGCTATGCGGTTGCGCGAAACTCAGCGAAACAAGCCGAAATTATCGACCTTCAGATTGTGGATCTGGGGGTCCCCCGTTCAAGCCGGGGCGTCGGTACCATGAACTCCACCCCGCAAGCCCTTGCTCCGCAGAACTCCGCGCTCACAATACACCTGCCAGCGCGACGAGGAGGACCACCGCCGCCACCGACAGGACAACGGCCGCCACGCCAACGGCCCGGCGCCGCCCCGCCCGCGGTCCGTAGCCTGCGCCCTCGACATCGCCGGCATTCTCGTCGAGGCCGCGCAGCGGCGGCAGCAGCGGGATCACCCATTCGCATCTCCTCGGTCAGAGCCGCGGGGTGCAGGCCCGCGGCATGCAGCAAGCGGATCATGCGGCGTCCCCCGGGCGCGCGCCGGCGAGCGGCAGCGCGCAGAGGGTGTTGACGAGGCGGACCTCCTCGACCGTGGCGCAGCGCGCGTCGAGCAGCCGCGGCGCGGCGAAGACCAGCGCCAGCGCCTTGGCGCGGCTGACCGCGACGTTGATGCGGTTGAGCGAGAAGAGAAAGCCCATGCCGCGCGGCACCTCCTCGATCGAGGAGGCGGTCATCGAGACCAGGCAGACCGGCGCCTCCTGGCCCTGGAACTTGTCGACGGTGCCGACCCGGACCCGCTCGGGCAGCGCCTCGCGCAGCGCGTTCACCTGGGCGTTGTAGGGCGCGACGACGATGATGTCGCTCGTCGCGCAGCGCCCGGGTCGACGCCATCGCGGTCGGTCCAGAGCCCGCCGGTCAGCTCGGCGATCGCGGCGCGGATCGCGGCGACCTCCTCGCGGCAGACCTGGGCGTTGCCGTCATGCGGCACCGCGACGAGATGCGCGCCGGCCTCGGGCCAGCGGGTGCCGGCGACGCGCTGGCGCGCGGTGTCGGGGTGGCTGGCGAGCCGGCCCTCGTAGACCTGCTCCGAGACGAAGCGGCAGAGGTCGGGATGCATCCGGCGGGTGACCGGCAGCAAGATGCCGCGGTCGGGCGGCACGGTGGCATGCTCGCCGAGCAGCCACTCGAGGCAGGAGAGGCCGGCGGCGCCGGGATGCGCGCCCTGCACCACCTGCGGCAGCTGGCGCGGGTCGCCGACCAGCACGATGTTGCGCGCGCAGCGGCCCATCGCCAGCAGGTTGGCGAGCCCGACCTGCCCGGCCTCGTCGACGACGAGCGTGTCGAAGGCGCCCTCGAACTCGGGCCGGCAGAAGTGGAAGGCGGTGCCGCCGACCACGTCGGCGGTCCGCCACGCCGGATCGTCGGTCCTGCGCGAGCGGTGGATCGGCGTCGCCGCGTCGTAGCGGTCCTCGCCGGTCCCGAGCTTGTGCGCCACCGCGACGTTCTCGATGTCAGGCCGGTCGCGGCGTCGGGCAGCGCAGTCGAGGCAGCCGCGCAGCAGGTTGCCGATCGCCTCGTGGCTGGTGGAGGCCACCGCGACCCGGCGCCCGGCGGCGACCAGCGCGAGGATCGCCCGCGCGGCGACGTAGGTCTTGCCGGTGCCGGGCGGCCCCTGGATCGGCAGGACGCTGTCCTGCATCCCGAGCACCGCGCGCAGCGTGCCGGCGACCGGATCGGCGCCGGCGAGGATGTCGTCCGCCGGCCCGCCGTCGAGGCGCGGCGGCCGCCGCGCGAGCAGGTCGTCGAGCGCGCCGAACCGCCGCGGACCGCACTGGTCGGCGATCACGTCGCGCACGGCGGCGGCGAGGCCGTCGGTGCGGCAGCGGCGCCGGCGGATGCAGCGACAGCCGGTCCGGCAGGGCGATGCCCCTGCCGGCGCCGATCTTCACGGTGGCCGTGCGGGCGCCGCGGTCGAGGGCCGGCGAGCGTCACCGAGAGGTAGGGATCGGCCAGCGGCGCGGTCGGCTGGCAGCCCGGGCTTCAGCCGGGTCTCCTGCTCGGGAAAGCGGTAGTCGCGGACCATCGACGCTTCTCCGTCCGCGCCGGCCCGATCGCCACGAGGCCGCCGAGGCAGTCGAGATCGTCGATCAGCGCGTCGCTGTCCTTGCCGAGGCTGTCGAAGATCGCCCAGTAGGCCGGCTTCGCCTCGCGCCGATGAAAGAAGCCGAGGTCGAAGAGCAGCTGCTGCCGCCCGGCGTCGAGCCCCGAGGCGGCGAGCGCCGCCCGCAGCTGCCGCCGCCTCGGCGTCCTCCGCCGCCTCGTCGCCGCCCCGGTCGGGCGCGAGCGCCGGCCAGGGCCCGGCCGGGCGGATCGCGACCAGCCAGTCGCGCAGCTTCTGCGTCGAGACGCAGTCGATGCGGTTGTAGTCCTCGATCTCGGCGAGGATCGCGGCGTCGCGCTCCTCGAGCCAGCGCTCGTAGGCGACCACCGAGCCGCCGGCGGTCTTCACCTCGCCCGCGCGCTCGATGCCGGTGAAGACCTCGAGCGACTTGATCGAATAGTCGGGCTCCGAGGCGAGCACGCCGCCGCGCACCACCGCGTAGAGATCGACGAAGCGCCGCTCGCGCAGCAGCCGGTCGAGGAATGCCTCGCCGAGCCCGTGAACCGCCGTCAGCCGCCGCAGCGCCGTCACCTCGTAAGCGGCGTAGTGGTAGATGCGCGCGCCCGGATGCGCGGCGATCCGCGCCCGGAACGCGTCGAGCACCGCGACGAGCGCCGCGCGCTCGGCGTCCCGGTCGTGCGCCCAGATCGCGCGAAAGCCCGCGTCGGGCGCCCAGAGGCCGTGCAGATACTCGAGCCCGCCCTCGACGTGCGGGTCGCCCTCGATGTCGTAGAAGATATCGCCCGGGTCCGGCGCCGGCATGAGGTCGAAGCCCTTGCCGGGCACCGCCGGGCGCAGCGCGAAGGCCGGCGCCCCGCCCGCGATCCGCGCCGCCTGGAGACCGGCCTGCGCCGCAAGCCGCGCCAGCGTCTCGGCCGCCATGCCGCGCACCGGCTCCCGGCGCGCTGCCAGCGCGGTCAGGCTGTGCACCCCGGCCGCTTCGAGCTTCGCCACCTGGCCGCGGGTGATGTTCGCGGCGCGGAACAGGCTGTCCTCCGCCGCGAGCGTCGCCGCGCAATGCTCGCGCCAGCGGCAGAGCGGGCAGTCGGCGCAGGGCACCGGCCGGGTCGGCTCGGGCCGCGCGACGAAGGCTTCCAGCCGCCCGCGGACCCGCCGGGCATAGGCCGCGACCTCGGCGAGCCGGATCGTCGCCCGCGTGCCGTCGCCGAGCTCGACATGCGCCTGCTCCGGCGCCACCCCCTGCACCCCGGCGAGAAGGTCGGAATAGAGCGCGAGCTGCAGCACGTGCTTCGGGTGCGGCTTGCGCTTCAGCTTGGTGTCCGCCACCTCGTAGGAGAAATCCCCGAGCGCCGACGGCCGCTCGACCCGCTCGAGGAAGTCGGTCCAGCCGCCCCAGGCGCCGCCGGCGAGCGCGCCCTGGAACACCACCTCGGCGCCGCCGGCCAGCGCCTCGCGGGTAACCGCCACCCCCTGCCGCGAGGCTCAGCCCTCGCGCGATCGACCTCGACGACGCCCCGGCCCGCGGCCCTGAGCGCCGCCAGGTGACGCGCCTCGTGGGCGTCGCCGTGGCGCTGCAGGAGCTTCGCGTCCTCGCTGTCCTCCCCCGGCGCGGGCCCCCCTCCCGCCATATGCGCCAGGTCGAGCGTCGTCGCGTGCGCGCATCCGGAAAAGCGCATGAGGTCCGAGGCGGAGAGAAGAACACCATACTCGTTACGCTGCATCTCTCCGCCCCTCCGCCTCAGCGCCCCACCCCGACCGGAGCACCCACCCGCGGGGCGAGTTGCCCGCGCCTTCGTTCTGCGCCCCGCCGGTGACAAATCCTGTCACTGCGTAGCATAGCCTCTGACGGCGGATGAACTCAACCGGAAGCGTAGCAAACGCATACCTGGCTTAAGATGCGGCCTGCAACAGTCTGGAAGTGCAACAGCGAATCGCCGCAATCTCGGACCGAACCGCAGCTGGCGCAGCGCCGGACATTTGCTATGCGCGAGGCGACCTGCTCGAAGAGAGCTCCATGTCGCACGCCAAGGCCCGGGATCTGATGCGGCTGGCCGAGATGGCGGCGGCGCGGCATTCCGGCGTCTCGCTCGCCGAGATCGCCGAGGCCTTCGACGCCGACCACCGCACCGCGCAGCGCATGGCCCGCGCGCTCGAGGACACCTTCCCCGGCGTCGAGATCCGCACCGACGAGGACCGCCGGCGCCGCTGGAAGCTGCGCGACCCCGGCCTCGCCCGCTTCCAGGGCATCCGCGACGACGAGCTCGCCGCGCTCGAGATGTCGATCCGCCGCGCCGAGCGCGAGGGCGCCTCGCCCGACGTCGCCGCGCTCGCGGCGCTGCGCGACCGCCTGCTCGCGATCATGCCCGGCCCGCACGCCCGCCGCGCCGAGGCCGACGCCGAGGCGCTGCTCGAAGCCCAGGGCTTCGCCGCCCGCCCGGGCCCGATGGTGCGCGCCGCGCCCGGCGTCCTCGAGACCATCGCCGAGGCGCTGAAAGGCCCGTTCCTCCTCGCCATCACCTACGCCGGCGCCGACGGCGCGCCGGCCGAGCGCCGCGTCGCGCCGCACGGCCTGCTCCTCGGCATGCGCCGCTACCTCGTCGCCCGCGACGAGGACCGCGACCCGGGCCTCGCGCCACTTCCGCGTCGACCGCATCCGCGCCGCGCGGCTGCTCGGATCGAGCTTCGTCCGCGAGCCCGGCTTCGACATCGCCGCCCACGCCGCCCGGGCCTTCGGCTCCTACCAGGACGAGCCGCGCTTCGGCGAGGTGGTCTGGCGCTTCACGCCCGGCCGCGGCGGCGACGGCGCGCGCGTTCGTCTTCCACCCGGACCAGACGCTGGAAGACCAGCCCGACGGGTCGCTCGTGGTGCGCTTCCGCGCCTCCGGCTGGCTCGAGATGGCCTGGCACCTCTACCAATGGGGCGACGCCGTCGAGGTCCTCGCCCCCGACGGCCTGCGCGCGCTGGTCGAGGGCCACCGCCGCAGCGACTTCGAAGCTCTCCCCTAGGCGGTCGCCGCGGATCGCTGGCGTTCACCGTAAAAAAGTGGCAGCCGGATCAGCTGATCCCGCCGCTTTCCAGCCCTTTTTCCAGCCTTCCGCGCGGTCGCCGGCCCCGGCGCAGCTCACGCGGCCCTCGAACTGGAACCGCTCGAATCGCTCCAGCGCCGCCTCGATCCGCGCCTTATCGCCGTCGCGCGGGCCGCCGTCCGACCCAGGTCCACTGCTGGATCAGCAGCGCCCGCGCCGCCCGGTCGGCCTTGGTGTCGATCGCCGCCGCGATCCGGTCGCCGACCAGCACCGGCAGCGCGAAATAGCCGAGCCGCCGCTTTTGCTTCGGCACATAGGCCTCGAAGCGGTGCTCGTAGCCGAAGAACTCCTTCAGCCGCCGCCGCTGGATCACCAGCGGATCGAACGGCGACAGGATGTGCACGACTTCGCCGGCCGCCTCCGGCGCCGCGGTCTCCGGGCACCATCCAGTGCGGCGTCCGGCCGGCGGCGGCGAGCGTCACCGGCATGAGCTTGCCCCGCCGCACCCGCGCCTCGATCAGCGCCAGCATCGCCGCCTTGCGCGCCGCCGCGAGCTGGGCGATCGACAAAAGGCTCACCACCCCCTGCGCCCGCAGCGCCCGGTCGAGCAGATAGTCGAGCCGCTGCCGCTCGCTCGCCGGCCGCGGCCGCACCTTCCAGCCGAAATGCCGCCCGGTCAGCTCGTAGGTCTTCAGCATGCCGGTGCGGGCGCTGACCGTCAGCAGCCCCTGGAAGAAGGCGAGCTGCAACGCGCGCTTGGACGGCTTGCGGCTGGCCCAGAGATGGTCCTTCTCCACCAGCTCGTCGTCGTCGATGTCGCGGATGCTGAGCGCGCCGTCGCGGCGCACCCGCGCCACCACCTTGCGCACCTCCTCCGGCGTCACGTTGCTGAACCAGCTCTTCGGCGCCGCGCGGCTGTCCGCCATGTCCGGCAGGAAGAAGCGGAAGTCGCGGGTCGGCACATAGGCGAGCGCATGGGTCCAGTATTCGAACACGCTCTTGTCCACCGTGAGCGCCTGCTCGAGATCGCCGCGGCGGTACTCCGGGATCCGGGTCCAGAGGATGTGATGGTGCGACCGCTCGATCACGTTGATGGTGTCGATCTGCACGTAGCCGAGGTGCGCCACCGCCGCCGCGGTCGCCGCCGGCCCGGCGCCGAACGGCGCCGGCGCGTCGAGCCGCTGCGCGGCGAGCCAGATGCCCCGCGCCGCGGCGGGGCTCAGCGCCTCGATCTGTGGTCGGGAAACCGGCATCGGGAACCTGCGGGCGGATCGGGACGGCCGGTTATAGCCTGCCTGCCCGGCCGCGCCAGCGACAATCCTTGGACGACCGACTCGCGTATCGGGCGATATGTGGTAGCGGCTTGGCGTAGCGCCCCGAGATATGTTAATACTCGCTTGCAACCGGCACCTCGATCGGTCAACAGGCAGAACCCGAGCATAAAGGAGCTTGTCCATGACGCCCTGGACCCGACGCAGCTTCCTGGCGGCGGCCGGCTGCGGTCTTGCAGCCTGCACATCCACCCCGCCGGCCGAAGGCCTGACGCCGCGCCAGAAGATCGACCGCGACGTCGACGAGGCGCTGGCCGAGCTCTACCAGAACGTCCCCGGCGCCAACGAGCTCGGCGCCCGCGCCCAGGGCATCCTGGTGATCCCCAAGATCCGCAAGGTCGGCTTCTTCGCCTCCGGCGCCTACGGCGAGGGCGCACTGACCATCGGCCCGGCCAAGGTCGACTATTACTCGCTGTCCACGGTCGGCATCGGCCTCACCTTCGGCGCCACCGAGTTCAACCAGGCGCTGTTCTTCCTGACCGCGCAGTCGCTGCAGGACTTCCGCGTCGCCGACGGCTGGGAGCTCGGCGCCGACGCCGCGGTGGTGGTGCAGAAGGACGGCGCCGCCGCCGGCATCAGCACCGCCCAGATCAACCGGCCGATCCAGGAGGTGGTCTTCGGTCAGCGCGGGCTGATCGCCGACGCCAGCCTCGCCGGCGCCAAGTACAGCCGCATCATCCGCTGACCTTCGCGCCCGGCGCCGCCGCCGGGCGCAGCCGGGTCACCCCGACCGCCCCGGCGCGCGCCAGCGCCGGGTCGAGCGACATCGGGATATACTCCGACCGCCGCCACAGCGCCGCCAGATCGTCGTAGTGCCTTGACAGCGGATGCCCGCTCTCGCCGGTGGCGATGACGAAGACGCTCGAGTCCGGATCGGAGAAATCATAGACCGCGCGAAACCCCGCGGCATGGACGTTGAGGTAGGGCTCCGCCCCCGCGCCCGGCGTCTGGCCGCGCAAGAGCGTGAAGTCGCCGCCCGGCGTGCTCTGGCGGATGTTCACCAGGTACCTCAGCAGCGGCACGTTGCCGAGTGTCTGGTGCAGGTGCAGCGCCTGATGCGCGTCGCCCCAGCGCCAGCTCTCCAGCTTCGGCCCGAAGCGCTCGCCGAGCTCGACCAGCGCATCGTCGAGCGCCAGCCGCGCCATGTCGGTGCAGCCCTCCTTCTCCTTGGTCTGGCGGATGTCGCACCAGGCCGCGGCGCCGTCGATGTCGCGATAGACCCGCTCGATGAAGACCGGCTCGGCGCCCGGCACCAGCGCCACCAGCGGCCCCAGCTCGTCCTGGGTCAGCCGCCGCTTCAGCGCCCGCACCCAGGCCGCATAGATCATCGGCTCCGGGGTATGCTCGCTCATCTCGCCGTTCCAGGCCGCGAGCCGCGCCAGCGCCTCCTGCCGCTGCCGCTCCGGCGTGCCCGCCGGCGGCCGGCGCGCCGGAATACCAGAGGATCCCGCCCGATCAGCGGCAGCAGCACCCGCGCGTCCTCCGCCACCGTGTCGGTCTGGATCTCGATGAAGCTCTCCAGCGTATGATACTGCCGGTCGCCGAGCAGCTTGCCGGCGCGGACGATGCGGAAGGCGTCGCCCCAGTCGAAGCTCAGGTGGTCGGGGAAGGCCGCGTCGCTGATGCGGTTGTTGGTATTGACCACGATGCCGCTCGCGGGATCGACCACCCAGGGGTTCTCGTCGAAGCCGCGCATCCCCTGCCAGTCGTTGACCGCGAGCCACCCCGGCGCCGGAATCCGGCCCTGGCTGGTGTTGCCGGCCTGCCGCCGCGGCGCCGCGCCGGCCATCTGCAGCGCGATCGACTCGTGGTCCGCCATCGTCACGTTCAGCGACGGCGCCAGATAGCCGCGGATCGCCTCGCGTCGCCTCCTGCGACCGAGCGCGCCCGCATCAGCGCGATCGCCGCACCCACCGAGCGGTCCTCCGCGGTCAGCGCGGTCCAGGCCAGGCTCGCCACGTGCCCCGGCGGGGTGATCGCCGCGACGCCGAAGTTGTCGCCCGGGATCACCGGCCCGTGCCGGGTCCAGCGCAGCTCGAAATGCACCGGTTCCGCGCCGCGCACGCCGATCACCGCATCGCGGGTCTCGAACTTCGCGAAGCCCTGCGGCGTCAGGTATTCGCCCGGCGCGTCGGGGTTCAGCTTCTCGATGTAGACGTCCTGGTCGTCGAGATAGCTCGAGGTCAGCCCCCAGCCGAGATCGGCGTTGCGCCCGATGATCACCGCCGGCAGCCCCGGGATCGTCCCGCCCATCACCGGCCCTTCGCCAGGTCCATCCGCGCCAGCATCCAGATCGACGGCGCGCTCAAGCCCAGGTGCGGGTCGGTGGCCAGCAGCGGCGCGCCGCCCGCCGTCCGCCGCCCCATCGCCGCGAAGGCGTTCGACGCGCCGGCGAGCCCCGGCCGCGGCACCGGATCGAGCGGATGCCGCGCCGCCGCCGCGACGACCGGCGCGGCGCGGCAGATCGCCGAAAAGCTCGCGAGAACTGCGGCAGCCCCATCACCGGCGCGTTCGGCGAATCCGGCAGGATGTCGCGCAGCCGCTCCGGCGGCAGCGCCAGCGACAGCCGCGCGCGCAGCGTCTCCATCGCCGCCTTGTCGGTCAACTGCAGCGCGAACAGCTTCTGCACCGCGATCGAGTCCGCCGGCGACCAGGGCGCGATGTCCGGCGAGAACAGGAAGAACTCCGGCGCGCCGCGGCCGAGCGCCTCGTCCTGCACCACCCTGAGCCAGGCGTTGACCCCGTCGGCATAGGCCTCGAGCGCCGCCCGGGTGGCGTCGGTCTGCAGCGTCCACCGCGCCCGCGCGCAGCCCGTAGAGGTCGAGCGCCCGCATCAGCTCGTCGATCTCCAGCGTCTCGGGCCCGAAGAGCTCGCAGAGCCGCCCCTGCACCGTGCGCCGCAGCAGCGTCATCTGCCAGAGCCGGTCCTGGGCATGCACGCAGCCCGAGCCCGAAGAAGGCGTCGTGATCGGTCTTCGACAGGATGTGCGGCACCGCGTAGCGGTCGCGCACGATCTCGATCTCCTGCTCCGGCCCGTCCAGGGTCAGCGTCGCGGTCAGTAATCGGGAAGCGATTGTCCGGCGAGATAGTACGCCAGCACGGCGCCGCCGGCGCCGAGGGCGGCCAGGGCGAGAACGCGCCCGCATCAGCCACCGGAACAGAAACGCCATGCGCGCCGGATCCTTTCGCAGTCGCCTTGACCCCGCCCGGATAGCAGGCCACTAGAAGCGATACAACGGACGAACGGTTAACGGGGGATTGCATGGCACGCGTCGCTTTCATCGGCCTCGGGGTGATGGGCTTCCCGATGGCCGGCCACCTCGCCGCCAAGGGCCATGAGGTCACCGTCTACAACCGCACGGCGAGCCGCGCCGAGGACTGGCTGGCCAAGCACGGCGGCTCCAGCGCCGCCACCCCGGCCGCCGCGGCCGAAGGCGCCGAGATCGTCTTCGCCTGCGTCGGCAACGACGACGACCTGCGCAGCGTCACCACCGGCGCCGACGGCGCCTTCGCCACGCTCGGCCGCGGCGCCGTCTTCGTCGACCACACCACCGCCTCCGCCGCCGTCGCGCGCGAGCTCGCCGCCGCCGCGGCCGAGCGCGGCGCCGGCATTTCATCGACGCGCCGGTCTCCGGCGGCCAGGCCGGCGCCGAGAACGGCGCGCTCACGGTGATGTGCGGCGGCGACCCCGAGCCTTACGCCCGCGCCGAGCCGGTGATCGCGGCCTACGCCCGCGCCTGCCGGCTGATGGGACCGGCCGGCGCCGGCCAGCTCACCAAGATGGTCAACCAGATCTGCATCGCCGGCCTCGTTGCAAGGCCTCTCCGAAGGCCTCGCCTTCGCCGCACGCGCCGGCCTCGACGGCCAGGCGGTGCTCGACGTCATCGGCAAGGGCGCCGCCGGCTCCTGGCAGATGGAGAACCGCGGCCCGACCATGCTCGCGGACAAGTTCGACTTCGGCTTCGCGGTCGACTGGATGCGCAAGGACCTCGGCATCTGCCTCGCCGAGGCCGAGACGCAACGGCGCCGCGCTGCCCGCCACCGCGCTGATCGACCAGTTCTACAAGGACGTCCAGCGCATCGGCGGCGGCCGCTGGGACACCTCGAGCCTGATCCGGCGCCTGCGCGTGACCGCCCCCGCCTTCTCGCGGGAGCCGAAGATCATCCCCTCGATCCTGTCGGCCGACTTCGCCCGCCTCGGCGAGGAGGTCGCCGCGGTCGAGGCCGCCGGCGCGGACTGGGTGCAGATCGACGTCATGGACGGGCACTTCGTGCCCAATCTCACCGTCGGCCCGGACGTGGTCGCGGCGCTGAGGGCATCAGGCGCGCACGCGCCGCTCGACGTCCACCTGATGATCGCCCCCGCCGACCCCTTCCTGCGGCCTTCCTCAACGCCGGCGCCGACATCCTCACCGTCCACGCCGAGGCCGGCCCGCACCTCGACCGCAGCCTCACCCGCATCCGCGAGCTCGGCGCCCGCGCCGGGGTGGCGCTCAACCCGGCGACCCGCCCGTCCGCGGTCGAATACGTGCTCGACAAATGCGACCTGGTCCTGGTGATGACGGTCAACCCCGGCTTCGGCGGCCAGGCCTTCCTGCCGTCGATGCTGCCGAAGATCCGCGCGCTGCGCGAGATGATCGCCGACCGGCCGATCTGGCTCCAGGTCGACGGCGGCATCGGCCCCGACACGATCGCGCGCCTGCCGCGAGGCCGGCGCCGACGCCTTCGTCGCCGGCTCCTCCGTCTTCAAGGGCGGCCCGGGCACTACGCCCGCAACATCGCCGCCCTCCGCGCCGCCTGCCGCTGACGGCCCGGCCGGGCCCCGCCGTCGCCACGGAATTGCCCCGCTAACGAAACCGCGATTGGACCGCGCCGCCGATCCGGCCTACGCCGGGCGAAACCCGCGTCGAGAGGAGCCCGCTTGTCCCTCCGCCCCGCCATCGCCGCGATCCTCGGCCTGCCCTGGGCGGACGCCGCCCTGGCGCAGTCGGACCCCGCCGCGGACGCCGGCACCCCGGTCGACGCCGAGATCGTGCTCGCGGTCGATGTCTCGCGCTCGATGGACATGACCGAGTTCGCGGTGCAGCGCGACGGCTACGCCGCCGCCCTCCGCCACCCCGACCTGATCCGGGCGGTGACCGCCGGGCCGCGCCGGCAAGGTCGCGGTCGCCTATTTCGAATGGTCGGCCGAGGCGCAGGACGGCACGCTGATCCCCTGGCGGATCATCGACGGCCCCGAAGCCGCCGCGGAGCTCGCCGCCGCGATCGAGGCGACCCCGGTGATGCGCAGCCGCGGCACCTCGATCTCGCGCGCGCTCGGCTTCGCCACCATGCTGATCGAGGACGGCGCCGTCGCCGGCGCCCGCCGCGTCATCGACGTCTCCGGCGACGGCGCCAACAACATCGGCCCGCCGGTCACCGGCGCCCGCGACGCAGGCGCTCGCCCGCGGCATCACCATCAACGGCCTGCCGATCATGGCCTCGCCCGGCACCATGCCCGACCTCGACCTCTACTATCAGGACTGCGTCATCGGCGGCGACGGCGGCTTCGTGCTGGTCGCCCGCACCGGCGACGAGCTCGCCCGCACCATCCGCCGCAAGCTGATCATGGAGATCAGCGGCACGTCCCCGAGCCCGACCCGGATCTCCCGCCGATTTCGCCCCCACCGACTGCTTTATCGGCGAGAAGACCTTCCGCAACCGCGGCTGGAACCTCGACCGCTAGCCAAAGCCTCTCCCTCACCCGCCGACCGCGCCGCGCCAGAGCATGCGGCCGGCGCGGACCAGGGTCTCGGAGATCGGCTGCCCGGGGTCGCGCGGGTGAGCGCCGGTCAGGCACTGGTTCAGCCAGACGCCCTCGATCAGGCTCGCCGCCCCGCAGGCGAGATCGGCCAACGTGGTGTCGCGGCGCAGCCTCAACCCGAAGTGAGCCAGCGCCTCGGCGAAGATCGCCGCGAGCTGGCCGATGCGCCGGTCGTACTCCTGCATCGACGGCTCGGCGACGCGCTCGCTCCAGAGCCCGTAGGGCACCGCCCCGAGCCACAGCACCCAGAGCGACGCGTAGGACATCGCCGGCTCCGCCGCATGCTGCGGCCCCAGCGCCGACTGGCCGGCGAACAGCGCCTCGACCCAGGCGTCGGCGTCGGCGAAGCCGGCCGGATCCGGCCATTCGGCAAGCTCGGCGATCTCGCCGGCATCGAGCGTCAGGCGCATGGTCTCGGCCTGATAGGCCGCCTGGCTGCCGAAGAGGTTGGTGATCGCCCCGCGGGTCTTGCCGTCGCGCGCCGCCACCGCCCCGGCGTCGAGCCGCGCGAACGGCCCGATCGCCAGCGCGCTCGCCTCCAGCACCTCGGCATCGTGCCGGATCTGCTCGAGCGCCGCCAGCGAGCCGATCTCGAGGTAGCGCCGCCGCGCCGCGTCCTTCGGCAGCGCCGAGCGCGGCCGCCGCTTCCTCTCCCCGCCGCCGTTCGTCCGCGATGCCTCAGCCATCACTCGTCCCCGCAAACCACCTTGACCCGACTCGCTTCCAGCCTTAATACATACGGTATGTATCTAGCCGTGGCGGGCGCATTTCGATAGCCCGCACCCGAAGTTCAAATCGGCGGGCCTCGAGATGTCCAGCGGCCTTCAAGCGTGGGCGGCCACCGGCGTCGCCACCCTGGCGTCGGTCTATGCGCTCGACGCGATCTCGACCGCCACCGGCGCGCTCCTGGTCACCTCGGGGCTGCTGCACGGCATCGGCCTCGGCGCGGCGATGGCGTTCCTCCTCGCCAGCTACGCCGCCTGGGGCGTGGCGCTCAGGCCGAGCCTCGCCGCGAACTGGGCGTTGCTGCAACGCACCGGCGCCAGCACCTGCCTGCCGTCCAAGCTCGCCCACGACATCGCCCGGCGCCGCGGCACCGGCCAGCGCACCCGGAAGATCGCCGCCGCCTCCGGATACGTCGGCGCCGAGCTGGTCAAGGAAGCCCCCTACTACCTCGGTGCCGCCGGCGCGGCGCTGCTGACCGAGGGCGTGACCTCCGCCGACGCCGTGGTCTTTCTCGGCGGGGCGAACCTCGGCGCCGCCGCCTACGAATACGGCCTCGCGCAGGTGCTGCGCCGCCTGCTCGCCCGCGCGCCCACCAGACGCTATGCCTCCTTCGAAGCCGACTGGGACCCGCAGCGCTACCTCGCCGACTACTACCGCCGCCTGGAGCCGGACGAGCGGCACACCATCGCTTTCCTCGTCGCGGCGGCGCGCGCGCTGCCGCGGCTCGGTGCTCGTCTTCGGCGCCGGCCCGACCCTGCACCACGTCTTTCCCTTCGCGGCGCGGGCGGGGGTGATCGACCTCAGCGACGTCCTGCCGCAGAACCTCGCCCAGATCCGGCGCTGGATCGCCGCCGCGCCGGGCGCCCACGACTGGCGCCCCTTCGTGCGCCACGCACTTTGCTGCGAAGGCGCGCCGGCCGACCAGGCCGGCATCGCCCGCCGCGAGGCGGCCGCCCGCGCCAGGATCGGCCGCCTGCTGCTGTCGGACCTGCGCGATCCGCAGCCGCTCGGCGCCGTCCCGCACCGATACGACATGGTGGTCAGCGCCTATTGCGCCGATTCCGCGACCGACGACCTCGCCACCTGGGAAGCCTATATGCAGCGGATCGCCGCGCTGGTCCGCCCCGGCGGCCGCCTCCTCGTCGCGGCGCTGTGGCGCTGCCGCGGCTACCACGTCGGCGGCCGCACCTTCCCGAGCGCCAACCTCGACGCCGCCGACCTCCACCGGGTGCTGGCGCCCTTTGCCGCCGACCTCCGCGTCGAGACCCGGCTCCTGCCGGCCCAGGCGCGCCACGGCTACCGCGGCATCCTTCTCGCGCGCGGTCGGATAAGTGCCGCATTGTCGCCGCCTACTCCGAAGCGATGCCGGGTTTGACCGGGCCCCCGTCGTCGGGATCAGCCACCCCATGAGCGCCAGCCCGATCAAGGCCCCGGCGATCTCGGCGAGCACGAAGGCGGGGACGTCCGAAGGGCGAATCCCGGAGAAGGTATCCGAGAAGCCGCGCGCGATTGCGACCGCCGGATTGGCAAAGCTGGTCGAGGCGGTAAACCAGTAGGCCGCGGTTATGTAGAGGCCGACGAGCCAGGCAACCGCCTCCGATCGGAACCTGAGCCCCCCGAGGATGGTGACAATGAGCCCGAAGGTGGCGACACCCTCCGCGAGCCATTGACCACTGCCGCTGCGGGCCTTCGTGGCGACCTCGAGGACCGGAAGCTCGAACATCGCGTGCGCCAGGAGGCTTCCCATCACCCCGCCCGCCACTTGCGTCAGCGCATATGCGACGGCCAGCGCCGGCGGGATTTCCCGGCGCAGGGCGAACACGAGGCTTACCGCAGGGTTGAAGTGCGCACCGGAGACCGGTCCGAGGATGGTGATGAGCACGACGAGGATCGCGCCGGTCGGAAGGGTATTGCCGAGCAATGCAACGCCGTCGTCCGCCGAAAGCGAGTCGGCCATGATGCCGGAGCCGACGACCGTGGCCACCAGCAGGCCCGTCCCCAGTGCCTCGGCCGCAAGGCGGCGGGCCAGAGACGGCGTCATTCGGCCCCGGTGCGCGTCTGATCCCGGCCGATCTCGCTCAGCCGCTCCTTCAGGGCCGATGGGTCCAGCGAAGCGAGCGGCGGGTCCACGAAGCGCGAGATTCGGCCTTTCAGCATCCGGTATGCCTCGGAGAAGGCGAGACCGCACCGGTCGCTGCCCGGCGGCGGCCGTCGGCACGCCCCAATGCCCGGTCACCGGCTGGCCCGGCCAGTACGGGCATTCCTCGCCGCGGCCTGATCGCAAACGGTGAACGAAGTCCATGCGGGGCGCGCCGGGCGCCGCGAATTTCGTCCCAGCTCTTCGAGCGCGCGAAGGCGGTGTCATGGTTCAGCTGCCGCAGCAGGTCGATCGCGTAGGGATTGACCTCGCCCTTCGGCTTCGACCCCGCAGAGAAGCCGCGGAAGCGTCCGCTTCCTTCGCGATCGATGATGGCTTCGGCGAGGATCGAGCGGGCCGAGTTGCCGGTGCAGAGAAAAAGCACGTTGTACGGGTCGCTCATCAGGAGGTCTCCGACGCGGCGCAGCAGGCCGCCGCCGTGGCTGCGGACAGGCAGATTTCGGGATGGCCGGAGCAGCAATCCTCCAGCAGAAAGCGGACCAGGCCCGAGAGGCAGGCAAAGTCCGCGCCATAGACGATCGAGCGTCCGTCCCGGCGGCCCCTGACCAGCCCGGCGCGTTCGAGCTCCTTGAGGTGGAAGCTGACGTTCGAGGCCGAGACCTCGACCCTTTCGGCGACGGCGCCCGCCGCCAGCCCCTCGGGTCCGGCAACGACCAGATGCCGCAGGATGCGCAATCGGGTCTCCTGCGACAAGGCTGCGAAGGCCGACAGGGCTTGGGGTTCGAGCATGTTCCAACAATTCTAGAAGTATCGAAATCAGGAATAGCGCAAGGGCTCGATCCCGGCAAGCCCGGCCCGCGCCGCCGGGCCGTCTTACGGGCGATGATCGGTCACAAGGCCCTAGCTTGTGGCAGCCACCGCTTCTCGACGCTGCAAACCATGGTATAGGCCGGATTGAACACGTTGCCGACCTCGTAGCGGACCACCTGCCCGAGGAGATGCGCCGCCCCGGCGGCCGTGAGCCCATAGTCCGCCGTCAGCCAGGCCGCCATCTCGGTCGTCGCATGCTGCAAGGCCTGATCCAGCGGCCGCGCATTGCCGACGGTGAAGATCCGCCCCTCGCTCTCGCCGCGCGGCCAGCCGATCGCGCGTCCCTTCTCCACGGTCAGCCGCACCGCGACCTCGCAGCAGGTCTCGACCCCGGTGCCGACGATCTCGCCGTCGCCCTGCACCGCGTGGCAGTCGCCGAGAAAGAACAGCGCCCCCGGCACGAACACCGGGAAGCTCACCGCGCAGCCGGCGACAAAGCCGCGCCAGTCCATGTTGCCGCCGTTCCGCCCGCTCGACGCGGTGGAGATCGCCTGCCCGTGCGCCGGTGCCACGCCGAAGCAGCCGATCATCGGCGCCAGCGGCAGCACCAGACCGGCGAGCCCCGGCTCCGGCGCTTCCAGCCGCACCGTGCCGGCGTCGCGGTCGATCAGCCACTCGACCCGGTCGCGCGGCGGCAGGTCGCGGACCGCCTCGGGATCGACCACGTTGGCCGACAGCGCCGCGCGGGTCCAGCCGCCGCCGCGCACCGGCTCGACCCTGACGATCTCCACCCGGAGCGCATCGCCCGGCTCGGCGCCCTCGACGAAGACCGGCCCGTTCATCGGATTCGGCGGGCTGGCCTTCTGCCGGCCCCGGCGCGTCCACCCCGGCCGCGTCCAGGGTCTCGGTGACCAGGCTGTCGCCACTCTTCACCCTGAGCGCCGGCGGCAGCGTCGCCAGCACGTTCGACCAGGCCGAGGCTTCAAGGCGATGCGTATCGGCCATGGCGGGCTCCTCGTTAACCTTTGGCTCGGTCGGAAAATCGTCCAGATAGTTTCAAGACGGTTTCCAGATGCATTCAAGACTGCACAAACCGTCGTTAACCCTTGGCCTCTCTACGAAAACAGCTCGTGACAAGTCTCGAGCGCCTCGACCAGCACATCCACCTCCTCGGTGGTGTTATAGAGCCCGAACGAGGCCCGGCAGGTCGCGGTCAGCCCGAGATGCGTCATCAGCGGCTGCGCGCAATGATGCCCCGCGCGCACCGCCACCCCCTTGCGATCGACCACCGTCGAGACGTCATGCGCATGCGCCGGCCCCTGCAAGGTGAACGAAAAGATCGCGCCCTTGTCGGGAGCCTGCCCCTGGATGTTCAGCCAGTTCAGCCCCTTGAACCGCGAGCTTGCATAATCGCGCAAGCTCCGCTCATGCGCGGCGATACTGTCCATGCCGAGCCCGGTCATATAGTCGAGCGCCACCCCGAGCCCGATCGTCTGCACGATCCCCGGCGTCCCCGCCTCCATCTTCAGCGGCGGATCGGCATAGCTGATCGCATCCTTCCTGACCTCGCGGATCATGTCGCCGCCGCCGAGGAACGGCCGCATCTCCGCCAGCCGCTCCCGCGTCGCATAAAGCGCCCCCGACGCGGTCGGCCCATAGAGCTTGTGCCCGGTGATCACATAGAAATCGCAGCCAATATCAGCCACATCCAGCGGCAGATGCACCGCCGCCTGGCTGCCGTCCACCAGCACCGGCACCCCCATCGCCCGCGCCGCGGTGCAGATGGTCTTCACGTCCACCACCGTGCCGAGCACGTTCGACATATGGCTGACCGCGATCAGCCTGGTCCGCGGCCCGACCGCCTCCAGCACCTTCATCGGATCGAGCGACCCGTCCGGCTCGATATCGACCCACTTCAGCACCACCCCCTGCCGCTCGCGCAGGAAGTGCCAGGGCACGATGTTGGCGTGATGCTCCATCACGCTCAGCACGATCTCGTCGCCGGCCTGCAGCCGCGGCGCCGCCCAGGCGTAGCTCACCATGTTGATGCCCATGGTCGAGCCGGTGGTGAAGACGATCTCGTCCTCGTGCGCTGGCGCCGAGAAAGCGCTGCACGATGCCGCGCGTCGCCTCGTACTTCTCGGTGGCGATGCTGGAGAGATAGTGCAAGCCACGGTGAACGTTGGCATATTCCATCGAATACGCCCGGCTCACCGCGTCGATCACCGCCTGCGGCTTCTGCGCCGAGGCGCCGTTGTCGAGATAGACCAGCGGCCGCCCGTGCACCTCGCGCCCGAGGATCGGGAAGTCGCGGCGCACCGCGCCCACGTCATACATCAGGACACCTCCTGCGGGGTGATGCCGAGAATGGCGAAGAGCATCGCCGTCCCGAAGAACAGCACGATCGCCGTCACCACCACCGCGCCCAGCACCATCACCGCGTTGCGGAAGCCGTGCAGCTCGGCGACGAAGTTCGCATAGGCCCAGAACACCCAGAATATCGTCACCACCGCGACGATCGCGGCGAGCGGCGGCGCCAGCGCCAGCGCCACCAGCTGCGCGACCTGGATCAGCACCATCATCGCGTTCAGCCAGACCACCAGCGCCAGCGCCCCGGCGAGCCCGCCGCTGCCGCCGAAGAGCCGGCCGAGCCGCACCGTCAGCACCACGATCACCGCCATCACCGTCAGCTGCGCCAGCGCGCCGAGCAGCGGATTGCTCAGGATCGCGGCGGTGACGTCGAGCGTCCCCGGGCTCAGCCACAGCGCCGCATAGCCGAGCACCATGCCGACGCAGGTGACGAGCACCGCCGCCTCGATCAGCCGCGCCTCCGGCAGCGCCGCCGCGAGCACTTGCTGCGCCGCCTGCCGCGGACGCACGAAACTGTCGATGACCAGCTGACCCCACATCGCGCGGCCGAACCTACGCGACCGTGCCGCCGGCCGCCAGCGCCAGCAGGCCGCCGATGCCGGCGAAGGCGGCGACCACCACCGCCGCGACCCGAACCGTGGCGGTGAAGCCCTCGGCCTCTGCCAGGCTAGCGGCAAAGAGCCACATCCAGAAGCCGAGCGCCACCAGCCGCAGCCCGCCGAGCCAGGCCGCCCCGCCCTGTCCCGCCGCCTCGGCCGCGACCCCGACCAGCGCCACGCCGAGCGCCACCGGCGCGCCGGCCAGCGCCGACCAGAAGAGCGCCGCCCGCGCCGCGAGAAAGCTGCCGCGCGCCCCGAAGGCCCGCGCCGCCAGATGCACCAGCGCCGCGAGCCCGTAGGCGATCAGCGGCGCCACCGCCACCCAGCCGAAGAGATGCGCTGTCACCGTCGCGCCGACCGGGTCATCGACGGTGAGCGCCCGCGCCTCGCGGATCGCGTTCGGCACGCTCGCGACGAAGAGCAGCACGCAGGCCGCGACGAGCTGCGCCAGCGCCCTCGGCTCGCTCAGGCCCCGCGCGATCTCGTCGGCCATGGCGCGCCGCGGATCGCGCCACGCCCGCCAGATCGCATCGACCAGCCCGCGCCGCGCCATCACTTCCGCCGGCGCGCCAGCCAGGCCGCGAGCCGCTCGCGCAGATCGTCGGCGAGCCGCGGATCCTCGACCTCGGCGATCGCCGCGTCGAGGAACGCCAGCACCAGGAGCTCCTCCGCCGTCCGCCGCGGAATCCCGCGCGAGGTGAGGTAAAAGCGCGCATCCTCGTCCACCGCGCCGGAGGTCGAGCCATGGCTGCAGGCGACATCGTCGGCATAGATCTCGAGCTCGGGCTTGGCGAGGAACTGGCTTTGCTCATCGAGCAGCAGCCCCTGGCTGATCTGATAGCCGTCGGTCTTCTGCGCCCCGGGCTTGACCAGGATCTTGCCCTGGAACACGCCGACCGCCGCACCCCGCAGCACCTTCTTGAACACCTGCCGGCTCTCGCAGCCGACCGCGTCGTGGGTCACGAACACCGTGTCGTCATGGTGGAAGTCGCCATCCCCGACGCAGGCCCCGGCGACATGCGCCACCGCGTCGTCGCCGACAAACTCGATGATGCTCTCGTTCCGGGTCACCCGGCCGTTCACCGTCAGCGTGAACGACTTCAGCCGGCTCTCCCGCCCGAGCCGCGCGAAGAGCGCCGTCGCCGTCCGCCGCTCGCGGTCGCGCCCCTGGGTGCGGACGTGATGCAGCACCGCCCCGTCCGCCACCTCGATCTCGACCACCGCATTCAGCCGCGCCGCCGCCGGCCCGCTCTCGAGCAGCGTCAGATCCGCGCCGGCGTCGAGCCGGATCACGTGATGCACCAGCACGTCGGCATCATCGCGCGCCGCGCAGATAGACCAGGCTCACCGGCTTGCGCGGCTTGCCGGTCACCCGGATCACCATGCCCTCGACCGCGCGCGCGGTATTGAGCGACGCCAATGGCCGGTCCACCGGATCCTGCCCGCGCGCCTCGAGCACGCCGAAGACCTCGCGCGCCCAGTGGATGTCCGACCGCAGCGCCTCGCCGAGCGGCTGCAACTCCATGCCGTCCTGGGCGCCCGCATCCGAAAGCTCCGGCGCGAACACCCCGTCGACGAAGACCAGCCGCAGCGCATCCACGCTGTCGAAGACCGGCGTCTCCTCGGTCGCGAGCAGCGCCGCCGGCGCCGCCGGCAGCGCGATGAGACCCGAGGGGTCGGTGAACTTCCAGTATTCGTCGCGCCGCACCGGCGCGCCGCGCTCGGCCAGCCGCCGCGCCGCCCGCGCCCGCGCCGCCCGCGCCCAGCCCGCCTCGCCGGCGGGCTCGGGCCAGGCCGCGAGCAACGCGCCCGCTCCGTCGAGCTTCAATGCCGGAACCGCCATCACGCCACCGACTTCAAGAGATCCGCATAGCCGTTCCGCTCGACCTCGAGCGCGAGCTCCGGCCCGCCCGACTGCACGATCCGCCCGTCGGCCATGATATGCACCACGTCCGGGGTGATATGGTCGAGCAGCCGCTGGTAGTGGGTGATCACCAGGAACGCCCGGTCCGGCGCCCGCAAGCCGTTCACCCCGTCGGCCACCAGCCGCATCGCATCGACGTCGAGCCCGCTGTCGGTCTCGTCGAGAATGCACATCCTGCGGCTCCAGCACCGCCATCTGCAGGATCTCGTTGCGCTTCTTCTCGCCGCCCGAAAAGCCGACATTGACCGGCCGCTTCAGCATCTCCGCGTCGATGGCCAGCGTCTTCGCCTTCTCACGCACCAGCTTGAGGAACTCCGCGGCGTTCAGCTCCGCCTCGCCCCGCGCCTTTCGCTGCGCATTCAGCGCCGTGCGCAGGAACGTGAGGTTGCCGACCCCGGGGATCTCCACCGGATACTGGAACGCGAGGAAAAGCCCCAGCGCCGCCCGCGCCTCCGGCTCGATCGCCAAGAGATCCTCGCCGTCCAGGCTCGCCGTCCCCTCGGTCACCGCATAGCCGTCGCGGCCCGCCAGCACGTAGCTCAGCGTCGACTTGCCCGACCCGTTCGGCCCCATCACCGCATGCACCTCGCCGGCCTTCACCTCGAGGTCGACGCCCTTGAGGATCGCCTTGTCCTCCTCCTCGAGCTTCACGTGCAGATTCTCGACCTTCAGCATCAGATCCCTTCCGAACTCTCCGGCCGACCGCCCTCGGTCCGCGCCCGCCAACCGGCATTCCAAACCGTCGCCACGACCTGGGCGACGACAAAGACCGCGATCAGCACCGGGCTCGACGCCCAGGTGATCCACCCCACCAGCACCGCCAGCGTCAGCGCGAACGGCGCCACCACCATCGCCGCGATCGCCATATCCTCGGCCGAGACCGAAAGCCCCCGCCGCAAGTCGTCGGGAACGCGCGCGAAAAGCTCGCTCACCCGACGCTCCCTTCCAGGCTGATCGCCACCAGCTTCTGCGCCTCGATGGCGAACTCCATCGGCAGCGCCTGCAGCACCTCGCGGCAGAAGCCGTTGATGATCAGCGCCACCGCCTCCTCCGGGTCCATGCCGCGGCTGCGGCAGTAGAAGAGCTGGTCCTCGTCCACCTTCGAGGTGGTCGCCTCGTGCTCGACCCGGCTCGAGTTGTTCTTGCACTCGATATAAGGCACCGTATGCGCCCCGCACTTGTCGCCGATGAGCAGGCTGTCGCACTGGGTATAGTTGCGGCTCCCGGTCGCCTTGGGATGCATCGACACCAGCCCGCGGTAGGTGTTCTGCGCGACCCCGGCGCTGATCCCCTTGGAGACGATCCGGCTCCGGGTGTTCTTGCCGAGATGGTGCATCTTGGTGCCGGTGTCGGCCTGCTGGTGGTTGTTGGCGATGGCGATCGAGTAGAACTCGCCCTGAGACCCCTCGCCGCGCAAGATGCACGAGGGATACTTCCAGGTGATCGCCGAGCCGGTCTCCACCTGCGTCCACATCACCTTCGCCCGCGCCTCGCGGCAGTCCGCCCGCTTGGTGACGAAGTTGTAGATGCCGCCCTTGCCTTCCTCGTCGCCGGGGAACCAGTTCTGCACCGTGGAATATTTCACCTCGGCGTCCTCCAGCGCCACGATCTCCACCACCGCCGCGTGCAGCTGGTTCACGTCGCGCTTCGGCGCGGTGCAGCCCTCGAGGTAGCTCACGTAGCTGCCCTTGTCGGCGATGATCAGCGTCCGCTCGAACTGCCCGGTGTTCTCGGCGTTGATCCGGAAATAGGTCGAGAGCTCCATCGGGCAGCGCACCCCCGGCGGCACATAGACGAACGACCCGTCCGAGAACACCGCCGAGTTCAGCGTCGCATAGAAGTTGTCGCTGTAAGGCACGACACTCCCGAGATATTTCCGCACCAGCTCCGGATGCTCCCGCACCGCCTCCGAGATCGGGCAGAAGATCACCCCGGCCTTGGCCAGCTCCTCCTTGAACGTCGTCCCCAGCGACACCGAATCGAACACCGCATCCACCGCCACCCGCCGGCCCTCGGCCGGCGCCTCGCCCGCGCCCTCGACCCCGGCGAGGATCATCTGCTCCTTCAGCGGGATTCCCAGCTTCTCGTAGGTCGCGAGCAGCATCGGATCGACCTCGTCGAGCGACTTCGGCCTGACCGCCATGCTCGCCGGCCGCGCATAGTAATAGGCGTCCTGGAAGTCGATCTTGGGATAATGGATCTTCGCCCAGGTCGGCTCTTCCATCTGCAGCCAGCGCCGGTAGGACTTCAGCCGCCATTCGGTCAGCCACTCCGGCTCGCCGTTCTTGGCCGAGATCAGCCGCACGATATCCTCGTTCAGCCCCTTCGGCGCGAACTCGGTCTCGATGTCGCTGGAAAACCCGTACTTGTAGCGCTCGCCGACCGAGCGCACCGCGTCCACCGTCTCCCGGTCGACGCCCTCGCGCACGCTGATATCGTCGAATGCGGCCATCTCGTACCTTCTTTCTCTCTCGCGCTCAGGCCGCCCTGGCGCGGAACCGGCGATACTGCCGCTCCCAGGCCATCGCGAAGCCCAGCACCTCGTCGCGTGTCGTCGCCGGCCCGATCGACACCCGGATGGCGCTAGCCGCCGCCTCGGGCCCGAGCCCCATCGCGCTCAGCACCCGGCTGGCGCGGACCTTGCCGCTCGAGCAGGCCGACCCGGCGGATACCGCGTAGCCCGCCAGATCCATCTGCATCACCTGGGTCTCGCCCTTCCAGCCCGGCACCGCGAAGACGCTGGTGTTGGGCAGCCGCGGCCCGGCCCTCCCCGGAAAGATAAGATCCGCCGCCGCCGATGCCACCGCCTCCTCCAGAATATTTCGAACCTCGGCGACCGCCTCCCAGGTGCCATCGGCCACTTCCGCCGCCGCCGCTTCCGCCGCCGCGCCGAAGCCGGCGATGCCGATGACATTCTCGGTCCCGGCCCGCCGCCCCAGCTCCTGCCCGCCGCCGCGCAGCACCGGCGCCGCCTCCGCACCTGGCGCCAGCAGCAAGGCGCCGACGCCCTTCGGCCCGCCGAGCTTGTGCCCCGAGACCATCGCCGTGCGCGCCCCGCTCCAGTCGAAGGCGAAGGCGACCTTGCCCACCGCCTGCACCGCATCGACGCAGGCGAGCCCGCGCGGCAGCGCCTGCAGCACCCCGGTCTCGGAATTCGCCGCCTGCAGCACGCTCGTCCGCGGCACCGCCACCGTCACCCTGCCGTCCGCATCGACCGGCAAGGTCGCCTCGACCCAGGCCGCGACGCAGTCATGCTCCACCGCCGCGCCGACGAGGCCCCGCCCGGCCAGCGCCAGCGCCGCCGCCTCGGTGGCGCCGGAGGTGAAGACCACCTCCCCCGCCATGCAGCCGGTCGCCTCGGCCACCTGCATCCGCGCCCGCTCGACGATTCGCCCGCGCCGCCCGGCCCTCGGCATGCACCGACGACGGGTTGCCGACCGCGTCCATCGCCGCCGCCATCGCCGCCCGCGCCTCGGGCCGGAGCGGCGCCGTCGCGTTCCAGTCGAGATAGACCCGCCCGCTCATCGCGCCGCCTGCGCCTCCTCGTCCACCACCGCGACGAAAGCCGGCACCGCCGGACAGGGTGCGAGCTGGTTTTTCACCACGTCGCCGAGCCGGGTCTGGTGCAGCATCACGTAGACGTTGGCCGAGAGCTGCTCCCAGAGCTTGTCCGCCAGCAGCTGCTCGCGGGTGCCGCCCGAGCCGCCGCTCGCCCCGGCGCCGCGCGCCAGCGCGTCCATCGTCTCGTCCACCGCCGCGAGGATCTCCGAGATGCGGATCTGCTCGATCGGCCGCGCCAGCCGGTAGCCGCCGCCCGGGCCGCGCACCGAATCCGACGATCTCCGCCCGCCGCAGCTTGACGAAGAGCTGCTCGAGATAGGCGAGGCTGATGTCCTGCCGCTCGGCGATCTCGCTCAGCGAGACCAGCCGGTCCGGCCCCTGCGCCGCCAGGTCGGTCAGCGCGATCATCGCATAGCGACCCTTGGTGCTCAGTTTCATCGCGCCCCTCCACGGGCAGCCATCTCGGAGTTGACGCAACCCCGTCGAGCCCTTAACTGCGGGGGGCCCCGGGTCGCGGCAACGCGAATTTAGAATTCTTCTAGATTGGTTGACCGATTCCGTCAAGTTCGTGTGGCTTACGCTGTGAGGAGGTCGCTCCAGAATGCCCGAGGTGATTTTCCCCGGCCCCGACGGGCGGCTGGAAGGGCGCTACCATCCGCAGAAGTCCAAGGACGCGCCGATCGCCATCATCCTGCACCCGCACCCGCTCTACGGCGGCACGATGAACAACAAGGTGGTCTATAATCTGCACTACGCCTTCCACCGCATCGGCTTCACCTGCCTGCGCTTCAACTTCCGCGGCGTCGGCCGCAGCCAGGGCGAGTACGACCAGGGCATCGGCGAGCTTTCCGACGCCGCCGCGGCGCTCGACTACCTGCAGACGCTGAACGCCAACGCCAAGAACTGCTGGGTCGCCGGCTTCGGCTTCGGCGCCTGGATCGGCATGCAGCTCTTGATGCGCCGCCCGGAGATCGCCGGCTTCATCTCGGTCGCCCCGCCCGCCAACCAGTACGACTTCTCCTTCCTCGCCCCCTGCCCTTCCTCCGGCCTGATCATCGGCGGCTCCGCCGACCGCGTGGTGCCGCCCGCCGACGTCGCCGGCCTCGCCGACAAGCTCAAGCAGCAGAAGGGCATCACCATCACCCACAAGACCATCGAGGGCGCCGGCCACTTCTTCGACCCCGGCATGGAAGAGATGATCGCCACCGTAGACGCCTACGTCCGCCAGCGGCTGACCGAGAGCAGCCGCTAGGGCGATACCTGTTCGGAAGGCATCGTCCGATGGGTAGAGCATGGATCGCGGCGGCTGCCGCCGGCGTTCGGCTGGCGGCGATCAGGCTGAAATCGTCTAGATGCATTCAAGATACGTTCAAGATGCAATCAAGACCGGTTTTCCCCGGCAAAATCAGCGCGCTACGATGGCCGGCTGATCCGCCCTCCCGAAACCGGCAATCGCACCCCCGTCGTCCCCGGCGCCGAAGTCGGCAGCCCGCGCAGCACCCGCACCGCCAGGTAGGCGAAGGCCTGCGCCTCCAGCATGTCGCCGTCGAGCCCGACCGCCTCCACCGCTTCCACCGGCACGTTGCTCCGCGCCGCCAGCATCGCCATCACCGTCCGGTTCCGCCGCCCGCCGCCGCAGACCAGCCACCGCGTCACCGGCTCGGGAAAATGCCGCGCCGCCGCCGCGACGCAGGCCACCGTCAGCGCCGCCAGCGTCGCCGCGCCGTCCTCGGTCGAAAGCCCGGCCACCCGATCGAGAAAGGAATGAAAGTCTTGCCGGTCCAACGACTTCGGCGGCGTCCTTACGAGATATGGATGCGCCGCCAGCCCGGCCAGCACGGCCTCGTCCACCCGCCCCGCCGCCGCGACCGCCCCATCCGCGTCGAAGTCCCGCCCCAGCCGCTGCCCCAGGAAATCATCGATCAGCGCATTTCCCGGCCCGGTGTCGAACGCAACCAGCGCCCCCGCCGCCTCGGGCCCCGCCGCCCGCGGATCGACCCAGGTCACGTTGCCCACGCCCCCGAGGTTCAGGAACGCCACCGGCGCCTCAGCGCCGATCCACCGCGCGCAGGCGAAATGAAAGAACGGCACCAGCGGCGCCCCCTCCCCGCCGCTCGCCACGTCCGCGGTGCGAAAGTCCCAGACCACCGGCACCCCCACATCTCGCGCCAGCAGGTCCCCGCGCCCCAACTGATGCGTCCCGCGCCCCCGCGGCTCATGCGCCAGGGTCTGCCCGTGAAACCCAACGAGATCAATATCTTCAAACCCGACCGCCGCCGCCGCATGCGCCGCCCGCACCCCCGCCTCGACCTCCGCCAGCCCCGCGTCTCCCGGCCAGCGCCCGAGGCTCGCCCGCAGCATCGCCCGCTCCTCCGGCGCATAGGCGCGAAAGCCGCTCGGCCCGAATCCCGCGATCGCCTCGCCGTCGGTCTCCAGCACCGCGGCATCGACCCCGTCCATCGAGGTCCCCGACATCAATCCCAGCGCCCGCATCGGTTTTTCCGCCTTCCGTCCTGCCCGGCCCCGCTATAGAACGGCGCGTTTCCGCGCGAAAGGACCGGCCATGACCCAGCGCCCGAAGAGCGATTTCCTCGACGTCATGGTCGCCCGCGGCTACCTGCAGGACTGCACCGACCTCGCCGGCCTCGACGCGCGGCTCACCGCCGGCATCGTCCCCGCCTACGTCGGCTACGACGCCACCGCGCCGTCGCTGCACGTCGGCCACCTGCTCAACATCATGATGCTAGGCTCACGTTGTTCGGGATGCGCTCGATGTAGTCGATGCCGGCCATCACACTCTCCTCCGGTCGAATTCGCTGCGCTCCCCGCTGCCGTACACCTTGAGGGCGCCCTTCGGCCCGACCGCGTTCGGGCGCTGGAAGATCCAGTTCTGCCACGCCGAGAGCCGGGCGAAGATCTTGCTCTCGAGCGTCTCGGGCCCGCCGAAGCGGAGCGAGCCTCCATGCCGGTGAGCGCGTCCGGCGAGAACGCGGCGCGCTCCTCGATGGCGATCCGCACCTCGTCGTCCCAGTCGATGTCGTCGGGCGTGAACGTGACGAGCCCGGCCTCCGCCGCGGCCGCGGCCTCGAGATCCTCGCCGATGCGCCGCTTGAGGTCGCCCACGCGCCCCGGCTCGCCGAGGAAGCGGCTCTCGAGCCGGGTGAGCCCGTTGACCATGGGATACGGGCCGAAGTTCATCTCGGTGAGGCGCAGCGCGGCGGGCGGCCGCCCGTCGCCCTCGCGCTCGCCGTCGAGCATGTACGAGCGGTCGGCGGCGAGCGCCAGCTCGAGCAGCGTGCCGGCGAAGCACGAGCCGGGCTCGATCAGGGCGAACACCGAGCGCGACGACACGTCCAGGCGCTTCAGCGTCCGCCTGAGATAGAGCCGGATCTCGCGCACGAGCCAGTCGCCGCGAGCTCGAGAGCAGCCGGTCATAGGCCTCGACGACGTCGGCGCTGCCCGAGGTCTTGAACACCCAGAGCCCGATCTCCTCCTCGTTGGCGCGCAGATGCAGGATCAGGTCGTCCAGCTCGCGGGCCAGGGCGAGCGGCCAGAAGCCGACGCCCGCGGCGTGGATGCCGGCGAGGTCGGCGGGCGCGGGCGCTCGGCCGCGCTCACCGTGATCTCGGCGATGCCTTGGCGCGGTCCACCCGGCAGGCGACGTGCGGTAGGCGATCCGGTCGCCCTCGATGCGCCGCTCGAGCGGCGACGAGCGCGATGCCGCGTGCCGACTCCGGACGGTCGCTGCGCGCGGCCAGCTCGGCGGCGCGGCGCCGCACCGTCTCGTCGAGCTTGGTGCGCGGCACGACCTCGTCGACCAGGCGCCACTCGCGGGCGCGCTGGCCCTTGATGCCCTCCTCGAGCGTGCAGAAGAAGTCCGCCCGGTCGCGGCGCACGTGGCGCTTGTCCACCAGCCGCGTGAGCCCCCCGGTGCCGGGCAGCACGGCGAGGAGCGGCACCTCGGGCAGCGACACCGTCGTCGAGCCGTCGTCGGCCATGATGATGTGGTCGGTGGCGAGCGCCAGCTCGTAGCCGCCGCCCGCGCAGGCCCCGGCGATGGCGGCAGATAGGTCTGGCGCGACTCCGCGGTCGCCTCCTCGATGGCATTGCGCGTCTCGTTGGTGAACTTGCAGAAGTTCACCTTCCACCCGTGCGACGACTGGCTCAGCATGCGGATATTGGCGCCCGCGCAGAACATGCGCTCCTTGCCGGAGGTCAAGACGACCGCCCGCACTTCCGGGTGCTCGAAGCGCAGCCGCTGGATCGCGTCGTAGAGCTCGATGTCCACGCCGAGATCGTAGGAGTTGAGCTTGAGCTCGTAGCCCGGCCGCAGGCCCCCGTCCTCCCTCACGTCCATGGCCAGCGTGGCGACCGGCCCGTCGAACCGAGCTTCCAGTGCTTGTACCGGGCCGGCTCGGTCCGGAAATCGACCATCTCACTGCGCGCTCCGTCGTCGGCCATTCCTCGTCTCCCCTCTACCCGAGTATCACCCAGAGCACCTTGGCCATCTTGCCGCCCACGTTCTCCCAGCCATGGGGCGTGCCCCCGTCCAGATAGGCGCTGTCGCCGGCCTCGAGCACGTGGCGTCTCCCATTGTACTGGAGCGCGACCTTGCCCTCGATCACATAGAAGAGCTTCATCTGCCCCGGCTCGATGATGACCTTGTCCGTCTTCACGCCCCGTGTCCCGCGGCCCGAGCGTCGACATCACCGCGCGGATCTTGCCCTGGAAGAGCCCGGCGCCCAGCACGTGCCACTGCTCGGTCGTGCCGTCGAAGGACACCACCGGGATAGTCGCGCTTCCGGCTCACGTGCAGCCGCCCGTTCGGCGCCGGCTCGAAGAGCGACGCGATGGGCACGCCCAGCGCGGCGGCCAGCTTGCCCACCGTCTGGAGCGACGGGCGTCAGCCGCCCCGACTCGATCTGCGACACCATGCTCGGCGTGAGCCCGGCCTTCTCGGCGAGCTGCCGCTGCTGGAGCTGCGCGCTCGGCGCGCAGCGCCTTGATCCGATCGCCGAGCGCGGTCATGCCGCCCGGCCTCGTCGCGGCCGGCAGCCCGGCCAGCCGCCGCAGCGCGCGCGTCACGAAGACGCGCATCATCTTCTTGCGATAGGGATGCGTGAGGTCGGTGTTGTCGAGCGGCTTCGACGGGCCGGTACGCGGCATCGGCCGCGCGCGTCGATCAGCTCCGGCGGTGAGGCGCTCGCCGACCAGCAGCGCGGCCGGCCTCCGACGGCCTCGCGCGGCAGCGACGCCACCGCGCCCAGCACGATGCGGGCCTCCCGCACGATCGTCGCCGTCCATGCGCAGCGCCGCCGCCACGCCCAGCACCGGGAAGTCGAAGGACCCGCGGCGGCGCAGCTTGAGGTAGATCGGAGCGCGCGCCGTCGGCCGGCGGCAGCACGATCTCGGTCAGCGATCTCGTCCGGCTGCTTGGTCAGGTACTGGATGCCGTCGTCCTGGTAGAGCGCCGGCGATCGGGATCGTGCGCTCGCCGCGCGGGCCCGGCCAGCGCACGCTCGCGCCCAGGCTCCACAGCACGGGCGCGGTGTCGGAGGAGGACACCGCCCAGCAGCGCGGGCTGCCCGGCGCCACCAGGCAGATCTCGCCGTCCTTCTTCATGCAGAAGTCGACGGCCTTCCGCCACTGGTAGGACTGGTTGTAGTAGTTGCAGCGCGTGTCCACGCAGACGTTGCCGCCGAGCGTGCCCATGTTGCGGAGCTGCGGCGTGGAGACCAGCGCCCGCCGCGGTGGCCAGCGCCGGATAGCGCGCGCGCGACCTCGGGGTGCTGCGGCGACCGCGGTGAGCGTGGTCCCCGCGCCGATGGCGAGCCCGCCCGTCGCCGCGGCCGCGCACGCCCGCCAGGTCGCGGATGCCGCGCAGCCCCACCAGCACCGTGGGCTCGAACTGCCGGCGCTTCATGTTCGGGTAGAGATCGGTCCCGCCGGCCACCAGCATGGCCTCGGGCCCGTGATCGGCCATGAGCTTGACCGCGTCGGCCACCGACACCGGCGCGCAGATACGGAACGGCGGCAGCCGCATCATGACGCGAACGGCCTCTCCGCGATGGCCTCGGCGGGCTGCGCCGAAGGCCGACTCGACGACCTCGCGGCTCGCGGGAACGTGAACAGCGGGCAGCCGCTCGGGCCCGAGGCGCGCGCGCCTTGCCCTGGCGCTTGCAGTCGAGCGCCTTCACCACCTTCTCGGGCGTGATCGGCATCTCGTCGATCCGCACGCCGACCGCGTCGTAGACCGCGTTGGCGACCGCGGGGATCACCGGCAGGAGCGGCCCCTGCCCGGCCTCCTTGGCGCCGAACGGGCCCTCGGGATCGTCGGTCTCGACGAGGATCGTGTGGATCTCCGGCGTCTCGAGCGTGGTCGGGCTCTTGTACTCGAGCAGCGACGGGATCTTGTGCACGCCCTTCCGGAAGACCTGCTCCTCCATCAGCACCTCGCCCAGGCCCATGTAGACCGAGCCCTCGACCTGGCCCTCGACGAGCAGCGGGTTCAGCGCGCGGCCCGACGTCGTGGGCGATCCAGACCTCGGTCGACGTCGACCATGCCGGTCTCGCGTCCACGTCCACCTCGACCACGCAGGCCGAGTACGAGTAGCACGGGCGAGGGCCCGACGCCGCCGCCCTTGTACTTGCCCGCGCGCTTGGGCGGCGCGTAGGAGCCCGGGAAGGCCAGCACGCCGCACATCGCTCTCGGCCAGCACGACCGCCTCGGCGAAGCGACACGCCGCGCTCGGGGTCGTCCGGCACGAAGACGCGGCGCTCGCGCGGCCGCGAGCCGCTCCGGCCCGCACCTCGAGCTTCCGCGCCGACCGCGGCGAAGATCTTCTCGCGCAGCCGCTCGGCCGCCTGGATCGCCGCGTTGCCCGCCATCAGCGTCACGCGCGAGGAGTAGGAGCCGAGGTCGACCGGCGTGAGATCGGTGTCGGCCGGATGCACGCGGATGTCCTTCGGGCTCGATGCCGAGCACCTCGGCCACGAGGTAGGCCAGGATCGAGTCCGAGCCCTGGCCGATGTCGGTGGCCCCGCAGAGCACGGCCACGCAGCCCGCTGCGGTCGGCGCGGACGACCACGCCCGAGTGCGGCATGTCGTTCCAGTAGATCGCGGTGCCCGCGCCGGTGATGTAGGACGAGCACGCGATGCCGATGCCCTTGCCCCGGCGGCAGCTTGCCCGCGCTTGCTCGCCGCCAGCCGGAGGCCTCGACCACGCGGTCGATGCACTCGCCGAGGCCGATGGTCGTCACGGTCAGGTGGTTGGCGGTCTTCGTGAAGGGCTCGGCGAGGTTGCGCCGCCGCATGTCCGCCGGATCGAGGCCGAGCTGCTCGGCGGCCTTGTCGATCTGGCACTCCAGCGCGAAGCGCGGCTGCGGCGTGCCGTGCCCGCGCTTGGGCCCGCAGGGCGGCTTGTTGGTGAAGACGCGCGCGCCCTCGAACTTGTAGCGGGGATCTTGTAGGTGACGGTCTGGAGCGCGCCCGTGTAGTAGTGGACGCCACGCCGTAGGAGCCGTAGGCGCCGCCGTCGAGCCAGGAGCGGAAGTGCATGCCGGTGATGCGCGCCGTCCTTCGTGAAGCCGGTCTTGACCCACATCAGCACCGGGTGCCGGCCGCGGTGGCCGTAGAAGACCTCCTCGCGCGTCAGCGTGATCTTCACCGGCCGGCCGGTGAGCTGGGAGAGCTTGCACGCCGCGATCTCGTGGGCGAACGGATCGAGCTTGCCGCCGAAGCCGCCGCCGACCGGCGCCGCGATCACGCGGATGTGCGCCTGCGGCACGTCCAGGACCTTGCGCGAGCGCGCGGTGCACGTAGTGCGGCGTCTGGGTCGACGACCACAGCGTGAGCTTGCCGTCGGCGCCCCACTGCGCCACCGCCGCGTGCTGCTCCATCGGCAGGTGCGTGTTGCCCTCGAAGAAGAAGACGTCCTCGCGCACGAGGTCGGCCTCGGCGAAGCGCCGCCTCCACGTCGCCGAACTCGAGCGACACCTCCTTGTGCACGTTCGGCCGCGTCGCCGTACTCGTGGATGCGCACCTCCGGATGCGCCAGCGCCTCCTCGATGGACATGAGCGGCGCGCAGCGGCTCGTACTCGACCTCGATCAGCTCGGTGCGCGCGCTCGGCCGTCTCCTCGTCCACCGCGGCCACCGCCGCCACCGCGTCGCCGACGAAGCGCACCTTGTCGACGCAGAGCGCGTCCTCGTCCTGGGAGACGGGCAGGATGCCGAACTTGACGGCGGCAGGTCGTGCCCGGTGATGACCGCGTAGACGCCGGGCAGCGCGCGCGGCGCGCGTGGTGTCGATCCGCTTGATGAGCGCGTGGGGGTGCGGGCTGCGCAGCAGCTTGCCGTAGGCCATCCGCGGCAGCACCATGTCGTCGGCGAACAGGGTCTCGCCGTCGACCTTGGCCCAGGCGTCGATCTTGGGCAGCGACTGGCCGATGACCGAGAAGCGCTTGCTCATGCGCGCGCCTCCTTCCTCGGCCGCTGCGCGCCGCGCCCTCCGCTGCATGCGCAGGGCGGCCAGCTCGACGGCCTCGAAGATCTTGATGTAGCCGGTGCAGCGGCAGAGGTTGCCGGCGAGGGCCTCGCGCGATCTCGTCGCGCGTCGGCGCCGGGTTGTCCGCCAGCAGCGCCTCGGCGGTGAGCAGGATGCCCGGCGTGCAGTAGCCGCACTGGGCGGCGCCCAGCTCCGCGAAGGCCTGCTGCAGCGGGTGCAGCCGGCCGCCGCTCGGCCATGCCCTCGACCGTCGTGATCTCGCGCCCCTGGCACTCGACGGGCAGCGCCAGGCAGGACAGCACGGGCTCGCCGTCCACCAGCACGGTGCAGGTGCCGCACTCGCCCAGCTCGCAGCCGTGCTTGGTGCCGGTGAGGTCGAGCTCCTCGCGCAGCACCTCGAGCAGGGTCTTGTGGCCGGGGCGAGGACCTCGCGCGTCCTCGCCGTTGACCTTGAGCGTCAGGAGCACCTTCATGGACGCTTTCTCGATTGCGAAAGCACGATTAAGTAGTACTAAACTCATGGGACGACGTCAAGACATCGGCGCGCCCGCGGAGAGGACCTTTCACGGGTGCGGCCTGACCCGGGAGGGCGAACCAGCGAGGCACGCGCTCGAGGAGGCGACGTAGGCGCGGCCGAACCGCCGGCGCAGGCCCGGCTCCTCGTAGCGGACGATCCAGAGGTGAATCATGGTGGCATAGAATGCCGCGTACAGGAGGAGTGATAGCTCGCCGCGGAACAGGAACAACCCCACCAGCATGACGAAGTAGGCGAAGTAGGTCGGATTCCTCGAGTGCTGGTAGGGACCCGATCGCACTAACCGCCGAGGAGGATTAACGGGGACTGGCGTCCCCTGACCCTCCCGGAGGAACAGGCCCAGCACCACACGACGAAAATGGTACCCGCCGTCAGCAGACCTCCGCCGACGGCGCGGGCGAGCGCCCAGTCCATAGCCGGCCAGCCGAGCGTGGTATTGAGGTAGACCATCCCCACCGGACCGGCGATGAAGACGGCGCCGAGGAGTCCCCCTCCGAGGAGCGCGGTGGCGAGCATCACGATGAGGCCACCGGCGATGGCCGAGGATGGGATCGATGAGGTCGGGGATGGGCACGAAGCTCGTGGCGCAGATGATTCGTTTCACGTGGGAGAACAAAATCACCGCCGAGAGAATCCCGTCGTGCGCCGAGCCG
>CAVVSO010000025.1:0-22026 GCA_963750745.1 uncultured Alphaproteobacteria bacterium | reverse complement strand
GCCGGTGATTGAGGACATCCGCACCGGGGGTGCGACCAGCCTGCGGGCGATTGCGGGAGAACTGAACGCCCGCGGCATGCTCACCCGCCGCGACGGCCGGTGGCACGTCTCGACGGTGATGAACCTGCTTGATCGGCTCGGGCTCAGGGAGGCCGTATGCGCCAGTCTAGGTTGATGTCGCTCGTCGAGGCCGTGGCCAACGTCGTCGTCCGCTATGGGATCGCCCTGCTGGTGCAGATTGTGACCTTTCCGGTGGCATGCAGGAGGTCTACGGCATGCACAACATGCCGGGGCATCCGGTCGGCGACTTCGCCGTCCGCCAAGGCGGCCTCATGGCCTCGTCGGACGATTTCACCATAGCGGTCACCGGCCGCGGCGGCCACGCCGACAGCCCCACAACGCCATCGACACGGTGGTGGTGGCCAGCGCCATCGTCCTCGCGCTCCAGTCGATCGGCGTCCGCAACGCCGACCCGGTGACCCCCAGGGTGGAGTGGCCGCTTCGGTTGTTACCTGTGTGTTACCGGCGTCGCTCATGTCAGCTCGAATTTGCCTCAAGTATTAAAGCAAAAACAACAGCTTTTCAAGCTGCAGACGCTCGGATGGCTGCGGCACAGGTCTGCATCGCCGGCATCCTCGCCGCGGCGACGCCGATGATCGCCAGCCAGGCCGAGGCACAGGAAAAGAGGCCGAACGTCGTCATGCTGATGATGGACGACGTGGGCTGGAGCGATTTCGGCGCCTATCCGGGCGGCGGCAAGGCGCTCGGTCACCCGACCCCCAACCTCGATCGAGCTCGCCAAGGAGGGCGCGCTGTTCACGAGCTGGTACGGCCAGTCGAGCTGCACCGCCGGCCGGTCGTCCTTCATCACCGGCCGCATCCCGATCCGCACCGCCCTGTCCGTGGTCGTGGCGCCCGGTGACGAGAACGGCCTGAAGGCGGAGACGCCGACGATCGCCGAGTTCTTCAAGAAGAACGGCTACACGACCTACTTCTCGGGCAAGTGGCATCTCGGCGACAAGCCCGAGTTCTACCCGATCGAGCACGGCTTCGACGAGATGAAGGAGTTCGCCGCCTACTATCCGGGCGTCTACTCCTACGACGACACCTCGCCGAACTTTCACCCGTGGTTCCCGAAGTACAACGCGGAGTACTGGAAGGCCTACCAGGAGATCGTGAACCTGGATGAATGGGAGGGCGTGGCCGGCCAGCCCGCCACCAAGGTCGCGCGGATCACCTACGACTACCTGGCCGACTTCGACGTGCGGCAGGCGGACTCGGCGATCGCCTACATCAAGGAGCACGCGGACGGCCCCGAGCCCTTCTTCATGGATGTCAACTTCATGAAGATGCACAACCCGACCAACCCGGCGGAGCCGTTCCGGGGCAAGTCGAAGCTCGGCAACTACTCGGACTCGATGCTGGAGCTCGACTCCAACGTCGGCCGCGTCATGGACACGATCCGGGCCGAGGCGCCCGACACCATCGTCATCGTCACCTCCGACAACGGCGCGTGGCAGGACGCCTGGCCGGATGCCGGGGTGACGCCGTTCCGCGGCGAGAAGGGCAGCGTGTTCGAAGGCGCCTTCCGCGTCCCGGGCATCATGTGGGCGCCGGGCAGGATTCCCGGCGGGCAGGTGCTCGACCAGATGATGTCGCACATGGACGTGTGGCCGACCACCGCGGCGATGGCCGGCCTCACGCCGCCGCCGACCGGCGCATGGGTCGGCAACGACGGCAAGCCGATCTATTTCGACGGCATCGACAACAGCGCCTACGTGACCGGCAAGTCGCCGACCTCGGCGCGGAACTCGTTCATCTACATCGACGGCGAAAACCTCGGCGCTGTGCGGGCCGACATCGGCGGCGATCCCGACAATCCCGATCTGAAGATCGCGTGGAAGTATGCTGTGGACGGCCAAGGACACCTGGCTCGGCCCGGAGCAGACCCTCGGCGGCATCGGTGCGCTCTACAATCTCACCATGGACCCGTACGAGAAGTACGACATGACGTTCAACGGCGCCATGTCCTATCGCCTCGCGTCGTCCTCGCCGGGCAAGTATTCGGGCCAGGACAATGGCTGGGTCCTGTCGCTGATCTACCCGCCGCTGATCGAGTTCGACAAGTCGATCATCGAGTTTCCGAGCATCCGCCGCTTCCCCGGTGGCGCCTCGAACGACCTGCAGCCGAACCTGCAGGACCCGTCGAACCCCGTGCCCGCGCTCGATCCGGCCAATCCGCCGCGCGTCCAGGCCGGCGGCGGGTGGAGACCGAATCCAGATCGCCCATGTCCTCGCCGGCCAACAGGGCGGCGACCCCGGCGATGCCACCGAGGCGGTCGACCGGCTGTCGCGGCGCGACGACCTGCGGCGCAGCCTCGCCGAGGCGAGGGCGGCCTATGCGGCGGCCGGGTGCGACTTCGGCGCCGATGCGCTGGCGGCCGAGGAGGCGGAGCGCGACCCGGTCCGCACCGACACGCTGCGGGCGGAGGTGGACGAGGCCGACCTTCGGAAGGAAGAACTCCGGGATGCCCGCTCTGCCGCGAAGGCGACGCTCGACGCGGCGCTGGCCGGAGAGGGCGGCGTCGCGCCCGACCAGGAGCGGGCGGCGCTGGTCGAGGCGCTCCGCCAGGGCGGCGCGAGGCGCTGGCGCGGCAGCTCGGGCTCCTCGCCGCCCGCAGCGCGCTGCGCCGCTTCCGGCAGGCCCACCGCGGCGCGATGATCGTGGCCACCGAGCGCGCCTTCGCCCAGATCACGGGCGGGCGGTGGCCCCGGCTGGACACCCAGCAGCAGGGCACGACCGAACGGCTGATCGGCATCCGCGGCGGCGAGCCCGTCGCCGTTGGCGCGATGTCGACCGGGACGCAGGGCCAGCTCTACCTCGCGCTGCGGATCGCCGGCCACGCCCAGTTCGTCGCCGAGCACGGCCCCCTGCCCTTCGTCACCGACGACATCCACGAGACCTTCGACGACGAGCGCGCCAGGGCGGCGATCGAGCTCGCGGCCTCGATGGGCGAGCGCGGCCAGACGACCTCTTCACACACCATCGCCACGTCGTCGACCTGGCTCGGGCGGCGGTCCCGTCCGTACGTGTCATTGAGCTCAATTGAAGCTGCGTTGCGTCGGGCAGCGACATAATGACCTCCGGCCTTTCGCCGAGGTGCGCGACGACTGCTGGGGGGCGGCAAGAGTTCGATCCTGGCGCGCGTGCCGGCGGCCCGATCGCAGAGTTCTCCTGGGAGGGCGTCGACGAGGGCGACCAACGATCCTCGCGGGCGCACCGGAACGCCGCGGGTGAAGCGCTGCGGATCGAGGATCTCGAGGAGGGACGAGAAGGAGTTGGAGTGCCCGTTGTGCGGCGTGGCCGACAGGAACAGCCGATGCTCGAAGCGGCCCGCCAGGTCCCGCACGGCCTTCGTGAGCTGGCTGTCGACGGCGTATCGCGCACCGCTGGCCGGCGCCGCATGATGGGCCTCGTCCAGGATCATCATGGCGCGAGGGCGGAACTCGCCCAGCGCATCCCTCAGGCCGGCGACGTAGGTATCGTCGACGAGCAGGCTGTGCGAGATGATGAAGAGCGAGCCCGCGGTCCACGGATTCGCCGAAAAGCCGCGCTCCCGCCGCAGGGCCGCGAGATGCTCGCGATCGACGATCACGAACGACAGCCCGAACTTCGCCTCCAGCTCGTCCTGCCACTGCCGGACCATCCCTGCCGGCGCCGCGACGAGGGCGAAGTCCACCCGCCGCCGAAGCATCATCTCGCGCAGGACCAGCCCGGCCTCGACGGTCTTGCCGGCGCCGACGTCGTCCGCGATCAGCAGGTTCACGCGCGGCAGGCGCAGAGCCTTCCGAAGCGGCAGGAGCTGGTAGGCGTCGAGCCGAATGCCGGCGCGGAACGGCGCCTGGAAGAGGTCCCGATCGGCAGCGGTCGCCGTGCTCCAACCGAGCGTCCGCAGATAGGCGGCGAACACCGTGGGATCGTCGGTGCCGGTGCGCGCGACAGCATCCCAGCCTTCGTCGCCGAGGACTTCGGCATCGAGCTCGGCTCCCAGGATGACATCCGCCGTCTCACCCTGGGCGTCGTCGTCGACGCAGGCCACGCGAACCGAGGTCAGCCCTCTCCCGAGCTCGAACTGGTCCTCGACGAGCCATCGCCGACCGCGAAGCCGAACGAAGTCTCCTGGCTGAACGGATGAGAGGTGCAATAGGGTCAATCCGGCCAAGACTGGAAACAGAGACTGGATCATGCTTTGGGAAGACCGCGTCAAGCAGAACGTGCAGTTGAAGTGAATGTTGACTGCGGCGCGGGTAAGGACTGACTGAAGTTGGCCTGGACGCGGCCGCATTGACCAACCTTGAGATCTCTAGCTCTGCACCGGACAAGGCCCTCCGGCGCGCTCCCCGCGGGCACAGCGTTGCGAAGGCGAGGGACGGTGAGCGAGCAGCAGCACCAGCCTCGGCGTACTGGATGGCTCTGGCTGCCTGAGCGTTGGCCGCTAACAGGTCGGGCGAGGACAAGCCACGAGCGCGCATCGCGTCGGCCCCGCGATGGCGCCGGTCGGCTAAGCCAGTCGATCAAAAACTTCGCTACACGCCGTTGGCGACCAAATCGCCGGCGGGAGCGGAGATGGCGTAGAGGACTCCGTTGTGTCGACCCGAGCCACGGGGGAGGCAACCCCTCGTCCGTCGTGGCGCGATGGATAGTTGAGCGACGGTCTGCCTTTGCTGTCGGAATCCCAGCTCAAACTCTGGAGACAGCCGCGGAAGAAATCCGGTCATAGTCTTAGCCTCACAATGGCACATAGGACGAATGCAACGAGCGGCGGGCCGCTGGTCAAGAGCTTGTTCGGCATCCACCTGCCCGTCCCTGACCAGCATCGCGTTCCGGTCTGCGCCGTTCTGGTAGCAGATGGCGAGCGCGGTCCCCTCGGGGCAGCCACTTCATGCGTCGACTTCCTCGGCGAGGGCACGCATCCGCCGCAAGAGCGCCGCCAGCTCCCGCCGCTCAGCGATTTCTCGGCAGAGTAGAGGCCATGCTTGCGAGCATTGGCGTTACCGATTGGGGCGCCCGGTGACGCTCCCCCGTGCATCCGGCAGCGGCCGTTCGTCATCGCGGGCGACTGGCACGGCTCTGCCGTTCCGCGTCCGGGCTCCGCAGCGCGGGCTCAGGTGCATGGGCAATCTGCTTTGCATGGGGTTGTTCCTCCGATTTGCTGCGATCCCCACCCCCCGGTCGCTCGACCATTCCGACCACGGCCTGCCCGCCGGCATGGACGTGGACATGCTCGACCGTGACCTTCTGCTGGCCCTTGCCGCGATGCCGGTTGAGCGCCTCCAGCAGCGTCGCCCACGTGCGGGAGAGCTTGTTCGCCTGGTTCAGGTTCTCGCGCCGCCCCTCGAAGGTCTGCTCGCCGATCATGGCGCGGCGGTAGCATTCCATTGCGGCGTTGTGGGCGGCGATCAGCTGCGCCGCCATCATGCCCTCCAGCTCGTCCTTCGGCGCGATGCCGATCAGGCGGCCACTGCTGCGCTCAACTGGCGGTCCCGTTTTGCCCCATCCGAGTTCTTCACCCACAGCGTCTGCACCGCTTGATTGACGAGCGTGTTGTTCCAGTGATCCGACTGCGAACCGCCGATGGTCTTCAGCCTGGCCGTTGCGGTGATCGGGGCGTCCAGAACGAGGGCGGTAGGCCCTCCGACCTGCCGGCCTTTTCCTGTTCGTTCCCTTGTTCGCTTTCACGGTTTCATTCCCCGGATAGTGGACCGTAAGTGTCGTCGGGACGATGGCGTTGTCGCCATCCTTCCGGACGTGTGTGGGCGGAACGGACCGCCGATATCCGCGAAGAGGCCGATCGGCCGGCCAAGTCGGATTGATCGACTGCAGCGGGATGGTCCTGGATTGGCCCGTGACAGGTTGTGACACATTTGGATTTGGGGGGTACGCGCGCGCGAACGTCCGTAATCCGGAGGACGTGTCACAACCTGCCACGGCCCCGGTCATCGGTCCCAATGTGCCTCCGGGCAGTCCTGTGCTTTATAGCAAGTCCTTGAAATTCACGGGTTCCCTTCCCGGCCTCCCGCTTCTCGGCAAATCCCGCGCTTCGAGGGCATCGAAGAACCGCGCGCGGCGCAGGACGAACTCGCGGGCTCGCTCGGCCCACGCCTGCCAGCTCGCGTAGAGCTCGGTCCTGGCGGTCCAGGCGTTCGGGTCGCGCTCGCAGCACTCGTCGAGCCATGCGCCGAGGGCGTCCTGCCCGTCGAGGTAGGCGTCGGTCGCGGCCCGAGCACGATCTGCGGGCGGGCGCAGGCCGCCGTCCTGCCATTCGAGGCAGCCCTCGATCGCCCATGCGAGGATGCCGGGCCACTCGGCCCGCAGCTTCTCGGGCAGGCGCTCGTCGCGCTCCTCGGCGCGGATGGTGACGGTGAACGGGATCAGGTGGAAGCGGCGGCGGATGGCCTCGTCGACCGAGCGCAGGCCGGGCTTGTGGTTGCCGGCGATCAGTCCGGCGTCCACCGGCGACCGCCACCCGACTGAGCTGGCAATGCTGCTGGTCGCCGGACTGAGCTACGCCTTCTACGAGCGGGGCTCGCCGACCGGGAACGGGACGCTGCCGGACACGTTTCTCACGCTTCTCGACGCGCAGGGCAACGAGCTCGCATTCAACGACGACTCGGCAAACACGGCGAACTCGTTCTTCGAATATACTCCCGAGGAAACCGGGTTTTATGCCGTCGAGGCCGGGGCTTTCTCAAGCAACACCGGCAGCTATCAGGTCATCGTCGGCGCCGGCCGGGGCAACAATGTCGCCAACTTCATCGTTGGCACTGATGTTTCGGACAACGTCCAGGGGCTTGGCGGCAACGACATCATCAACGGCGAGCTGGGGCTCGATCGGCTCTATGGCGGCAACGGCAGCGACAATATCGATGGCGGCGGCGGCGGCGATCTGATGTCCGGCGAAAAGGGCAACGACCGATACTTTTCGGACAATGCCAACGACCGGATGGTCGAGTTCGCGGACGGTGGGATCGACACGATATTCGCCTCGATCTCGCGCGGTGTCGACGCCAACGTCGAGAACCTGACGATGCTCGGAAACCAGGCGTCATGGGCGATCGGCAACGAGCTTGCGAACGTCATTCGCGGCAACGAGCTTACGAACGCCATCATCGGCGGCGACGGCGACGACTGGATTTATGGCGGAGCCGGCGATGACCGCATCACCAGCGGCCCGGGGGCCGATCACCTGGTCGGCGAGAGCGGCTTCGATTCGTTCGTCTTCACCGAGGCGTTCGGACGGGACACGGTTCACGCCTTCGAGCGCGGCAGCGACCGGCTGATCCTGTCCGGGCTCGATGCGGACACCTCGGCGCTCGGCAACCAGGCGTTCGCCTTCCTCGGGGGCGGCGGCCTTCTCGGGCACCGCCGGGGAGCTCAGGTATGACGGCAGCAGTGTGACCGGCGACGTCAACGGCGACGGGGCGGCCGACTTCACCATCGTCATCGCCAACAACGTCGCCCTGACCGCGCTCGATCTCGTGCTCTAGCAGGCGGTTGAAGCAGCCTCCCGGCGGGCGACGAGGGTGGCGTCGTCGCCGCCGTGGAAGCAGATGACGCCCTGACGAGCGCCATCCGGCTGGAGTTCGGCCCAGCCATCGCCCTCGGTCCCGTCCCATCTTCGCATTGCCGGCCCAGGAGAATGCCGACAGCGTGTCCGCCCGGCGGAGCGACGGCACGGCTCCCGCGGTGACGGACGGCGCGAACGGCTGACTGATCGCAGTCCGTGCGGCTACACCACGGGTTGAACCCTGCCGAAGTCTGCTCGTATTCCGCATTGTCCGGCGCGCATAACCTGTTGCCCCAAAGGAAAATATGCGGAAAGGTGCGGCGGCGCTTTCGGGGGGAAGCGGAAACGCATGTCATTCCAGACCGGGTGCAGGTGGCGATGGGCGGTGGCGAGGGGCCTGGGGCTCCTGCTCGCCGGTTCGATGGCCATGGCCGCGCCGGTCGAGGGTCCGCTGGAGACGGTGACCTTCCAGGCGGGCGACACCATCCGCGGGGTCGCCGAGCGCTATCCTCAAGGACCCCGATCTCTGGCCGCAGATCCTCGAGCTCAGCGGCATCGCCTCGCCGGCCGCGCTGAGGCCGGGGCCGCGCTCAAGGTGCCGGTGCAGCAGGTGGCGGCGGCGGACGCGGCGCTCGCCTTCTCGCTCGCCTCGATCCAGAAGGCGACCGCCGAGGGCGCGCGGATCTTCGCGCCGGACGAGATCGGCGCGCCATCGAGAGCCGCGACACCGCGGTCGAGCGCCGCGGCGACGGCGCCTGGGCCGAGGTCGTCACCTACTGCGGCAGGCGCCGACCGAGTTCGCCGACCAGGCGCTCGAGATCTCGATCGCGCAGCGCGACCGGGCGGCGGAGGCGGTAGTCTCGGACGCCCAGGGCAGCGTCGAGGGCCGCGCGCCGGAGCAGCCGCGCTGGTCGCGGCGGGCAGCCAAGGACGTGCTGGTCGAGTTCGAGCGGGTGCGCACGCTGTCGGCGTCGACCGCGCAGGTGACCTTCCGCGACCTGAGCCGGCTGCGGCTGAACCCCAACTCGAACGCGATGATCCAGCGGATGCGCAGCGACCCGCTGACCGGCGGCGAGGTCACCAAGGTCAGCCTGGTCGAACGGCGACTTCTACGCGCTCCTGAACCAGCTCGGCGACCGCACCGCCTTCGAGGTCGAGGTGCCGGGGCTCGAGACCCAGACCCAGTCGTCCGACTTCTGGGTCAAGCACGACGGAGGCCAGCGCGCTTCGCCAACTACGACGCGCCGGCGCTCGAGGTCAGCCGCGGCGGCCAGACGATCAGCCTCGGGCAGAACGAGGGCGCGGTGGTGCCGGCCGGCGGCGGCGCGGCGGAGACGGCGAAGGTGCTGGGCCGGACCGAGCTCGACGCGCCGTTCGACGGGGCGCAGATCTACGAGCCCGGGGTCGAGCTGAGCTGGAGCCCGGCGGACGGGGCCGAGGCCTATTGGATCGAGGTGGCCGCCGACGCCGACTTCAACACGATGCAGGCCTCGGAATGGGGCGTGCGCGGCACCAGCCGCCGCCTCGCCGAGCCTGGCACCGGGCGAGTACTTCTGGCGGGTGTCCTCGCTCGACAAGCTCGGGCTGCCCGGCCAGCGCAGCCTGAGCTGGCGCTTTCGCCGGCTCGATGACGCCACGCCGCCGTTCGTGACGCTGCGCGCGCCCAGGGACGGCGAAATCCTTGCCGCCGCGGAGGTGACGGTCGCCGGCGAGAGCGAGCCGGGAGCGACGCTGACCATCGACGGGCGGCGGGTGCCGGTCGACAACGGCGGGCGGTTCAGCACGGCGGTCACCGCGGCGGTCGGCGACAACAAGCTCGCGATCGTCGCCGTCGATCCCGCCGGCAACCGCACCGAGCGCAGCAGCAGCTTCGTCTATCGGCCGGCGAGCCGGATCGAGATAGCACTCGATCCGGGCCTGCCCCGCGACGCGGAGGGGCGGCTCTTGACGCGGGCCGACGAGATCGACGTGGCGGGCAGCTCGACCGCGGTCGCGGGCGCGCACCTGCGGGTTCTCGGCGGCGACGGCGGCCCGGTGGTCCAGACGCTGGTCGGCGACGGCGGCGGGTTCCGCTTCAGCGTGCCGGCGGGCGGCGAGGGCGCGGCCTATGCCATCGAGGTCGAGGCGCCGGACGGCAAGGTCGAGGGCCGGGCGGAGTTCGTGGCGCTCAGGGACGCAGACCCCGCCGGCGATCGTGCTCGACGCCCCGCCGCCGCGGGCGACGGCGCAGTCCTGGCTCGACGTCACCGGCAGCGCCGAGGGCGCGGCCTCGGTGACGGTCAACGGGGCGCCGGCCGAGCTGGCCGACGGCCGTTTCACCGCGACGGCGACGCTGGCGCCGGGGACGAACGGCATCGAGATCGTGGCGACGGATTCTGGTCGGCAATGTCGGAGTGAGCCGGGTGGAGACGATCTTCGACGATGCGCCGCCGGAGATCGTCTCGGCGGCGATCCGGCGGCCGGAGGGTGCTGCCGGCGCGATCGAGATCGTGGTCGAGGCGCGGGACGGGTCGGGGCTGCGGCAGGCGGCGCCGTTCATCGCCGAGATCGGCGGCGTCGAGCGCCGCGGCTTCCTGCGCTGCGACGAGGCCGGGACCTGCCGCGAGACGCTGCCGCCCGAGCCGGGCGCGCTGAGGCTCGTCGAGGTCGAGGTCGAGGACTATGCCGGCAATGCGGCGAAGCGGCAGGAGTAGGACGATGCGTCGAGTGATGGGACTGCCGATGACCGCCGCGCTGCTGGTCGCGGGGCTGGTCGGCGCGGGAGCGGCAGGAGCGCAGCCGGCGCCGCTGATGGTGGTCTACGGGCCGGATGCGCCGACGCGCGAGGGCGACGTCGATCATCTGGAGCGGGTGTTCATCAGCGTCCCGGCGGAGATGCAGGACCGGCTCTACCTCAGGCTGTTCGATCCGGAGCCGGCGGGCGCCCACGACACCCGCTACGGCAGCGGTGCGGCGACGCGGACGCGCTTTCGGCTGTCGGGCGGGCCGGGCGCCTACAGCGGCGCGCCGGCGCCGGCAGAGGTCGAGGACGGCGCGGCGGCGGCGCCGGATCCGGCCTATGCCGGCTTCGCCGGCGGGCGAGTGCTGGCGGAGCGGAGCTTCGATCCGTCGAGCCCGACCGACGACGCCTGGGTGACGCTGACGCCGTTCCGCGCCGCCGACGGCGAGGTGATCGACGGGCGCGCGTACTTCCGGCTCGACGTGATCGCCGAGGCCGGTGCCGACGGCAACGCCTTCACCGTCGAGGCGAGCCTGTCGCCGGACCGCTCGGAGCCGGCGCCGGAGGTGCGGCTCTTCGCGCATCAGGCGACGGTGCGCTGGCGCGAGCGGACCGATCCGACCGAGGTGCGCTTCACCGCGCCGGAGGGGGCGAAGCTGAGGTTCCAGAGCTTCGATGCGGCGGAAGGCGAGATCGCGCTGGTCTCGACCTTCGGCGAGGCGCCGCTCAAGGCGTCGGGGCAGGACCAGTGGACGGTGGCGGAGTTCGACGCGCCGGGCGGCACGGTCGGCATCACGCTGCGCGGCGGCATCGAGAGCCCGAACGACGTGACGCTGGCGCTGTTCGACGCCGCCGGCAAGCCGGTCGATCTGGAGATGCCGCCGCGCACCGCCGTGCCGGCCGAGCGGCCGGTGGCGGTGGCGGTGGCGCGGCCGCTCGCGGACTGTACCTGCGGTCGCCTTCGACGCCTCGGGCTCGACCGGGGCGCCGCCGCTGGGGTTCGAGTGGGATTTCGGCGATGGCAGCCCGAGCGAGCTGGCGGTGCTGGCGCATCGCTACGCCGCGCCGGGGCAATACGAGGCGGAGCTCGAGTGCTCGAGCCGGGCGACCGGGTGGCGCGGGGGGCGACGGTTCGGGTGCCGGTGCATGTGCGGCCGGCGCCGGTGGCGGTGGCGGGCGATCCGGTGACCGCGGCGCCGGGCGAGGCGGTGGCCTTCGACGGCGCGGGGTCGATCGCCAGCGACAGCCCGATCACCCGCTTCGGCTGGAGCTTCGGCGACGGCGCGACGGCTGAAGGCGCGACAGCTAGCCATGCCTATGCGGCGCCCGGGCTTTATCGGGCGGTGCTGCGGGTGGAGGACGCCTCGGCGCATCCCTGCGACTTCGGCCTGGCGACGCGGCTGGTGACGGTGAACTTCCCGCCGGTGCCGGAGGCGGGCGAGGCGCAGTCGGCGGCGGTCGGGCAGACGATCATGCTGGGCGGCGGCGCCAGCTACGACGTCGACGGCGCGATCGCCGACTATCATTGGGACTTCGGCGACGGCGCCGCCGCGGAAGGCGTGACCGCAACCCACGCCTATGCCGCGCCGGGGCGCTTCGTGGCGACGCTGACGGTCGGCGACGCGTCAGGGGTGGCGAACGCCTCGGCCTCGGACACGGTGACGGTGACGGTGAACGCGCCGCCGGTGCCGGTGATCGCGGGGCCGGACCGGCCGATCGCCGTGGGCGAGATCGCGCAGCTCGACGCCGGCGGGTCGTCGGATGCGGACGGGGCGATCCTGAACTGGTCCTGGGACTTCGGCGATGGCGCCAAGGGCGAAGGGCAGACCGCGCAATACGCCTGGACGGCGGCCGGGGTTTATCCGGTGGCGCTGACGGTGACCGACGATTCGGCGACCGGGTCGGCGACCGCGAGCACGAGCTTCGACGTGACGGTCAGCGCCGCGCCGGTGGCCGATGCCGGGCCGGACCAGGTGGTCGCGGTCAGCGAGGTCGCCTTCGACGGCGGCGGCTCGCACGATCCGGACGGGGGGATCACCGCCTACGACTGGAGCTTCGGCGACGGAGGGACGGCGAGCGGGCAAAGCGTGCGGCATGCCTATGCCCGGCCCGGCCAGTACGAGGTGGCACTCAGCGTCCGCGACGACAGCGGCGCGCCGCTCAACGTCGCGCGCGACACCACGATAATCACGGTGAACGCGGCGCCGATCGCCGACGCCGGCCCGGATTTGATCGCAGCACCTGGCCAGGAGGTGGTGCTCGACGGCTCCGGCTCGGTCGATCCGGACGGCAGCGTGGTGGACTGGCTCTGGCAGTTCGCGGACGGCAGCGAGGCGCACGGGCCGCGGGTGGCCAAGACCTTCGACACCGCGGGCCTGCAGCGGGTGACGCTGACGGTGCGCGACGATACCGGGCTCGCGGAGGCCTTCGACGTCGACGAGGCGATCGTCGCGGTGAACGCGCCGCCGGTCGCCATCGCCGGGCCGGATCTGCTGGTCGAGCCAGGGGTGCCGGTGCGCTTCGACGCCGGGGCCTCGTTCGATCCGGACGGCAGGATCGCGTCCTATCGCTGGGACTTCGACGATCTGGCCGAACCGGTGACCGAGGCGGCGACCGAGCGGACCTTCGAGACGCCGGGGGTGCATGCGGCGCAGCTGACGGTGGTGGACGGCAGCGGCGCGCCCAACGCCACCGCCACCGCCGAGGTGGCGATCCGGGTCAACCATCCGCCGGTGGCGGAGGCGGGGCCGGAGATCGTCACCGACCAGCTCTATGTGACGCTCGATGCCAAGGGGTCGAGCGACGCCGACGGCGATCACCTGATCCCGACCTGGGACTTCGGCGACGGCTCGCCGCCGGCGATCGGCGAAGCGGTCACCCATGTCTATCCGCGGAGCGGCATCTTCCCGGTGAAGCTCACCGTCGATGACGGCACCGGGCTCGGCAACGCCACCGCGGTCGATTCGACCCAGGTGCTGATCGCGGCGCGGCCGGTGGCGATGGCCGGCGGCAACCGCGACGTCTGCTCGGGGGATGCGATCCTGTTCGACGGCAGCGCCTCGGCCGATCCCGACGGTGGTCTGCTGCGCTATGCCTGGGATTTCGGCGACGGGACGCGATCCGACATCGTCAACCCGAGCAAGACCTACGAGCGGCCGGGGATCTATCCGGTGACGCTGACGGTCCGCGACGAATCCGGCCTTGCCAACGGCATCGACAGCGACCGGATCGCGGCGCTGGTGCGCGAGGCGCCGATCGCCGACGCCGGCGAGCCGCTGATGGCCTGCACCAACCAGACGGTGCGCTTCGACGGCGCAGGCTCGACCGACGCCGACGGCGCGGTCAACGCCTTCTCCTGGAACTTCGGCGACGGCGGCAGCGGTGGCGGCGAGGCGCCGACCCACGTCTTCGAGCGTCCGGGCAGCTATACGGTGACGCTGACCATCACCGGCGACGCGCGCGGCTCCTGCGGCGCGCTCGACACCGACGAGACCACGGTGACCGTGGTCGAGGCGCCGCGGCTGGAGCTGCAGGGGCCGGAGCGGGTCGCGGCGGGGACCAGCGTCGCCTATGCCGCGTCGCTGGCCGGCGATGTCGATCTTGCGGGCGCCATCTTCGCCTGGGACTTCGGCGACGGCGGCACCGCGACCGGGGCGAACGTCAGCCACGTCTTCGCCGCGCCGGGCTCGCCGGTGGTGACGTTGAGCGCGCAGCTGCCGGGCGCCAACGAAGGCTGCGGGGTGATCGAGACGCGCAAGCGGGTCGAGGTCAATGCGCCGCCGGCGCCGGCGATCGCGGCGCCCGAGCGGATCGCGGCCGGCGCGGCGGTTCTGTTCGATGCCTCGGCCTCGAGCGATCCCGACGGGGCGATCATGGGCTTCGACTGGGACTGGGGCGACGGCAGCAGCGCGAGCGGCGTTCAGGCCCAGCACACCTTCGCGGCGGCCGGTAGATACACGGTGCGGCTGGTGACGACGGACGACGCGGGGGTCGGCAACAGCCGGGCCGAGCTGACCAAGGAGGTGGTGGTCACGCCGCCGCCGGTGGCGGGGCTGGCGGCGCCGCTGCCGCTCTGCCCGGGCGAGCCGCACGCCTGGTCGGTGGCTGAGGATGCCGCCGATCTGAAGGCGAGCTGGCTCTTCGACGACGCGGTGACGGCGTCGGGTCCGACGGCGGACTTCACGTTCGACAAGCCCGGGGTGTTTCCGGTGTCGGTGACGCTCGACGACGGGGGCGGGCTCGACAGCAGCCGGCGGACCGAGGAGGTCTATGTGCGGGTCAACCAGGCGCCGGTGGCCGAGGCGGGTGCGGACCGCATCGTCTGCCCCGGCGAGACGGTGGTCTTCGACGCCGGGCCCTCGGCGGACGTGGACGGCAAGATCACCACCTGGCGCTGGACGTTCAGCGACGGGGTGGTGCTCGAAGGCCCGCACATCGAGCGGGTGTTCGATACGCCGGGCGCGCGCGATGTCGCGCTGACGGTGACCGACGACAGCGGCTCGGCCTGCGCCAGCGGCAGCGATGCCGCGAACGTGCTGGTGAACGCGGCGCCCCTGGTCGACGCCGGCCCCGACCGCAGCATCCCGGTGGGAGCCGCGAACGACGTCGCGACCTTCGACGCCGGCGCCGCCAGCGATCCCGACGGGCAGGGGGTGATGGTGAGCTGGGACTTCGGCGACGAAACCAAGGCGCAGAGCGCGGTGACGCGTCACCGCTACGTCAAGCCGGGCGACTATACCGTCACAGTGGAGGCGCGCGACAGCAGCGGGCTCGCCTGCGGCGTCGCCACCGACAGCGCCACGGTGCACGCGCTGGCGCGGGAATAGGCGCGCAATGCGCTTTCCGCTCCGCGCCAAGTTTTTCGTCTTCGCGACGCTGATCGCGACGGCGCCGCTGGCGCTGGTCGGGCAGAACCTGGCGCGGGTCGCCCGCGACGAGCTGAAGAGTGCCGCGAACGAGGACCTGACCAACGTCGCGGCGCAGATCGCCGGCGAGTTCGACACCGCGGTGCAAGGGCAGTGGCTGACCCCGCTCCTGGTGATCCGCAACGGCATCGACAGCGAGGCGCTGGGGGTCGAGCAGAAGGTCTCGCTGCTGACGCTCGGGCTGGCGCAGATCCCGGGTGTCGTCGCGCTGCAGCTCAGCATCGCCGGCTCCGACCTGCCGATCCTGGTCACCGACAAGGACTTCTCCGCCAGGCTCAGCGCCGAGCGGCTCGACCCGATCGAGACGCTGCGCACGCCGGTCGATGCCATCGAGGCGATCCGGCGTGACGGCCGCTACGGCGAGCTGCTGCCGCGGCAGATCAAGACCACCGGCGACTGGCTGGCGACGCTGGCGCTGCCGCTCAAGGTCGAGCTGGCGGGCAGGCCGGTGACCTTCTCGGCTGAGATCGACCTCTCGACGCTCCGCACGATGGTTGAGGCGCATCCCTTCGCCCGCCGCGGCGAGGTGACGGTGGTGGATGCGACCGGCCAGACCGTGCTCGATCCCAAGCCGGTGGATTTGACCGACCGGGCGATCGTCAGCGCCGCGGCGCCGCTGATCACCGCGAGCGCCCGGCCGCAGGCGATCGAAGGCTACGTGCGGCCGGACGGCGAGGCGATGCTGGGCGCCTATGCCTTTCCCGATGCCTTCCCCTGGGCGGTGATCACCGAGCTCAGCGAGGCGAGCGCCTATGCGGTGGTCAACCAGATGCTGCGCAACCTGCTGCTGGTCGGCCTCGTCGGCTTCGGGGTCGCCGCGGCGGCGGCGCTGCTCTTCGCGCGACGGCTCACCGGGCCGATCCTGCAGATCGGCGAGGTGGCCAAGCGGGTCGGCGCCGGCGATCTGGCGGCGCGGGTGAAGCGGGTGCGCAGCAAGGACGAGCTCGGCGATCTGGCGCTCAGGATGAACGCGATGATCCGCCAGCTCAGCGAGCGGCTGGAGCTGATGAAGTTCGTCTCGCGCGAGACGGCGAGCGCGGTCGCCGCCGCCGATGCCGCCGGGGTGGCGCGCACCGGCGAGCGGCGCCGGGCGGCGCTGCTCTTCTCCGATATCCGCGGCTATACCGCCTTCTCCGAGGGGGTGCCGCCGGAAGTGGTGGTCGAGATGCTGAACCACTACCTCGATGCCCAGGCGGTGATCATCGAGCGCCACGACGGCGACGTCGACAAGTTCGTCGGCGACGAGGTGGTGGCGGTGTTCCAGGGCGAGGGCATGGAGCGGCGCGCGGTGCTGGCCGGCCTCGAGATCCAGCACGCGCTGGTGGATCTGCTCGAGGCGCATCCGGAGTGGAACCTGCACGTCGGGGTCGGCATCGCTGCGGGCGAGGTGGTGATGGGGGCGATCGGCGCGCGCGAGCGGCTGGACTTCACGGTGCTGGGGCGCACGGTGAACCTCGCGGCGCGGCTCTGCGCCGCGGCGCCGCCGGATGCGCTGCTGGTGTCGCGCTCGGTGCGCGAGGCGCTGAGCGAGGCGAGCTTCGCCGGCTTCACCGCGTTGCCGCCAATCGAGATGAAGGGCTTCGCCGAACCGGTGCTCTGCTACGCCGTGCATGCGACCGCGGCAGCGGACCGGGTCGCCTGATCCGAAGCCGGGTCCGGCGCGTTCGGCTACTGCATGAACCAGCCGTGCGAGACCACCAGCGACTGGCCGGTGAAGGCGTTGGTGGTGGCGGCGGCGAAGAACAGCACGGCGTCGGCGACGTCGTCGGTGGTGGTGAACTCGCCGTCGACGGTGCCCTTGAGCATCACGTTCCGGACCACCTCGTCCTCGGTGATGCCGAGCGCCTGCGCCTGCTCGGGGATCTGCTTGTCGACCAGCGGCGTGCGGACAAAGCCGGGGCAGACGACGTTGGCGGTGACGTTGTGCTCGGCGCCTTCCATGGCCAGCACCTTGGCGAGGCCGATCAGGCCGTGCTTGGCGGTGACATAGGGCGCCTTGAGCTTGGAGGCCTCCTTGGAGTGCACCGAGCCGGTGTAGATGACCCGGCCGTAGTTCGCGGCGTACATGTGCCTGAGGCAGGCTCTGGTGGTCAGAAAGGCGCCGTCGAGGTGGATCGCGAGCAGCTTCTTCCAGTCGGCGTAGGGGAAGTCGACCAGCGGGTGGACGATCTGGATGCCGGCGTTCGAGACCAGGATGTCGAGCTTGCCGTATTTCGCCACGGTGTCGGCGATGCCCTGCTCGACCTGGGCCTCGTCGGTGACGTTCATCGCCACCGCGAAGGCGTCGCCGCCCTTGGCCTTGATCTGCTCGGCGGCCGCCGTCGCGGCGGCGAGGTTGAGGTCGGCGATCACCGGGGTGGCACCCTCGGCGGCGAAGCGCAGGGCGATCTCCTTGCCGATGCCGCTGGCGGCACCGGTGACGATCGCGATCCTTCCATCGAAGCGGGCCATCTTGTCTCAGTCCTTTCAGGGTAGCTTCATGCGCCGCATGAGATTTTTCGGGTATGTGGCTGGCCCCGCGCGGATGTTCTCAGGCCAGATAATCGAAGACGACCTCGCCGAGGCCCAGGGTCAGATCGGCGATATAGTGGCTGGCGCCGACCACCTCGCGCACCGGCAGGCGGGCGACGTCGCACATCGCGTGCTCGAAGAGCTGCAGCGCCGCGGGGCCGCTCCAGGCGCCTTTCAGCGTCACGTCCTGCAGGTGGTAGCGGACCAGCTCGCAGATCCGCGGCGTGCAATCGACGTGCGGGATGATCTTGATCATGAAGGCGGGCTTTGCCAGTGCCACGCGGAGCGGGTCGAGCGGCAGCTCGACGTGCTTGTAGCCCATGGTGGCGTTGACCGTGAGGATCGAGCCGTAATGCAATGTTCCGACGAGGGTTTCCTGCTCGTGGCAGAGCCTGGGCGTCGCCAGCTTCTTCGGGAAGCCCCAGATCTCGCGGCCGCCGGCGATCGGTGAGTTGTCGTCGAGGTACATGGCGTGGACATAGCCGCCTTCCTCGACCTCGCCCTGCGGCGTGGTGAAGCGGACCGGGATCACCTGGCCGGTCTCGGTATAGTCGCCGAAGCCGGTGGAATCCGGCATGCGGATGAACTCGTAGGCGACGGTGTCGCCGGTTGGCTCGAGCGGCTCGGGGACGACCTCGCGCAGGATGGCGGGGTCGGTGCGGTAGGTGATGACCACATACTCGCGGTCGTAGAAGCGGTACGGCGGCCTGGGATAGGCCGGGTCGTTCAGCGGCATGGCGAAGGCGCGGGCGCGGACGTCGTCGATGTTCATGAGGCGGGGCTCGCGGCTCTGGGTTGCGGTCATCTTGCGTAGCCTAGCAGCGGCTGGGTTGCAAAGCGATTGCGACGGGGCGGAAGCGTCTGAGGAGAACGGCGCAAGCCATTGCGGCGACTTACGGTTCGCAGCTCGCCGGCAGTGCGGCGGCGGGCGGGCCGTCGGCCTTGGCGAGCCGGGCGCGCTCAATCTGCAGCGGGCGGAACGGCGGCTCCTGGATCACGGGCTGGATCTGGCGGGTGGTGTAGCAGCCGGCGAAGACCGAGGTGCCGGCGGGGCCGGTGGCGGCGAGCGCGACCGGGACGCTGGCGTAGATGCTGCCGGCGGCGCCTCGGTGGTGACCGGGCCGAGGCTGAGCTCGACGCTTTCGGTGTCGGCGTAGCCGGCGGTGAAGCTCGGGTAGTCGGCGACCGGTTTCGCCTCGCCGAAGTAGCTCCAGGCGCGGGCGTATTCGTGGCGGGCGACGGCGTTGTAGTAGGAGCGGATCAGCGCGGCCGGGTCGGAGCGGTCGTCGAGGTAGGCCGGTTCGGCGAGGCGGGCGGCGAGGAGGAGGAGGGCGGCGAGGGCGGAAAAGGTTAGGCGGTGCAGTGGGTTAGGGGTGTCTGGAAGGCATCTGGCATGCATCTTGAAACCATCCATACGATTTGAACCGGATTTTAGCCAAGTTAGCGCATCCTCGCCGCCCATCCATCATGGAGGCGGACGTGAAGCAACCCAAGCCGCGGACGGTGTCGCAGGAGCGCGCCTATGTCGAGCTGATGACCGTGCTCGACGAGACCGAGCTCTGGCTGAGGAACGACCGGCTGAAGGAGCGGCTGATCCCGGCCGACTGGCACCGCATCGAGGCGGAGGTGCCGGTGCGGCGGAAGAAGACCAAGCTCTCGGCGGCGTTCGACGACGACGTGATAAAGTGGTTCCGCGGGCTCGGGCTCGGCTATCAGGCGCGGATGAACGCGGTGCTCAGGAGCTTCATGCTGGCGGTGGTCTCCAAGGAGATCACCAGGCGGAGCGACTACGACTGGAAGGGGGATCCGCTGTGAGGGCTCAAGCGGAGGGGCTACCACATCTTGCGAGTGGGATGCTCGATGCCCAATAGGAAGCACCCCGCCTTAAATCTTGTTGACCGACCGTAACCGGACCACTAGGCTGGAGGCGGCCCTCCGAATGGATGGTCGGCTCAACGCTCGAGGTCGGATCCGGGAGGCGGCGGGTGGCGAACGGCGGGAGTGACCCAGGCAGCGGGGCGGTCGAACCGGGGACGGGCGGCGTTGCCGGCATCAGCGGTCGGTCGGCGGCGGTTCTCGCCAGGATCGCCGAGCTCGGCGCGGGCGGGCTTCTCGGCAGAGACCTGGAGCGAAGCACGCAGATCCTGGTCGGGCTGACCACGGTTTCGCTCTGCATCAACCTCATCAAGATTACCAAGTTCGAGTGGCTCGGGATCTACGCCGAGTTTCCCGACCGGAACCGGCTGTTGCTGTCGATCTTTCTCGGCGCGCTGACCGGGCTGGCGGCGCTCTACTACCGGGAGTCGTCGGACCGGGACAGGGTCGCGAAGCGGGTGCGGCTGGCGGTGCTCGCGCAGTGGACCCACACCGAACGGGCTTACCTGGAGCGGGTGGCGGCGGCGGGCCGGCGGGGCGAAGACGCCGTGCAGGGCAGCGCGCCCGAGCCGGAGGAGGTCGGGCCCGACGCGCGCGGCAGCCGCAAGCTCGCCAAGGCGACGATGAAGGCGCTGGCCTCGGCGCGCGGCGAGTTCGAGCGTCAGGACCGGAGCATGCGCCGCTTCCCGCCGGTGGTGATCATCGGCGGCTTCCTGTTTCAAGCGGCGGGCGTGGTCGTTGGATCGCTCTGACGAGGTCGATGGCCGGCGGGAGCGCGCAGCAGCGGCGCGCCCGGGAGGGACCGCTCATGGACCAATTGCGGACCGGCGATGGCGAAAGGATCAACCCGATGATCCCGTCTCCGCAAAGGCCGACGATCCTGAACACTGGTGGCTTTCGGTGCTGCTTCTGCTCGAACGGGGGTGAGCCGCGACGGCCGAGGCAGGCGCATGTTCATGAAGCCCCGGGCGAGGGCTGCTGGCGGCGATCGCGGGCGGGTCGGGGGCGAGGCGACGCGAAAGTGGCGGGATCGAACCACCTTTCCGGGAAACGCAAGCGATGGCGGAATGCGAAATTGACAGGTTGCCGGCGCCAAGGCAGTCTCGCTGCCAAGGGCATCCTCGGAGGGGAACATGCGACCTGGATTGGCGTCGCTCGGCGGCTTGGCCTTAGGGCTGATGGCCGCGTCGGCGGAAGCCGCGGTCATGAGCTACAACATCGGCTTCAACGCGGCGAACTTCATCCCGGGGCAAGGATCGATGCCAGCACCGGTCGACCCGGTCTTCGGAGCCTTGTCGATCAGGTTCGACCCGACCGTGGACTATGCGGACACGACCGCGGGAATCTCGCTTAATTCGCTGAATCTCGATCAGGAACTCGGCGCTGTCGTTCAGCTATGATTCCGCGGTTGGATTTCTGCAAATCGGCGGCACCCAGAATGGGGGTGATGTTGTCCCGAATACGAATGACTTCGCGCTCGGTATCGGTGATTTTTCGACCAACCCGATATTCGGTAATTTCGTGTACGCCCAGAGTGCAACCAATGTCGTGTATTTTACCTCGTCGGGCGAGGTTACGGCTACGGTGATACCTCTGCCCCCGGCATTGTTCATGATGGGATTGGGCCTCGCAGGGTTGGGCGGCCTTGGCCTCCGGGGCCGGTCTCGCACATCGCCGCCGAACGGGTCCGCGCAGGCCGGCTAGGGGATCCGTGATCTCACGCCGGTCATCGCCGGCGAGTTCTACCCGGTCCCTGGCGATGCTCGGCCACGAGGATCACCGTTACCGCGAACCGGAAAAAGCGAGGCACTGCCTCGCTCCGGTTTGTCGGCTGGAGCGCGCGAGCGCGGAGGCCGAGGGGGGCGCCGCGGGGACCGGAGGGCTGCAATCCGCGCGCGCCTGCCTGGGCTGGCGCGGAATCGCGCCTGCCAAGGGGCAGGCAGGCGCGCGCGGATTTGTCGACGGACATATCCGCGAGGGGAATGCGGCATCGGGGCGCCTGACGCCGAGGGTGGGAGTGTTTTCGTCGAGCGCTAGTGGCCTCACGCGATGGCGGGCGATTGGGGTGAGGCGGTGGGTCGAGGACCAACCCTACTTGCTTGCTTATTTGGAGGTGTTTGAGTTCAAGATCGCCGCTTTGCCTCCGCGATAATCTTCTTGATCCGCTTTCTTCGTCTTGATCTAAATTCCACAACCAAATACGCTCCGCTTCTTTGAGCAGACTATCACGTCTTTCCTTGATCTTGTCCTCTAGCTTCATGACCTCCTTCAAGGAATTTGATGACCTGATAGCGAAGGCGTGTCTCAAGTTCATCATTTCTGTCTCGAAGAGAACGAATGTCTCTAAGGCGGTTGTCGTAGGAGGACATCTCTATTTCCTCAGTTGACCAACACGTAACAGAGCAACGTAAGGCATCGCATGCGATGA
>CAVVSO010000024.1:0-31492 GCA_963750745.1 uncultured Alphaproteobacteria bacterium | reverse complement strand
TGCAGCGCCCTGAACGCTTCGTGATTGGCCGCGGCGCGCTACTTCAGCGACTCGAGATAGGCGATCACGTCGGCGCGGTCCTCGGGCTTGGGCAGGCCCGCGAAGCTCATCTTGGTGCCGGGGATGTCCTTCTTCGGCGCGGCGATGAAGTCGAAGATCTCCTCCGGCGTCCAGTCGCCGCCGTGCGCCTTGACCGCGTCGGAGTAGGCGAAGCCCTCGACCGAGCCGACCGGCCGGCCGACGACGCCGTTCAGGTGGGGGCCGACGGCCTGGGAGCCGTCGGTCTTGTGGCAGGCGGCGCACTTCTTGAAGACCGTCGCGCCCTTGGCGACGTCGGCGGCGGCGATCAGCGCCGCGACATCGACGTTCTCCGCGGCCGGCGCGGCGGCGGCGCCGGCGGCCTCCGGGACCTCGACCGAGAAGGCGACCACGTCGCTCTCGGTGTTGAAGATCGCGCCCGCCGCGAGGTGGATGAGCAGGAAGATCAAGAGGCTGCCGCACACGGCGCCGACGATCTTCGTCATCTCCATCGTGTCCATGCGCTCGCACCCTTTCCGCTGCCGGTCCCGCCGTTTCTAGCCGGATCGCCGCGGCCAGCGCAAGGCGCAGTCGCGCCGCAGCCGGGGCCAGCCGGAGCCGGCGCGCGATCTTCCCTTCGCGGGGGGTTTCTGCCATGGTCCGGCTCCAAAAATCGGGGGAAGGCGATGCGCGACCTGGTCGGCAAGATTTCGTTCCAGGGCGCGCGCGGCGCCTATTCGCACCAGGCCTGTGCCGAGGCCTTTCCCGGGCTCGAGGGGCTGCCCTGCACCAGCTTCGAGGGCGCGATCGCCGCGGTGCGCGAGGGCCGGGCGGATCTCGGCGATGCTGCCGGTGGAGAATTCCACCTACGGGCGGATCGCCGACATCCATCACCTCCTGCCCGAGTTCGGGGCTGCACATCATCGGCGAGCATTTCGTGCGGGTGCATGCCAACCTGCTGGCGGTGCCCGGGACCCGGCTCGACGAGGTGCGCGTCGCGCTGAGCCAGGCGCCGCTGCTCGGGCAGTGCCGGACGTTCCTGCGCGCGCACGGCATCGCCGGCCGTGAAGGGGCCGGACACCGCCGGCTCGGCGGAGGTGGTCGCGCGGAGCCGGCGATCCGGCGCTGGCAGCGCTCGCCTCGGAGCTCGCGGGCGAGATCTAGGGGCTGGAGGTCCTGGCGCGGCACATCGAGGACCAGCACAACAACACCACGCGCTTCCTGGTGATGGCGCCGGAGCCGCGGCCGGCGGCGGCCGAGCAGACGATGACCACCTTCGTCTTCCGGGTGCGCAACATCCCGGCGGCGCTCTACAAGGCGATGGGCGGCTTCGCGACCAACGGCGTCAACATGACCAAGCTCGAGAGCTACATGATCGACGGCGAGTTCACCGCGACGCAGTTCTACGCCGACATCGAGGGGCATCCGGACGATCCGCCGGTGGCGCGGGCGCTGGAGGAGCTGGCCTATTTCACCACCAAGCTGCAGATCCTCGGGATCTACCCGCGCAACCCGTTCCGCGACTGGCGGTAGGATCGTTGAGCACCGGCGGGGTGCGGCGCGGGCGGGTCAGTCGCCCGCGGTGCAGTCGGAGGCGATCATCGTCTCGTCGGCGTCGTCGTGGGCGAGGAAGCCCTGGTCTCCCTTGGTGTGCCAGACGAGCTTGCTCGCATCGAGCGAGAGGTAGCGGACGCCCGATCCGGTCGGCCCCGCCTTCATCGGCATGAGCGCGCCGTCGTGCAGCACCACCGCATAGGACGCGCCGCCCGGCGGATTGATATAGGCGACCGCGAGCGTATCGCCGCCGGCGCAGCGGTAGCTGTAGCTCTGGCCCTCGGGCACGCCGTCGGCCTGCGCGGGGGTGGCGAGGAGGCAGGGCGAGCAGGATGAGCATCGGATGCGCTCCGGTCAGGATGGGTCAGGCCAGGGTGTCGGTCAGCCAGCGCTCGATCAGGAAGCGGGCGATCGAGCCGTGGCGGGCGGGGCGGAGCTCGGGGTTGCTGCCGTCGAGTGCTGCCAGCACATCCTCGCGGCTGACCCAGCGGGCGTCCTCGAGCTCGGCGGGGTCGAGCGACGATCTCGCGCGCCGAGCGCCTCGCCGCGGCAGCCGATCATCAGGCTGGAAGGGAACGGCCAGGGCTGGCTCGCCAGATAGTCGACCGGGCCGACCGGGACGCGGGTCTCCTCGAAGACCTCGCGGCGGACCGCGGCCTCGATCGATTCGCCGGGCTCCATGAAGCCGGCGAGCAGCGAGTGCATCCCCGGCGGCCAGGCCGGCGAGCGGCCGAGCAGGACGGCGTTGCCGTGCAGGATCAACATGATGACCACCGGGTCGGTGCGCGGGAAGTGCTGCGCGCCGCAGTTCGGGCAGGAGCGGCGCCAGCCGGCGTCGGCCACCGAGGACAATGCGCCGCAGTTGGCGCAGAAGCGGTGCGCCGCGTGCCAGCCGAGGATGCCCTTGGCGGTGGCGGCGGTGCCGGCGTCCTCGGCGCCGAGCGTGGCCATCATCGCGCGGAGATCGCCGAAGGCGAGGGTGTCGGGCAGCAGCGGATGCGTGGCGCGGCTGTCGTCGAGGAACGGGCGCGGCGCCTCGGACGCGGCCGCCGGCTGCCAGTCGGGGACCACCCGGGCGAAGCGCGGGCCGGTGGCGTCGATGCCGAGAAAGACCGGCGGCTCGCGGGCGCCGGCGAAGACCGGGCTCGTCATCGGCAGCCAGCCGAGCCTGGTGGTCGCGGCGGTCTCGATGAGCGGCTTGCCGTCCCAGAGTGCGAGGCAGAGCGCCGCGGGATCGGCGGCGAGCCGCGCCTGGTCCGCCTCGCCGCGCAGCTGCGAGCCGCGGTCGAGCCGGCCTCCGGCGAACGTGACGGCTTCGGCGTCCTTCATCGGTGTCTCCGCGGATCCGGGCGCGACCATGCCCGAAGCCGCCGGCACGGGCAATCCGCGGCGGGCCGTGACGCGGACGTAAAGGCGAGGCCCTTGAAGGCGCGGGCCGCCGGCGGTATATCGGCGGCGAGAGGTTGGCGCGGGCAGGCGCTCCGCCAACCCGGTCAGGTCCGGAAGGAAGCAGCCGTAACGGTTCCCGCTTGGGTCGTTGTCCAGCCTCTCACTTGTTCCGCGCGATCAGCGGCGCCGGGTCGGAGCAGATCGCCGGATCGGGCGGCGTGACCGCCTTGCCCGGATAGTCGAGCCGCGACAGCACCGCCTGCATCACCGCGAGCCGGGCGCGGCGCTTGTCCTCGCTCCAGATCACCGTCCAGGGCGCGATGGGCTTGTGGCTGCGCTCGAACATCTCGGTGATCGCGGCGGTATAGTCGTCCCAGCGCGACAGCCCGTCGATGTCGGTCTGGCTGAGCTTCCACTGCTTGAGCGGGTCGCTCTCGCGCTGGAGGAACTGGCGGAGCTGCTCGGCGTGGCCGATCGCCAGCCAGAGCTTGATCAGGACGATGCCGTCCTGGACCAGCATCTCCTCGAACTCCGGCAGCTGCAGGAAGAAGCGCTCGCGCTCGGCCGGGGTGCACCAGCCGAACACCGGCTCGACCACCGCGCGGTTGTACCAGGAGCGGTCGAAGAGCACCATCTCGCCACGGGAAGGCAGGTGCCCGACGTAGCGCTGGAAATACCACTGGCCGCGCTCGACGTCGGAGGGGGCGGGCAGCGCCACGGTGCGGGCGGTGCGCGGGTTGAGATTCTCGGTCAGCGCCTGGATCGCGCCGCCCTTGCCGGCGGCGTCGCGGCCCTCGAAGACCAAGACGATCCGCTGCCCGGTGGCGCGGAACCAGGTCTGGAGCTTGACCAGCTCGAGCTGGCAGGCGGCGTAGGCCTCCTCGTATTCCTCCTCGTCGAGGCGGGCTCTGGTAGGGATAGCGCGGGTCGAGGATGTCGTGCTTGCCGGCGTCCTCGAGCAGCTTGCGGATTGGCTTCGGCGCCTTCTTCTCGACGTATCGGCTGACCGCGCCGTCGAAGGGCTTCGCGAACTCGGCGTCCTTGGCCACTTGCGATCCTTTCGCTCTGAGGCGTCTTGCCGTCGTTCAACACCGAAGGCCCGGAACTTGCAACCGGAAGTGGACGCAGCGGTCGAGATGCGGTAGAATCGAAGGTGCGCATCGTCGTCAAACGGCTTGAACTCCATCAGAAAATCGATGCGCGCGCACAAGAGCAGGACAGGGGAGATACATGGCGACCAGTGACGTGATGCGGGGGAGCGAGCCCTCGCGGCCGATGACCCCGGAAGAGCGGACGGTGATTTTCGCCTCCTCGCTCGGGACCGTCTTCGAGTGGTACGACTTCTATCTCTACGGCTCGCTGTCGATGGTGATCGCCGCGCAATTCTTCTCGGGCGTGAACCCGACGGCGGCCTTCATCTTCGCGCTGATGGCCTTCGCCGCCGGCTTCGCGGTCAGGCCGTTCGGGGCGCTGGTGTTCGGCCGGCTGGGCGATCTGATCGGGCGGAAGTACACCTTCCTCATCACCATCACCATCATGGGTCTGTCGACCTTCCTCGTCGGCCTGCTGCCGAGCTACGCCTCGATCGGCATTCTCGCGCCGGTGGTCCTGATCTGCCTGCGGCTGTTGCAGGGGCTGGCGCTCGGCGGCGAGTACGGCGGGGCGGCGACCTACGTCGCCGAGCATGCGCCGCAGAACAAGCGCGGGTATTTCACCTCGTGGATCCAGACGACGGCCACGCTCGGCCTGTTCCTGTCGCTCCTGGTGATCCTCGCCTGCCGCAGCCTGATGTCGGTCGAGGACTTCAACGCCTGGGGCTGGCGCATCCCGTTCCTGGTGTCGGTGTTGCTGCTCGCGATCTCGGTCTGGATCCGGCTGAAGCTGAACGAGAGCCCGGCCTTCAAGAAGATGAAGGAGGACGGCAAGGGGTCCACGGCGCCGCTGAAGGAGAGCTTTGGCGAGTGGAAGAACCTCAAGGTGGTGCTGCTCGCGCTCTTCGGCCTCGTCGCCGGCCAGGCGGTGGTCTGGTACACCGGGCAGTTCTATGCCCTCTTCTTCCTGACCCAGACGCTGAAGGTCGATGCCTATGCCGCGAACCTGATGATCGCTGGCGCGCTGCTGCTCGGGACGCCGTTCTTCGTGATCTTCGGCGTGCTCTCGGACCGCATCGGCCGGAAGCCGATCATCATGGCCGGGTTGCTTTTGGCCTGCCTTACCTACTTCCCGCTGTTCAAGGGGATCACCCATTTCGCCAACCCGGCGCTACAGGAAGCGATCGAGGGTGCGCCGGTGGTGGTCACCGCCGATCCGGCCGAATGCTCCTTCCAGTTCAACCCGGTTGGCACCTCGAAGTTCACCTCGTCCTGCGACGTCGCCAAGTCGTCGCTGGTCAAGCGCGGCGTGCCTTACGAGAACACCGCGGCGCCGGCGGGAACCGTCGCCAGCGTGGCGATCGGCGCGACGGTGATCCCGTTCGACCCGGCGGCGACCGCCGAGGGCAAGACCGCTGCGCAGGTGTTCGACGCCGCGCTCGGCACCGCGCTCGACGCGGCGAAGTACCCGGCCAAGGCGGACCCGGCGCGAACCAACGTGGTGATGGTGGTGGTGCTGCTCTGGGTCCTGGTGCTCTACGTCACCATGGTCTATGCGCCGATCGCGGCGATGCTGGTCGAGATGTTCCCGACGCGGATCCGCTACACCTCGATGTCGTTGCCCTACCACATCGGCAACGGCTGGTTCGGAGGCTTCCTGCCGACCACCGCCTTCGCCATCGTGGCGGCGACCGGCAATATCTACTCCGGGCTCTGGTATCCGATCGTGATCGCCGCGGCGACCTTCGTCATCGGCATGCTTTTCGTCCGCGAGACTAAGGACGTCGACATCTACGCGCAGGACTGACCGCGCCTCGTTCGAGCGAGGCCCGCCAGCCTCGCTCGGACGGCTCAGAAGATCCTGAGCGACGGATCGCGGACGTAGCGCAGGTAGGAGCGCACCTTGCGGAAGCCGCCCTGGTCGGCGAACATCTTCTCGGCCTCCTCGTCGGAGATGAACGGCAGCACCACGGTGTCCTCGCCGGGCCGCCAGTTGGCGGGGGTGGCGACGCGATACTTCGCGGAAAGCTGCAGGGCGTCGAGCACCCGCAGGATCTCGTCGAAGTTCCGCCCGATGTAGGCCGGATAGGAGAGGATCAGCTCGACCCGCTTCAGCGGCGAGATGATGAAGACGTTGCGCACGGTCATGGTCTCGCCGGGGTTGTTGCCGCGGCGGAAGTTGGTGGCGTCGAGCATGCCGAAGAGCATCGCCACCCGGCGGTCCTTGTCGGCGATGATCGGGAAGTTCACCCGGGTGTTCTGGGTCTCGTTGATGTCGGCGATCCAGCGTTCGTGCTCGTCGGCACCGTCGACGCTGAGGCCGATCACCTTGGCGCCGCGCTTGATCCACTCGTCCTCGAGCCTGGCGGTGACCCCGAACTCGGTGGTGCAGACCGGGGTGAAGTCCGCCGGGTGCGAGAAGAGCACGCACCAGCTGTCGCCGATGAACTCGTGGAAGCGGATCGGCCCCATGCTGCTGGTGGCGGTGAAGTCGGGGACGCTGTCGCCGATGCGGATGTAGCCCTGATCCTTCAGCTGCTGCTGCGCTCGGCTGAAGACGCCGTCCGGTCCCGAATACTGGAACTCGGACGCGCCGTGCGCCGCCTCGCCGGCGCTCGGCAGCAGCGTCTGATACTGGTGGTCGAGGAGCTTCACCGTCCGCTTCTTGACCGTGCCGGCGAAGGCGAGCGAGCCGTCGGGCTGGCGGAACAGCGGCAGGTCGAAGCGGAAGAGGTTGTCCTCGAGAAACGCCGCCTCCGCAGGGGTGCTGACCCGCTGCAGGATCTTGTTGCGGTGCGGAAACCGGCCGAAGCGCATGATCACCGCGACATGCCGGTGGAAGATCTCGTGAAAGACGTTCAGCGGGTCGTCGGGCGCCAGATCCTCCATCGCCCGGCCCCATTCCTCCATGCAGAGCTGCTGATCGTCGAGCGACTCGGAGTGGGTCAGCGCCAGGCACAAGAAGACGCGGTCGATCGGGCGCAGGCGGCCCCTGACGCCGACGCGCAGGCCGCGCTTGACCAGCGCCAGGCAGCGCGGGTCGCAGGCGTACATCTCGGCGGTGTCGCGGTACATGTTGCGGCGGAACTGGTCGAGCATGATGACCAGCGCCACCAGCAGGCGCGGGTGCTCGACGTTCAGCGCCCAATGGTCGTAGTGGCCCCTGGAGGCCAGGGCCACGTCGGCGCCGAAGCGGTTCCAGATGTCCTGGTCGGTATTCTCGAACTTGCCGAACCAGAGGTTCAGGCAGTCCTCGATATTGGGCAAGAGCATGTAGTCGAGCACCTCTTCGGCGCGCTCGATCTCCTCCTTCGCGATCTGGAAGCGCTCGATCTGCAAGAGCATCCTGAGCTCGCGCTGCAGCGTCTCCACTTCCGGCCCCGAGAGCGCGTCCTGCTCGTCGAGGCCGGCCAGGATCACGTGCAGCCACTGCTGGATGCGATGGCCGGTGCCCGGATCCACCCGGGCCATCCGCTCGTTGGTCTGCCGCAGCCTGCGGACCAGGGTCTTCATCAGCTCGACCGTGTGCTCCGGATTCTCCCGGGCGGCGGTGGCGAAGTCCTCGTAGCTGGTCACGAAGCATTCGGTTTCCATCAGCGCCCTGACCGTGGCGGATCGCGGACCGGGGTCGATCAGGCTCATCTCGCCGAAGACGTCGCCGGCCTTCAGGGTGGTGATCTTCCTGGACTTGGCGCCCTCGCCGATGCTGACCTCCACCGAGCCGGAGATGATCAGGAAGGCGGTATCCCCGGCTTCGCCTTCGGTCAGGATGGTTTGCCCGGCATCGAATCTGACGGTCAGCACGGAATTGGACCTCTGGTGGCCGATATCGAAGGCGTGCATGGGCCTCTCCTCTCGCGCCAGACTACGTCATTCCGGAGATTGTCGCACTTGCGATTGAAACGCCGGCCGGCAGGCGCGGGCAATACACCGGATCGGGAGCGCGGGGCGGCCGTACTTCGGCGGAAGGGTCCGCGGTCGCTCAGCCACCGATCGCCTCGATCTGGTACGGCGTGGTCTGGTAGATCTGGTTGATCCAGTTGCCGTAGAGGAGCTGGCCGTGGCTGCGCCAGCGGTTCTGCGGCGGCCGCGCCGGGTCGTCGTCGGGGAAATAGTCCACCGGCGCATCGATCGGGCCGCCGGTGCGCAGGTCGCGCTCGTATTCCTCCTGCAGCGTCGTGCTATCGTACTCGAGGTGGTTGAACATGTAGTAGGCGCGGTGGCCGCGGTCCTCGATCAGGCAGGGGCCGACCTCGTCGGAGTGGATCAGCACCTCGAGCTCGGGGTGGAGCTCGACGTCGTCGTCGCGCACTTCGGTCCAGCGGCTGACCGGCACCACGAAGCTGTCGGAGAAGCCTTGCAGGAGCTGCGCGGCCGGCGCCACCGGGCGGTGGCGGAAGCAGCCGAAGGCCTTGGCGGGCAGCATGTGCTTGGGGATGCCATGGAAGTGGTGCAGCATCGCCATCCCGCCCCAGCAGACGCCGATCGTGGAATGCACGTGGGTCTGGGTCCAGTCGAAGATCTCGCGCAGTTCGCGCCAGTAGCCGACCGCCTCGAAGTCGAGGTGCTCGATCGGCGCGCCGGTGATGATTAGCCCGTCGAAGCGGCGCTCGCGGGCGACCGCGAACGGCTGGTAGAAGGCTTCGAGGTGCGCCGCCGAGGTGTTCTTCGACTGGTAGTCGGACATGCGGATCAGCGTCAGCTCGATCTGGAGCGGGGTGGCGCCGATCACCCGGGCGAACTGGGTCTCGGTCTGCACCTTCTTCGGCATCAGGTTGAGGAGCCCGATCTGCAGCGGCCGGATGTCCTGGCGCAGCGCCGTCTCCTCCGACATCACCATCACGCCCTCGCGACGCAGCACGTCGTGGGCGGGAAGGGTCGCGGGGATCTTGATCGGCATGCACTGGCGCCTCGTCCGGGGAAAGTGCGTCTAGATAGGCGCGCAGCCGGTTGCAGGCAACTCCGGTTCGACCTCGGTGGAGGGGCCGCAGACCTCGACGGTGGCGTGGTCGAAGCCGAAGGCGGTCGCGAGCTCGGCCTTGATCTGGCGGCGCACCGCCTCGGGGTCGGCCTCGGGGCCGATCACCGCCTCGAGCGTCACCATCGGCCGGGCCTCGGTGATCGACCAGGCGTGCAGGTGGCGCACCTCGATAACGCCCGGGATCGCCGCGCGCAGGTCGGCGGCGATCGCCGCGGCGTCGAAGCCGGGCGGGGTCGCCTCGAGCAGGATGTGGCCGCTGTCGCGCACCACGCGCCAGGCCGAGCGCAGGATCAGCAGCGACACCAGCACCGAGAGGATCGGGTCGATCGGGGTCCAGCTGGTGGCGAGGATCACCAGCGCCGCGACGATGGCGCCGGCCGAGCCGAGGAGATCGCCCGCGACATGCAGCAGGGCGGAGCGCAGGTTGAGGTTGCCGCGGTCGCCGCGCGAGAGAATCCAGAAGCAGAGGATGTTGACCGCGAGGCCGAGCGCCGCCACCACCAGCATGATGCCGCCGGCGACCGGCCGCGGCGCGGCGAAGCGCTCGGCGGCCTCGATCACGATCCAGGCCGCGACCACGAAGAGTGCCAGGCCGTTGACGAAGGCGGCGAGCACCGAGAGCCGGTCGAAGCCGTAGGTGCGCCTGGCGTCGGCCGGGCGGCGGGCGACGCGGAAGGCGAGCCAGGACATCGCGAGTGCTGCGAAGTCGGTCAGCATGTGGCCGGCGTCGGCGAGGAGCGCCAGCGAGCCGGCGAGGAGGCCGCCGGCGACCTCCGCCAGCATGAAGCCGCCGGTGAGGAGTGCGGCGATGCCGACCGCGCGGGCGCTGGCGGCGTCGGCGTGGCCGGTGGTGGGCCTCGCCGTGGTGGTCGTGGCTCATGGCGAGCCCGCGCCGCGGCGGGCGAGGGCGGCGGCGATCAGCGCGTCGAAGTCGCGCGGGTCGCGGACGGTCGCGACGTCGGCGGCCTCCACGGTCACGCCCCAGCGCGCCGCCATCTCGGCGTAGCGCGGCAGGCGGTGCGCCATCAGCGCGCGGAAGCCGTGGCGGATGAAGGCGTCCGGATCGACCTCGTCCGGCGCGATGGCTTCGGCCGCGAGATAGCCGGTCCAGAGCTGGGTCAGGAATTCTTCCGGGTAATACATGGGCTTGGGCGCCCGGTCGAAGCGGCCGGCGAGCTCGTCGAGGTCGGCCTCGGTGCCGCGGAACCAGACCGGCAGCGTGGCGCGGGCGAGATCGCTCAGCACCGGGTCGGCAGGGTCGAGCGGATCGACGACCTCGCAGAGCGAGCCCGAAGTGTCGCAGACGAAATGGTCGTAGCCGTAGATGTCGCCGGCCTTGGCGATAAAGAGCAGCGCGTCGCGGGTGGCGCTGATCTCGGCGCCGCGGTGCTGGCGCTGGCGGCGGAGGTATTCCTCGAAGGGGATGCCGCCCTTGGCGGGGTCGCCGGGCTTGCCGAGATAGGTCGAGAGCGGCTCGAGGTTGTGGAAGGTGATGTTGGAGGCGATGTAGATCGAATCGGAGCGCAGGAGCGAGCGCAGGAAGGGGTTGCGCATCGCCTCGCGCTTGAAGTTGTCGACGATATGCTCGCCCATGTAGCGGGTGCCGATGCGGAAATCGACCGAATAGTGGAACCAGTCGCCCTCTTCGCGGAGCATGGCGGCGATGCGGGTCTTGCCGAGGCCGGACATGCCGAAGAGCGCGACCCGGCGGTGCCGGGCGGCGAGCCAGTCCTCGGGCGTCTCGTAGATCATGCGCGCCTCGGCGGCTTCGGCGGGCCTTCTAGCTATCCGGCGGGCGGGGGGGACGCAAGCCGATCGGAAGGCTCGGAAATTCCGGGCTGGAAGGCATCTGGAACGCATCTGGAAACCATCTGGATGTTTTCAGAGCGCGCGGTGCATGACCAGGGCGTCGACGTAGCCTTCGGTCGGGTGGGCGAAGGCGGCGGGGAGGCGGCCGACGATCGCGAAGCCGGCGGCCTGCCAGGTGGCGATGGCGCGGGTGTTGGTCGCGACCACGAAGTTGAACTGCATCGCCTTGAAGCCCGCAATGCGGGCGGTCGCGAGCGAGTGATCGAGGAGTGCGCGGGCGACGCCCTTGCCCTGGGCGGCCGGGGCGGTGGCGTAGCCGGCGTTGGCGACATGGCCGCCGCCGCCGCCCTGGTTCGGGCGGAGGTAGGAGGTGCCGAGGATGCCGGCCTCGGTCTCGGCGACGAAGACGCGGCGGCCGGCGCCGGAGAACCAGTAGTCGAAAGCGGCGGCGCGGCCGCCGTCGCGGGGCACGCAGAAGACCTCGCCCGAGGCGCAGATCGGATCGAGGATCGACCAGATGGCGTCCTCGTCGGCGGGGGTGGCGGGGCGGATCGTCAGCCGCACGGGGCGAATTCTCCGACAGATTTCAAACGACGATGTGGCGGCGACGCTCCGGCTCAGGACGCCGGCACTGGAGCGACAGACTTACTGTATCGTGTAGAGCATGACGTCGCCGAGGATCGCCGGCGGCTCGGCTTCGCGCGGTCTCGAGGTCGACGGCATCCTGATCGGAGATCCAGCGTCGACGTCGGGCAGACGGGCTCGACGGAGCTCGACGGCCGAGGCGTCCAGCGCGAGGCCGGGCGACCGCGAGCTCCCGGCCGGGGCTGGATGACGCGCAGTCCGGCGATGGCGCCGTAGCCGACCAGGTGACGCAGCAGGATGGCGAGGCGGCCGCGGTGGTAGGTCTGCTCGCCGCGGAGGAGGTCCGGCGTGAGCAGCTGGCCGGCGAAGAACCGGGCGCGCTCAGGGGCGGGGCTGGTCTCGAGCGGGTCGTCCTGGGGGTCCATGACGGAGGCAGATTACAGGCTCGGCCCGCTGCCGGGAAGGGCGCGGGCGCGGCGTGTCAGGCGGCGGCGCGGGCTGCGGCGTCGGCGAGGGCGACGATGTCGAGCATGATGCGGTTCAGCTCGAAGTCCTTCGGCGTGTAGATGCGGGCGACGCCGGCGGCGCGCAGGGTCTCGGCGTCGGCCTCGGGGATGATGCCGCCGACGACGACGGGGATGTCGGCGAGGCCGGCGTTGCGCATGCGCTCGATGATCTCGATGACCAGCGCCAGGTGCGAGCCGGAGAGGATCGAGAGGCCGACGACGTGGACGGAGTCTTCCAGCGCGGCGTTGACGATCTGCGCCGGGGTGAGGCGGATGCCCTGGTAGAGCACGTCCATGCCGCAGTCGCGGGCGCGCACCGCGATCTGCTCGGCGCCGTTGGAGTGGCCGTCGAGGCCGGGCTTGCCGACGAGGAGCTTGATGCGCCGGCCGATGCGGGCGCTCACGGCGTCGACGGCGAGCCGGACCTCGGTGAGGTTGGCGGCCGTCGCGTTTGCCGCCGGGCCGACGCCGGTCGGCGCCCGGTACTCGCCGAAGGCGCCGCGCATCACCGCGCCCCACTCGCCGGTGGTGACGCCGGCCTTCGCGGCGGCGATCGAGGGCGGCATGACGTTGCGGCCCTCGGCCGCGGCGCTGCGCAGCGCGGCGAGGGCGGCCGCGACCGCGTGGGCGTCGCGGCTGTCGCGCCAGGCGTCGAGGCGGGCGATCTGCTCGGCCTCGACCGCGGGGTCCACGACGAGGATGCCGCCGTCGCCGGAGACCAGCGGCGACGGCTCGCCTTCCGTGAAACGGTTGACGCCGACGACGACGGTCGCGCCGGCCTCGATTCGGGCGAGCCGCTCGCTGTTCGACGCGACGAGGCGGCCCTTCATGTAGTCGATGGCGGCGACGGCGCCGCCCATCGCCTCGATCTGCGCGAGCTCCTCGCGGGCGGCCGCCTTCAGCGCCGCGACCCTGGCCGCGACCGCGGGGTTGCCGTCGAAGAGGTCGGCGTATTCGAGCAGATCGGTCTCGTAGGCGATGATCTGCTGCATCCGGAGCGACCATTGCTGGTCCCAGGGGCGGGGCAGGCCGAGGGCCTCGTTCCAGGCCGGGAGCTGCACGGCGCGGGCGCGGGCGTTCCTGGAGAGGGTGACGGCGAGCATCTCGATCAGGATGCGGGTGACGTTGTTCTCCGGCTGCTGCGCGGTGAGGCCGAGGGAGTTCACCTGGACGCCGTAGCGGAAGCGGCGGAGCCTGGGGTCGGCGATGCCGTAGCGGGTGGCGGTGATCTCGTCCCAGAGGTCCACGAAGGCGCGCATCTTGCACATCTCGGTGACGAAGCGGATGCCGGCGTTGACGAAGAAGGAGATGCGGCCGACCACCTCGGGGAAGTCTTCCGCCGGGACCTGGCCGCGGACCTGGTCGAGCACGGCGGTGGCGGTGGCGAGCGCGAAGGCGAGCTCCTGCTCGGGCGTGGCACCGGCCTCCTGCAGGTGGTAGGAGCAGACGTTCATCGGGTTCCACTTCGGGACCGCGCGGTAGCAGTATTCGGCGACGTCGGCGATCAGCTTCAAGGACGGCGCCGGCGGGAAGACGTAGGTGCCGCGGCTGAGGTATTCCTTGATGATGTCGTTCTGCACCGTGCCCTGGAGCGCCGCGGGGTCGGCGCCCTGCGCCTCGGCGGCGGCGATGTAGAGCGCCAAGAGCCAGGGGGCGGTGGCGTTGATCGTCATCGAGGTGTTCATCGTGGCGAGCGGGATGCCGTCGAAGAGCGCGCGCATGTCGCCGAGATGGCAGATCGGCACGCCGACCTTGCCGACCTCGCCGCGGGCGAGCGCATGGTCGCTGTCGTAGCCGGTCTGGGTCGGCAGGTCGAAGGCGACCGAGAGCCCGGTCTGGCCGCGGGCGAGGTTGCCGCGGTAGAGCGCGTTCGAGGCGGCTGGCGGTGGAATGGCCGGCGTAGGTGCGGAAGAGCCAGGGCGCGTCGGGGGTGGGCTCGGTCATTGCGGCGCCCTCCGGGCGGTGGTGGTGTCCCGGCGCGATGATGCTGCAACGCAACGTTTGCCGTCAAGCCGGTTGCGCAAGAAAATTGCGTGTCTGGTTACGAACTCGCAAGGAATGGAGCCCTAGCATCGGATTGCGGTGACGTCGGATAATGTAATGGACGATGGGCGTCGTTTTGCGCAATAATGTTGCGCGACGATTCTGCCGACTCGTGAATCGCGCGCCTGAGGAAGGACCGACCGATGAGCCTGGACGCCGCGCAGACCCAGCCGATCTATGATGCACCGCGGAAGGATCTCTACGAGATCGGGGAGCTGCCCCCGCTGGGGCACGTGCCGGCGCAGATGTACGCCTGGGCGATCCGGCGCGAGCGGCACGGCGAGCCGGACGTGGCGTTCCAGCTCGAGGTGGTGGCGACGCCGGCGATCGATTCGAGCGAGGTGCTGGTGCTGGTGATGGCGGCGGGGGTCAACTACAACGGGATCTGGGCCGGGCTGGGCATCCCGATCTCGCCGTTCGACGGGCACAAGGCGGCGTATCATATCGCCGGGTCGGACGCCGCGGGCATCGTCTGGGCGGTGGGCGACAAGGTGCGGCGCTGGAAGGTCGGCGACGAGGTGGTGATCCACTGCAACCAGGACGACGGCGACGACGAGCATTGCAACGGCGGCGACCCGATGTATTCGCCGAGCCAGCGGATCTGGGGCTACGAGACCCCGAACGGCAGCTTCGCGCAGTTCACCAACGTGCAGAGCCAGCAACTGATGGCGCGACCGAAGCATCTGAGCTGGGAGGAGAGCGCCTGCTACACGCTGACGCTGGCGACCGCCTACCGGATGCTGTTCGGCCATGCGCCGCACGAGCTCCGGCCGGGGCAGAACGTGCTGGTCTGGGGGGCCTCGGGCGGGCTGGGGTCCTATGCGATCCAGCTGATCAATACCGCCGGCGGCAATGCGATCGGGGTGATCTCGGAGGAGAACAAGCGCGACTTCGTGCTGTCGCTTGGGGCGAAAGGCGTGGTTAACCGCAAGGACTTCACCTGCTGGGGGCAGATGCCGACGGTGAACTCGCCGGAGTACAAGGCATGGCTGAGCGAGGCGCGGCGCTTCGGCAAGGCGATCTGGGACATCACCGGCAAGGGGGTCAACGTCGATATCGTGTTCGAGCATCCGGGCGAGGCGACGTTTCCGGTCAGCGTGCTCTTGGTGAAGAAGGGCGGCATGGTGGTGATCTGCGCCGGGACCAGCGGCTACAACCTGACGCTGGACGCGCGCTACCTCTGGATGAACCAGAAGCGGGTGCAGGGCAGCCACTTCGCCAACCTCCGCCAAGCGAGCGCCGCGAACCAGCTGATGGTCGAGCGGCGGCTCGATCCCTGCATGTCGGAGGTGTTCCCCTGGGCGGAGATTCCGCAGGCGCATGTGAAGATGCGGCGAAACCAGCACAAGCCGGGCAACATGGCGGTGCTGGTCGGCGCGCCGACCACCGGGCTCCGGACCTTCGCCGACACCATCGAGGCCGCGCGGCGGTAGCGGATGGCGGGCGATTCGCACTCAGGTTGAGCGGATTCCAACAGTTTCAGTACTTTGGCAACAACGGCCCCCGCCATTTCGGGGGTAACAATACTGGTGAATTTAACCATGTGCGGCTTTGTGGTATCACCGGCGACGGGAAGTGCATTCCTTCGCAGAGGATCAGCGATGAAGGCCTACTGGGTGATTGATATTCTGAAGGATATCCGTCAGTTTTCCGAAAAGAACGGTATGGTCGAGCTCGCCGAGCATCTCGACGATGCGATCTTCGTCGCGGCCAGCGAGATCGGCGCCAAGCTGTGCGGTGCAGGAACTGACGTTGGAAAAGGCCAGGCTCGAGGCGCTGCTGGAGCACTTACAGACAGCGAAGTCCATTGACGAGCTGCACGTCTGGGTTCACGAGCTGCGTGACGCCCTCGGCGTCGACCACATCATCTACCACACCGCGACCCTGAAGGGGGAGCAGGTCGGCGCCTTCACCTACGACATCGCCTGGGTGCGCCACTATATCGCCAAGGACTACCGCTCGATCGATCCGGTGGTGCTCGGCGCGCTGAAGCGATTCCACCCGATCGACTGGAAGACGCTCGACTGGTCGAGCGCGGCGGCGCGGCAGATGATGCGCGAGGCGATGGCGCACGGCCTCGGCAACCAGGGCTGGTCGGTGCCGATCTGGGGGCCGAACGGCGAGTTCGCGATGTTCTCGCTCAACCACCACGCCAGCGACGAGGCATGGCAGGGCTACATGCGGGAGTGGGCGAAGGACATCCTCTTGATCTCGCACCTGGTGCACCAGCAGGCGAAGCGGATCATCAACAACGAGGTGGAGCTGACCTCCACCGAGCTGTCGCCGCGCGAGCGGGACGTGCTGTCGCGGCTGAGCCTCGGCGAGAGCCGGGCGCGGGTGGCGGAGGCGCTGCAGATCTCGGAGAACACGCTCAGGGCCTATATCGACAGCGCCCGGCACAAGCTCGGGGCGATGAACGTCACCCACGCGGTGGCGCTGGCCCTCGCCCGGGGCGTCATCATGCCGAAGGGGGCGTTGCCTAAATACTGAACCAGCGCACGCTCGGCCTTTGTTTACCATCGTCGGCTAATTCTACCTCCACTTGCAGATCAGGAGGTTGAATTGATCCACTTTGTTTACGGTGACGAGCTTCGCAACCACCCGGTTCTTGCGGAGAGCATGTTCATCGACAGGGCGGAGCAGTTCAAGACCCGCCTCGGCTGGGACGTTACTGTGAACGAATACGGCTGGGAGCGGGACGAGTACGACGATCTCAACCCGATGTACATCATCTGGGCCGACGCCAACGGGCGGCATGCCGGCTCGATGCGCACCCTGCCGACGATCGGCCGGACCATGACCAACGAGCACTTCCTGGAGCTGACCGGCGGCGTCCGGATCGAGAGCCCGCTGATCTGGGAGTGCACCCGCTTCTGCATCGCGCCGGGCGCGTCGGCGCAGGTGGCGGCGGGCCTGTTGATGGCCGGGCTCGAGATGGGGCTGCGCTTCGGCCTGAGCCAGGCGCTCGGCGTGTTCGACGCCCGGATGCCGCGGATCTACGGCCGGCTCGGCCACAGCCCGGACGTGATCGGCACCACCGGCGCCGGCCGCGACGCGATCAGCGTCGGGCTCTGGGAGGTGAGCGAGCAGGCGCTCGCCGAGCTCTCGCGCCGCTCCGGCATCGCGACCAGGGAAGTCGCCAAGTGGTTCGACGCCAGCTTCGACCGCGCGCCCGCAGCACCACGCGCCATCGCCGCCTGAGCGACGCTGGCCCCGGCGCCGCGCGCCGGCTAGAGAGGGCCATGGAGTATTCGGCGGATCAGGCGCGGGCGCGGGACCGCATCGTCGCGGTGCTGCTCGCCGCCGGGGTGGATGTCGCCGAGGCGGCGCTGATGCCCGACGGTGGCGCGGCGCAGCCGACGCTCGCGGTGATCGGCAAGGCCGGGTCGGGCAAGACCATGCTGCTCGCGGATTTGGTGCGCGGGCTGATCGCGGCGGGGGTGGAGCCGGTCTCGACCGATTACGAGAGCCGCAAGAGCCGGACCAAGCGGACGCTGGCTGTGCTGGCGCCGACTAACAAGGCGGCGAGCGTGCTGCGCGGCCGCGGCGTGCCGGCGACGACGATCCACCGCATCCTCTATACCCCGCTCTACCATCCCGACTATGAGGCGATCGCCGAGTGGCTGACCGGCAAGGGCGAACGGCCGAAGGTCGAGGGGCTGACCGAGACCGCACTCGACCGGGCGATGGCCTTCTACCGCCAGCATCCATCGATCCCGGGGGCGCTGGCCAGCGCCGGGCTGCGCGGCTCGGATTTCATCAAGGGCTGGAAGCGCCGCGACGAGCCGCTCGACATCGGGCTGATCGACGAGGCCTCGATGCTCGACGAGCGGCAGTATGCCGATCTCAGGACGCTGTTCCGCACCCTGGTGTTGTTCGGCGACCCGGCGCAGCTGGCGCCGGTCGGCGGCGGCGGCGGCATGGTGTTCGACACCTTGGGGACCGAGGCGAAGCTGGAGCTGCACCGGGTGCACCGGCAGGCGGCGGACAGCCCGATCCTCGATCTCGCCCACGCGCTCGGCGATCCCGAGGTGGGGTTCGGCGATTTCGAGCGGATGGTCGAGGCGGCGGCGCGGCGCGACGCGCGGGTGGTGATCAGCGAGCGGGTGGATGCGAGTGCCATGTCGCGGGCGCCGGTGCTGGTCTGGCGCAATGCCACGCGGGTGCGGCTGATCCATGCGTTTCGGCTCGCCTACGATGCGCCGCCGGATGCGCTCTTGCCGGGCGAGCCCTTGATCTGCGACGGCATCGAGCTGCCGCTGAAGCACCGGCGGCGGCGGATGGATTTGGAGGCGCGCGGGCTGATCAAGGGGGCGCAGACGATCTACCTCGGGCCGGGGGCGCGGCCGGGGTTCGCCCGGCTCTTCGTGATCGGGGCCGAGGACCCGCGGGTCGGGGTCGCCAGCATCATCCAGATCGAGACGCCGGGGCAGGAGGAGCCGATGATCGTCTCGGCCGCCAGCATGGGCGCGGTGTTCCTGCATGGGGCGGCGGTGACGATCCACAAGGCGCAAGGCTCGCAGTGGCCGGAGGTGCAGGTCTTCGCGCCGGACCTCTATGCCGCGGCGCAGTCGGGACGGCAGGAGGCGGGGCTCTCGCTGTGGAAGCGGCTGGCCTATGTGGCGGTGACCCGGACCGAGGAGCGGCTGGTCTGGGTGACGCGCTATGCGCTCGCCCGGCCGAAGGCGCCGCTCGGGGTCGCCGATCTCGCCAACGAGGCGGTGCCGCTGGCGCTGGAGCCGGCGGGCTGAGGCGTCAGCGCCGGACGAGGGCGAAGGCGGCGGCGGCGAGCCAGCCGGCGAAGAGCGCCAGCGCCACCGAGAGCAGGCCGTAGGCCAGCGGCTGCTGGCGGGAGAGATTGTAGAGCCAGCGCTCGATGCCGGTCTTGGCGACGTTGATGGTGGTGGCGCCGGTGCTGATCACCTTGCCGCCGCGGATCAGGAAGAACTGGGCGGCATAGTCGCCCTCGACCAGGTTGGACGGCATGTCGATCCGGGTCTGGAACAAGGTGTCCTCGGCGAGCGAGACGGCGCCGTCGAGCACGGCGTAGCTGCCGTCGGCCTCGCGGAGCCGGATCAGCGCCCGTGGTGAAGGGGGCGGCGTCCTCGAGGCTGCCGCCGACCCGGCGCACCGCCTGGTCCATGCCGATCTGGTAGCGGAGCTGCTCGGTCTGGCCGAGCAGCTCCTCCAGCGGGCGGGTGGTGGCGACGGCGTAGAAGCTCGGCGCCTGCCTGACCCTGACCGATTCCGCGTTGACCCAGACCCCGAAGCGGCGCTCCTTGCGCCGCACCGTTACCGAGCGGGGCGGGCCCTTGACGGTGATGATGATGTCGAGCGGCCCGGCGCCGGCGGGGATCGGGCGCGTCGCGGCGGACCGCGCCGAAGACGAAGAGCTCGGAGCCGTTGAAGTTCGCGGTCAGCGCGATCTTGTCGGTGGAGATGCCGGTGACCACGGTCTCCTGGGCGGCCAGCGGCGCGGCGAGGGCAAGGGCGAGGAGGAGCGCCGCCAGCCGCAGCACCGGTCAGGAGGCTCCGAGCGAGAAGAGTTCATCGGGCCGGATGATGAGGTCGGCGAAGAGCTTGAGGCAGACGCCGACGACGAGGAGCGCCAAGAGGATGCGGAGCTGCTCGGCGCGGAGCCGCGCCGCCAGCGCGACGCCGATCTGGGCGCCGATGACGCCGCCGATCAGGAGGATCAGCGCCAGGAGCACGTCCACGGTGCCGCTCTGGACCGCGTGCAGCACCGCGGTGAAGCCGGTGACGAACAGGAACTGGAAGACCGAGGTGCCGACCACGACCTTGGTCGGCATGCCGATCAGGTAGATCATCGCCGGCACCATGATGAAGCCGCCGCCGACGCCCATGATCGCGGCGAGGATGCCGACCAGCAGTCCGATCACGAAGGGCGGGATGGCGCTGACATAGAGCTTGGAGGTGTGAAAGCGCAGCTTCAGCGGCAGGCCGTGCGCCCAGGTGTGGCGGCGGCGCGGGATCAGCACCGCGTTGGGGTCGTTGCGCCGGCGGAGCGCGCGGACGCTCTCCATCAGCATCATGCCGCCGATGCCGCCGAGCAGGATCACGTAGAGCAGGCTCACCACCAGCTCGAACTGGCCCTTCTCGCGCAGCGCGGTGAAGGCCTGGACCCCGAGCGACGAGCCGATGATGCCGCCGGCGAGCAGCACCGCGCCCATGCGGAAGTCCACGGTCTTGCGCTGGACGTGGGCGAGGAAGGCCGAGAAGGAGGAGCCGGCGATCTGGTTGGCGGCCGAGGCGACCGCCACCGCCGGCGGGATGCCGATGAAGAAGAGCAGCGGCGTCAGGATGAAGCCGCCGCCGACCCCGAACATCCCCGAGAGCAGGCCCACCATGGTGCCGATCAGCAGCAGCACCAACCCGTTGGCGGAGACCTCGGCAATCGGAAGGTAGATCTGCATGGCCCGGGAACCGCTGACGCCTCGCGCCTGCCGAGCCTAGAGGAAGCCCGGGACCGAGGCCAGCAGGATCCCGGGCCGAAAGCCGCTGCGCCGCAACCTGTTACCGCGTTGCAGCGCGGAGGCGCCGGCTTCAGGCGGCCTGGCGGTTCAGCATCCTCTCCGCGAGATCGGTGAGCTTGCGGTCGGCGGCGTATTCCTGCTCGAGGGTGGTGCGCAGGAGCTTGACCGCGTCGGTCTTGCCGAGCTGGGTGCCCCAGGCGATCAGCGTGCCGTAGCGGGTGATCTCGTAGTGCTCGACCGCCTGGGCGGCGGCGATCATCCCGGCGTCGCGGGTGTCGGCGTCCTCGGCCTCGGACATGATTTCCTTGGCTTCCTCGAGGATGCCGTCGATCGCCGGGCAGGTGACGCCGCGGGCCGGCAGATCGATGAGCTCGAACACCTGCTCGAGGGTGGCGACGTGGCCCTCGGTTTCGGCGAGGTGGTTCTCGAAGGCCTCGCGGAGCTGCTCCGAGTTGGCCTTGCGCGCCATTTTGGGCAGGGCCTTCACGATCTGCTTTTCGGCGTAGTAGATGTCCCGCAGAAAGTGCACGAAGAGATCATCGAGGGATTTCATTGCCATGAGGGGCGTTTCCTTCTGGACTCGCGGTTGCGTTTCGGGCGCGGTCGGACGACCGGGCTCGATCATCAACGCGGCATCGGGAGGGGGGTTGCGTCCGTCAGGCCGGGAAGGTGCTGAGGTAGCGGCGCAGCACGCGCTCGAGCTTGGCGGCGCCTTGCGGCGCCATCGCCTTGGTGTGCTCGTGGCTGATCGCCTCGTCGCTCATGCCGGCGGCCATGTTGGTGATGGTGGAGATCGCCGCGACCCGGAGGCCCAGGAAGCGGGCGAGGATCACCTCGGGCACCGTGGACATGCCGACCGCGTCGGCGCCGAGGGTGCGCAGCGCGCGGATCTCGGCCGGCGTCTCGAAGCTCGGGCCGGAGTACCAGGCGTAGACGCCTTCGGGCAGTGCGATGCCTTCGGTGGCCGCGGCGGCGGTGAGAGCGCGGCGCAGCCCGGGGTCGTAGGCGTCGGTCATGTTGACGAATCGGGCGTCGGTCGCCTCGCCGATCAGCGGGTTGCGGCCGGAGAAGTTGATGTGGTCGGCGATCAGCATCAGTTCGCCCGGCGGGGTTTCCGGGCGGAACGAGCCGGCGGCGTTGGTCAGGATCAGCTCACCGGCGCCGAGGGCGCGCAGCACCTCCAGCGGGCGGCGCATCACCGCGGCATCGCCGGATTCGTAGTAGTGGGCGCGGCCGCCGAAGACCGCGACGCGGACGCCTTCGAGGTCGCCGATGACGAGGCGCGGCTGGTGGCCGGAGACGCCGGCATGGGGAAAGCCGGGCAGATCGGCATAGTCGATGGCGACGCCGTCGACCGCGGCGGTCAGGTGGCCGAGGCCGGAGCCGAGCACGAGGCCGACCGCGACCGGGGCGGCGCCGGCGCGGGCGCGGATGGTCTCGACGAGGGATCTGCATCACCGCTCCTTGACGTAGGGCACGCCGCCGGCGCGCGGCGGCACCGCCTTGCCGATGAAGCCGGCGAGGATGACCACGGTCAGCATGTAGGGCAGCGCCTGCATGAACTGCACCGGCACCGTGCCGATCGCCGGCGATGGCGATGCCCTGGTAGCGGATGCCGAAGCGCCTCGAGGAAGCCGAACAGCAGGCAGGCGAACATCGCCGGCACCGGCCGCCACTTGGCGAAGATCAGCGCCGCCAGCGCGATGAAGCCCTTGCCGGCGGTCATGTCCTGCACGAAGCCGGCGGCCTGCGCGATCGAGAGATAGGCGCCGGCGATGCCGCAGAGCACGCCGGCGATGATCACCGCGCGGTAGCGCAGCCGCACCACCGAGATGCCGGCGGTATCGACGGCGGCCGGGTTCTCGCCGACGGCGCGCAGGCGCAGGCCGAAGCGGGTGCGATAGCAGCACCCACCAGGTGAACGGCACCGCGAGCAAGGCGAGATAGACCAGGATGTTGTGGCCCGAGATCAGGTCGAATAGATCGGGCCGAGGACCGGCACGTCGCGCAGCGCGTCGGCGCCCGGCAGGTCGATCGGCAGGAAGCGCTGCGGCGCCCTGGAGCTGCGGGCGTGCGGCCGCCCTGCCGAACCAGGCCTGGCCGAGGAGGACGGTCAGGCCCGCGGCGATGAAGTTGATCGCCACGCCGGAGATCGATCTGGTTGCCGCGTTGAGCGTGATCGAGGCGAAGCCGTGCACCAGCGGCGAGCAGGCACGGAGACGAAGATGCCGGCGAGCAGCCCGAGCCAGGCCGAGCCGGTGACCGCCGCGACCGCGCCGGCGGCGAAGGCGCCGGCCAGCATCTTGCCTTCGAGGCCGATGTCGAAGATGCCGGCCCGCTCGGAATAGAGGCCGGCGAGGCAGGCGAGCAGCAGCGGCGTCGACAGCGCGGATGGTGGAGCCGGCGAGCTGGAGGATGGTCTCGAGGTCCATCAGCCGGCCCTTCCGGCGCGCGCAGAGCGAACGATGCGCTCGACCGGCGATGCGCGGAACATGTGCTCCAGCGCGCCGGTGAACAGGATGACCAGCCCCTGGATGATGACGATCATGTCGCGGCTGATCTTCGGCATCTCGAAGGCGAGCTCGGCGCCGCCCTGGTAGAGCACGCCGAACAGGATCGCGGCCAGCACGATGCCGACCGGATGCGAGCGGCCCATCAGCGCCACCGCGATGCCGACGAAGCCGGCGCCGCCGACGAAGTCGAGCGACCAGCCGGTGCTGGTCGCCCATGACGACGTTGAGCGCCATCATGCCGGCCAGCGCGCCGGAGATCATCATGGCGATGATGATGATCCGCACGGGTCGATGCCGGCATAGCGCGCCGCCGGCTCGGAATGGCCGAAGGTGCGCATCTCGTAGCCGAGCCGGGTGCGCCAGATCAGCACCCAGATCAGGAAGGCCGCGACCAGCGCCAGGATCGAGGTCAGGTTCAGCGGCGTCGTGCGACATCGTGATGCCGATCGCCGCCGAGGATCTCGTGCATGAACGGCAGGAGCGTGCCCTCGGGGAAGTTGCGGGTCTGCGGCGCCATCGAGCCCGGCGACCTTCAGCACGTTGACCAGCAGATAGACCATCAGCGCCGAGGCGATGAAGTTGAACATGATGGTGGTGATGACGATGTGGCTGCCGCGCTTGGCCTGCAGGTAGGCCGGGATGAAGCGCCCAGGCGGCGCCGAAGGCGCCGGCGCCGAGGATCGCGAACGGGAAGCGCCATCGTCCAGTGCGGCCAGGGTCGAAGCGCGAGGCAGACCAGCGTCGACGCCGAGGCCGCCGATTCGGCCTGGCCCTCGCCGCCGATGTTGAACAGGCCGGCGTGGAAGGCGACCGCGACCGCGAGGCCGGTGAAGATGAAGTTGGTGGCGTAGTAGAGCGTGTAGCCGATGCCGTGGCCGATGCCGAACGCGCCGTCGATCAGGATGCGCAGCGCTGGAGCGGGTTCTCGCCGATGAAGCAGCACGACCAGCCCGGCGACGACGAAGGCGAGCGATGAGGTTGAGCGCCGGGATCAGCCCGAGGTCGGCCCAGCGGGGCAGCGTGGCGTCATGCGGCGCTCATCCGCGGCCGCCTGCGGTCGATGCCGGCCATCAGCAGGCCGAGCTCGCGCTCGTCGGTCTCGCCGGCGACGCGCTCGCCGACGATGCGGCCGTCGAACATCACCAGGATGCGGTCGGACAGCGAGCGGATCTCGTCGAGCTCGACCGAGACCAGCAGGATCGCCTTGCCGCGGTCGCGCATCGCGATGATCTGCTTGTGGATGAACTCGATGGCGCCGATATCGACGCCGCGGGTCGGCTGGCCGACGATCAGCACGCTCGGGGTCCCGCTCCATCTCGCGGGCGAGCACGATCTTCTGCTGGTTGCCGCCGGAGAAGTTGGCGGTCTTGAGGTCGCAGGTCGGCGGGCGGATGTCGAATTGCTCGATCGCTGCGCGGGCGAGGTCGCGGATCGCGGTGCGGTCGAGGTGAAGGCCGGTCCCTCGAAGCGCGCCTCGTCCTGGTAGCCGAGGATGGAGTTCTCCTACTCCTCGAAGGCCATGCACCAGCCCGACGCGGTGGCGGTCCTCCGGGACATGGGCGAGGCCGCGCGTCGCGGCGGTCGTCGGCGTTGGTCGATGCGGCTGAGGTCGAGCGGCTTGCCGTCGAGCGCGCACCGTGCCGCCGCTGGCGCGGGCGCATGCCGGCGAGCGCCTCGAGCAGTTCCGACTGGCCGTTGCCGGCGACGCCGGCGATGCCGACGATCTCGCCGGCGCGCACGTCGAAGCTCACCGTCCTCGAGCCGCGTGACGCCGCTTGTCGTCGCTGACCGTCGAGGTTGCTCGACCGCCAGCACCACCGCGCCGGGCTTGGCCGGCGCCTTCTCGACCCGCAGCAGCACGCGGCGGCCGACCATCAGCTCGGCGAGCTCGTCGGGGTGGTCTCGGCGGTCTCGCAGCGTCGCACCATCGCGCCCTGGCGCATGACGGAGACCTCGTCGGTGATCGCCATGATCTCGCGCAGCTTGTGGGTGATCAGGATGATGGTCTTGCCCTGTCCTTGAGCTGCTCGAGGATGCGGAACAGATGGTCGGCCTCGGCCGGCGTCAGCACGCCGGTCGGCTCGTCGAGGATCAGGATGTCGCGCCGCGATAGAGCGCCTTCAGGATCTCGACGCGCTGCTGCAGGCCGACCGACAGCTCCTCGATGATCGCGTCGGGATCGACCTCGAGCCCGTATTCGCGCTTCCAGCCGCTTCAGTTCCGCGCGCGCCTTGGCGAGCGAGGCGCGCAGCAGCGCGCCGTCCTCGGCGCCGAGGATGACGTTCTCGAGCACGGTGAAGTTCTCGACCAGCATGAAGTGCTGGTGGACCATGCCGATGCCGGCGGCGATCGCCGCCTGGCTGTCGGGGATGCGCGATCGGCTTGCCGTCGACGCGGATCTCGCCGCTGTCGGCCTGGTAGAAGCCGTAGAGGATCGACATCAGCGTCGACTTGCCGGCGCCGTTCTCGCCGACGATGCCGTGGATGGTGCCGCGCCGGACCGCGAGGTGGATGTCGCGTTGGCCTGGACCGCGCCGAAGCTCTTGTTGATGCCGACGAGCTCGATCGCCAGCGGGCCGGCGGCGCCCGGCCGCCGCGCGCGGCTTCAGTTCCGCGCGGCCATCGCCGCTCAGGACACCGGGCAGGTGCTGTCGGTGGTGTAGTCGTGGACCTTGATCTCGCCGGAGATGATCTTGGCCTTGGCGGCCTCGACGGCGGCCTTCATTTCCGGGGTGATCAGCGCCTTGTTGTTGTCGTCGAGCGCATAGCCGACGCCGTCCTCGGCGAGGCCCAGCACCTGGACGCCCGGGGTGAACTTGCCGTCCTGCGACGTCCTTCATCGCGGCGTAGGTCGGCGACGTCGACGCGCTTGAGCATCGAGGTCAGCACCTGGCCCGGGTGCAGGTAGTTCTGGTTGGAATCGACGCCGATGCCGAGCACGCCGGCGTCGGCCGCCGCCTGCAGCACGCCGATGCCGGTGCCGCCGGCGGCGGGGAAGACCACGTCGGCGCCCTGGTCGATCTGGCTCTTGGCGAGCTCGCCGCCGCGCACCGGGTCGTTCCAGGCAGCGCCGGTGGTGCCGGTCATGTTCTGGATCACCTTGGCGTCGGGGTTGGTCGGCCTTGACGCCCTGGACGTAGCCGCAGGCGAACTTCTGGATCAGCGGGATGTCCATGCCGCCGACGAAGCCGACGGTGCCGGTCTTCGACGCCATCGCCGCGAGGACGCCGACGAGGTAGGAGCCTTCGTGCTCGTTGAAGACGACCGAGCGCACGTTCGGCTGGTCGACGACCATGTCGATGATCACGAAGTGGGTGTCGGGGAATTCGCTGGCGACGGTCTCCAGCGCCGAGCCGAACGAGAAGCCGGTGACGACGACCGGGTTGTAGCCCTGCTCGGCGAAGCGGCGCAGCGCCTGCTCGCGCTGGGCGTCGGTCTGCAGCTCGAACTCCTTGTAGCCGATGCCGGTCTCGGTCTTGAAGCGCTCGGCGCCGTTGAAGGAGGCCTCGTTGAACGACTTGTCGAACTTGCCGCCGAGATCGTAGATCAGCGCCGGATTGGCATCCGCGGCCACGACGGCGGTTGCGGCGGCCATCAGTACGGCCGCCGAGGCCAGAATCTTTGCGAACTTCATTGGGTCAACCTCCAAGGTCTTGGTGGCGGGGCTTCGCGCGGCCCCGTCGCACCCGCCGGCCGGTCGCCGCGCGACCGGAGCTTAAGGACGGCTCAGTAAAGGCTTAAGCCCCGGAACCGGTCAAATGGTTTTTGGACGCGCGGGCGAGGCGCTTGCGGAGCACCAGCGCGTCCACCGGCGGGGCCGCGGCGCGGCGGTAGTAGCCGGGGCGGCGGCCGACGGGCCGGTAGCCGAGCCCGTGGTAGAGCGCGCGCGCCGGGGCGTTGGTCTCGGCGACCTCGAGCAGCGCCTCGGCCGCGCCGCGCGCCGCGGCGGCGGCCTCGAAGGCCGCGACCAGCGCCGATCCCAGACCGCGCCGCCGCGCGCCGGGATGGACGGCGAGGGTCAAGAGCTCCGCCTCCGGTCCGGCGATGCGGCCGAGCGCGAAGCCGGCGGGCCGGGCGACGAGGAGGGCGGCCTCCTGGCCGAGCAGCGCCGCGAACTCGCTCGCGGTCCACGGCCGCGGCGTGTCGTCGAAGGCGAGCGCATGCAGCGCCGCCAGCGCCTCAGGCGTCATCGAGGATCGCCGGCACCGGATCGGATGGCGGCATCGCATCCGCCGGGCGCAGGTAGAGCGGCGCCGGCGGCGTCGGCCGGTCGAGGCGGCCCGCCGCCACCCGCGCCAGGACCACGGGATCGGCGCGGATCGCCTCGGCGCCGGCGACGAGGCCGAGCCGCTCGGCGATGCGGGATGCCTCAAAGCCGAGGCAGCGGGTCGAGGCCTCGAACGGGCCGAGGCGCGCGGGATCGCCGGCGATCGCGGCGCCGACCGGGATGCCGTCGCGCAGGCGCTGCGCGAAGAGGCCGTCGCGGCGATCCTCGAGCGTCACCAGCACCGGGCCGGACCATGGCGCCGCCAGCGCCTCGAACAGGGTCACGCCGATCGCCGGGCGGCCGAGGGCGAGTGCGAGGCCGCGCGCCGCGGCGACCGCGAGCCTCAGGCCGGTGAAGTTGCCCGGACCGGTGCAGACGGCGAGCGCGTCGAGCGCGGGCCAGCGCAGGTTCGCCGCGGCCAGCATCTCCTCCAGCATCGGCAGCAGGTGCTCGGCCTGGCCGCGCGCCATCGGCGCGTCGCGCCGGGCGAGGACCGTCTCGCCCTGAACCAAAGCGGCCGCGCAATGCGCGGCCGCGGTGTCGAAGGCGAGGATCAGCGGTCGGTCAGAGACCAACCGGCCGCACCTCGGTGACCTCGGGGATATAGTGGCGGAGCAGGTTCTCGATGCCCATCTTCAGCGTCATCGTCGAGGACGGGCAGCCGGCGCAGGCGCCCTGCATGTGCAGATACACCACGCCGCGGTCGAAGCCGTGGAAGGTGATGTCGCCGCCGTCCTGCGCCACCGCCGGACGGACGCGGGTGTCGAGCAGCTCCTTGATCTGGCCGACGATCTCGGCGTCCTCGCCGGCGTGCTCGGCATGGCCGACCGCGCCCGCCTCGCCTTCGATCAGCGGCTGGCCGGACTGGAAGTGCTCCATGATCGCGCCGAGGACGCCGGGCTTGATATGCGCCCAATCGACCGCGTCGGTCTTGGTCACGGTGACGAAGTCGGGGCCGAAGAACACGCCGGTGATGTCGCCGGTGGCGAAGATGCGCCGCGCCAGCGGCGAGGCCTGCGCCGCCGTCTCGCTCGGAAAGTCCGCGGTGCCCACGGGCATCACCGCCTGGCCGGGCAGGAACTTCAGCGTCGCCGGGTTCGGGGTGGATTCGGTCTGGATGAACATGCACGGGCCTCCGATCGCTCGCTCCTGATGTGCGCTCGCGGGGCTTCCCAGTCAAGTCAACCTGGAATCTTTCTAGATTGGCGCGCGGCGCTCACTGCCGGCTCTGCCCGCCGGCCGCCCGCTCCGGCGCCGGCCCGCGCGCGGTGCCGAGGTTGTGCGCCGAGTTGACCAGCGAGATGTGCGAGAAGGCCTGCGGGAAGTTGCCGAGCATCCGGCGGTTCGCGGGGTCGTACTCCTCGGAGATCAGCCCGAGGTCGTTGCAGAAGCCGAGGAGCCGCTCGAAGAGCGCCGTCGCCTCCTCGTCGCGGCCCATCAGCGCCAGGTTGTCCACCAGCCAGAACGAGCAGGCGAGGAACACCCCCTCGCCGTCCGGCATTCCGTCGAGCTCGTCGTCAGGGACGTAGCGGCGCACCAGCCCGTCGACGCAGAGCCGCTGCTGGATCGCCTTGACCGTGCCGACGATCCGCGGGTCCTCGGGCGGCAGGAACCCGACCAGCGGCAGCATCAGCAGCGCCCCGTCGAGGGTCTTGCCGCCGTAGTACTGCACGAAGCTCTGCAGCCCCGCGTCGAACCCCTCGCGGCAGACCTCGGCGTGGATCGTGTCGGCGACCGCCCGCCAGCGGTCGGCCGGCCCCGGCAGCCCGAAGCGGGTCACCGCCTTGGTGGCCCGGTCGAACGCCACCCAGGCCATCACCTTGGAGTGGGTGAACTGCCGCCGCCGGCCGCGCATCTCCCAGATGCCGTGGTCGGGCTCGGTCCAGGACTTCTCCATGAACTCGACCAGCTTGACCTGCAGCCGCCAGGCGCCATCGCGCGGGTCGAGCCGGCGCTCGCGCGCGACGTGGAGCGCGTCCATCATCTCGCCGAGCACGTCGTGCTGCACCTGGGTCCGCGCCAGGTTGCCGACCCGGACCGGTGCGCTGCCGGCATAGCCCTTGAGCCACGGCAGCTCGAGCTCCGGCAGCCGCCGCTCGCCGGCGATGCCGTAGAGCGGCTGCATCTGCTCGGGCGAGCCCGCGACCGCCCTGAGCAGCCAGCGCCGCCAGGCGATCGCCTCGTCGCGGTAGCCCGACTTCTCCAGCGCGTAGAGGGTGAAGGTGGCGTCGCGCAGCCAGCAGAAGCGGTAGTCCCAGTTGCGGGCGCCGCCAATCTCCTCGGGCAGCGAGGTGGTCGGCGCCGCCACGATGGCGCCGGTGCCCGCGTGGGTCAGCGCCTTCAGCGTGATCAGCGAGCGCACCACCTGCTCGCGCCAGGGCCCCTGGTAGCTGCACTGGCCGGCCCACTCGCGCCACCAGGCGACGGTCTCCTTCAGCCGAGCCTCGGGGTCGATCGCCGCGGGGTCGGCGAGGTGCGAGCGGAAGCAGGTGAGCACGAACGGCACCGTCTCGCCGGCGGCGACCGTGAAGCGGCCGCGGGTGCGGAAGTTGGCGCCCTTGAGCCGCACCGGGGTGCGGATGACGACCGCGTCCGGGCCGCCGATCGCGTGCAGCCCGTCCTTGCGGTGCCGGACCCAGGGCACGATCGAACCGTAATCGAAGCGGAGCACGATCTCGGTCGCCATCTCGACCCGTCCCTTGCGCCCGCGCACCAGCCGCACCAGGTCGGTCGTACCGTTGGTGCCGGAGTAGGGCATGAAGTCGATGACCTCGACCGCCCCCTCCGCCGTCTGGTGCACGGTCTCGAGCACCAGGGTGTCCGGCAGATAGCGCCGGCTGGTCGCGTGCGCGCCCTCAGGCGCCAGCCGCCAGGTGCCGTTGCCGCCGTCGCCGAGCAGCGCCGCGAAGCAGGCGGCGGCGTCGAAGCGCGGCGGGCAGAACCAGTCGATGGCGCCGCCGCTGCCGATCAGCGCCGCGGTGCTGAGGTTGCCGACGAGCGCATAGTCCTCGATCGGCCGGCTGACCCCCTTCTCAGCCATTGCCGCGGAACGCCGGATAGAGGCTCATGCCGGCGTCGACATAGATAGCGTGCCGCCGGTCACGTAGTCCGAAAGGTCCGAGGCGAGCCAGACCGCCGCCCTGGCGATGTCGTCGGCCTCGCCGATCCGCCCCGCCGGAATCAGATCCAGCATGCCGTTCCGCCCCACTTCGGTGCTCCAGACCTCACGGTTGATCGCGGTCCTGATCGCGCCCGGGCGATCGCGTTCACCCGCACCCGCGCCAGCGCCAGTTCCTGCCCCAGCGCGCGCATCAGCCGTCGCTGACGTCGGCCGCCACCGCCATCGCGGCGCCGCCCTCGCCGGCAATGGTCGCCACCACCGGCGGTGACGGCATCCGCCTCGGCGGGCAGGTGGTGCACTGCCACCCGCCCCGGCGTGTCCGAGCGCCAGCTCGGTGGCGCGGCCGATGCCGGAGCTCGCGCCGGTGACGAGCGCGACGTGGCGCGCGAGGATCTGACCGTGGCGGGCGATGCCGCACCCCTTTGGCTTGCGGGAGTGCAACGCCGCAGACCCGCCTGTCGATCCCGGCCGGTCGATCCCGTCGGTCACGTCGCCGCGACGATCTCCTCCTTGGTCATCGAGGCCGGCACGATGGTGATCGGCACCCTGAGGTCCGCCATCCGCCGCCCGGTCAGGGCGCTGACCAGTGGCCCCGGGCCGCCCTTCTCGACGCCGGCGCCGAGCACCAGAACGCCGATCTCGGGATCAGACTTGATATGCTCGATCAGCATCTCGAGCTTGTCGCCCTCGCGAATCGTCAGGGTCGGGGTGATACCCTCGCGCTTCTCCATGCGGTCCTTGAACACCTGGAAATGCGCTTCGATCTTCTCGTGGGCCTCCGCGCGCATGACATCGGCCACGCCCATGAAGTGCTGGAACTCCTCGGGGGAGACCACCGCAAGCATCTCGATGCCGCCGCCGGTCTTGGCCGCGCGGATCGCCGCGTAACGCATCGCGTTCAGCATCTCGGGGCTGTCGTCGAGGATGATCAGGAACTTGCGCACGCCCGCCTCCGCTGCTTCGGGCGCGATCATCCGTGAAGGCCGCTCCCGACGCAACGTCGCAGGATCTGGCCTCACATTTTCATTTGGGAAGGCAGCGAAGGCAAGCCGAGACTTGGCTCCCTACGGCGGCTTTGTCTCCGCTCTGCATGCTCGGTGGTTAAACTCGGCGGTTAGCAG
>CAVVSO010000023.1:0-188270 GCA_963750745.1 uncultured Alphaproteobacteria bacterium | reverse complement strand
GCGGCCAGGCGAGGTCGTCCGTCAGCAGCCAATCTTTGAGCTTCACCCGACCGACGCCCCGCTCAGCGAACTCTTGGGCGACGAGCGTGGCCGCGGTCTGCATGGTGTGCGCGTCCATCGCGCTGTAGCGCCAATCGAGCGCGATCCTGCGCTGACCGAACGCGTCGAGCTCATCACTGAGCAGTATCCGACTGTCCCGGTTCAGCGCCTGCTCTATGATGATGCCGAGCGAGCCCGTGTTGGCATCGTCGGAGGTGATCAAAGCATAGAAGTCGCCAAAGCTGCTGTGTTCGCAATTGACCCGGCGGCCGAGCACCGCGACCGACAGGCGCTCGACGAACTCGCTCGAGCACGAAACGGTTCGAATTAACTCCTTGGCGAAGCCCTGTCGTTGGGCTTTGACGAGGAGATCGAAGTTCAAGATCGCGTTGGCATCCTTCACGGCCTCAGAGGGCTCGTAGCTGCGCCCCCGTGGGGCCCCGTTCTCAAAGATGACGTGGCCCAGGTTGTAGCCCAGGTGCTCCGTGAAAAAGCGGCCGACCAGATCGTACTGGTTGCCGATGCCGAGCGGGAAACTGGCGGGAGGAATTGAGCAGGAACCTGGGGTTCTCCATGCCGCCGAGGCACAGACAGTAGAATTTTGCCGAGATCGTGAACCGGGGTCCTCGGGATCATAAGACCTGAACCTGGCGGCGGCGACGGTCGTCAGCGCCGGATCGAGCTCCAGGTCGACCAGATTAGCGTTGATGGCGAGAGTGATCTGTTGGGAGCTTTCCAGTTCCGCGCGGTACTTTGTGCCAAACCGCGTGGCGGACTTGAGCCGGAACCGTGCAAGGGGCAGATCCTCGCCCAAGGAATTGTCGGTGTGCTCGGCCTCCAGGCTCGGCAGGTCGAGGATGCTGTCGGTCTCCTTGGCATAAGGATCGAGGTCGGCCTTGGAGATCGGCCAGCCGCTGAGCGGGTAGAAGCCGTGCGGCTTGAAGTCGCTTTCCTCTAGCGGGCGACAGCGACCGCCCCAGTGGTTCGATGTCCCGCCGAAGTATCGCAGCCGGGTGGCATCGAGCGGGAAATAGTCCCGTCCAATGACCTCTCCAGCGTAGAGGTCCTGCGAGGCCTGCGAGAAGTCCAGCCCGCCCCCTTCCATCAACCCCACGCTCAGACCGGCGCCTGCGGCGGTGCGAGCGACCGTCACTCCAGCTGGACCGCCACCAACGACGCACAAATCGAATGAACGACGCAGGGCGTCCCTGCTGCTCCCGGAGACGTCAACCAGCATCGACGCAAAAGTCCTCGATACCCCTCATACCACCGCGTCCGTAACGGGATAGGACGTGGTATTCAAGGGGACTTGGGCCGTTAACTAAGCGAGCCGTGGTCGTGCAGAGAGAGAGAGCTTCGCAGGCTCATCATCGCGTAGGTGATCGTAGATTCCGGATCAGGTTGGCTTCGCAAGCCGACCCTCCATGTTGCCCGCCCGCCGATGCCGAAGCCTAACCACCTCACCTAACCAGCTGCACCGGCACGTTATTGAAGTGTTTTCATAGTACGCTTCCGGATTTAATGATAAATAGCCCGGCCTCGCTACCTTGATGCGAAACCCGATTGATGCCATGCTGCGCCTGGGAAAGGTCATTAAGAAGGCTAGGGATTCGTCTTAAGACTGCAGTATCGGCCCCAAGTAAGCCGATACTCCGAGGTAGTTCTTCGTCGTCGACCCGCCAGTATCTTCGGTTGGCGCACTTTTTTCAATCCCGCGAGATGTCGCAATTGGAGGATTGTTAAATGAGCCTTGTTAACGCGGAAACTACAAGCACGTCGAGCAGAAGGGTATTGCTGGTCAGCAACTACAACGCGATCAAACGTCCGTTCAACGGCGTCGTATACGACTTCATGCAGCTGATCGCCTCGGTGGAGCAGGCGACGATCGCTGCGCCCCTGGCGCGGCGCTATCTCGAGCCGGTTCTGGGCGAGGTCGCGCGAGAGTATACCTCGGTCCAAAACGAGCTCATAAGCGGCGTACGTCGTGCGGTCGGCCTGCCATCGGTCGCCCGTACGCAAAGATCCCCTGTCGTTGGCGACTTCGATCTTTGCTTCTGCATGTGCCAGTTTCCGCGGCATCTTCCCGACATCGATCGCGTCTGCGACTGGCGGAAGCGCTCGGCCAAGGCCTGTCTCTTCATCCTCGAGGGCTGGCCACGCTCGCTTCAGAAGTTCAAAGCCGACCTCAGGTTCCTCGATCAGTTCGACCATATCTTCGTGCTCGACACCCACGACATTGCGGCGCTGCGCGGGCATACCTCCACGCCGGTGTGGTTCCTGCCGACCGCCGCCGACTGCCTCGCCTGCGGCGCGGGATCGGACTCGCCCGAGCGATGCATCGATTTTCTCAGCCTCGGCCGGCGCGAGAAGGTCACCCATGCTGTGCTTTGCGATCATGCGGCTCGTCACGGTCGCTTCTATGTCTTCGATCCCTGGTTGGGTTTGACCGCGCGTGACTGGGCCGACGCGCGGCGCATGAGCGCCGAGCTGATTCGCCGCGCCAACTACTACGTGGCTTGGGCGCCAGCGCCCGTTCTGGCGTTGAAGCGCAAGGAACTCGTCCTACGGGGGGTGCTTTCGACCCGCTACTTCGAAGGCGCCGCCGGTGGCGCGGTGCTGATCGGCTCGCGGCCGGCGACCCCCGACTTCGATGCGCTGTTCGACTGGCCCGACGCGGTCATCGAGCTGCCCTCGGAGGCAGGCGAGATCGGTAGCGCGATCCGCGCGCTGGAAGCCCAGCCCGAGCGGCGGGCGGAGGCGAGCAGGAACAACCGCGAGCAGTCGTTGCGCCGGCACGACTGGGCGTATCGCTGGGCCGCGGTGCTTCAGACCCTCGGCCTCGAGCCTACCGAGGCGCTCGACGCCCGCATCGGCCTGCTCCAGCGTCTGGCGGACGAGGTCGGAGCGGCGGACACCGCGGGCCAGTTCCCGCGGCTGGCCACGACCTCGGACCTCTAGGAACCGGCAGACGCTATCAGTTCGCTGGGAGACATCTCACCGCGAGCGGGACGTGCTTAGGCCCCATTCGCGGCCGGTGCATCGGCAGGATGTGCCGCACCGTTGCTCAAATCAGGAGACTCGCTCCCGGAAGGTAAACTGGGTCCACTGCGACTACTTACTTCGAGAAATGAGAAGCGCTATTTTCTAACGACGAGCCATGGGCGTCATCGCATCTCCGGCGGGATCGACGGCCGCGCCGTCGTGGTCGCGTAGAGCACGGCGAACTCCCCGCCCAGTGCCTCCAGCGTGGCATTCATAAGCGAACGGATCATGCGCAGCGGATGATCCGTCCGAACACGACGCTCGACGTCCACATAGAAAGCTCGCCCGAGCGATGGTTCGGCCCGCGCATAGTCACTCGTGGCGGTCGCCCACGAGACCGCTCATGCGCACCGCCCCTTCGCGTTATCGCCCCCGGGATCGGTCTCCTGGTGGATCAGGATCTCCTTACGGAGACAGGCGGCCGGCCAGACGACGGGCTAGCCGGGATCATGCACCAGCGGTCCGTCTGTCGGGTGGATTTGGGGCTCGGCTGAGCTGTGGGTGATTGTCGGGCTTGGTGACGGCGCGCCGGTTTCGGGGCGCGTTGGGAGGCTCGGTCTTGGGGTTGCGGTTTCCGGGTGGGCGGGGACGATGCGTCGGGGCGGGTGTCAGGCCGGCGCCATGCGCGGCAGTCTGCGGAGGACGAGACGCATCAGCGGTGCGGCGGGGCATGCGCTCGGCAGGTGCAGCGTGATGCGCGATTTCAACTCGACGACGCGAGCGGCGATCTTGATGAGGCGCAGGCGGAGGGTGTCGAACTGGGCGCGCCGCCAGGGCGATCGTTTCGGCAGAGCGGCGCGCAGCGTCCACATCAGCCAGTAGGCGCCGGCATGGAGAAACAGGCGCAGTTGGTTGGCGGCGGCGCTTGAGCAGGAGGTGCGGTCGGCGGCGAGGTGCGCCTTCCACGCCTTGATGTGGTTCTCGGCCTGACCGCGGGCGCAGTAGACGCCCTCGTAGAGCGTCTTGCCCGTGCCGATGGCGAGGCTGGTGACGATGAAGCGCGTGTCGCAGCCCTGCGGTCCGGCTTCGACGCGGGCGATGATGCGCTCCACCCGGCTCCAGGAGGTGGCGCCGTCATGGAATTCCTTGAACCGCCGCAGCTTGCCGCCGGCCGCTTCTGCGCGGGCGGTGGTGGCAGCCTCCAGGGTCGCCACATGGCGGCGCAGCGTGCTGGTGGCGGGAAGACCGAGGATGAAGTCCACGCCGTCTATGGCGGCGCCGCGATATTGAACCAGCAGAGCGTCGCGGTCCTGGAGAGCTAGCGTTGAGGCACTGCGCGGTGAGATCGTTCGCCTCCGGCAGGTCCACCGCCGAGAAGTGCACGCCGCTATCCCTGAGCGTCAGCAGGAAGGCTGCATTGCGCGACAGCCGGTCGAGCTTGGCGATCACCAGCGTCGCGCCGGTGACCTTGGCGAGGTGCAGCATGGATCGAATTGCCAAGAGCAAGGCGGTGAAGATCTGCGAGGCGCTTGCTGCATCAGCCGGTTCGGGCTCCCGGCACCCTTACGGCGACAAGACCTCCAGAAAGAAGCTGCACGACGTTCCAGCCGCACTAGTGGAGCGGCCAGACCAGCATCAGCATCGGCACGGCGACGACGACCACGAGCAGCGAGAGCGGGAGTCCGAGCCTCGGATAGTCGCTGAAGCGATAGCCGCCCGGCCCCATGACCAGCGTGTTGCACTGGTGGCCGATTGGCGTCAGGAAATCGCATCCGGCGCCGATCGCGACCGCCATCAGGAAGGCTTCCGGTCGATAGCCGAGTGACCCGGCGAAGCTCGCCGCGATCGGTGCTACAACGAGAACGGTGGCGGCATTGTTGAGGAACGGCGTGACCGCCATCGCCAGCGCCAGGATCAGCGTCAGCGCGCCCGGCGGCGGGCAGGGTTCCGCCGACATCGGCGAGCCAGCCGGCCAGCACGTCGCTCGCGCCGCTCCGCCGCAGGGAATCGCTCACCGGAATCAGCGTCGCGAGCATGACGAGGATCGGCCCGTCCATCGCCGAATAGGCGTCGCGGAGCGGCACGACGCGAAACAGCACCATGGCGATCGCGGCCGCAAAGAAGGCGACCGGCACCGGCAGCGCGCCCGTGGCGGTCGATCCCATCGCGGCGACCAGAATCAGGATCGGCACCAGCCCGCTGCGCAGGCTGCCCAGAAGCACCGGGCGCTCGGCCAGTGGCAGCACCCCGAGATCGCGCAGCGTGCCCGGCAACAGCGCCGGACCGCCCTGCAGCACGACGATATCGCCAAGCTGCAGCCGCACCGCGCTCGGCCGCTCGCCGAGCCGGGTCCCGCGCCGGCTGACCGCGATCAGGTTGAGCCGGAAACGATCGAACAGCGCCAGCCCCTCCGCCGACCAGCCGATCAGGCTCGAGCCGGCGCCGATCACGCCTTCGATCGCCATCGGCGCCTCGCGCTGCTCGGTCGCTCCCCGGCCTCCGGTGACGCTGAGCCTCGCCTGCGCGACCAAGCGGTCGAGCGCGGCAAGGTCGCCCTCGATCAGCAGAACGTCGCCTTCGCGCAGGATGGCGTTGGGCAGCGGCGTGATGCGCTTGCCCTTCCGGAGGATGGAGGTCACGACCGCCTCACCCCGTGCGAGGTTCAAGAGGTCCGAGACCGGCTTCTCCAGCACCGCCGAGCCCGCGAGCACCTCGGCCTCGATGACGTAGTTGCCGATGTCGAGCGCTTCGTTGATGCCGCCTGACCTCGCGGCTGCGCGCCGGGACGAGCTTGTAGCCGACGGTAAGGAAGACCACGCCCACGACCGCGAGGCTCGCGCCCACCGGCGTGAAGTCGAACATCGTGAAGCTCTGGCCGGTGAGCTCCTCGCGCACGCGCGAGACCACGATGTTGGGCGAGGTCCCGATCTGCGTCATCAGCCCGCCGAGCAGCGATCCGAAGGCCATGGGCATCAGGAAGACCGAGGCCGAGACGCCGGACCCTGGCGAACTGGAAAGCGATCGGGATCATGATCGCCAGGGCCCCGATGTTCTTGATGAACGCCGAGAGCACCGTCACGACCGCCACGAGCAGCAGCAACTGCATTCGGACGCCCCGGACGTCAGGCGCCAGCCGCTGCAAGGCGGCCTCCATGATCCCCGAGCGGGCGACGCCGGCGCTCACCAGGAGCGCCGACCCGACGATGATCACGATATCGTCGCTGAACCCCGAGAAGGCTTCGTCGAGCGGCACGACCCCGAGCGCCAAGGCGAGCAGGAGCGCACAAGCGGCGCACAGGTCGTAGCGGAACTTGCCCCACATGAACGCAGCCATCATCAGCGCGATGACGGCGACTGACAGCAATTCTGGAAGCGTCATGCGGGGAGTACCCTTGGATACATCTCGCTCCAACGCCGGTGTGGCGCATCGGGTTCGGTCCTCTCTCAATTTGCTGTACCGTCTGCCGGAAAGGTCTGGGGGCTCCGACCGCTCGTCCGCGGCAGACTGGTCACGTCATGAAGGGCCTCGAACGCTCGCCGCAGCTGCTGGTTGGGGCTCAGATCAGCGACCCGCGCAACGTCAGGGCGATCAGCACCCCGAAGGTCAGGACCATCGCCGCGCCGATCGCGGAGTTGATCCGGTTCACTCGATCGGCATCGCCGCGCTTGGCGAACCGGTGCGTCGTGATCGCAATAATCAGCGAGCAAAGGATGGCGCCGAAAACCAGGAAGGCCAATCGATCCACGAGGCCGAAGTCCGGACGAAAACCCGCAGACTCGTGCAGACGACCGAGGTTCACTACCGCCGCGAACAGCGCTCCGGTGTTCATGCCGATCCGCAGCCCCAGCTCGGTCGCGGAGACGAGGAATGTCAGGCTCGTGATCATGAAGGCGAACACGAAGCCGAGGAAGTCGTCGATCAGCACCGGCGAGCGCTCGCGGCTGACGTCCAGCGAAAGCTGAACCTGCGAATACCCGGCGCCGCGCCCGGTCCAGTAGCCGAAGTCGCTGTCGTAGGCGTGCTCCTGGACGTCGATCGAGACGCCATCGAGCGTCCAGCCGAGCAGCGGAAGGTAGTCCGACGCGTCGGTATCCTCATGGTCCGGGACGAAGCGCAGATCCTCGACGGTCTCCGACGCCTCCATCCGCACCGTGAGCCGCTGCCGGTCGAACGGGAAGTGGCGGAAGTCGAACTCCTGCGGAACCTCCGCCTCGATACGCGCATAAGTGTAGCTGCCGCCGCCCGGGGCCGGTTCCGTCTCGATCGCGTCGATCGACGCGGTTCGCGCGATGAGATATAGGTCTCGCTCGACGTTGAAGCGCCCGGCGGGGTCGTTGAACCAGGCGTAAAGCACGACGCGGAAGCTGCCGTCGCTCGGGTTGATGTCGGAGATCGAGGACACGAAGGCGCCGACCTCGACATCCCGCGGCTGGGCCGCGGCGCCGCCGGAGAGACCGGCGAGCCAAAGCAGCGCGGCCAAGGCGAGGCCGAACGCGCTTCCGGCAGTGCGGGACAGTCGCCCGAGGATGAGAACCGTCCTGCTGCTTCGGGCGATGGTGGACGGAGCGGCAGGGCTGGTACGGGCGGTTGCGGACCCGGTGGCGGAGATCGCGGGGGAGCTCTGGATCGTGACACACGCCGCATGCACGACGTCGGCGAGTTCCCGGGCGCGCTTCTCAACCTCCGCCTCGATGGGCATCGGACAGTCTCCCTCGGGTGGCGCGTTCGCCAGCATACCGAAGGAACTGAGCAACGGCGAGGGCAAGCCACACCGTCCAGCCCGGCTAGATTGGCTCGGGGCGCAGGCCATCGCCGGCCTCTGCAGGACGCTGATGACCGAGCCAACGCCGAGGTCGCGCGAGATGGCGGCTACCCCCATCATCGGTGGTTCGCATGATCAGGCCGTCACCATACAAATGCTAACGAGAAGTGATCCGAACTACGCCTCTCTTCATCGCGTTCATGACCGCACCTTCTCGAGCACCGGGCGTAGCCGGCGACGTCGAGGATCGAGTCTGCGTGCGCCGGCTCGTGGCCGAGCCGGGCGACCTTCAGGTCGATCAGGCAGAGCAGCACCTGCGCCGCGGTGACGGCTGGCCGAGGGTGATCGACCAGCGCGCAGCCACAGCGGCCATGGACGCCGCCGGATCGCCGTAGGCGCGACGACGTTGGCCGACCACCCGCGCTGCCTGCCGCAGCATCGCCTCCCCGTTCACCGGACACCTCCTGGGTCTCGATCGCCCAGAGCAGGATGGCAATGGCGTCCGCCTCGTTGTCGTCGGCCGGGCGAACTGCCCTGAGCTGCAAGTTGCGGCAATTTGTCACACTTTTGGGCAGTCGCGCGCATGTCACATTGACGGAAGCCGGCTGTAGATTCTGTCTTTGCAGGATTTCCGGCGTACCCAGGGGTGGGTCAAATTATGCGACTTGCTATCTGGCATCACGGATAGCATGCGCGACCTGCGGTGCCGCTTCTGCGAAGCGCCGCTTTCCAATTCGTTCATCGATCTCGGTACGTCGCCGGTGGCGAATTCATATATCGATCCTGTCGACTCCCTGCGCATGGAGCCGTTCTTCGCGCTGCACGCCTTCGTCTGCCGCGAATGCTTCCTGGTGCAGCTGCCGCTGACCGAAACCCGCGAGCACTATCTTCAACGACGACTACGCCTATTTCTCCTCCTACTCGGAATCAGTGCTCGCCCACTCCCGCGACTATGTCGCGGCGATGGTCGACCGCTTCGGCTTCGACGCGCGCTCGCAGGTGATCGAGGTCGCCAGCAACGACGGCTACCTGTTGCAGTATCTTCAAGGCGCGCGGCGTGCCGGTGCTCGGCATCGAGCCCTCGGGCAACGTCGCCGAGGCGGCGATCGCCGCCGGCATCCCGAGCCGGGTCGCGCTTCTTCGGCGTCGAGACCGCGACCGCGCTGAAGGCCGAGGGCTTCGCGCCCGACCTGATGCTCGGCAACAACGTGCTGGCGCACGTGCCCGACATCAACGACTTCGTCGGCGGCTTCAAGGTGCTGCTCGGCCCGACCGGGCGTCGTCGACGCATCGAGTTCCCGCACCTGCTGCGGATGATGCACGAGAACTACTACGACACCGATCTACCACGAGCATTACTCCTACCTCTCGTTCTACAGCGCCGAGAAGATCTTCGCCGCGCACGGGCTGACGCTGTTCGACGTCGAGGAGATCACGCCGCAGGGCGGCATCCTGCGCATCTACGCCCGCCACGCCGGCGACGCGACCCACCCGGTCGGCCCGCGGGTCGCCGCGCTGCGCGACCGCGAGATCGCCGACGGCGCTCACCTCGCTGCCGCGCTACCGCGCCTTCGCCGAGCAGGTCCAGGCGCACCAAGCGCGACCTCCTGCGCTTCCTGATGGAGGCCAAGGAGGCCGGCAAGACCGTGGTCGGCTACGGCGCGCCCGGCCAAGGGCAACGACGCTGCTGAACTTCTGCGGCGTCCGGACCGACCTTCTCGACTACACGGTCGACATCAGCCCGCACAAGCAGGGCCGGCTGCTGCCCGGCACCCGCATCCCGATCTATCGCGCCGGAGAAGATCCTCGAGACCCGGCCCGACTACGTGCTGATCCTGGCCTGGAACATCAAGGACGAGATCATGCAGAACATGGCGGCGGTGCGCGAGCTGGGGCGGCCGCTTCGTGGTGCCGCTGCCCGAGGTCGCGGTGCTCGACTGATGCCGCCGCCCGCCGCGGCGGAGGACGCGCGCCGCCGATGCCGGCGCGGGGATGCACGCGCTGATCGCCCGGCTCTACCCGATCTGCCGCACCATCACCGGCGACGGCGTGCGCGAGACGCTTGCGCATCCTCGGCGAGCAGATCGCCGCTCGAGATGCACGAGGTGCCGACCGGCACGCCGGTCTTCGACTGGACGGTGCCGCGCGAGTGGAACATCCGCGACGCCTGGGTCGCGAACAGCCGCGGCGAGCGGGTCGATCGACTTCCGCGCGCACAACCTCCACGTCGTGAGCTACAGCGTGCCGGTCCGCGCCACGCATGCGCCTCGCCGAGCTCCGGCCGCACCTGCACTCCGACCCCGCGCACCCCGACTGGATCCCCTACCGCACCAGCTACTACCAGGAGGACTGGGGCTTCTGCCTGCCGCACGCGCGATCTCGAGGCGCTGCCCGAGGACCGACTACGAGGTGGTGATCGACTCCACGCTCGCCGCCGGCGCGCTGACCTACGGCGAATGCCTCGTGCCCGGCGCGACCGCGGCCGACGAGGTGCTGATCTCCGCCCACGTCTGCCACCCCTCGCTCGCCAACGACAACCTCTCGGGCATCGCGGTGGCGACCGAGCTCGCTCGGCCGGCTGCTCGCGCGGCCAGCCGCCGGCTCAGCTACCGCTTCCTCTTCATCCCCGGCACCATCGGCTCGATCACCTGGCTGGCGCGGAACGAGGCCCGGCTCGGCGCCATCCGCCACGGCCTGGTCGCTGGCCAACCTCGGCGACCCGGGCAGCTGCACTACAAGCGCAGCCGCCGCGGCGACGCCGACGATCGACCGCGCGGCGGCGCACGTGCTCGGCCGGCCGCGGCGCGCACAGGCTCGTCGACTTCTCGCCCTACGGCTACGACGAGCGGCAGTACTGCTCGCCGGGCTTCGACCTGCCGGTCGGCTGCCTGTCGCGCACCCCCTACGGCCAGTTCCCCGAGTACCACACCTCCGCCGACGACCTCGACCTGGTGCGCCCCGAGGCGCTCGCGGACTCGCTCGACGACCTTCGAGGCGATCGTCGAGCATGCTCGAGCGCAACCGGACCTACCTGCAACCTCTCGCCCGAAGGGCGAGCCGCAGCTCGGCCGGCGCGGCCTCTACGCCGCGATCGGCGGCCGCTCCGACGCCAGGGACGCGGCAGATGGCGCTGCTCTGGGTGCTGAACCAGTCCGACGGCGGCCACTACCCTCCTCGACATCGCCGAGCGGGCGCAGCCTCCCCTTCGCGCTGATCGCCGACGCCGCCGAGACGCTCGCCGCCCACGACCTCCTCGCCCCCGTCACTCCGCGCCATGACCGACCGCTTCGCCGGCCGCAGCGCGGTGGTCACCGGCGCCTCCAGCGGCATCGGCGCCGCGGTCGCCGCGGCCCTCGCCGCCGAGGGCGCCACCGTCCACGCCCTCGCCCGCACGCCATCGGACGCCGCCGGCCTCACCTGGCACGCGGTCGACCTCGCCGACGACACCGCCACCCTCGGCTTCGCCGCGCCCTTCACCGTCGGTCGCCTCGACATCCTGGTGCATGCCGCGGGCCTCCTCACCGGCGGCCCGGTGGCGACCACGCCGATCGCCGCGCTCGACGCCCAGGCCCAGGTCAACCTCCGCGCCCCCTACCTGCTCACCCAGGCCCTGCTGCCGGCGCTGACCCGCGCGGCAGGCGACATCGTCTTTCTCAACTCCAGCGTCTGGGGCGCGGCGCGCGGCGGCATGTCCGGCTACGCCGCCTCGAAATACGCGCTGAAGGCCTTCGCCGACGCGCTGCGCGCCGAGGTCAACCCCGACGGCCTGCGCGTCCTCAGCGTCTTCCCCGGCCGCACCGCCAGCCGGATGCAGGCCGAGGTCCACGCCGCCGAGGGCAAGCCCTACCGCCCGGATCTGCTGATGCAGCCCGAGGACGTCGCGGAAAGCGTCCTCGCCGCCCTCGCCCTGCCCCGCACCGCCGAGCTCACCGACCTGCACATCCGCCCGGCGCTGAAGTCCTGACGCGCCAAATCAGACGGATGTGGCCTGCCCCCGTTAGGTGGCCCGGTTCTACTCTAGACCCCATGATCGCGGTGTGGCCAAGCTGGGCTGGTGGTCTCTCCCGCGGCATTCTCCTTCGAGGATTTCGCCAGACGGGCTGGCGCCGAGCCTCAAGAATGGAGGAGAGACCGCGTGCAGAATACCATCTTTGTTGGGCTGGACGTCCACAAGGCGACGATCTCGGTCGCCATCGCAGGGGAAGAGCGGGGCGGTGAGTTTCGCCACTGGGGCACGATCAACAACCGCGCCGACGACGTCCGCAGGCTGGCCGAGAAGCTGGGTAGTGGCGGGCGTCAGCTTCACTTCTGCTACGAAGCCGGGCCCTGCGGCTATGGCCTCTACCGGCAGCTGACCGATCTCGGGCACGATTGCCTGGTTGTCGCGCCCTCGCTCATCCCGGTGAAGACCGGTGACCGGGTGAAGACCGACCGGCGAGACGGCATCATGCTGGCGAAGCTGCACCGGGCGGGCGAGTTGACGGCGGTCTGGGTCCCCGACGCGGCTCACGAAGCGATGCGAGATCTGGTCCGGGCACGGGCAACGGCGGTTCGTGTCCTGGGCAAGGCCCGGCAGCATCTTCAGGGGTTTCTGTTGCGGCACGGTCGGGTCCATGCCGGGAAAAAGGGCTGGACCGTGGTCTACCGCCGCTGGCTGACAACGATCCGGTTCGAGCATCCCGCCCAGCAGATCGTGCTCCAGGATTATATCCACGCCGTCGCCGATGCCGAGGCCCGCGTCGAGCGCCTGACGAAGCAGATCGCCGAACTCCTGCCGCGCTGGAGCCTGGCGCCAGTGGTCGAGGCCGTGCAGGCGATGCGCGGGGTGGCCTTCGTCGTGGCGGTGACGGTTGTCGCCGAGGTCGGGGATTTCTCCCGGTTCGACAATCCGCGGCAGTTGATGGCCTATCTCGGGCTGACACCCTCGGAACATTCCAGCGGCGCTTCTGTGCGCCGTGGTGGCATCACCAAGGCCGGCAGCAGTCTTGCTCGCCGGGCTCTGGTCGAAGGTGCGTGGAGCTACCGGATGCAGGCCCGCGTCAGCCGGAAGCTGCACGACCGGATCGAAGCGCTGCCCCAGGCCGTGCGCGACATCGCCTGGAAGGGCCAGCTGCGGATGTGCCAGCGCTATCGACGCCTGATGGCGGCGGGCAAGCCGAAGGTGGTGGCAACGACGGCAATCGCCCGGGAGATGGTCGGCTTCATCTGGGCCATCGCCCGCACCGTGACGCCAGCCCACGCTTGACGCGGAGAAAAACAGAGCTTCGACCCTTCCGATGCGCAGGGTTGGGGACGGAACGCGGTGGGGAACCCTCGTGCCCTGTTATGAGCCGATCGGATCGACGCTCGCCCCCTAGAGCGAGGCAGCCCCAGGACGAAACCACGGTCATGCGGTAACCAACCCGCGTATGAGAGCTTGCTCAACCGACGTCTTCAGTTCCGTCTCCTGCCCTGCGCATCTACACGCATGCGCCACTCGGCAGAGTCCGGGTAATGGCTATGAAACAATGGCTTGACAGCGATCATGAGAGCAGGCTGCTGAAGAAGTCCGGGGGTTGATTTTCGTTTCGTTCTCAGGGTGGAGCGACGGGTTCGTGACATTTCCGTCGCTCCGATTGGCCGTGCCGCGGTGGCGTAGTTGGCTCAGGCGTCTTGCGCCGCGATGAGTTTTGGGATGCGGATGAGATTGTAGGCGACGACGGCGAAGGCGAAGGCGGCCTCGACCTTGGGCCGGCCTCGGACCTTCACCTTCGCGAGCCCGCCGGGTTTCTTGATCCAGCCGAAGATCTCCTCGATCCGCTTGCGGCAACGCTGGCTGATCGCGTAGCCGACATGACGCAGCGTGCGCCTGTCGATCGCGGTCTTGCGCGACTTGCCGAGCTTGGAGACACTCCCCTGGACGGCGATGTGCGGCGTCACCTTGCGCTTGCGCAAGGCACCGACGAACTCCGTCACGTCATAAGCCTTGTCCGCGCCCAGCGTGATCCGGCGCCGGGCCGCGCGCCGATCGAGCATCGTCAGCGTCGCCTCGCGCTCGGCCCTGCCGGTGGCATGGGTGAGCGTGGCGTCGATCGCCAGCCCGTTGCGGTTCTCCATCAGGACATGCCCCATGAAGCACAGCCGGCTCTCGCGGCCATCGGCCTTGCGATAGAGCCGCGCATCCGGATCCGTCGTCGAGGCATGCGTCTCGTTCGACCGCTTCTCCTTGTGGAAGTCGCGCTCGCCGTTGCGGCCCGGCGCGGGCGGCTCGCCGGAGCCGTCCTTTGGGCGGAAGCTCTTCGTGCTTGCCCAGGCCTCGACCAGCGTGCCGTCCACCGAGAAGTGCTCGCTCGACAGAAGCCGCTTCACCCGGCTCAGGCTCATCAGCGCGCCCAGGAACTCCCGCGCGACATCCGCCTGCATCAGCCTGTCGCGGTTGTGGGTGAACACGGTCGGATGCCAGACGCCCGCGTCCATCGGCAGCCCGACGAACCAGCGGAACAGCAGGTTGTAGTCGATCTGCTCCATCAGTTGCCGCTCGGAACGCACCGAGAAGAACGCCTGCAACAGCGTCGCCCTGAGCAGCATCTCCGGCGGGATCGAGGGCCGGCCCATCCCGGAGTAGAGCGCGTCGAAGCGGGAGTTCAACTGCGAAAGCGCCTCATCGGCCAGCGTCCGGATCGCCCGAAGCGGGTGATCAGCCGGGATGCGCTCCTCAAGTCGCACGTAGCTGAACAGGTCCTCCGATCCCGCTGCCCGTCCGCGCATCGCAAATCACTCCCCCTACGACAGGCTCGAGTGAATCACGACGAATCCTCCAAAGCGAGGACTTCGTCAGCAGCCTGCTCTCATGATCGCTGTCAAGCCATTGTTTCATAGCCATTACCCGGACTCTGCCGAGTGGCGCATGCGTGTAGATGCGCAGGGCAGGAGACGGAACTGAAGACGTCGGTTGAGCAAGCTCTCATACGCGGGTTGGTTACCGCATGACCGTGGTTTCGTCCTGGGGCTGCCTCGCTCTAGGGGGCGAGCGTCGATCCGATCGGCTCATAACAGGGCACGAGGGTTCCCCACCGCGTTCCGTCCCCAACCCTGCGCATCGGAAGGGTCGAAGCTCTGTTTTTCTCCGCGTCAAGCGTGGGCTGGCGTCACGGTGCGGGCGATGGCCCAGATGAAGCCGACCATCTCCCGGGCGATTGCCGTCGTTGCCACCACCTTCGGCTTGCCCGCCGCCATCAGGCGTCGATAGCGCTGGCACATCCGCAGCTGGCCCTTCCAGGCGATGTCGCGCACGGCCTGGGGCAGCGCTTCGATCCGGTCGTGCAGCTTCCGGCTGACGCGGGCCTGCATCCGGTAGCTCCACGCACCTTCGACCAGAGCCCGGCGAGCAAGACTGCTGCCGGCCTTGGTGATGCCACCACGGCGCACAGAAGCGCCGCTGGAATGTTCCGAGGGTGTCAGCCCGAGATAGGCCATCAACTGCCGCGGATTGTCGAACCGGGAGAAATCCCCGACCTCGGCGACAACCGTCACCGCCACGACGAAGGCCACCCCGCGCATCGCCTGCACGGCCTCGACCACTGGCGCCAGGCTCCAGCGCGGCAGGAGTTCGGCGATCTGCTTCGTCAGGCGCTCGACGCGGGCCTCGGCATCGGCGACGGCGTGGATATAATCCTGGAGCACGATCTGCTGGGCGGGATGCTCGAACCGGATCGTTGTCAGCCAGCGGCGGTAGACCACGGTCCAGCCCTTTTTCCCGGCATGGACCCGACCGTGCCGCAACAGAAACCCCTGAAGATGCTGCCGGGCTTTGCCCAGGACACGAACCGCCGTTGCCCGTGCCCGGACCAGATCTCGCATCGCTTCGTGAGCCGCGTCGGGGACCCAGACCGCCGTCAACTCGCCCGCCCGGTGCAGCTTCGCCAGCATGATGCCGTCTCGCCGGTCGGTCTTCACCCGGTCACCGGTCTTCACCGGGATGAGCGAGGGCGCGACAACCAGGCAATCGTGCCCGAGATCGGTCAGCTGCCGGTAGAGGCCATAGCCGCAGGGCCCGGCTTCGTAGCAGAAGTGAAGCTGACGCCCGCCACTACCCAGCTTCTCGGCCAGCCTGCGGACGTCGTCGGCGCGGTTGTTGATCGTGCCCCAGTGGCGAAACTCACCGCCCCGCTCTTCCCCTGCGATGGCGACCGAGATCGTCGCCTTGTGGACGTCCAGCCCAACAAAGATGGTATTCTGCACGCGGTCTCTCCTCCATTCTTGAGGCTCGGCGCCAGCCCGTCTGGCGAAATCCTCGAAGGAGAATGCCGCGGGAGAGACCACCAGCCCAGCTTGGCCACACCGCGATCATGGGGTCTAGAGGAGACTCCGAACGTCCGGGCAATACCTGACAAAATCAGTCTCAATACGCTTTCAAGATGCGTTCCAGACGCTTTCAAGACGCCTTCATATCCCCTGTCGCTCGGGTTTCGGCGGCGCTATAAGGCGCGACCTCTCACCCTGTCGCCGCGGCCGCCATGTCCGAAGAATTCTACCGAATCAAGCGCCTGCCGCCTTACGTCTTCGCCGAGGTCAACCGGCTGAAGGCCCGCTACCGCGCCGAAGGCATGGACATCATCGACTTCGGCATGGGCAACCCCGACATGGACACGCCCGCCCATATCGTTGAAAAGCTTGTTGAAACCGTCCGCCGCCCCCGGACCCACCGCTACTCCGCCTCCAAGGGCATCCCCGGCCTCCGCCGCGCCCAGGCCGGCTATTACGCCCGCCGCTTCGGGGTGAAGCTCGATCCCGAGACCGAGGTGATCGCCACCCTCGGCTCCAAGGAAGGCCTCGCCAACCTCGCCATGGCGATCACCGCCCCCGGCGACGTGATGCTGGTCCCCAACCCCAGCTATCCCATCCACCCCTACGGCTTCATGATCGCCGGAGGCACCCTCCGCCACGTCCCGGCGCTCCACGACGGCCGCTTCGATCCGGAGCAGTACCTGCGCGCGCTCGACCGCGCGGTGACCCACTCGGTGCCGCGGCCGGTGGCGATGGTGGTGTCCTTTCCCTCCAACCCGACGGCCCAGGTGTGCGATCTTGATTTCTACCGCGATCTCATAGCCTTCGCGAAGAAACATCACCTCTGGGTCCTGTCGGATCTCGCCTATGCCGAGATCTATTTCGACGGCAATCCGCCGTCCTCGATCCTGGAGATCGACGGCGCCCGCGACGTCGCGGTGGAGTTCACCTCGCTCTCAAAGACCTACGCGATGCCCGGCTGGCGCATGGGCTTCGCCGTCGGCAACACCCGCCTCATCGATGCGCTGACCCGGATCAAGTCCTACCTCGACTACGGCGCCTTCACCCCGGTCCAGGTCGCCGCCGCCGCGGCGCTCAACGGCCCCGACGATTGCATCGTCGAGATCCGCGGCATCTACAAATCCCGCCGCGACGTGCTGGTCGACGCCATGGACCGCGCCGGCTGGCGCATTCCCTCGCCGCCCGCGACGATGTTCGCCTGGGCGCCGGTGCCCGCGCCCTATGCCACGATCGGCTCGATGGGCTTCTCCAAGATCCTGCTCCGCGAGGCCGAGGTTGCCGTCGCCCCCGGCGTCGGCTTCGGCGAATACGGCGAGGGCTACGTCCGCCTCGGCCTGGTCGAGAACGAGCACCGCATTCGCCAGGCGGCGCGCGGGGTAAGGCGGGTGATGCAGAACGCCGAGGCGCTCTTGGCCAAGCACCTGGCCGAAGGGGCCGAGCCGCAGGCGACCGGCGCGCTCTAGCGGCTCAGGCCGAGGTCAGCATCTCCGCGGCCGATCCGGTCGCGGTCTCCAGCCGCTTGCGCAGCTTGGCCAGCCCCTGCGCCTCGAGCTGGCGGATGCGCTCCTTGGAAAGCCCGAGCTCCTGCCCCAAGCTCTCCAGCGTCCGCGGCTCGTCGCGCAGCTTGCGCTCGACGATGATCATCCGCTCGCGCGCGTTGAGCGAGGCCAGCGCGTCTGCCAGCCAGCCGCGCACCCGGTCGAGATCGGCGCCGCGGGTCACCGTCTCGGCCGCCTGCGGCGCCTCGTCCTCCAGCGTCTCGACCCACTCGCGGCCTTCCTCGCCCGCCTGCTGGGCATTCAGCGAAAAGTCAGCACCGGCGAGTCTCGCGTCCATCATCTCGACGTCGCGCAACGGCACGCCGACTTCCTGGGCGATCATCTCCCGCAGCCTGTAGCCGTCGAGCACCTCGCCGTTCTGCCCGGCCTCGCGCTCGAGCTTGGCCCGCACCCGGCGGAGGTTGAAGAAGAGCGCCTTCTGCGACGAGGTCGAGCCGGTGCGCACCATCGACCAGTTGCGCATCACATAGTCCTGGATCGAGGCCTTGATCCACCAGACCGCGTAGGTCGAGAAGCGCACGCCGCGGTCGGGGTCGAATTTCTCGGCGGCCTTCATCAGGCCAACGCCGGCCTCCTGGATCAGGTCGGGCATCGGCGCACCATAGCGGCGGTAGCGTGCCGCCATCGAGATCGCCAGCCGCATATAGGCGTTCACCAGGCGGTGCAGCGCCTTCTCGTCGCCGTCGTCGCGCCATGCGCGGGCCAGCACCAACTCGGTCTCGGCGTCGAGCATCTCGGCGCCCATCGCCCGCTTGGTCACCGTCCGCGTCCCGGCGTCGTCGAATACCATCTCGAGTTCCTCCTGGCGCCTGGGGCGCGGACCCCGGGGTCGTGGCGACCCCACTGATCGGGCTACGCCTGCATCCAACCATTGGATCACCTGTACGTTCCAGCGAAACCGTTCCGTTTCACGAAAATCTGCGCACCTGAAATCTCCGCCGCCAAATCCGGAGGGGAAAGCCGTTTGGTTTCGGCGCGTTGCGCGCCGGAACGGGCTCACGCGCGACTGTGCGCCGCAGCCATCACAGATTGTTGCGCGCGTTTCGGTCCCGCGACCACGACCTTGACCGTCTCAACGCGGCATGGGATCGGCGGCGCGGGAGGTGCTTCGATGAGCTATACCCTCGTCATCGGCGACAGGAGCTATTCGAGCTGGTCGCTGCGCGGCTGGCTGATGTTCGCGCGATTCGGTCTGCCGGTCACCGTTCAGACCGCGCGGCTCTACTCTCCTGAAATCACCAAAGTTCTGGCCGACTTCGGGATCGCTCGCACCGTGCCGGCTCTCCGGGTCGTGGAGGGCGACGAGGACTTCGTCCTCTGGGACACCTACGCTATGGCCGAGACGCTTGCCGAGCGCCATCCGGATCGCGGCCTCTGGCCTGCCGACCCGGGTGCGCGCGCGATGGCCCGGACGGTAGCGGCGGAGATGCATGCGAGCTTCCAGCCGCTGCGCGAGGCCTGCCCGATGAACCTGCGGCGCGCCTACCTCGGTTTCGAGCCGTCTCCGGCCGTGCTCGCCTCCCTGTTGCGGATCGAGGCGCTGTGGAGCGCGGCGCGCGCGGCCGCTGGCGGCGACGGTCCCTGGCTTCTCGGCGCCTACTCGCTGGCGGACGTCTTCTTCGCACCGGTTGCAGCCCGCATCGCGACCTACGGCCTGCCGACAGGCGCCGAGGGCGCGGCTTACGTCGCCGCGCACCTGGCCGACGCGGCGTTCCTCGACTGGCGCGCCGAAGGTCTCGCCGACCCCTTCGTCCAGCCCGACTACGACCTCGACCTGCCGGAGCGGCCCTGGCCGGGACCGACCCGTTAACCAAAACGCAACAGCGACGGGCCAAGGCTCGCCGCGATGGTTGCGCATGCCTATACCGTGGCGTTTCAGGGCGTCGAGGCCCGGCTGGTCGAGGTGCAATGCGCCATCGCCGCCGGCCTGCCCGCCTTCAACCTCGTTGGGCTGCCCGACAAGGCGGTCAGCGAGGCCAAGGAGCGGGTCCGGGCGGCGATGACCGGCATGGGGCTGGCGCTGCCGGCCAAGCGGATCACCGTCAACCTCTCGCCGGCCGACCTGCCCAAGGAAGGCTCGCACTTCGACCTGCCGATCGCGCTCGCGGTTCTGGCGGCCATGGAGGTGCTGCCGCACGACGAGGTGGCGGCGCACGTCGCGCTCGGCGAACTCTCGCTCGACGGCTCGCTCATTCCGGTGATCGGCGCGCTGCCGGCGGCGCTGGCGGCGGCGGAGGCCGACTGCGGGCTGATCTGCCCGGCGGCCTGCGGCGCCGAGGCCGCCTGGGTCGGCGCGGTGCAGGTGATCGCGCCGAAGACACTGCTCGCGCTGGTCAACCACTTCACCGGTCGAGCCGTCCTGGCACCGGCGCAGCCGGGGACCGTGCCCGACGCCGCCTCGCCCAAGGACCTCGCCGAGGTCAAGGGCCAGGAGAAGGCCAAGCGCGCGCTGGAGGTCGCCGCGGCGGGGCGTCACCACCTGCTGATGGTCGGCCCGCCGGGCAGCGGCAAGTCGATGCTGGCGGCGCGGCTTCCCGGCATCCTGCCGCCGCTCGAGCCGGAGGAGGCGCTGGAGACCTCGATGATCCACTCGCTGGCGGGTCTCCTCGACGAGGGCGGCATCTCCCGCGCGCGGCCGTTCCGCACCCCGCACCATACCGCCTCGATGGCGGCGATCGTCGGCGGCGGGCGCAGCGCCAAGCCGGGCGAGATCAGCCTCGCCCACCATGGCGTCCTCTTCCTCGACGAGCTGCCGGAGTTCCCGCGCGCCGTGCTCGAGACTCTGCGCCAGCCGATCGAGACCGGCGACGTGGTCGTGGCGCGGGCCAATGCCCACGTCCGCTACCCATGCCGCTTCATGCTGGTTGCGGCCGCCAATCCCTGCCGTTGCGGCCACCTCGCCGATCCGGGTCGCGCCTGCGCGCGGGTGCCGGACTGCGGTACCGAATACCTGGGGCGGATCTCCGGCCCGCTGCTCGACCGCTTCGACCTGCGCGTCGATGTGCCGCCGGTGATGGTCGAGGATTCTCAGCTATCCCGCTGCCGGAGAGACCAGCGCGAGCATCGCCGCCCGTGTCGCCCGGGCCCGCCAAACCCAGCGCGAGCGGTTCGCCGGGCACCAAGGTGTGGCGGTCAATGCCGACGCCGAGGGCGACCTGCTCGAAGCCATCGTCGCGCTGACCGACAGCGCGGCCAAGCTCATCGCTGACATCGCCGCGAAGTTCCGGCTCAGCGCCCGCGGCTACCACCGGGTTCTGCGCGTCGCACGCACCATCGCCGACCTCGAAGGCTCGGGCAGCCTGTCGAGCGGCGGCACGTGGCCGAGGCGGCGGGCTACCGGCTGGCGAGCTGACCGGCCGGGTCAGTTCAGCAGGTCCGCCTCCGAGACCAGCATCGGCTCATCGCGATAGTCGGCCGGGAACAGCCGCTTGAGGTTCGCCACCTTCGGCAGGTCGTTGAATACGATGTAGGGCGCGGTCGGGTTCAGCGTCAGATAGTTCTGATGATACCCCTCGGCCGGATAGAAGGCCTTGCCCGGCTCGATGGTGGTCACGATCCTGGCGTCGAAGACCTTGGCCTTGTCGAGCTGGGCGATGTAGGCGGCCGCGACCTTCGCCTGGGCCTCGTCCTGCGGGAAGATCGTCGAGCGGTATTGGGTGCCGTTGTCCGGCCCCTGGAAGTTCAGCTCGGTCGGGTCGTGCGCCACCGAGAAATAGATCTGCAGGAGCTTGCCGTAGCTGACCTGCGCGGGATCGAAGGTCACCTGCACCGATTCCGCATGGCCGGTCTGGCCGCTGCCGACGACCCGATAGTGCGCGGTATCGGCCTTGCCGCCGGCATAGCCGGAGACCGCGTTGCTCACGCCATCGACATGCTGGAAGACGCCCTGCACCCCCCAGAAGCAGCCGCCCGCGAAGACGGCGACCTCCTCGTGGCCCGCCGCGCCTGCCGGCTCGTCGAGCGCCGGTGCGGGGATCGAGATGCCCTCCTTCGCCAGGGAGGAGGAGGCGTAGGTAGCGCCGAGCGCCACAAGCAGGCCGGCGACGACAGCGGCCGTCAGGGTATGAACGCTTCATGACTTCACTCCTCCAAGGGTCACGCTGCGGCGGGGACGAAAGCCAGCGCCACGCCGTTCATGCAATAGCGCAGACCGGTCGGCTCCGGCCCGTCGTCGAACACGTGGCCGAGATGGCCGCCGCAGCGGCGGCAATGCACCTCGGTGCGCATCATGCCGAAGGAGCTGTCGGCGTCGGTGGCGACCGCATTGTCGAGCGGCTGCCAGAAGCTTGGCCAGCCGGTGCCGCTTTCGAACTTGGTGTCGGACGAGAAGAGCGCCAGCGCACAGCCGGCGCAGGTGAAGGTCCCCTTGCGATGCTCGTCGAGAAGCTCGCTGGTGAAGGGCGGCTCGGTGCCCTCTTCGCGCAGCACCGCATAGGCGGCCGGGCTCAGCATCGCCTGCCACTCGGCGTCGGTGTGCGTGACCTCGAAGGTCGCCGCCGCCCGCGCGCCGACCGGCGAACGGCAGCCGCCGCCGAGGCGCCAGGCCCGGCCACACCGCATTTCAGCATCAGACGCCTCGAATCATCATCGTCCTTGTCCTCCCCGCTCGGGCAATTCCTCTACGTAGCGCTATACGGAACGAACGGTCCGCCTTGTTACACGCGGGCTCCCGATCACGCGGTTTTGACAACCTGGGGCGCAGGAAGGCGGCGGCCGGTCCATCGCGGCGTCGGCCTCGGGAAGCCGGCCCTGGTAGAACTGCCAGACATGCGGCGCCCGGTCCCAGAGATCGAGCGTGACCTCCGCGCCGTCCGCCGCAGCCGCGCCGCCATCACCGGGCATCGTCGAGCAGGATCTCGGCCCGGCTCGCCTGGATCATCACCGGCGGCGCGCCGGGGAAACGGCCGAGGCACGGCGAAGCGCGGGGGTCGCGCGGATCGGCGCCGGCAAGGTAGAGGTCGCGGACGTCGCCGAGCCGATGCGCGGGCAAGAGCGCGTCGCGGCGCGCGAGTTCGGCCAGGCTTGCACCCGCCAGCGTCAGGTCGGCCCAAGGGCTGAACGCCAGCACGCAGGCCGGCGGCGGCGCGCCCTCGGTGAGCAGCAGGTGAAGCAACGCGAAGGCGAGCCCGCCGCCTGCGCTGTCGCCGCCGAGCGCGATCGAGCCGGCCGGCCAGCCTTCGGCGCGAAGCGCCCCCCAGGCCGAGCGGACATCCTCGACCGCCGCGGGGAAAGGATGCTCCGGCGCGAGGCGGTAGTCCGGCAGCACCGCCCCCAGCCCGGCGCGGGCGGCGAGCCCTGCTACCAGCGACGCGTGCGTCCGCGGCGACCCGAGGCAATAGGCGCCGCCATGCAGCCAGAGCAGGATCCCCGCCCCGGCGGCCCGGCCAGCCGCAGCGCCGGCCGCCCCGCCGAGAACAGCAGCGCCGAGCCCGCGCGGCGGGGCCAGCCGTGCCGCCAGCCGCTCCATCCGCGCCCGCGCCGCCGGCACCGAGGTAGCGCGGGCGAGCCGGGGCTTCTCGGCGAGGCGCAGCCAGAGGTCGAGCGCGCCGAGCTGCCAGGACATCAGGCCCGGCGCCGCTCGATCGCTTCCCAGATCGTCGCGGTAGCGTTGATGCCGTCGAAGCGCTCGAGCTCCTGCAGGCCGGTGGGCGAGGTCACGTTGATCTCGGTCAGCCAGTCGCCGATCACGTCGATCCCGACGAAGATCTGCCCCTTCTCGCGCAGGAGCGGCCCGATCGCCGCGCAGATCTCGCGGTCGCGATCGGTCATGGCGACCTTCTCCGGCCGGCCGCCGGCATGCATGTTGGACCGGGTCTCGCCCTCGGAAGGCACTCGGTTGATCGCGCCGACCGGCTCGCCATCGACGAGAATGATCCGCTTGTCGCCCTTTGCCACCGCGGGCAGGAACTTCTGGGCGATCAGCGGCTCGCGGTTGATCCCGGTGAAGAGCTCCCAGAGCGCGTTGAAGTTGCGGTCGTTGGGATCGAGCCGGAAGACGCCGGCGCCGCCGTTGCCGTAGAGCGGCTTCAGGATGATGTCGCCGTGCTTCTCCTTGAACGCCCTCAGCGTCGCGAGGTCGCGCGCGATCATCGTCGGCGGGGTCAGCTCGGGGAACCGCAGCACCAGGAGCTTTTCGGGATAGTTGCGCACCCAGAAGGGATCGTTCACCACCAGCGTCCGGGGGTGGATCCGGTCGAGGATGTGGGTGGTGGTGATATATCCCATGTCGAACGGCGGATCCTGCCGGAGCCAGACGACGTCCTGGTCCGCGAGGTCGATCACCGCCTCGGGGCCGAGCGTGAAGTGGTCGCCCTTGGTGCGCCGCACCTCGACCGGCCAGCCGCGCGCCGTGACCCGGCCGTCGTCGATCGCCAACCGATCGGGGGTATAGTAGAACAGCCTGTGCCCGCGCTGCTGCGCCTCCTCCATGATGCGAAAGGTGGAATCGGCGGCGATGTTGATCCGCTCGATCGGATCCATCTGGACGGCGACATTCAGGGGCATCGGTGGCTCCGGGGCGGGCTGGCGGCAGTCTTGGCCGAGCCCGCGACGCCTTGCAAGCCTACCAGCCGTCGAAGGCCCGGGCGTTGACGATGCGCTCGATGCGCCCGCTGCGGTCGACCAGCGCTAGGTCGAACCGGCACGGCACGCTGCCATCGGTCATCTCGGCGAGGAAGCGGCTGGCGGCGGCGCCGATCCGCGCCCACTGCCGCGGCGTCACCGCCTCGGCGGCATGCGCCCGCCGGGCCTTCACCTCGACGAAGACGATCTCGCCCGCCTGCTCGACCACCAGATCCAGCTCGCCTTCGGGACGGCGCCAGCGGGAAGCCCGGATGCGTCCGCCTTCGGCGCGGTAGCGGCGGGCGACCGCCTCCTCCGCGGCGAGGCCGGAGTGGTAGGCGACCGCGGAAGCGGGCTGGAGATTTGGCACCATGGCTCAGCCTAACCCGCCGCTCGCGCTCGGGGAATCACCCGTCCCCTTCAAGGTTAACGCGCGAAAGCTCGAGCGCCCGCGCATAGGCCTGCCGGCGTGGCATCCCGAGCCTCGCCGCGACCTCGGCGGCCGCGTCCTTGACCGAAAGCCGGGTCAGGGCTTCCACCAGCGCCGCGTCCACGTCGCCGGCCTCCGGCGTGGCTGCTGCCGGCGGCCCGACCACGACGACGATCTCGCCTTTCGGCTCGCCGCTGGCCGCGTAGTGGGCGGCGAGCTCCGACAGACTGCCGTGGCGGGTCTCCTCGAAACGCTTGGTGAGCTCCCGGCAGACCGCCGCGCGTCGGTCGCCGAGCACCGCCGCCATGTCGGCGAGGCTCGTCGCCAGCCGCCGCGGCGACTCGTAGAAGACCAGCGTCGCCGGCACCGTCGCGAGCTCCATGAGCGTTCGGCGTCGCGCCGCCTGCCGGGGCGCGAGAAAGCCCGCGAACAGGAACCGATCGCTCGGCAGGCCGGCGACCGACAGCGCCGCCAGCAACGCCGAGGCGCCGGGGACCGCCTGCACGGCGTGGCCGGCGGCGATCGCCTCGACCGCGAGACGGTAGCCGGGGTCGGCAACCAGCGGCGTGCCCGCATCGGATACCAGCGCCACCGAGCGGCCCTCGGCCAAAGCCGCGAGCAGCCGCGGCCGCTGCGCCGCGCCATTGTGGTCGTGGTAGGGCCAGAGCCGCCGCGCCTCGCGGCGGAGGCCGTGGATCTCGAGGAGGCTACGGGTCCGCCTCGTGTCCTCGGCAGCAATCAGGTCGGCAGCGCCCAGGATGTCGAGCGCGCGGAGGCTGATGTCGCGGGCATTGCCGATCGGGGTGGCGACCAGGTAAAGACCGGGCGGCAGCGCCGGCGCAGAGCCGGCCGCGGGCGGCGCTTCGGTCCGGTCCCTGTCCATTCTTCGTTTACTTTTCGCGTCCCAGAACGTACAGGAGTTCCGGCCGCCTGCCCGAAAATATGCCCTTCAAGAGTCACGGTGAGGGATGATGCTGTCAACACGATTCTCCGTCGTTCCCGCCCTGCGCAGCTTCCTTCTCGTGACCGCGATGACGGTTCTCGCCGCCTGTGCCGCCGGGACCGCCAGCGGCCCGTCCAACGACGGCGTGTCGGTGGACGCGAGCCAGCCGGTGAAGGTGGCGCTGCTCCTGCCCTACGGCTCCGGCGACCCGGGCCGCGACCAGATCGCGCGCAGCCTCGAGAACGCGGCGCGGCTGGCCCAGGGCGACGTGCGCGACGCAACGATCGACCTCGTGGTCTACCCGACCGCCGGCACCACCGGCGGCGGCGCGGCGGCGGCCTCGCAGGCGGTGGCGGAGGGCGCCAAGATCCTGGTCGGACCGCTCTTCAGCACCGAGACCGCCGGCGCGCAGCCGGTCGCCGCCTCGGCCGGGCTGAGCGTTCTGAGCTTCAGCAACAATCCGAGCGTGGCGGGCTCGAACGTCTACATCCTCGGCACCACTTTCGAGAATACGGCCGACCGGCTGGTCGCCTACGGGCTCTCGCGGGGAATGCGGAGCTTCGGCGTGGTCTATCCGCAGGGACTAGAAGGCGAGACCGCCCGCGACGCCGTCTCGGCCGCGGTCAGCCAGCGCGGCGCGACGCTCGCGGCCTCGCAGTCCTACAGCGTCTCGGTGGAAGGCATCCAGGCCGCCGCCGGCCCGGCCGCGGCAGCGCTGAACAGCGCCGGGGCGAACGCGGTGATCCTGACCGACGGCCCGACCGGCGGGCTCGCCTTCATCTCCGAGGCGTTGCGCGGCAACGGCCTCAGCGCCGCGCAGGCGCAGTTCATGGGCATGCAGCGCTGGGACGTCTCCGCCGAGGCGCTGGCGGTGCCGAGCCTCCAGGGCGGGGTGTTCGCCGCGCCGGACCCGGCGCTGGTCGCGGCTTTCACCGGGCGCTACCGCACCTCCTATGGCGAGAGCCCGCACGAGCTCGCCGGGGTCGCCTACGACGGGATCGCGGTGGTCGGCGCCCTGATCGCGCAAGCGCGCGCTCAAGGGGGGAGCCCCTTCTCGACCGCGCGCATCACCCAGCCCGGCGGCTTCGCCGGGGTGAACGGCGCCTTCCGCTTCAACTCCGACGGCCGCGTGCAGCGCAATCTGGCCATCGTCGAGGTCCGCGACGGCCAGGCGGTCGTGACCGAGCGTGCGGCGAGGTCGTTTGACGCCGTTGGTTTCTGACCCGGGCCGTCTGGTTCCGCCTGCGCCGGACTGGCGCGGGCTGACTTCGGCGCCGCAGTCCATCCTCGACGCACCCGCTATCCGCGCCGCGCTCGACGCGGCGGCCGGCGCTGCGCAAGACCGGAGCGGGATCCGTCCCGCGGTGGTTGCCGTGCTGCGGCGTGCCTATGCCGAAGGCCGCGCCGCCATCGCTGCGGAGATCGCTGCCCAGCCGAGCGAGGCGCATCGCGCGGTGCACGACTACGCCTGGCTGGTCGACCGGATCGTCACCCTGACCCTCGACGTTACCGTGCGCTGGCTGCATCCCTTGGCCGCGCCCACTGCGTCGGAGCGGGTCTGCGCCATCGCGGTCGGCGGCTACGGCCGTTTCGAGATGGCGCCCTTCTCCGACGTCGATCTGCTCTTCCTCACCCCCTACAAGCAGACGCCCTGGGGCGAGAGCCTGATCGAGAGCGTGCTCTACTGCCTCTGGGATCTGCGGCTCAAGGTCGGCCACGCGGTCCGCACGATCGACGACTGCCTTCGGCTCGCCCGCTCCGACGTCACCATCCGCACCAGCCTGCTCGAGCACCGCTACATCTGGGGCGACCCCGGCCTGGCGCACCGGCTCGGCACCCGGCTCTGGAACGACCTCTTCGACAGCACCGGGGCCGAATTCGTCGAGCTCAAGCTCGTCGAGCGCGCCGAGCGGCATGCCCGGCAGGGCAGCTCGCGCTACCTGCTCGAGCCCAATGTCAAGGAAGGCAAAGGCGGCCTGCGCGACCTGCAGACCCTGTTCTGGATCGGCAAGTACCTGAACCACGCGGAGACCCCCGAGGATCTGATGCAGATGGGCGTGTTCACGCCTGAGGAGTTCAGCATCTTCGCCGAGGCCGAGGCTTTCCTCTGGACCGTACGGGTCCACCTGCATCTGCTGAACGGACGCGCCAGCGAGCAGCTGACCTTCGATACCCAGGTCGAGATCGCCGCGACCCTCGGCTACCGCTCGAACGAGGGCCAGCGCGCGGTCGAGCGCTTCATGCAGGACTACTTCCTGCACGCCAAGCACGTCGGCGATCTGACCCGGATCTTCCTCGCCGCGCTCGAGGCGCGGCACGTCAAGTCGAAGCCGAGCCTCGGCGAGAAGCTCCGAACCGTCTTCGCCTTCGGCAAGGACCCGACCGGCGCGGGCTACCGGATGAAGCACGGCCGGCTCGACTTCATCGATGAGGCCGCCTTCCAGAAAGACCCGGTCAACATCCTCCGCCTGTTCGAGGAGTCGCTCACCAGCGACATCCCGATCCACCCCGACGCGCTGCGGCGGATGGCGGCGAGCCTCTATCTGGTCGACGACCGGCTCCGCGCCTCCCCCGAGGCCAACCGGATCTTCATCGAGCTGCTCCTCGGCCACAACAATCCGGAGCGCTCGCTCCGGCTGATGAACGAGGTCGGGGTGCTCGGCGCCTTCATCCCCGAGTTCGGCCGCATCGTGGCGATGATGCAGTTCAACATGTACCACCACTACACGGTGGACGAGCACATCATCCACACGATCTCGACGCTCAGCCAGATCGAGCGCCGCGAGCTGGCGGGCGAGCTGCCGATCGCCACCGACATCATGGCCAAGGGCGTCGACCGGCGTGTGCTTTACGTGGCGCTGCTGCTACACGACATCGGCAAGGGCTCCGGCCGTGACCATTCGCTCGTCGGGGCCGAGGTGGCGGAGCAGCTTTGCCCGCGGTTCGGCCTCGACGCCGAGGAGACCGAGCTGGTTGTCTGGCTGGTGAAGAACCACCTGCTGATGTCCGACGTCGCCCAGAAGCGCGACCTCGCCGAGCCGCGCACCGTCCGCGACTTCGCGCAGGCGGTGAAGAGCCCGACTCGGCTGAAGCTCCTGACCGTGCTCACCGTCTGCGACATCCGCGGCGTCGGTCCCGGCATCTGGAACAACTGGAAGGCGATGCTGCTCCGCGGTCTCTACGGCGAGACGTTGGAGTTCCTGACCGGCGGCAGCGAGACCGCGAGCCGGCCCGAGCGCGAAGCGGCGGCCCGCGAGGCGCTGGCTGTCGAGCTCGCCGACTGGGACCCGGCAGAGGTCGCGGCCGAGCTCTCTCGGCACTACGCGCCCTACTGGCTCGGCTTCGACACCCGCACCCATGCCATCTTTGCGCGGCTGGTCCGCCAGCTCGAGGAAGCCGAGCCGGCGATGGAGCTCGAGCTCGACCTCGACCGCGACGCCACCCAGGCCTGCTTCGCCATGTCCGACCATCCGGGCATCTTCGCCCGCCTCGCCGGAGCGCTGGCGCTCGCCGGCGCCAACGTCGTCGACGCGCGCACTTACACCACCACCGACGGCATCGCCACCGCGGCCTTCTGGATCCAGGACATGAGCGGCAATCCCTACGAGCGCGCCCGGCTGACCCGGCTGAGGAACGCCGTCACCCGCACGCTTCACGGCGAGATCGTCGCCCGCGAGGCGCTGAAGGACAAGGACCGGCTGAAGAAGCGCGAGCGCGATTTTCTGGTGCCGACCCGGCTCAGCTTCGACAATACCGGCTCGGACATCTACACCATCATCGAGGTCGAGACCCGCGACCGCCCGGGCCTGCTCTACGACCTCGCCCGCACGCTGACCACCAACTCGATTTCGATCGCCAGCGCCATTATCGCCACCTACGGCGAGCAGGCCGTTGACGTCTTCTACGTCAAGGACCTGTTCGGGCTGAAGCTCCACGCCGAGAGCAAGCGCCGTACGCTGGAGACCCGGCTCAAGGCGGTGATCGCGCAGGGCGACGGGGAGCGGCGGTGAACCGACCCATCCGGCTGCTGCCGGCGTTCCTCAGCGTCGGCTCCTGGACGATGCTGAGCCGCATCCTGGGGCTTTTGCGCGACATCCTGATGGCCGCCTTCCTCGGCACCGGCCCGGTGGCACAGGCGTTCCTGATCGCCTTCACGCTGCCCAACATGTTCCGCCGCTTCTTCGCCGAGGGCGCCTTCAACCTCGCCTTCGTGCCGATGTTCGCCAAGAAGGTGCAGGCCGGCGAGGACGCCGAGAGCTTCGCCCGCGACGCGCTCTCCGGCCTCGGGGCGGTGCTGATCGTCTTCACCGTCATCGGCCAGATCGCCATGCCCTGGCTGGTCCTCGCGATGGCCAGCGGCTTCGCCGGCGACGAGCGCTTCACGCTCTCGGTCGAGCACGGCCGCATCGCCTTCCCCTACATCGTGCTGATCTCGCTGACGGCGCTCCTCTCAGGCGTGCTGAACTCGCTCGGTCGCTTCGCGCTGGCCGCCGCCGCGCCGATCCTGATGAACGTGGTGATGATCGCCTTCCTGCTCTGGGGCTGGTGGAGCGGCGGCGACATCGGCCTCTGGCAGATCTGGTCGGTGCCGGTCGCCGGCGTCGCGCAGCTGGCGCTGGTCTGGTGGGGCTGCGCCCGCGTCGGCATGCCGGTGCTGCCGCGCTGGCCGCGGCTCACGCCCGACATGCGCCGGCTGACGGTGATCATGGTGCCGGCGCTCCTCGCCGGCGGCGTGGTGCAGGTGAACCTCATCGTCGGCCGACAGGTGGGTTCCTTCTTCGACGGCGCGGTGGCCTGGCTCTCCTACGCCGACCGGCTCTACCAGCTGCCCCTCGGCGTCGTCGGCATCGCCATCGGCGTGGTGCTCCTGCCCGACCTGTCGCGGCGGCTCGCCACCGGCGACGGCAAGGGCGGCCGCGATGCGATCAACCGGGCCACCGAGTTCACCCTCGCCCTGACGCTCCCCGCCGCGGTCGCGCTCGTGGTCATCCCGGTGCCGATCGTCTCGGTGCTCTTCGAGCACGGCGCCTTCGACCGCGCCGACACCTGGCCGACCGCGCTCGCGGTCGCGGTCTATGGCGCGGGGCTTCCGGCCTTCGTGATGCAGAAGGTTATCTCGCCGCTCTACTACGCCCGCGAGGACACCCGCACGCCTTTCCGCTACGCTGTCCACGCCATGATCGTGAACGCGGCTATCGCCCTTGGCCTCGCCCCCTTCATCGGCTTCATCGCCGCGGCGCTGGGCACCACCGTCGCCGGCTGGGTGATGCTGTTCCAACTCTGGCGCGGCACCCGCCAGATGGGCGAGGCCGCCGATCCCGACGCCCGGCTCCGGCGAGCGATGCCCCGGATTGCCATGGCCTGCCTGGCCATGGCAGCGATCCTGATCGCCGCATCGCGGATGCTCGCCGGCGCCCTCGGCGAGCCGCTCCTGCGCTACGGCGCGCTCGCCTTGCTGGTCGCGATCGGCATGGCCGCCTACGGCGTCGCGGCGCTGGCCTTCGGAGCGCTTCGCCCGGCGGACATACGCGCCGCCCTGCGCAGCGGACGGCCGGCGTAGCAGGCGGCTTCGCCGGCCTCCCAGCTAATCACCCAGATCGGCGAACTGTTCGCCCGAGGCCGCGCGGGCCGCTTCGCCACCCCCGCCACCGCCGCCGCGCCGCGGCGCATAGGGCGGCTTTGGTATGAGCGCGTCCATGGACGCCGCGATTTGCCGGTCGGTCGCCGTGAAGTAATTCTGGTTCTTGAAGAACTTCACCACCGAGGCGCGGCTGGTCAGGAACGGATTTCGATGCCACAGCTCCTCGTTCGTATAGCAGCCGCTGGTGTAGGGCTGAAAGCCGAATAGGGTCGCGGCCCTGGAGCCGCTGCACACCGGCACATTTGCTTGCGCATTGGTGTACACCCGTCCGAGTCTCGCAAGTCGAGTTATGTTCGGCGTCTTCACGAGCGAATAGCCGCCTAGCGGAGCGACCCAGTCGTTCAGATCATCGCGATGGATATCCACAAGATGTTCGGCGGCGTCGACTGGCCCATCGACACATTCGGCAGCGCCAGGGCCGACGTCATCAGCCCAAGCTGCGCGACCTCTGCGCCACCGCGGTGAGATGTATCCGTCCGTCTAAACGGAGAACGCTGTTGCCATGTCAGGTTATAACCACGTCACGGCCGAGAGAGTCGGATCGCCGATCTGAAGGCGGACGGCCTGTCGCTTCGGGCGATCGCCCCGGTGCTCGGCCAGGGCGCGTCGACCATCTCGCGCGAGTTGCTGCGCAACGCGCTCGACAGCGGGCGTACCGGCCGCACGTGGCCGACGGGGCGTACATGCTGCGGCGCAGCGCGGGGCGGCGCTCGAGATCGACCTGAAGCGCGCAGTCTATGTCACGGACCGGCTCAGCGAAGGCTGGACCCCCGAGCGTCGCAGGGCGGCTGCGCCTCGGGATCGAGACCGGCCTGCGCGCCGTTTGCGCGGGACGATCTACGGCTCGATCTATCGCGCCGGCCGAAGGCGGAACGGCTGTGGCGCTTCCTGACCCGCCGGCATGCCCGGCGCGGAGCGCCACGCTCGGGCGTCCCGCGACACGATCGCCGAGAAGGCCCATATTTCTCAGCGATCTGACGACGCTGACGCCCGCGCGACGGTCGGGCACTGGGAGGCTGATCTGGTGATCTGCAAACGGTCACGTCCAGTGCTGGTGCTGCACGAGCGCAAGACCCGGATCACCCTGATGTCGCGCCTCGCGGGCAAGCCCCGCCTTCAGCACATCTCTTCGGCGGATGCCCTTGCCGGATTTGTCGGTGCCGGGTAAGTTCTTGTGCTGGTTGTTCATGATTATCTTCTCGCAAAACTCTGACATGCCGCGAAATCCGCGGGTCTTCGCTGGCCGTTAAACGATTCGACAACCGTTAACTATAACGAATTTCCGTATTCCGGTGGACGGAAACTGGTGCGCGGTGCTATATACAACTTTACCGCGAAGGGCCACTCGGGGTCGGCCGTGGTCGGCGTCGACCGCCAGGCCAGCGTCGAGCGGTTCCGGGCCGACGGCGCCGAGGCGATACCGGCAACGCCGCCGACAGCGTGGTCATAGTCCGGCTCGAGATCGCCACCGCGATTATGCAGGACGCCTTCGCCGCTCCCATCGCCTGGTCCGGCCGAGCCGGCCCGAGCGCAACCGCCCTCCCCAACGCCCGTGAACGCACGCTCTTGCACGGCGATTGACGCGGCAACCCCGAGCGGCAATAACGCCGCGGTCCTCATGCTTGCGGAGACCTCGATGACCGAGGCGACGTTCCAGCCCCGTGTATTCTCCGGCATCCAACCGTCGGGCAACCTGACGCTTGGCAACTATCTCGGCGCGCTACGGCGTTGGGTGAAGATGCAGGACGACGGCATCGAGACGCTCTATTGCGTGGTCGATCTGCACGCGATGACCGTGTGGCAGGATCCCCCGGACTTGCGCCACGCCACCCGCGAGGTGGCCGCGGCGTTCCTCGCCATCGGCCTCGATCCCGCGCGCTCGATCCTGTTCAACCAGAGCCAGGTGGCGGCGCATGCGCAGCTGGCCTGGATCCTCAACTGCGTCGCCCGGCTCGGCTGGCTGAACCGGATGACCCAGTTCAAGGACAAGGCCGGCAAGGACCGCGAGGCCGCATCGGTCGGCCTCTACGCCTATCCGGTGCTGATGGCCGCCGACATCCTCGCCTACCACGGCACCCACGTCCCGGTGGGCGAGGACCAGAAGCAGCACGTCGAGCTCGCCCGCGACATTGCCGCGAAGTTCAACCACGACGTCGGCGTCGCCTTCTTCCCGCTTCCGGAGCCGGTGATCGAAGGCGCCGCGACCCGGGTCATGAGCTTGCGCGACGGCACCAAGAAGATGTCGAAGTCCGATCCCTCGGATATGAGCCGGATCAATCTGACCGACGACGCCGACGCCATCTCCCAGAAGATCCGCAAGGCCCGCACTGACCCCGAGCCGCTGCCGGCGACCGTCGACGGCCTTGCCGGCCGCCCCGAGGCGACGAACCTCGTGAACATCTACGCCGCGATCGCCGAGACCACGCCGGAAGCGGTGATCGACGAATTCGCCGGCCAGCCGTTCTCCTCCTTCAAGCCCCGGCTCGCCGACCTCGCGGTTGACCACCTCACGCCGATCACCACGCGGATGGCCGAGTACATGGCCGATCCCGCGCAGATCGACCGGATTCTCGGCGACGGCGCGGAGCGGGCGGCCGCCCTCTGCGACCCGATCCTCGCCCGCACCTACGAGATCGTCGGGCTGGTGCAGAGTCGCCGGGCCTAGACTAGGTCCGGAAGATGTCCCGCCGGAAGGCGAACCCGAGCAGGGCAAGCACGCCGTACTGGAGCCGGGAGAGGCCGTAGAACTTGGCGAAGAGCCGCCTGACCTCGGCTTCGCCGCGCATCATGCTGCGCGAGATCAGCTCCATCTGCTCGCTCCGCCCGCCCCGCATGTTCACCACTATGGTGTCATTCTCGATCCGCTGCTGCCACTTCTGCTTCCAGCGGGCGAGACCGATCGCATCGTAGTGGCCGAGGAACATCCCGCGCAGCTCCGGCTTGAGGTCGCCGGCGCGGTGGGTGATCGGCTTGCCGTCGCGCAACGCGCGATGGTTGCCGATCCACGAATACGGCCGTCCGACGCGAATGAACTCCTTGCCGCTCAGATGGCCGGTCATGCCGCGCCGCAGATGCTGGGCGACGTCTGCGAAGATCAGCCGGTGCAGGCGCCGCCAGACCCATCCCTGCGGCCACGCCATGCGGAAGTGCGTGCTTCCGAACGGTACCTCGAGCTGGTCGCCGGGTCCCCACACCGCTTCCGCCGTGGGCAGGCTGACCGCATCGATGCTGTCGGGAACTTCGTTGAGGAATTCCGCGATCGGGCGATTGCCGAAGACGAACTCGTCGGCATCCACCACGAGAAGCCATTCGCTGCGGCACCGCGCCAGACCGGCGGCGTAGATCGCCGACTGCCGATCCTCGAGCGCCTGCGGGCGGGCGCCGCAGAGCTCGGCCCAAAAGGTTTCGCCGCATTCGACGAGCACCACGCGGGGACCGAGCGCGATCTCCGGCGGCTTGCCGTCGTAGTAGATCATCACCTCGTCAGCCCCGCCGTTGGCGTACCAGCCGGCGAATTGCTGGATGACGTCCGACGTCTCCTTGATCAGCGAAACCGTGGAGTAGCTGGCCATCTCGCTATGCCGGCGACCGGGCCAACCACGGTCCGACAATGCAGCGTCGCCGTAAAGTCAAGATCATCGAATGACATCCCCAGATTTCTTCAAGTGGTTCGATTGTAGGTCGTTGATCTGGTTCGGGCAATCCGAATCACCGAACCGCCGGGAAAATGCTGTTCGGGTGGGCGGATCGGCGTCGCGTTTCAAGCGCGGCTTACGCCGAAAACCTTCCTCCGCGTGACTGCACGGGGATGTACAACGCATGCACAAGGCATGCACAACGCATGCACACGCAACTGCATGGGGGTTCACGAGGCCTTAAGGCTCGAGTCGTCAGGACGCAGAAATCAGCCCTCGCGTGAAAAGTCCGCCTCCGAGGGGAGGCGGACAGTTGCGGGGAGGGAGGGAGGTCGGCGTCAGCGGCCGAAGGTGCGGAAGGGCATGTTGCGGTCGCGGTGGTCGCCGCCGGTGGTGGCGGCGAAGTAGGCGGTGGCTGCGCCGGCCATCAGCGTGGCGGCGACGACGAAGGCGGCGATGGCGGCGGCGCGGCGGGCCTGGTCGGCGGCGTCGAGCGCCTTGTCGTAGGCCTCGTGGATCTGGGTCACCGTCGTGTCGATCGCGGCGCCGGCCGCCTCCGGGGTCTGGCCGGTCTGGCGGGCGACGATCGCGGCGAGATAGTCGTGGTCCTCGGGGGTGAGCTTGCCGTCGGCGAGGCTGCGGGTGAGGATCGCCGAGACATCCTGGCGGACGTCGGCGCCGCCGGCCCCGGCGGTGGCGGCGCTGCCGGATTGCAGGAGGCGCCCGCCGAGATAGTCGAGATCGCCGCCGACCGCGCCGGCCGCGGTCTCGGCGGCGGTGCCGGCGAGCTTGCCGGCGGCGCCGATCACCCCGGTGACCCCGGTGGTGGCGAGGACGGCGCCGACCAGCGCCGCGGTCGCCCAGACCAGGACGCCGTGGGCGCCGTCACGGGTCTCGGTCTCGTCGATGCTGCTGCCGGGCACCGGCCGCCGGAGCCGGCCAGCGAGATAGCCGCCGGCGGCGAAGCTCATGATCGCGACCCAGATGAACCAGAGTCCGGAGGCGATGCCGAGCCAGAAGAGCGAGGGCCCTTCGCCGGGCTGGAACGAGGCGACCGAAAGGCCGATCGCCGAGCCGAAGGTCAAAAGCACGAAGGAGAGTGCTACCGCGAGCGTGGCGCCGGCGAAGATCGCCGGCCAGTCGACGAGGTGCATCGCCGGCGCGGCGACGGTCGCAGCGACGGTCTCGCTGCGATAGGGTTCGGAAACGGCATGGGTCATTTCAGGGGCCTCCGGCCCGGGTTGCGGCTCACGCGAGACCGACGAACGACAGGATGGCGAGGACGATCACGATCAGACCGACCATGTAGACGATGCTGTGCATGGCATTTTCTCCGGCGCCGCGCCCCGCGCCGGAGTGGCGGGCGTCAGGCGGCGCTTGCGTTGCTGACAATGCGGCGGCCGGGGGTTGGTTCCGCCAAGGGCGCCTGGCCTAAACTAGAGACCAGCGGGCGTCGGCGCCGCCTCGAGACGGGAGCGGGTGTCGGGATCGACCACCGGAGCCGATAGCGCGGCGGCGCGGGCCCGGAGTGCCGCAGCGCGGGCGGCGAGATCTTCGGCGCCGGCGCCGAGGCGCTCGGCGTCGGGCTGCGACCGGGCGAGTGCCGCGTCGAAGGCGGCGGTCTCGCCGAGCCGCGGCGGCGGCGCGGCGCGGGCGGCGTCGGAGATCGGGATCTCGGCCTCCTTCGGGGCGCAGGCCGCGAGAAGCGCGAGACCGAGCGCGAGGCAGGCGGGCCGCAGGGGCGGCAGGGGCAGGAAACGCCGGTCGCGCATGCTCGCTTTCTGGGCAAAGCCGGGGCAAGCCTGTTACTATCGCCGCCGTCGCCGCCCGACAAGGCGGCGCGCCCGTCGGGGGGAGGACCGGATGGCCGACAAGGAAACCGAGACGCTGGCCGAACAGGGCAAGCACATGGCGCACAGCATGGCCGAGGTCTTCGACATCTCGGGCCAGATCTGGCAGCGGTTCATCGCCAAGCAGGTGCAGGACGGCGGGCCGAAGCACGCCGATCCGCTGAACACCTGGCCGACCTTCGCCGAGCTCTACCGCACGATGTGGGACAATCCCCAGCAGGTCGCCGACATGACCATCGAGTTCTGGGCGGCGCAGCAGAAGCTCTGGCAGAACTCGATGCTGAAGTGGCTGGGCTCCAAGGACGCGGTCGAGGACCTGAAGCTGCCGCACATGATCAAGGCGGACAAGCGCTTCGCCCACAAGGAATGGAGCGAGAACGCGGTCTTCGACTATCTCAAGCAGTCGTATCTCTTGACCTCGGGGTTCATCCAGGACTCGGTCGGCACCGTCGGCGAGATGGACCCCAAGGAGCGCAAGAAGGCGGCCTTCTATACCCGCTATTTCGTCGAGGCGATGAACCCGGCCAACTTCTTCGCGCTGAACCCGGAGGTGCTGGAGGCCACCGTCAGCGAGAAGGGCGAGAACCTGGTGCGCGGGCTGAAGATGATGCTCGAGGACCTCGATCGTGGCAAAGGCAAGCTCCTGATCCGGCAGACCGACATGGAGGCCTTCGAGGTCGGGCGCAACACCGCGGTCAGCCCGGGGGCGGTGATCTGGCAGAACGACTTTTTGCAGCTGCTGCAGTATGCGCCGAAGACCGAGACGGTCCATGCCAGGCCGCTGCTGATCATCCCGCCCTGGATCAACAAGTTCTACATCCTCGATCTCAACGCCCGCAAAAGCCTGGTCCAGTGGCTGGTCGAGCAGGGCCACACCGTCTTCGTGATCTCCTGGGTCAATCCCGACACAAGGCACGGGCGGGTGACCTGGGAGGACTATATGTTCGAGGGCGCCAGCGCCGCGATCGACAAGGCGCTGGAGGAGACCGGGCAGAAGAGCCTGAATCTGGTCTCCTATTGCGTCGGCGGCACGCTGGCGGGGACGCTCTTGGCCTGGATGGGCAAGAACCGCGACAAGCGGGTGGCGAGTGCCACCTTCTTCACCGCGCAGCTCGACTTCGAGGACGCGGGCGAGCTGCAGATCTTCGTCGACGAGAACATCCTGCAGGTGGTCGGCGAGGAGATGGAGAAGGGCTATATGCCCGCCGACCGGATGGCCAACGCCTTCAACATGCTCAGGGCCAACGACCTGATCTGGGGCTACATGGTCTCGAACTACATGCTGGGTAAGGACCCGTTCCCGTTCGACCTGCTCTACTGGAACGCGGATTCGACGGCGATGCCGGCGCGGGTGCATGCCTTCTACCTGGAGGAATTCTACATCCGCAACGCCTTCGCCCGGGGCGCGCTCAAGATCCGCGGCGAGCCGGTGACGCTCGCCGACATTCGCGGGCCGGTCTATCACGTGGCGACCAAGGAGGATCATATCGCGCCCGCCGCCTCGGTCTATCGCGGCGCCAAGGAGATGACCCACGCGGAGGTGCGCTTCATCCTGTCCGGATCGGGGCATATCGCCGGGGTGGTGAACCCGCCGGTGCTGCAGAAGTACCAGTTCTGGACCAATCCCGACATGAGCCAGCCCTCGCTCGAGACCTGGCTCAACGGCGCCGAGGAGACCCCGGGGAGCTGGTGGCCCGACTGGGACGCCTGGCTGAAGGCGCGCTCGGGGCGGCGGGTGCCGGCGCGCGAGCCGGGGGCGAAGCTCGGGGCGATCGAGCCGGCGCCGGGATCCTACGTCAAGGTCCGCTTCGACGCCGCCCTGAGCGCACCGGGGCGGTCAGGGCCGGGGCGGTAGGTGTGGCGTGTCAGGATGGGCTTAGGGATACCGGCGGCTGCCCCTTCGCATGGCGCCGGTCGTCGCTGTCACGATGTCCTTCAGGCAGCAGAGCTGGCTCAGCGTCAGCCCCCGGCCTGTTCGAGGGTCACGCCGGCGTGCCGGCGACCTGCGCCAGGCGGCGGCATCGAGCCCGGAAACCGAGTCATGCGCCGTGGGGCTTCGCGGCGCTCATCGGCGCTTCCGGCACCGCGGTGCGGTATCGGCGAATGCGGGCGCCAGGCCAGCCAGCATCGAGACGGCGAGCATGGCCGGCAGAACGTGTTGACTTCAACATCTCCATCGTCCTTTCGCGGAGACCCCGCTGGCTGGTGCCGGCGGATCGGCGTTCAGCCGCGTCGACAGCAACGGATATGGTGCGGCGCATGGCGGGCGGCCCCCCGTCTCACGAACTGTTGCGGCGACGGCGCTGCGTGCGGGCTGAAATCGCGTTTATTTGAAGGCGCTAGGGCGCGGAGCGGTGGCTCCGGAGCGCGGGGGCGCAGCCGCCCGCGAGCCGGTTCTCCGGGCGGCGGACGGCGTCTCGCTGCGTTGCAGCGGCAGCTAGTGGCCTGCAGCGGGCAGGCCGAGCGCCCGCGCCACGGCGGGGTCGATGCCGGTCGAGGACATCAGCGTCGGGCGCGCCGGGCGGACCTCGCGCTGGCGGTCGTCGGCGCGGGTGCCGGCGTTGTGCTTGATCGCCGCGAGCTCGACCAGGGTCAGGCCGCGCGCCTCGGCGGGCGTGAGGCCGGCGCCGGCGATCAGCTGGGCGTGGCGCAGCCGGATCGACGAAGACCGGGTCGCGGCGGGCGAGGATGCGCTGCTGCGCGTCGGCGCCGGTGTCGCGGTTGAAGCGGATCGCGGCGAGCTCGGTGAGGGACAGGGTCTCTGCCACCGCGCGGTCGACGCCGGTGCCGGCGACGAGCCGGGCGCGGTCCTGCGCCGGCGCGGGCGGGGCGAGGAGAAGCAGGAGGCTGGCGGTGAAGGCGAGCATGCGGGTCATCGGTCTGCCTTTCCCAAGGAGGCCTGAGCGCGAACCGAAGCTTTGGTCAGGTGGGCGCGCCCGTCTCGGTTCCGTGCGGGCGTCGGGGAAGGATAGGGCGGGGCGCGTGACCGCGGCGTGATGCGAGCGTCAGCCGGCCGGCAAACCTGCGGCTTGACAGCGTCGCGGCGTCCGCTTTCCGTGTGCGGGCCGCAAGTCGGGGGGACCGCATGACGCTTCAGGAATCGGTGCGGACGGTTCTGTCGAAATACGCCACCTTCACCGGGCGGGCGTCGCGCTCGGAGTTCTGGTGGTGGTGCCTGGTGGTGTTCCTGGTCGGTCTGGTGCTGGGCGCCGTGGAGGGGTCGATGTTCGGCAACGGCTACGGGATCCTGTCGGGGATCTTCTCGCTGGCCGTGCTCTTGCCCAACCTCGCGGTGGGGGCGCGGCGGCTGCACGACAGCGACCGTACCGGCTGGTGGCTCCTGCTGCTGCTGATCCCGATCCTGGGCTTCCTGGTGCTGATCTACTTCATGGTGCAGCGGGGCACCCCGGGGGCGAACCGGTTCGGCTAAGGCCTCAGAGGCCGGGGTAGATCGGGAAGCGGTCGCAGAGCGCCTTGACGCGGGCCTTGACCGAGGCCTCGACCTCGGCGTTGCCGTCGGGGCCGCTCGCGGCGAGGCCGTCGAGGACCTCGACGATGAGCTCGCCGATCTCGGTGAATTCAGGCGCGCCGAAGCCGCGGGTGGTGCCGGCCGGGGTGCCGAGGCGGATGCCGGAGGTGACGGTCGGCGGCTGCGGGTCGAACGGGATGCCGTTCTTGTTGGTGGTGATATGCGCGCGGCCGAGCGCTGCCTCGGCGTCCTTGCCGGTGACCGACTTCGGCCGCAGGTCCACCAGCATCAGGTGGGTGTCGGTGCCGCCGGTGACGATGTCGAGGCCGCCTTTCATCAGCGTGTCGGCGAGGATGGCGGCGTTCTTGACCACGTTCGCGGCATAGTCGGCGAACTCGGGGCGCAGCGCCTCGCCGAAGGCGACGGCCTTGCCGGCGATGACGTGCATCAAGGGGCCGCCCTGGAGGCCGGGGAAGATCGCCGAGTTGATCTTCTTGGCGATCGCCTCGTCGTTGGTCAGGATCATGCCGCCGCGCGGGCCGCGCAGGGTCTTGTGGGTGGTGGTGGTGACGACGTGGGCGTGCGGCACCGGGTTGGGGTGCTGGCCGCCGGCGACGAGGCCGGCGAAATGCGCCATGTCCACCATCAGGTAGGCGCCGACGCTGTCGGCGATCGCGCGGAAGCGGGCGAAGTCGATCTGGCGCGGGATGGCGGAGCCGCCGGCGATGATGAGCTTGGGCTTCTCGCTCGCGGCGAGCTCGGCGACGGCGTCATAGTCGAGCCGCTGGTCCTGCTTGCGCACGCCGTAGTGCACCGGGCTGGAACCACTTGCCCGACACGTTGGGCTTCGCGCCATGGGTGAGGTGGCCGCCGGCGGAGAGGTCCATCGCGAGGAAGGTGTCGCCGGGCTTGAGCAGCGCGAGGAACACCGCCTGGTTGGCCTGGGAGCCGGAGTTCGGCTGCACGTTGGCGAAGCCGGCGTCGAACAGCTTGCAGGCGCGCTCGATCGCGAGGCTCTCGGCGACGTCGACGAACTGGCAGCCGCCGTAATAGCGCCGGCCGGGATAGCCTTCGGCGTACTTGTTGGTCATCACCGAGCCCTGCGCCTGGAGCACGGCGCGGCTGACGATGTTCTCCGAGGCGATCAGCTCGATCTCGTCGCGCTGGCGGGTCAGCTCGTTGCGGATCGCGCCGTAGATCGCCGGGTCGCGGGTGGCGAGGTCTTCGCCGAAGAAGCCGGAGTCAGGCAGGGCGTCTTTCATGCAACCAGCTTTCTCGCGAAGGGGCGGATCGCGGGTTGATAGCGAATTCCCTGGCGACAGGAAACCCGCTATGGTGCCCGCGCCGTGTGCAAGGCGCTTGCGTTGTTCCCCACCAGGTATAACGTTGTTCACAATTCCGTGAAAGCTCCCCCATGGATGACAGCGCACTGAAGACGGGGGTCGAGATCGCCTCGACCATCTCGATGGCCATTCCGCCGCCCGCGGGGCCGATCGCCACCACGGTGCTGCAGATCTTCGGAATGATCCTGCCGGGGCCGGCGGCGTCGGACGCCAACCAGAAGCTCTTGGACGCCATCGGCGGCCTGCCGGCGCTGATCGGCAACGACACCAAGCTGGACGCGGCGCGATCCAGCACCAACGCGATCAGCACCGGGGTTACCCGGTCAACGAGGACTGGAAGAGCGCCAGGGCAAGGATTACGAGCCCGATACGATCGACGGCCTGCGCAAGACCTTCGACAGCATCTATACCGTCGGCAACGCCGTAGAGACGACCCTGGCCGCTCTCCTAAGCGTCGATGTTTCCGGGGTAACCGGCTATCGCGCCGGGCGGGCTGCGCTCGCGGCCTATTTTAGCCTGCTCCTGGAATACATCATCGCCAAGAAGGTCTATGTCGAGCTCTCCGGCGGCAAGGTCGGCGTGATCGACCGGTCGCGGCGCGGCGGCGCCCGGGCGACGCAGGCGGCGATGCTGGCGGCGATCCGCCAGACGCGCGTCGACTATGACGATCTTTGCAACACGGTCCGCGACTATACCGACCCCAAAGGCGCTCTCTACAAAGAGATGTGGGGGGACGCGACGGCGGCGCCGTTCAACGGCGGGCTGGTCGGCAAGCTCCGCCAAGGGCGCGCCGATGTGGTCACGGTCAAGACTGACGGGGAGAATCGGGACAACGAGCCTTCGAGTGCGGAGACGCACTATATCGACGACCCGCTCGGCAATCCCGAGCGATCGAATGCGATTCGGGATACCTATACCGCCACCCCGGTGGGGCCGCCACTCGGCGGCTACGTCTATTCGCCGAACTGCCTGAAATCCCAGGTCGATGCCGTTCTGCCCGGCTACAAGCAGGGGGTGCAGGACGCCTTCGATTCGGACATGACCGAGCTCGCGAAGGCCTATGCCAAGCTCCTTGAGCAGGTCGGCGAGGTCAGCGACAAGCTGGCGCCCGAAGATCCGGCCACGGCGATCGCGGCGGAGTGGGTCGGCGTCGGTCAGACAGGGTACTGGGCGGTGCCGAAGGGCCAATCCGTCGCCTGGGGCATCCAGTTCGTCAACGGCAGCCAGGCCAGCCGGATCGTCTGGTCGGACTGGGTGAGCTCGCCCGGCGACGGCGGGATTCCCGCGGCTGGATTCTGCCCTGCGATGCGACGACCTCGGCGCTGACGACATCGCGCACGGTCTGGCGCCTGGTTCATGACGGCGCGCCGGGCCAGCGCCTGCCGTCCGGCACCAAGGCGCCGGACGAAGCGATCGTGGTGGCCCTGATGCCGGACAATACCACCGAGACCACATGGGACGTCGAGCTCGCGGCGGGCGCCGTGCTGGCGCCGGTGCCGCAGAACCCGGCCTTTCCGGGTCCGGGGCTCGCGCCAGCGCCGGACGGCGCCCCGGGCGCGCGGACCTTCAGCTACCGCTATGGCAAGGATGGATCGAGCTTGACCTCGCCCCCGAGCCCCGAGACCGTGGCGCTGGTCCCGAAGTCCGGGGACACTCTCGTGATCCCCGCCCAGGACGACTGGAAGCCGCAGCTCTACGCCCGCGGCGCTGGGGAGAAGACGCCGACGGCGGCCGCGGGAACCCTGAAGCCCGCCAATTCCGACGGGCAGTCATGGGTCTGGACCGCGAGCTGACAGGAGAGAGCATGTCCACGCGCGAACCCGAGAAGCTCGAGGAAGAGCCCAAGACCGAAGAGGAGACCGAGGAGCGGATCGACGAGGAGGAAGCCAAGCTCACCGAGGTCCGGGAGCGGCAGACCGAGGCCCTGACCCAGAAGATGGCGGACCTGACCGCGTCGGTCGAGAAGCTGAGCGGCCAGCTGGAGAAGATGACCTTCGTCTCGCCGTCGATGACCGAGGCGCGCGAGAAGCCGGTGCGCGATCCGCTGGAGAAGGCGAAGAACCCCAAGCCCGACGCGACCAAGGACAAGGCCGAGGAGAAAGTCAAGGAGATTCTGGACGCCAACGAGAAGAAAAAGCCGGCCAAAGCGGACCCTGACGAAAAGAAGCCCGCCGACGCCAAGGAGTGGTCGGCGTCGAAATTCACCTACTTCCTGACCGCTGCGGCCTTCTTCGGGCCGATCCTGCTGCAGGTCTTCGAGGGATCTTCAAGGCCGCGACCGGCAAGGAACTCGATGGACTGGGCCTGCCGGACGAGATCACCGCCAAGCTCATGGCCTTCGTCGCCGAGAAGAAGGCGGAATCGGCGGCGGCCTACTGGAAGGACATCGGCGATTACATCGCCAAGTCGCCCGATGCGACCAGCGCCGATCTGATCCTGCTCCTGCAGTTCATCGTCAAGACAACCCGCTGACGTGCCGTCCTGTGCCGAGCTCGAGGAATCCGGCGCCATGGCGGCGAAGCTGGGCCGCAATACACCGCGACCAGGCAAAGTTTTCACCGGCCTTGCGGACCTCAAGCCTCGGATGGCCGGTCCTGCCGAGCGGTCGCGGTGGGGTGGCGCAGAACGCCATCGCGCTGTCGATGCTGCCGCCCGCCTGAGGGCGCGCTTGCGTTCGATGCCGGGCGCCGCGACAGTGGGCGGCCCCGTCGCAAGTTTGGCCGCGCGAGTTCTGCAGTGTCCCTCCGGAACATCCACTTCGTCGCAAGCGCCGTCGGTCTCGCCGAGGAGGCGCGCGCCCGGCTGATCGCCCGCCACGGGCAGACCCCGGTGGCGGCGGCCGAGGTGATCGTGGCGCTCGGCGGCGACGGGCTGATGCTCTCGACGCTGCATGCCGACCGAGGGGCTGGCGATCCCGGTCTATGGCATGAACCGCGGCACCGTCGGCTTCCTGATGAACGCCTACCGCGAGGACCGGCTGATCGAGCGGCTGGAGGCGGCGGAGGAGGCGGTGATCAACCCGCTCAGGATGCGCACCACCGGCGCCGACGGCGCGGTGATCGAGGCGCTGGCGATCAACGAGGTGTCGATCCTGCGCGCCGGGCCGCAGGCGGCGAAGCTGCAGGATCCTGGTCGACGGCCGCGAGCGGCTGGCGGAGCTGATCGCCGACGGGGCGCTGCTCTGCACCCCGGCGGGCTCGACCGCCTACAACTACTCGGCGCACGGGCCGATCCTGCCGATCGGCGCCGACATCCTGGCGCTGACGCCGATGGCGGCCTTCCGGCCGCGGCGCTGGCGCGGAGCGCTGTTGCCCAAGGCGGCGGCGGTGACCTTCGAGGTGATGGAGGCCGACAAGCGGCCGGTCTCGGCGGTCGCCGATTCGGCCGAGGTGCGCTATCCGGTCAAGATCGAGGTGGCGAGCGTCGCCGACGTCGCGCACCACATCCTGTTCGATCCCGGCCACGGGCTGGAGGAGCGGCTGATCCGCGAGCAGTTCGTTTGAGCCAGGTTCGAGCCGGTGCGGGCTTGCCTTGCCGGGGCGGCTGCGTCACCTAGGCGGCTAGCGGGCGGAGGGGATCGGCATGGCGGTCGACGCCAATCGGCAACTGCGGTTCTGGAGCATCGCCTTCGCGGTCCTCGTGGTGGCGCTGTGGCTCCTGGGCTCGACGCTGCTGCCGTTCCTGCTCGGTGCTGCGATCGCCTATTTCCTCGACCCGATCTGCGACCGGCTGGAGCGGCTGGGGCTAAACCGGGTCTGGTCGACCGCGCTGATCGCGCTCAGCGGGCTGGTGGTCTTCGTGCTTTTGCTGGTGCTCGCGGTGCCGGCGCTGATCGAGCAGGGGCAGGGGCTGGTCGCGGCGATGCCCGATTATATCGCCGGGCTGATCGAGTTTCTGAGCAAGCGCTACCCGGATCTGTTCGGGGAGAACTCGCCGATCCGGCAGAACCTCAGTGATGTCGAGGCGATGCTGCGTAACGGCGGTCTGACAGTGCTGAACCAGGTGCTCGCGGGCTCGCTCAGGGTCATCGACTTCCTGTTCCTCCTGGTGGTGACGCCGGTCGTGGCCTTCTACCTGCTGCTCGACTGGGACCGCATGCTGGCGCAGATCAACGCGATCCTGCCGCGCGAGCATGCGCCGACGATCCGACGGCTGGCGCGCGACATCGACGTCGTGCTCGCGGGCTTCGTGCGCGGGCAGCTCACCGTCTGTCTCTGCCTCGGGATCTTCTACGCGGTGGCGCTGATGGCGATCGGGCTGCAGTTCGGCTTTCTGGTCGGGCTGGGTGCCGGGATGATCTCGTTCGTGCCTTATGTCGGCTCGATCGTCGGGCTGTTGCTCGCGGTGGGGATCGCGCTCTTCCAGTTCTGGGGCGACAAGTTCTGGATCTTCGCGACCGTGGGGATCTTTCTCTTCGGGCAGTTCGTCGAGGGCAACATCCTGTCGCCCAACCTGGTCGGCAGGTCGGTGGGGCTGCATCCGGTCTGGTTGATCCTGGCGCTGTCCGTCTTCGGCGCGCTCTTCGGCTTCACCGGGCTCCTGGTCGCGGTGCCGGTGGCCGCGGCCCTGGGGGTGATCGGACGCTTCTTCGTCGAGCAGTACAAGGCGAGCGCGCTCTATACCGGCAAGCCGCCGGAGGACGGCTGAGCCTTGACCGGGTCGCGGCAGCTGGTGCTGGACCTGCCGGCGCGGCCGGCGCTGGGGCGCGAGGCCTTCTTCGTCTCGCCGTCGAACGCGCTGGCGCTGGCCCAGGTCGAGAGCTGGCCCGGCTGGCCGTCGGGGCGGCTTGCGGTCGCCGGGCCGCGCGGCGCCGGCAAGACGCATCTGGCGCATGTCTGGGCGGCGCGGAGCGGGGCGCGGCTGGTGCCGGCGGAAGCTGTGGCCGGGCTCGACCTCGCGGCGCTGCCGGGCGACGCCGCGGTCGCGGTCGAGGACGCCGACCGGCTGGGCGGCGCCGCGGCGGCGGAGGAGGCGCTGTTTCATCTCTGCAACCATCTCGGCGCCGGCGGCGGCAGCCTGATGGTCAGCGGCCGCGACGCGCCGGCGCGCTGGCGGATCGCGCTGCCCGATCTCGCGAGCCGGCTGAACGCGGCGCCGGTGGCGCGGCTGGAGGCGCCGGACGATGCGCTGCTCGCGGCGGTCCTGGTCAAGCTCTTCGCCGACCGGCAGATCGCGGTGGCGCCGGATCTGGTGCAGTATCTGGTCAGCCGCATCGACCGCTCGTTCGCGGCGGCGGCGGCGGTGGTGGCGGCGCTCGACCGGGCCGGGCTGGCGCGGCAGCGGCCGATCACCGCCCGGCTTGCCGGCGACGTGCTGCGCGGCGACACGCGGTGAGGACCCTGCGGCTGACGCCGCAGCTGGCGGCGCTGCCGGGCAGGGCGGTGGCCGATGAGGCGCCGCCGGGTTGGCCGGATGGCCGCCGCCCGGCGGAGGCGGCGGACCACGCCGCGGCGGTGGCGGCGGCGCGGGCCGCGGTTCCGGACGGCGCGCCGATCTGGATCTTCGCCTATGGCTCCTTGATCTGGAGCCCGCCGTTCGAGGTTGCCGAGCGGCGGCGGGCGCGGGTGGCGGGCTGGCACCGCGCCTTCTGCCTCGGCTGGGACAAATGGTTCCGCGGCTCGGCGGCGCATCCCGGGCTGATGCTCGGCCTCGACCGTGGCGGCGCCTGCGCCGGGGTCGCCTGCCGGCTGGCGCCGGAGACCGAGGCGCAAGGCCTGCTCGCGGTGATGCAGCGCGAGCTCCAGCTGGTGCCGCCGGTCTATCGCGTGCAGCCGATGCGGCTGGCGACGCCGGAGGGGCCGCTCGCGGCACTCGGCTTCGTGATGGACCGCCGCTCGCCCGCCTACGTCGGGCGGCTGCCGCCGGAGACGGTGGCCGATGCGCTGGCGGCCGCGGCCGGGCCGAGGGGGACGATGGCGGAGTATCTGCGCAGCACGGTCGAGCATCTCGAGGCGATCGGCATCCACGACCAGCGGCTGTGGCGGCTGCAGGAGATGGTCGCCGAGCGGATCGCCGCGGCCGGCATCGCCGCGGATGGCTGAGGCGGCGGCCGGGATCGGCGGCGAGGAGGCGCGGCTCCTCGCGCACCGGCCGTTCGTGCTCTACTTCACCGGGCGCGGCTTCTCGCGCTTCGCCGCGCAGATGGGCACGGTGGCGCTGGGCTGGCAGGTCTACGGGCTGACCGGCAGCGCCTTCTATCTCGGGCTGCTCGGGCTGGTGCAATTCCTGCCGGTGCTGGTCCTGGTCTTCCTCGCCGGCCATGCCGCCGACCGCTACGACCGGCGGCGGGTGGTGCAGGTCTGCCAGACCGTGGACGGGGTGGCGGCGGCGGTGCTGGCATGGGGGACATATCAGGGCTGGCTCGGGGTCGGCGGCATCTTCGCCGCGGTGACCGTGTTCGGGATCACCGGCGCCTTCGAGTTGCCGGCGGCGGGGGCGCTCCTGCCGGCGGCGGCGCCGCGCGGCGCGCTGCAGCGGGCGATGGCGCTGACCACGGCGGCGGGGCAGGCCGCGGTGATCTGCGGCCCGGCGCTCGGCGGCTTCGCCTATGCCGCGGCGGCGTGGCTGCCTTACGCGCTGATGGCGGTGTTCTGGGTGGCGGCGGGGGTGCTGACCGCGATGATCCGGCTCGAGCGGGAGGTGAGCGCCCGGGGGCCGGCGCGGTTCTCCGAGATCTTCGCCGGGGTGGGCTTCGTGCGGCGCAATCCGGCGATCCTGGGGACGATCTCGCTCGATCTCTTCGCGGTGCTGCTCGGGGGTGCTACGGCGTTGATGCCGATCTACGCCGCCGACATCCTGCACACCGGCCCCTGGGGGCTCGGGATGCTGCGGGCGGCGCCGGCGGTGGGGGCGCTGCTGATGACCGGGGTGCTGGCGCGCAGCTCGATCCGGCGGCGGGTCGGGATGCGGATGTTCCAGGCGGTGATCGTCTTCGGCCTCGGGACGCTGGTCTTCGCGCTGTCGGAATGGATGGCGCTGTCGCTGGTGGCGCTGCTGGTGATGGGGGCCGCGGACACGGTGAGCGTGGTGATCCGCTCGTCGCTGGTGCAGCTCCGCACGCCCGACGAGATGCGCGGGCGGGTGGGGTCGGTGAACTCGCTCTTCATCAATGCCTCCAACCAGCTCGGCGAGTTCGAGAGCGGCATGACCGCGGCGCTCGTCGGCACGGTGCCGGCGGCGGTGCTTGGCGGGCTCGGCACCATCGCGGTGGCGCTGCTCTGGATGCGGATTTTCCCCGAGCTCAGGAACGTGGAGCGGCTGGAATGAGCCAGCCGGAGGGCGAGGTCGCGGCCGCGTTCGCGGCGTTTCCCGAGCCGGCGCGGGCGACGCTCCTCGAGGTGCGCCGGCTGATCTTCGCGACCGCCGCGGCGCTGCCGGAGGTGGGGCCGCTCACGGAGGCGCTGCGCTGGGGGGAGCCGGCGTATCTGACACTGGCGTCGGGCAGCGGCAGCACGCTGCGGCTGGGCGTCATCGCCGGCGGAGGGCCCGCGGTGCTGGTCAACTGCCGCACGTCGCTGGTCGCGAGCTTCCGCGAGCATTTCGCCGATGCGCTGGCGTTCGAGGGCGCGCGGGCGATCCGGCTCGATCCCGCCACGCCGCTGCCGGAGGCGGCGCTCGGCCAGTGCCTGGCGCTGGCACTGACCTACCACCGGCGCAGGCGCATCCGGGCATAAGCCGTTGCGCTGTCGCGGGAAGGTCATAGAATTGCCCGAGCGGCAGCGCCTTGTTCCGGTGCCGCCTGGCGAGGTGAGGACATGCTCGAGATTGCAGTGGTCGAGGACGTGCGGGTCGACGCCGACTTCCTGCGGTCGCCGCCCCCGCCGGGACGTGCCGTGCCGGGGCTCGACATCACCGGGCCGGGGCGGTTCATCAACCGCGAGCTGAGCTGGCTCGCCTTCAACTGGCGGGTGCTGGCCGAGGCGGAGAACCCCGAGCGTGCCGCTCTTGGAGCGGGTGCGGTTCCTGTCGATCTCGGCCTCGAACCTCGACGAGTTCTACTCGGTGCGCGTCGCCGGCCTGCGCGGGCTGATCCGCGAGGGCGTGCACACGCCGAGCGCCGACGGGCTGTCGCCGGCCGGGCAGCTCCGGCGGATCGACGCCGACACCCGGGCGCTGATGATGCGCCAGCAGGAATGCCTGTCGCTGCTCGGCGGGCTGATGCGGGCCGAAGGCATCGACATCCTCGGGCCGGGCGGTATCCGCGGCGCCGACCTCAAGCTGATGGAGACGCACTTCTTCGAGCAGGTTTTCCCGATCCTGTCGCCGCTGGCGATCGACCCGGCGCATCCGTTTCCGTTCATCGCCAACGGCGGCTTCGCGATGGGGCTGCAGCTCCGGCGCGAGGCCGACGACACCGTGCTCGAGGCGCTGCTGCCGGTGCCGGCACAGGTGCCGCGCTTCGTGCGGCTGACCGACAGCGCCAAGGGGCGGATCCGCTTCCTGCCGCTCGAGGCGCTGCTCGAGGTCTTCCTCGGCAAGCTCTTCCCCGGCTACGCGATGCTCGGGCACTGCGCCTTCCGGGTGCTGCGCGACAGCGACCTCGAGGTCGAGGAGGAAGCCGAGGACCTGGTCCGCGAGTTCGAGACCGCGCTGAAGCGCCGGCGCCGCGGCGAGGTGATCCAGCTCACCATGACCTCAGAGGCGCCGGACGATCTGCGCCACACCATCGTCGAGGCGCTGGGCGTCGCCGCCGACGAGGTGATCGAGATCCCCGGGCTGATCGGCCTCGCCGATCTGGCCGAGCTCACCCGCGCCGGGCGGCCGGATCTGCTCTGGCCGCCGTTCACGCCGCGGATGCCGGAGCGGGTGCAGGACTTCGAGGGCGACATCCTTGCGGCGATCCGCCAGAAGGACATGCTGCTGCACCACCCTTACGAGACCTTCGACATCGTGGTCCGCTTCCTGCAGCAGGCCGCACTCGACCCGGACGTGCTGGCGATCAAGCAGACGCTCTACCGCACCTCGCGCGACAGCCCGATCGTGGCGGCGCTCTGCGAGGCGGCGGAGGCCGGCAAGTCGGTGACCGCGCTGATCGAGCTCAAGGCGCGCTTCGACGAGGCCGCCAACATCCGGCAGAGCCGACGGCTGGAGCGGGCCGGGGCGCAGGTGGTCTACGGCTTCATCGACTGGAAGACCCACGCCAAGATCTCGACGGTGGTGCGCCGCGAGGGCGGCGAGCTGGTCACCTACACCCATTTCGGCACCGGCAACTATCATCCGGGCACCGCCGGCATCTACACCGACCTCTCGCTCTTCACCTGCGACAAGTCGCTGGGGCGCGATGCGACGCGGGTCTTCAACTATGTGACCGGCTACGTCCGGCCGGAGGAGCTCGAGAAGCTCGCGATCTCGCCGCATCTCTTGAAGCCGCGGCTGCTGGAAGGCCTCGCGGCTGAGATCGAGCACGCCCGTGCCGGACGGCCGGCGCAGGTCTGGGTCAAGCTCAACGCCATCACCGACCCCGAGATGATCGACGCGCTCTATGCCGCGAGCCAGGCCGGGGTGAAGATCGATATGGTGGTGCGCGGCATCTGCAGCCTGCGCGCCGGGGCGAAGGGCCTCTCGGAAAACATCCGGGTGAAGTCGATCATCGGCCGGTTCCTCGAGCACAGCCGCATCGTCTGCTTCGGCAACGGCACCGGCCTGGCCTCGAAGGACGCACGGGTCTACATCAGCTCGGCGGACTGGATGGAGCGCAACCTGACCCGCCGGGTCGAGGCGCTGGTCGAGATCACCAACCCGACGGTGCATGCCCAGATCATCGACCAGATCATGGCGGCGAACATGGCCGATCAGGCGGGGAGCTGGGTGGCGCAGCCGGATGGCACCTATCTCCGCCACGAGGCCGAGCCGGGCGAGCCGCTCTTCTCCTGCCACCGCTTCTTCATGGAGAACCCCTCGCTCTCCGGCCGGGGGCGCGCCGGGGCGCGTGGCGTGATCCAGCTCCTGCACGGCCACGATTGACGCCTCCGGCGTCGCGACGATTGACGCCCTCCGGCGTCGCCACGATTGACGCCTCCGGCGTTGCCACGATTGACGCCTCCGCCGGATGCGACCCTGAGCCGGCGACCGGGAACAGCAGGGCGGAAGCAGCGGTGACGACGTCGACGCGCACAACGGAGACGGTGCCGCTGTTCCGGCTGGTGGAATCGTCCAAGGCCCGGCTGAAGCGGATCGGCGTGATCGACGTCGGCTCGAACTCGGTGCGGCTCGTGGTCTTCGACGGCATGGCGCGGAGCCCGGCCTATTTCTACAACGAGAAGGTGCTCTGCGGCCTCGGCGCCGGGCTGAGCGAGACCGGCAGGCTCAGCCCCGAAGGCTGGCGGCTGGCGATGGCGGCGCTGCACCGCTTCGCCGCGCTCGCCGGCAAGATGCAGCTCTCGGGCATGATCGCGGTCGCCACCGCCGCGGTGCGCGAGGCGGCGGACGGCCCGGCCTTCTGCGACCAGGTCGAAGACGAGACCGGGCTGCAACTGCACGTGGCCAGCGGCTCGGAGGAGGCGCGGCTCGCTGCCAAGGGCGTGCTCCTCGGCTGGCCGGACGCCGACGGCATGGCCTGCGACATGGGCGGCGCCTCGATGGAGCTCGCACAGCTCGATCAGGGCGAGATCAACGCCTGCGGCACCTCGCCGCTCGGGCCGCTGCAGCTCGCCGACATCGCCGACGCCGGCAAGCGCGACAAGGCGATCAAGAAGGGCATCAAGGCGCTGGTCAAGGCGGTGCCCGGCCCGGCGCCGCGGCTCTTCCTGGTCGGCGGCTCGTGGCGGGCGATCGCGCGGCTCGACATGGAGCGGGTCGGCTATCCCCTGAAGATGCTGCACGGCTATGAGCCGCCGCTGCCGCAGCTGGTCGAGACGCTGAAGTGGATCCGTGACCAGGACCAGGCGGAGATGTCGGCGCTGACCGGCACCTCGGCGCAGCGGCTGTCGCTGGTGCCGCTGGCGAGCCTGGTGCTGGCCGAGCTCCTGAAGCGGCTCGCGCCCGGACGGGTGGTGATCTCGGGCTATGGCCTGCGCGAGGGCCTGCTCTACCGGCAGATGCCCGAGGCGATGCGGATGCAGGACCCGCTGATCGAGGCCTGCCGGCATATGGAGGCCGCTTCGGCCCGGAGCCCGGGCTTCGGCCAGGCGCTCTACGAATGGCTGAAGCCGCTCTATGCCGACAAGCCGGCGTCGGAGCACCGGCTGATGCTCGCGGCCTGCCTGCTGCACGACGTGAACTGGCGGGCGCACCCGGACTATCGCGCCGAGCTCTGCTTCGAATTGGTGACGCGGGCTAACATGGCCGGGATCGACCATCCCGAACGGGTGTTCCTCGGGCTGGCGCTGCTCAACCGCTACAAGGCGACCGGGCCCGCGGAGGAACTCAAGCGCTACGGCTGGCTGCTGCCGCCGGAGCGGACGCTCGAGGCGGCGGTGCTCGGCCGGGCGATGCGGCTCGGGGCGATGCTGTCGGGCTCGGCGACCGGCGTGCTCGAGCATTCGAACATCGCTCGCGAGGGCGGCCGGCTGGTCCTCACCCTGCGCGGCCCGGCGCGGGAGTTCGCCGGCGAGGTGGTGGAGCGGCGGCTGCAGATGCTGGCGGCGCGACTGGACACCCCGGGCGAGATGGTGCTCGTGGACTGAGCGGCCGGGCTGCGGGCCTGGCTCAGCCTTGAGCGCCTGGCCAAAGCAAAAGCGGCCTGCTCAGGCAGGCCGCTTCCGACTTCCTCCCCAGACTTGGGCCAGCGCCACGGGACGTTTCCTGGGCCCGATTTCGCGCCCGGCCGTGCTGCGCGGCCTCGGCGTTTCGGAGCACCACCCCCTATTGCGGCTGCGCGGACTAAACCAGCTTCATGCACTCAATGCAACGCGGAAATTAGCTGGACGCAAGGCTCGCGGCCGGTTCGGGGCGGCTGGTTCGAGGGCTCAGCTGCAGGATTCGCGGAGCGCTTGCCACTCCGGCGCGGTGAGCGCCGGCAGCGGCGGCGGCGTCATCGCCGGCTCGGTGACCGGCACTCCGGCGAGCGCGGTGGCGAAGGGCGCCGGGTCAATCCGCACCGAGCGCAGCCGTGCCAGCGCCGCCGGCGATTCGGCCGGATCGGGCGGCGCGAGCGCCGCCTCGGCGGCAACGGCCAGCGTCGCATCGTCGAAATCGCCGTGAAACATGTAGCCGAGATCGCCGAGCGGCCCCACCGCGGCCAGCAGCCGGTCGACCGGATCCCGGCCGAGGCCGAGCGCCACCCAGCCGGCGACGACCTCGGGGCCGGCGGCCGCGGCGAGCGCGCCGCGATCGAGGAGAAGCGTGCCGCCGGGCAGGGGAGCGGCGGTCGCCATGCCGAGATCCATCACCCGGAGCCGCGGCGGCCGCGCCGGGTCGAGCCGCCCGGCGAGGCTCGCGAGCGCGCGCTGGCCGTCGGGCCCGGCGCAGGGGGCGCCGTGGCGGTCGATCAGCGCGATCAGCATGCGATCGCCGACCTCGCTCGCGACCTCCGGCGGCACCAGCCCGGCGGCGAGCGCGCGAATCGCGCGCGGCGCGGCGAAGGCGAGGCCGGCGAGCAGCAGAAGCCCGAGGATCGGGCCGACCGGCAGACGGCTCGACGGTCTCGCATCGGGAGCGTAGCGCGACCGCGGCCGGGCGACCGCGGCGATCGCCTCGACCATCTCGGGGTCGCGGATCGCCAGCGTCTCGGCGCCATCATCGGTCATCGAATAGACGGTTGCGGTGCCCTCACGGCCGATTACGCTGACGCCGGCGAGCGCCCAGTGCCCGAGCGGGCGTTCCTCGAGGTCGGTCAGGAGCAGCGTCGCGTTGCCGAAGGAGACCACCACCTCGCGCGGCGGCGCGCCCGGCTCTTCGCGCCAGAGCCCGACCGCCTCCAGTCGCACATATCGATCAAGCGCCGTCATTCGGCCGTCGGCATCGTCGCGCGGCCCCTACTCTGCGGCCTCCCCGCCAGCCCAGACTAGCAGCAATCCGCGCGCCGCGCAGGCGCTATCAATCGGCCCAGAGGTCGGAGAGGGCGAAGGCGACGGCGTCGAACGGCGGCACGCGCACCCCCTCATCGTCCGTCAGCGCCGTGGTCAGCGTCCAGGCGCCGGCGGTCGCCCCTGGCATGCGTGTTCATCGCCGGTTCGCGTAATTCCTCGCGGACAATAGCCGATCGCCCGGGCCCCGTCACCGCGGCGCTCAGGCTGCGGCGGCGGGCTGGAAGCGGCCGTAGAAGCTCTCGCCCTTCACCGCCATTTCGCGCAGCAGGTCCGGCGGCGCGAACCGGGGGCCGTGGGCGGCGGCCAGCGCCTCGGCGATCTCGACGGCGCGGGCGGCGCCGAGGATGTCGAGCCAGGCGAAGGGGCCGCCCGACCAGGGCATGAAGCCCCAGCCGAGGATGGCGCCGACGTCGCCCTCGCGAATGTCGGTGAGCACGCCGGCCTCGAAGGCGCGGACCGCTTCCAGCGCCTGGATCATCGCCAGCCGATGCTGCACCTCGATGAGCGGCGGCTGCCCGGCCGCGGGCCAGAGCGTGCGGAGCTCGGGCCAGAGCCCCTGGCGCCTGGCCTTCTCGTCGTAGGCGTAAAAGCCGGCGCCGACCTTGCGCCCGAGCCGGCCACGGTCGGCCAGGGCGAAGAGGACGGCGTCGGCCGGGCTCTCCGGGTAGGCCGCGCCCATCGCCGCCCTGGTCGCCTCGGCGATCTTGACACCGAGGTCGATCGAGGTCTCGTCCACCAGTTGCAACGGGCCGAGCGGCATGCCGAGCTGCTTTGCGGCGTTCTCGATCAGCGCCGGCTCGATCCCCTCGGCGACCATGCGCACGCCTTCGTTGACGTAGGGGATCACACAGCGGTTGGCGTAGAAGAAGCGGGCATCGTTGACGACGATCGGGGTCTTCCGGATCTGGCGCACGAAATCGAGCGCCTTGGCGACCGCCCGGTCGCCGGTCGCGGCGCCGCGGATGATCTCGACCAGCTCCATCTTCTCGACCGGCGAGAAGAAGTGGATGCCGATGAAGCTGGCCGGGTCGCGGCTCGCCTTGGAGAGCTCGCCGATCGGCAGGGTCGAGGTGTTGGTGGCGAAGATGGCGTCGGCGGGCAGATGCGCCTCGGCGCGGCGGGTGGCCTCGGCCTTGACCGCGGGGTCCTCGAACACCGCCTCGATCACCAGGTCGCAACCGGCGAGTGCCGCGAAGTCGGGGGTGGCGGTGACGCGGGCGAGGACTTCCGCCTTCTTCTCCGGCGTGGTGCGCTTGCGCTTGACGCCGTCGTCGAGCCAGGCCTCGACATGGGCGCGGCCCTGGTCGGCGGCGGCCTGGTCGCGGTCGATCAGTACGACCTCGATGCCGGCGTTGGCGGCGACCGTGGCGATGCCGGCGCCCATCATGCCGGCGCCGAGGACGCCGAGCCTCTGCACGCTCTGGTCAGGCTGGTCGGGGCGGGCGGCACCTTTTTCCAGCGCCTGCTTGGAGAGAAAGACCGTGCGGATCATCGCTGAGGATGAGGGGTTCATCAGCACGTGGGTGAACCAGCGCGCCTCGATCTTGAGCGCGGTATCGAACGGGACCAGCGCGCCCTCGTAGATGGCGCTGAGCATCGCCTTGGCGGCGGGGTAGGCGCCCTGGGTCCGCCCGTGCACCATCGCCGAGGCGCCGACGAAGGTCATGAAGCCCGCCGGATTATAGGGCGCGCCGCCGGGCAGCTTGAAGCCCTTGGCGTCCCAGGGCTTGACGATCTCGGCGTCGGTCGCCTGCAGCACCCAGGCCTTCGCCGTGGCGAGGAGATCGTCGGGCGGCACCACCGCGTCGATCAGGCCGGCGGCCTTTGCGGCGGCGGGCGGCAGCATCTTGCCTTCGAGCAGGAAGGGCGCGGCGGGCATCAGGCCCAGCATCCGCACCAGGCGGGTGGTGCCGCCGGCGCCGGGGAAGATGCCGAGGAGGATCTCGGGCAGGCCGATGCGCGCCCGAGGCGTGTCGGCCATGAACCGGCGGTGGCAGGCGAGGCCGATCTCGGTGCCGATGCCGGCGGAGAGGCCGGGGGCGGCCCAGGCCACCGGCTTGCCGCCCTTGAGCGACTTCGGGTCCATGCCGGCGCGCTCGATCTTCCGCAGCAGCCGGTGCATCGCCATGATGCCGTCAAAGAGCCCGCGGGCGGGATCGGCGCCGGCCTTCTCCTTCATGCGGGCCAGCAGGTTGAGGTCCATGCCGCCGGCGAAGTCCTGCTTGGCCGAGGTGATGACGATGCCCTTGACGGCGGGGTCGGCGAGCGCCCGGTCCATCAGCGCGTCGAGCTCGGCGATGCCCTCGTCGGTCAGGACGTTCATCGAGCGTCCGGGGAGATCCCAGGCGATGGTGGCGACGCCGTCGGCGTCGACGTCGAGGTGGAAGATCGGCATCTCAGGTCTCCTCGGGATGGCGCATCACCGCGGGCCGGTCCAGGGGGTGCCGTCGTGGTAGGTGAAGACCGGCGCGCCGTCCTTGATCGAAACCACGAAGTCGTCGTCGGAGTAGGTAACGACCTCAACCGGCGACTTGCCGCCGACGACGAGGAAGCGGGCCTCGCGGTCGGTGCGGTTGAGAAAGCAGTGGCCGTTGCTGTCGCCGGCAGGCCAGGCGGCGCAGTCGCCGGGGCGCATCACGTACTCGCCCTCGTCCTGCATCAGGGTCAGCTCGCCCTCGGTCACCATCACGAACTCGTCCTCGTCGCGATGCCAGTGCCTGAGCGACGAGCGGGCGCCAGGCGCCACGACGACCAGGTTGGCGCCGAACTGCGTCAGCCCCGCGGCCTGCCCCAGCCTGAGCGACCAGCGCCCCGCCATTTGCGAGGCGTAGGGCTCGGGATAGATAGAGCCGGCCTTCACCGGGCATTTGGACTGGTCGATGATGCCCATCAGTCCATCCCTCCGCCTTCGAGCACCCGGCCCGTCGCCGTCTCGACGATGCGCCATTCCCGGCCCCGCGTCTCTAGCCGCCGGCCATGGTCCGGGTAGTGGCAGACGTCGCTCACCGGGCGGGAGCCCAAGACGAGGAAGCTGCAGGGCGCGTCGGAGCGGTTCTCGACCGAGTGGGCGTTGTCGACGCCGGCCGGCCAGCAGGCGAAGTCCCCGGGAGCGAGCTGGTGCGGGCCGTCGTTCTCGACCACCGTCGCTTCGCCCGCGAGCACGTAGAGGAACTCGTCCTCCTGCTCGTGCCAGTGCCGGTCGGAGGTGCGGGCGCCGGGCTCGAGCGTCTGGTGGCGCACCCCGAAGCGGGTCAGCCCGCCGGCATCGCCGAGGTGCCGGGTCACGCCGCGGCCGGCGAGGATCTCGTCGGGGTTCGAGTCGGACCGCGCCACGGCTTCGGGACGGAATACGGTCATCACACCCTCTCGATGATGGTCGCGGCGCCCATGCCCGAGCCGATGCAGAGGGTGGCGAGGCCGGTCTCCTTGTCGCGGCGCTCCATCTCGTCGAGCAGGATGCCGAGGATCATCGCGCCGGTGGCGCCGAGCGGGTGGCCCATGGCGATCGCGCCGCCGTTGACATTGACGCGGGCGGGGTCAACCTCGAAGGCCTGCATGAAGCGCAGGACCACGGCGGCGAAGGCTTCGTTGACCTCGAAGAGGTCGATGTCGCCGATCGCCATGCCGCTCTCGCGCAGGATCTTCTCGGTGACCGGCACCGGGCCGGTCAGCATGATCGTGGGATCGGTGCCGATCTTGGCGGTGGCCTTGATCCGGGCGCGCGGCGTGAGCCCATGCCTGACGCCGAAGTCGCGGTTGCCGACCAGCACCGCCGCTGCGCCGTCGACGATGCCCGAGGAGTTGCCGGCGTGGTGGACGTGGTTGATCCGCTCGAGGTGCGGGTACTTCAGGATCGCCACCGCGTCGAAGCCGGGCATGGTCTCGCCGATATCCTTGAACGACGGCTTCAGCGCGCCCAGGCTCTGCATGTCGGTCGCGGGCCGCATGTGCTCGTCGCGGTCGAGGATCGGCAGGCCGTTGATATCGGTCACCGGCGACGATGGATTTCGCGAAGCGGTTGTCCACCCAGGCCGCGGCGGCGCGCTTCTGGCTCTCGACGGCGAGCAGGTCGCAGTCGTCGCGGGAAAAGCCGAACTCGGTGGCGATGATGTCGGCGGCGATGCCCTGCGGCACGAAGTAGCTCTTGATCGCGAGCGAGGGGTCGACCGCGATCGCGGCGCCGTCGGAGCCCATCGGGACCCGGCTCATCATCTCGACCCCGCCGGCGATGTAGCCGTCACCGGCGCCGCCCTTCACCTGGTTGGCGGCGAGGTTCACCGCCTCGAGCCCCGAGGCGCAGAAGCGGTTGATCGCGAGGCCGGGCACGCTTTCGGGCAGGTCGGAGAGGAGGACGGCGGAGCGGGCGAGCAGGCCCCCCTGCTCGCCCACCTGGGTGACGTTGCCCCAGATCACGTCCTCGACCGCGTCGGCTGCGCCGTTGTTGCGGGCGCGGACGGCGTTCAGCATGTCGGCGGAGAGGCGGAGTGCTGTCACCTCGTGCAGGCTGCCGTCGGGCCGGCCCTTGCCGCGCGGGGTGCGGACGGCGTCGTAGATATAGGCGTCGGTCATGTGAGGGCCCCCGCCGGGATCGGGTGGCCCGGCATCAGGTCGTAAGGGTGCTTCCAGCCGGGAAGTGCTGCGATCGCCTGGCGCCAGCGCTCGATGTTGGGATAAGCGGTGATGTCGTGGCCGAACTCGTGGTCGAAGTAGAGATAGCCCACGCAGGAGAAGTCGGCGGTGGTCACCCGGTCGGCCGCGACCCACTCCCGGGTGAAGAGGTGGCGGTCGAGCACCGTCAGCGCACGGCCGGCGCGCTTGCCGAGCCAGGCGATGACGTTCTGGTCGGTCTTCTCCTCGGGCACGAACTTCATCAGGTAGCGCAGCGGCGCCACCGCGCCGGTGAGCTTGTGGTTGTCCCAGAGCGTCCAGCGCAGCACCTCGCGGCGCTCCTCCTCGGAGCGCGGCGCGAAGTCGCGGTAGCGCTGCGCCAGGTAGTCGAGGATCACGCCCGACTGGCTGAGCCTGAGCGCGCCGTGCTCGAGCACCGGCACCTCGCCCATCTCGTTGAGCTCCAGGAGCTCGGGCGTGCGGGTGGCGCCGTGGAAGAAGTCGACCCAGACCGGCTCCCAGTCGGCGCCGGCGAGCTCGAGCATCAGTGCAACCTTGTAGGAGTTGCCCGACTGAGCGAAGCAGTGCAGCGTGTATTCGGCCATCGTTTGATCCCCCTTGATCCCGTCTGGAAACGCCGGAGGCGGTCCCCTTTCACAGCGCGCGCCCGATGATCTCCTTCATGATCTCGTTCGTCCCCCCGTAGATGCGCTGGACGCGGGCATCCGTCCACATCTCGGCCACGGGATATTCGCTCATGAAGCCGTAGCCGCCGAAGAGCTGCAGACATTCGTCGATCACCCGGCCCTGCATGTCGCTGAGCCAGAATTTGTTCATCGCCGCCGTCTCGGCGGTGAGATCGCCGCGAAGATGCGCGGCGATGCAGGCGTCGTTGAAGGCGCGGGCGGCCATGGTGTTCGCGGCGCACTCGGCGAGCTTGAAGCGGGTGTTCTGGAACTGCATGAGCGGCCCGCCGAAGGCCTCACGCTCCTTGGCGTAGGCGATGGTGCGCTCGAGCGCGCCCTCCATCGCGCCGACCGCGCCGCAGCCGATGACCAGCCGCTCCTGCGGGAGCTGGCGCATCATCTGGTAGAAGCCCTGGCCCTCGACGCCGCCGAGCAGGTTCTCCGGCGGGACGGGGACGTTATCGAAGAAGAGCTCGGAGGTGTCGGCGGCCTTGAGCCCGATCTTGTCGAGGGGGCGGCCGCGGCTGAAGCCCTCCGCGCCGTCGGTCTCGACCGCGAGGAGGCTGACGCCCTTGGCGCGCTCCGCGGGGTCGGTCTTGGCGGCGACCAGGATCAGGTTCGCATGCTGGCCGTTGGTGATGAAGATCTTGGAACCAGTGAGCCGCCAGCCGTTGCCGTCGCGGGTGGCGCGGGTCTTGATCGCCTGCACGTCGGAGCCGGCGGCAGGCTCGGTCATCGCCAGCGCCGCCACCATCTCGCCGGTGACGAGCCTCGGCAGCCAGCGGGTCTTCTGCTCGGCGGTGCCATAGTCGAGGATATAGTGCGCGACGATCGGGGTGTGGATGCCGAAGCCCCAGCTCGCGAGGTTGGCGCGCGCCTGCGCCATCAGCACCACCGCGTCGTGACCGAAATCGCCGCCGGAACCGCCGTATTCCTCCGGGATCGAGGTGCCGAGCAGGCCGATCGCGCCCGCCTCGTTCCATGCCTCGCGGTCCATCATGCCGGCCTCGCGCCAGCGCGCGGCCTTCGGCGCCCAGCGGTCGCGGATGAAATCGTGGGTCAGCGCCTCGAGCATCCGGTGCTCGTCGGTCATCCAGTCGGATTCCAGGTTTGGGATCGGCATGCGCTAGCAGCCCTCCGTTCGCGCCGCCCCCGCCCGCGACCAGGGCAGCGGCCGACCCGCCGGGCGGTCGTGACGCATATCAGAACGCTTCCGCCGGCAGCGCCATCACCGGCTCGGCGCCGGAGCGGATGCGGGCGAGGTGGAGCGCGGTCGCCGGCAGCAGGCGCGCCATATAGTAGCGGCCGGTGGCGAGCTTGGCGCGGTGGAAGTCGTCGCCGCCGTCGATCGCGGCGCCGGCCATCCGCGCCCACATATAGCCGAGGCAGACGTGGCCGAAGAGATGCAGGAAGTCGGTCGAGCCGGCCAGCGCCGCGTTCGGGGTCTTCATGTTCTGAAGGAAGAACTCGGCCGCCGCCTGCAGGTCCTTCGAGGCCGCCTTCAGCGGGTCGAGGAAGTCGGCCTTCAGCCGCGCGTCGGCCTCGTGCGCCTTGATGAGGTCGCGAATGAGGCCGAAGAAGGCCATGATCGGCTTGCCGCCGTCCTGCCCGAGCTTGCGGCCGACGAGGTCGAGCGCCTGCACGCCGTTGGCGCCTTCGTAGATCATCGCGATGCGGGCGTCGCGGACGAACTGCGACAGGCCGGTCTCCTCGATGTAGCCGTAGCCGCCGAAGATCTGCTGCGCCTGCACCGTGCACTCGAAGCCCTTGTCGGTCAGGAAGCCCTTCACCACCGGGGTCAGCGAGCGAGACGAGGCCGTGCGCCGCTGCGTCGCCGCCGCGGGCGTGGGCGTCGATCAGCGTCGCGGCCCAGAGCGCGAAGGCGCGGCCGCCCTCGACGAAGGCCTTCTGGTCGAGCAGCGCCCGGCGCACGTCGGGGTGGACGATGATCGGGTCGGCCGGGCCTTCGGGGTTCTGCGCGCCGGGAGGGCGCGGCCCTGCAGCCGCTCGCGGGCGTAGCTCGCGGCGACCTGGTAGGCGCCGGCGGCCTGGGCGAGCCCCTGCATGCCGACCATGGCGCGCGCCTCGTTCATCATGGTGAACATCGCCTTGAGCCCGGCGTTCTCCGGCCCGAGCAGCCAGCCGACCGCGCCGTCGTAGTCGAGCACGCAGGTGGCGTTGCCGTGGATGCCCATCTTCGCCTCGAGCTTGCCGACCGAGACCGCATTGCGGTCGCCGAGGCTGCCGTCGGGTTCGACCAGGAACTTCGGCACGATGAAGAGCGAGATGCCCTTGACCCCGGCCGGCGCGCCGCTGGTACGGGCGAGCACCAGGTGCACGATGTTCGCGGCGAGGTCGTGGTCGCCCGAGGAGATGAAGATCTTCTGGCCGGTGATGCGGTAGCTGCCGTCGGCCTGCGGCTCGGCGCGGGTCCGGAGCATGCCGACGTCGGTGCCGGCGTGCGGCTCGGTCAGATTCATCGTGCCGGTCCATTCGCAGGAGACCAGCTTCGGCAGCCACGGCGCCTTCTGCGCGGGCGTGCCGTGGGTGTGGATCGCCGAATAGGCGCCGTGGGTCAGGCCGGAATACATGCTGAAGGCCATGTTCGCGGCCGAATGCATCTCGCCGACCGCGGCGTGCAGCACGTAGGGCATGCCCTGGCCGCCGTAGTCGGGATCGCAGTCGAGCCCGGTCCAGCCGCCGTCGCGCAGGAGATCGAAGGCGTCGCGGAAGCCCGCTCGGCGTGCGCACCACGCCGTTCTCCAGCACGCACCCCTCGCGGTCGCCGGTGGCGTTCAGCGGCGCCAGCACGTCGCGGGCGATCTTGCCGGCCTCCTCCAGGATGGCGGCGGTGAAGCCGGGGTCGAGGTCGCCGTAGCCGGGGATCGCCTGCGCCTCGACCTTCAGCACGTCGTGCAGCACGAAGGCCATGTCGCGCAGCGGCGGGGTGTAGGCGGCCATGCTTCGCTCGTCTCCTATCCGGCCGCCGGCCGCACGCCGCGCTCGGCGAGAACCGCCTCGGCCCACTTCATCTGCTCACGCAGGTCGGCGATGGCAACCTCGAGCTCGTCGCGCTGGGTCTCCAGCGCCTGCAGCCGCTCGATGCCGAGCTGGTAGGTGCGGGCGATCTGCGTCGCCTGCTGGTCGCCGATGTCGTAGAGGTTGAGGAGCTGGCGGATGTCCTCGAGGCTGATGCCGAAGCGCTTGCCCTGCAGGATCAGCTTCAGCCGCGCCCGGCAGCGCCGGGTGTAGAGCCGCTTCTGACCCTCGCGGATCGGCGCGAGCAGCTCCTTGGCCTCGTAGAAGCGCAAGGTCCGCGGCGTCACCCCGAAGGCGGCGCACATCTGGCCGATGGTATGGGTCTCGTCCGGCAACTTCGCTCAACCTCCGGTGGTATCCGGCGCTTGCCGGGACCATGCCGGGGCCGTCGAGCCGGCGCAAGCCGAAAAGTTGACGTTTACGTCAAGGTGACGTGACGTCACCCCTGCGCTGACGGGTGGCCGCGGGTCTGCTAGGGTTCCTGAGGCAGGGAGGCCGCAGGATGGACGAGGGCGGTTTCGCGACGGCGGCGCTCGAGGCGATCGAGCGCGACGCTTATGCCGACTTCTGGGACGCGGCGCCGCCGGCGACGCGGCAGGCCTTCGGGCTGGCGCACCGGCCGGTCGGCGACGGCGTGCTGCTCCGGGCGAGCGGCCTCGGCGGCAGCATGATCTTCAACCGGCTGCTCGGCTACGGCGTCAGCCAGCCGGCGAAAGGTGCGGCCATCGACGAAAGCATCGCGGAGTTCGATCGCGAAGCGGTGGCGGGCTGGGTGATCCAGGTGGCGCCGACGCGGCGGATCTCGCGGCGCTCGCGGCGGCGCGCGGCCTGGTGCCGCATCCGCGCGCCTGGGTGAAGTTCGCGCGCGAGGCCGAGCCGCCGCCGACCGCCGCTTCGACCCTCGCGGTGCGCCCGGCGGCGGCCGGCGATGCCGCGGCGTTCGGCGGCATCGTCGCCGCGGCCTTCGGCCTGCCCGACGCCCTCGCTGCCCTGGGCCGCGGCACTGGTCGGCCGGCCGCGCTGGCGGTGCTTTCTCGGCTGGGACGGCGCGGCGCCGGTCGCCGCCGGGGCGATCTTCCTCGGCGACGGGCTCGGCTGGATCGGCTTCGGCGGCACGCTGGCGAGCCACCGCGGCCGCGGCGGCGCAACAGGCGCTCTTCGCCGCCCGGATCGGCGCCGGGCTCGCCGAGGGCTGCCGCGGCTTCGTCACCGAGACCGGGGTGCCGCTCGAAGGCGAGCCGGCGCCCTCCTACCGCAACATCCTGCGCGCCGGCTTCCGCGAGATCTACGCCCGGCCCAACCTGCGCCGTCCGCCACAGCCGCTTGCGCGGCCGCTTTCCGTTTGAAACCCCCGGCCGATTGTGGCCATCTGCCGGCGTCCCCCGCCCCGAGGTGCCGATGCCCGAGGATGCCGCCGCCCAGAAGGCCCGGATCGCCCGGCAGTTCATCGAGGCGATCCCGCATTCGCGCGACCTCGGCATGAAGCTGCTCGACGTCGGCGCCGGCTGGGCGGTGCTGGCGCTCGACTACGACCCGCGCCTGGTCGGCGATCCCGCGACCGGCGTGCTGCACGGCGGCGTGGTCACAGCACTTCTCGACACCTGCGGCGGCGCCAGCGTGATGGCGCATCCCTCCGCGCCCGCCGGCACCGCGACCATCGATCTGCGCATCGACTATATGCGCCCGGCGCCGCCCGGCCTGCGGCTGATGGCGCGGGCCGAGTGCTTCCGGATGACCCGCACCGTCGCCTTCATCCGCGGCTTCGCCTATACCGAGACCCCCGACGACCCGGTGGCCGCGGCGAGCGGCGCCTTCACCGTCGAGCGCGCCGGCTGATGCCGCGGCCGCGCCCGGAGCCGGTCCAGGTGATCAAGCAGCGCCGCGACGCCGCGCTGGCGCGGATGGCCGCGGCGGTGCCCTATGCGCGCCATCTCGGCATCGTCTTCGACCGGCGCGGCGACGAGCTGACCGCACAGCTGCCTTATGCCGAGCGGCTGATCGGCAACCCGGTGCTGCCGGCGCTGCACGGCGGGGCGATCGGCGCCTTCCTCGAGATCACCGCGATCATGGAGCTGGCCTGGGCGCAGGTCTGGGAGCGGATGGAGAGCGGCGGCCCGGAGGCGGCGCGGATCGAGGCGGGCGACTTCCCGCCGCTGCCGCGCACCATCGACTTCACCGTCGACTACCTGCGCTCCGGCCTGCCGCGCGACGCCTATGCCCGGGCGCGGGTCAACCGCATGGGCCGGCGCTACGCATCGGTCCACGTCGAGGCCTGGCAGGACAACCGCGCCCGCCTCTTCGCCCAGGCGACCGGACATTTCCTGATGCCGGGCGGCGATGGCTGAGACCCCACGCGGCAGCCTCTTGCCCGGGCCCCGGCCCGGGCAGCGGCAGACCCTCGACGCCGGCGGGAGCGGCAGGCGGGACAGTCGGGGCGCAGACCTCGCCACGGCAGGGTGATGACCCCCGCCGCGATCACCCACCGCCGCGTGATGGGCATCGCGGTGCCGATCGTCCTCTCCAACGCGACGATCCCGATCCTCGGCGCGGTCGACACCGCGGTCGTCGGCCAGCTCGGCCAGGCGGCGCCGATCGGCGCGGTCGGGCTCGGCGCGATCATTCTCGCCTCGATCTACTGGATCTTCGGCTTCCTCAGGATGGGCACCACCGGCCTCGTCGCCCAGGCCCGCGGCGCCGGCGAGACCGCGGAGACCGGGGCGCTCCTGATGCGCGGCCTGATGATCGGCGCCGCCGCCGGCCTCGTCTTCATCGCCGGGCAGGGCGCGGTCTTCTGGGCCGCCTTCCGCCTCGCGCCGGCCTCGCCCGAGGTCGAGGCGTTGGCACGGACCTACCTCTCGATCCGCATCTGGAGCGCGCCGGCGGCGATCGCGATCTACGCGCTGACCGGCTGGCTGATCGCGATGGAGCGCACCCGCGGCGTTCTGGCGCTGCAGCTCCTGATGAACGGCCTCAACGTCGCCCTCGCCTTCCTCTTCGTGCTCGGCCTCGGCCGCGGCGTTGCGGGTGCCGCCACCGCGACGCTGATCGCCGAATGGGCGGGGCTCGGCCTCGGCCTCTGGCTCTGCCGCTCGGCCTTCGCCGGCAACCAGTGGCGCGACTGGCCGCGGGTGTTCGACCCGGCGCGGCTCAGGCGGATGGCGGCGGTCAACCGCGACATCCTGATCCGCTCGGTGGTGCTGCAGGCGAGCTTCACCAGCTTTCTCTTCTTCGGCGCCGGCCTCGGCGACGTGACGCTGGCCGCGAACCAGGTGCTGCTGCAGTTCCTGAGCATCACCGCCTACGCGCTCGACGGCTTCGCCTTCGCCGCCGAGGCGCTGGTCGGCCAGACCCTCGGCCAGCGCGACCGCGGCGCGCTGCGCCGCGCGGCGATCCTCACCTCCGAATGGGGCGTCGGCACCGCGCTGGCGATGGCCGCGGTGCTGATCGGCTTCGGTCCCGCCTTGATCGACCTGATGGCGACCGCGCCGGAGGTCAGGGCCGAGGCCCGCGCCTACCTCCCCTGGGTGGCTGCGGCGCCGCTGATCGGCATCGCCGCCTGGATGCTCGACGGCATCTTCATCGGCGCCACCGAGACCCGCGCCATGCGCAACGCGATGCTGCTGTCGGTCGCGGTCTATGCCATCGCGCTGGCGCTGCTCCTGCCGGGCTTCGGCAACCACGGGCTCTGGGCGGCGCTGATGGTGCTGAACGCCACCCGCGGCATCACGCTGGCCGCGCGCTATCCGGCGCTGGAGGCCCGCGCCGCCTGAGCCTTCGGCGCCTTGCGTTCCGGCGGCGGTGCCGCCTGCGCTGCGCGCAGCCGCGAGCCGCGCAGCTCGCCGCTCTGCTCCAGGATCGGATAGGCCACCGTGGTCAGATGCGCGTTGATCCGCTTCAGATCGCGCAATACGTCGAGGTGCAGCGCGCTGGTCTCGATCGTCTCCGGCAGCCCGTCGCGCAGCCGGCGGAAGTGCCGCTCGGTGGCGCGGAACTCCTCGTCGCGCAGCCGGTCCTTCTCGGCGACGAGGTCACGCGCGACCGCGGTGTCGCGCGACACGAAGACCGCCAGCGCCCGGCGCATCTGCTCGGCGATCAGCGCGTGGAAGGCGCTGATGTCGCGCCAGCCGTCCTCGGAGAAGCGCAAGCCCTGCCGCCGCTTCTTGGCGGCCAGCCGCAGCAGGCCCTTGTCGATGATGTCGCCGATATGCTCGAGGTTGGTCACGAACAGCACCGCCTCGATCACCCTGGCGCTCTCGGCCACGGCCAGCTCGCGCTGCATCAGCTGCGCGAGGTAGAGCTTGATCGCCTCCTGCCCGGCGTCCACCTCGTCCTCCAGCGCCGCCACCTCGCGGGCGAAGCGGCCGTCGCCGTCGTCGAAGGTGCGGATCGCCTCGCGCAGCATCAGCTCGACCTTGTCGGCGAGGCCGAGCATGGCGCGGGTGGCGGCGTTGAGCGCCAGCGGCGGATTGTCGAGCAGCGCCGGGTCGAGATGGTCGAGGCGCGGCGCCTCGCGGCTCGGCTCGGGGTCGGGGAACAGGCGCTCGAGGAGCTGCGCCGTCTGGCCGGTCAGCGGCAGGAAGACGACGGCGAGCCCGAGGTTGAACAGCGTATGGAAATGCGCGGCCAGCCGCGCCGGGTCGGCGCCGAGCGCGCCGATCGCCTCGGTGACCGGCCCGAGCAGCGCAAAGACCACGAGCGCGCCGAAGAGGCGGAAGCCGAGGTTGCCGTAGAGCACCCGGCGCGCGGCGATCGGCTGCTTGAGCGCGAGCCCGAGCGCCACCAGCCCGCCGCCGACGTTGGCGCCGAGGACCAGCGTCAGCGCCAGCGGCAGCGCGATCAGGCCGGCGCCGGTCAGCGAGATCACGAAGAGCACGAAGGCGACGCTCGAATGCATCAGCCAGGTCAGCCCCGCCGCGAAGATCAGCGCCAGCACCGGGTCGTGCGCCAGCCGCTCCAGCACCAGCGCGGTGACCTCGCTGGCGCGCATCGGCGCCGACGCGGCGCCGATCAGGCTGAGCGCGAGGAGGATCAGGCCGAAGCCGATCAGGATGCGGCCGGCCTGGGCGGCGCGCGGGCGCTCCGCCATCCGCGCCAGCACCACGCCGGCGATGAGCAGCAGCGGCATCACCGCTGCGAGGTTGACCGACAGCGCCTGCACCACCAGCGTGGTGCCGAGGTCGGCCCCGAGCATCAGCGCCAGCGCCGCCGGCAGGGCGATCATCCCGCGGGTGACGAAGCCGGCGACCAGCATCGCAGTGGCGGTGGCGCTCTGCATCGCGGCCGCGGCCGCGGCACCGGTGCCGGCCGCGCGCAGCGGCCCGCCGGCGGCGCGGGCGATCGTCTTGCGGATCTCGTCGCCGAAGCCCTTGAGGATCGCGGCCTGCACCATCTGCGTGCCCCAGAGCAGCAGGGCGACCCCGCCGATCAGGTTCAGGAGGATGATGTGGCCGGCCATGCGTCAGGGCGCTCCTTCGGATCCGCGTCTCGCAGTGTAGCGGGTTACTAGACTACTAATTCGTAAATGGTGCCAGACGATCCGTGACGCTAGCGTGATTGTGCCGTCAGCTGTGCTGGCCGGTCCCCACCGCCTTGGCCACGCTGGCGAATCCGTCGCGGGCGAGGAGCACGTCCAGCCCGGCGAGAATCCGCGGCACCAGCGCCAGCCCGCTTAAGGTCAGCGCGGTATAGAGCTGGACCGCCGAGGCGCCGGCCCGGATCTTGGCGTAGGCCTCCTCGGCCGAGCCGACGCCACCGACGCCGATCAGCGGCAGCCGACCCTCGGTCAGCGCGTGGACGCGGGCGAGGATGCGCGTCGAGCGGGCGAAGAGCGGCCGCCCCGATAGCCCGCCGGTCTCGCCGGCGTGCCGGCTCTTCAGGCCGTCGCGGGCCAGCGTGGTGTTGGTGGCGACGATACCGTCGATGCCGGCGCCGAGCGCTGCCTCGACCAGATCGGCCAGCTCGGGGTCGGTCAGATCCGGGGCGATCTTCAGGAACAGCGGCACCGGCCGCGCCAGCCCGCGGTTGGCGGCGGTGACGCCGGCGAGGAGCGCCCTGAGCGCCGCGCCGCCCTGCAGGTCGCGCAGCCGCTCGGTGTTGGGCGAGGAGACGTTGATCGTCGCGAAGTCGATAGAGCGGCCGGCCGCGGCCAGCACCCGGGCGTAGTCGGCGGCGCGGTCGGGGCTGGTCTTGTTGGCCCCGAGGTTCAGCCCGACGACGCCGCCCGGCGGCCGCGCCGCGAGCCGGGCGGCGATCGCGGCGATGCCGTCGTTGTTGAAGCCGAAGCGGTTGATCACCGCCCGGTCCTCCGGCAGCCGGAAGAGCCGCGGCCGCGGGTTGCCCGGCTGCGGCAGTGGCGTGGCGGCGCCGACCTCGACGAAGCCGAAGCCGGCGGCGAGCAGCGCGCCGACCGCCTCGGCGTTCTTGTCGAAGCCGGCCGCGAGCCCTAGCGGGTTCGCGAGCTCGAGCCCGGCGAGCCGGGTGCGGAGCCGCGGCGAGGTGACCGGCGGCTGCCGCGGCCCGAGGCCGGCGCGGAGCGCCCTGAGCGCCAGCCGGTGCGCGGTCTCGGGATCGATCCGCCGCAGCAGCGGCAGCGCGAGGCGCTCGCCGAGGCTCACACCAGTCCGTCGGGCGCGATCGGGCCGCCCGGCCCGTCCGCGATCGGCCGGGTCCAGAGGATGTCGGCGCGCCGCAGCGGCCGGTAGAGGTGGGGAAAGAGCAGGCCGCCGCGGGATGGCTCCCAGTCGAGCTCGCCGCCGATCGCCGCGGCGTCGAGTGCGGCGAGGATCAGCCCGGTCTCCTCGGCGAAGTGGCGGGCCAGCGTCTCGGCGAGCTGCCCCGCGGTCGAGAGATGCACGAAGCCGTCGGCCCGGTCGGCCGGGGCGCCGGCGCTCTCGCCGGCCGCTTCCAGCTCCGCCCATTCGCCCCCGCGCAGCACCTTGTAGACCAGCATGGCTCCTCCTTCTCCCGGCCGCGGCGTCCGGTCAACCCTGCGGCGTCATCACCTTGCGCGCCCCGGCGCGGCGGATGCCGAGCCGGCGCTCGCGCCAGATGATGAAGAGGCCGGCCGCGACGATCAGCGCCGCGCCGATCAGCATCGTCGGCGTCGGCAGCTCGCTGAAGATGAAATAGCCGAAGACCAGCGCCAGCAGCATCGAGACATATTCGAAGGGCGCGATCACCCCGGTCTCGGCGTGGCGGTAGCTCTCGGTCAGCAGCATCTGCCCGACGCCGCCGAGGAGCCCCGCGCCGATGAGCAGCGCCGCCTCGCGCCCGGTCGGCAGCACCCAGCCGAACGGCAGGCTGACCAGCGCCAGCGCCGAGGCGGTCACCGAGAAGTAGAAGACGATGGCCGCGGTCGGCTCGGTGTGGATCAGCTTGCGCACGAAGACCTGCGCCAGCGCCGCGAAGACAGCACCGCCGAGCGCCGCCATCGCGCCCAGCGCCTGCAGCGCCGAGGCCTCGCCGAGATCGGCCGTCACCGTGACGTTCGGCAGGAGCACGATCACCACCCCGACCAGCCCGACCGAGACCGCCGACAGCCGGAACACCCGCACCTGCTCGCCGAGAAACATCGCCGCGAAGATGACGGTGAGGAGCGGCGCGGCATAGCCGAGCGCCGTCGCCTCGGGCAGCGGCAGCAGCCCGAGCGCGGTGAAGCCGAGCCCCATCGCCGAGGTGCCGACCAGCCCGCGCCAGAAGTGCCCGAGCGGATGGCGGGTCCTGAGCCCGCTGCGCAGCTTCTGCCCGCGCATCAGCCAGACGAGGATCACCGGGATCGCGAAGAACGAGCGGAAGAACACCGCCTGCCCCGAGGGCACATGCGGCGCCGACGCCTTGATGCAGACCGCCATCAGCGTGAAGATCATCACCGACAGCACCTTCAGGCCGATCCCGCGCAGCGGGTTCATCGCCGATCCGAAAGCCCTGCCGGAGCGCCGCCGCCCGCCCTCAACCGAGATGCCCCTCGGCCCGCGCCCAGTCGAGCGTCGCGTCGAGCGCCGCCTCCGCCGGGGCGAAGATCTCGTCGATCTCCGCCTCGGTGATGGTCATCGGCGGGCAGAAGGCCAGCGCGTCGCCGATCGCCCGGCCGATCACCCCGCGGTCGGTCAGCTCCTGCGCCAGCCGCGGCCCGAGCTTGCCGGGCGTGGCGAAGCCCTTGGGCGACTTCTCCGGCGCCAGCTCGATCGCGCCCATCAGCCCCAGATGCCGGGCCTCGCCGACCAGCGGATGCTGCGCGAGCCGGTCGAGATGCGCGGCGAACCGCGGCGCCAGCTCGCGGACCCGGGCGCAGATGTCGAGCCGCTCGTAGATCTCGAGCGCCTTCACCCCGACCGCGCAGCCCACCGGGTGGCCGCCGTAGGTATAGCCGTGGCCGAAGGTGCCGATCCGCCCGGAGTTGGCCTCGATCACCTCGGCCATGCCGGCGTCGATCGCCACCGCGACTGAGCGGCAGATAGCCGCCGGTCAGCTGCTTGGCCATCGACAGCGAATTGGCCGGATAGTCCAGCGTCTCGGCGCCGAACCACGCGCCGGTGCGCCCGAAGCCGGTGATCACCTCGTCGGAGATCATCAGGATCTCGTACTTGCGGCAGATGGCACTCATCGCCGCGAAATAGCCCTCCGGCGGCACGATCACCCCGCCCGCGCCCATCACCGGCTCGGCGATGAAGGCCGCGACCGTCTCCGGCCCCTCGATCTCGATGGTGGCCTCGAGCTCGCCCACCAGCCTCGCGGTGAAGGCCGTCTCGCTCTCGCCTTCCTCGGCGCCCTTCCAGAAATGCGGCGTCGCGAGGTGGCGGATGCCGGGCACCGGCAGGTCGAAGTCGCGGTGGTTGTTGACCAGCCCGGTCAGCGAGGCCGCGACGATGGTGACCCCGTGGTAGCCCTTGGTCCGGCTCAAAATCTTCTTCTTCGCCGGCCGCTCCAGCGCGTTGTTATAGTACCAGGCGAGCTTGACCTGGGTGTCGTTCGCCTCCGATCCGCTCGACTGGTAGAAGACCCGCGCCATCCGCCCGGGCGCCAGCGCCTTGATCTTCTCGGCGAGCTCGACCGCCGGCTCGAAGCTCTTGCCGCCGAAGAGGTGGTAATAGGGCAGCTTCTCGAGCTGGAGCCGCGCCGCCTCGATCAGCTCGGCGTTGCCGAAGCCGAGCCCCGCGCACCAGAGCCCGGACATCGCCTCGATATACGGCCGCCCGGCCTGGTCGAAGACGCGCACCCCCTCGCCGCGCTCGATGATCATCGGCCCGGTCTCACGCAGCGCCACCGCGTTGGTGTAGGGGTGCAGCAACGCCTCGACGTCGCGCGTCTGGGCGTTGGAAAGCGTCTGGGTCATGGGATCGGCCTGCCGGGTCGGAGTTCCGGCGACCCTAGACCGCCGGTCCGACGCCGGTCAATGACCGCCAGCCGCTTGCGACTCAGCCTCGGGTAGTGTGACCCTCGCTGCCGGCTCCCCCGTGCCCGCCGCACCCCAGGAGGCTCCGCCCATGGCCCGCCACCCCGTCCTCGCCGCCGCCCTCTTCGCGCTCTCCGCCGGCGGCGCGCAGGCCTTCACCCTCGACATCCTGCACTTCAACGACTTCCACAGCCGGATCGAGTCGATCAACGCCTTCGATTCCACCTGCTCCGCCGAGGACGAGGCCGAGGGCAAATGCTTCGGCGGCGCGGCGCGGCTCGTCACCGAGGTGAACGCGCTCCGCGACCAGATCAAGGCCGCCGGCGGCAACGTGCTGGTGCTCGAGGCCGGCGACGTCTTCCAGGGCTCGCTGTTCTTCACCACCTATTCCGGCCAGGCCGAGGCCGAGATGATGAACAAGATCGGCCTCGACGCGATGGTCTACGGCAACCACGAGTTCGACCTCGGCTCCGAGCCCTTGGCGAAGTTCATCGAGACCGCGACCTTCCCGGTGCTCTCCGGCAGCGTCGATGTCTCCGCCGACAAGCGCCTCGCGCCGTTGGCCGAGGACCGGCTGGTGCTCGACGTCGGCGGCCAGAAGGTGGCGATCCTCGGCGCCACCACCACCGACACCCCCGAGATCGCCTCGCCGGACAAGGCCGACGTCTTCCGCGATCCGGTCGCCTATCTCACCGGCGAGGTGAAGGCGCTCGAGGCCGAGGGCGTCGACAAGATCATCCTGGTCTCGCACCTCGGGGTGAATGCCGACATCAAGGTCGCCGAAGCGGTGCCGGGGATCGACGCCATCGTCGGCGGCCATAGCCACACGCTCTTCTCCAACACCGATCCGGACGCGCCCTACAAGTATCCGCTGATGGTGACCGGGCCGGACGGCCGGGCGGTGCCGATCGTCCAGGCCGGCTCCTATTCCAAGTACCTCGGCCACCTGACGCTGACCTTCGACGATGCCGGCAACGTCACCGCCGCCACCGGCGACAGCAAGCTCCTCGACGCCTCGGTCACCCCGGACCCGCCGTCCTCGCCCGGATCAAGGAGCTTCGCGGCCCGATCGAGGAGCTGATGTCGCGCAAGGTCGCCGAGATCCCCGCCGGCATCGACGGCAGCCGCGAGACCTGCCGGGCGGTGGAATGCGCGATGGGCGATGTCGTCGCCGACGCGATGCTCGAGCGCACCAAGGATCAGGGCGTGACCATCGCGCTGCAGAACGGCGGCGGCCTGCGCGCCTCGATCGGCGGCGGCACCGTCACCATGGGCGACGTGCTGTCGGTGCTGCCGTTCCAGAACACGCTCTCGACCTTCAACCTGACCGGCGCCGGCGTGGTCGCGGCGCTCGAGAACGGCGTCAGCCAGGTCGAGGACGGCGCCGGCCGCTTCCCGCAGGTCGCGGGCCTCCGCTTCAGCTGGGATCCCAAGGTCGCGCCGATGCAGGGCCGGATCAAGTCGGTGGAGGTGCGAGGAGGGCGACGGCTGGGCGCCGATCGACCCGGCCAAGGTCTATACGCTGGTGACCAACAACTTCGTGCGCGAGGGCGGCGACGGCTACGACACGCTGCGCGACGAGGCCACCAACGCCTACGACTTCGGGCCGGGGCTTGAGGACGTGCTGGCCGACTACCTCAGCGCCCACGGCGACGCCCTGCCCGCCGTCGGCGGCCGGATCACCCGGCTCGAGTAGGGGTGTACTCATAAACCCGCGGGCGCGTCCCATGGAAGTATGGAGCCTTGGGCTGCCCCCTGCTTGCTAAGTCTGCTTTGCGCCAATTCTGTTGAAAAACACCGATTGCGCCGGGGCTTGAGCGCTGATTCAGTCTCGATGAGGCTGGTGGAGCGCGCGCGATGATGGGTCCGAGGCAGGTGGCGCAGGGCGCGCTGTTTTACGGGTTCTCGCTCGAGGATCATGTCCCGGCTGATCACCTGCTGCGGTCGATCGCACCGGTTCGCTGACCTCGGCGCCGTCCGCCGCCGCCTGGCGCCGCTCTACAGCTCGACCGGTCGGCCGTCGGTCGATCCCGAGCTGATGATTCGGATGCTCCTGATCGGGTATTGCTTCGGGATCCGCTCGGAGCGACGGCTCTGCGATGAGGTCCACCTCAATCTGGCGTATCGGTGGTTTTGTCGGCTCGACCTGACCGATCGCGTTCCCGACCATTCGACTTTCTCGAAGAACCGACACGGGCGCTTTCGGACGAGCGACCTGCTCCGCCATGTCTTCGAGGCGACCGTCCGGTGTTGCATCGCTGAAGGGCTCGTGGGGGGCGAGCGCTTCGCCGTCGATGCGAGCCTGATCGAAGCCGATGCGAACAGGCAGCGCTCGACGCTACGGGCCGAGTGGGAATCCCATCTCGATCAACCCTGCGGAGGCGCCGCGCGCGGTTCGGGAATATCTCGCCGTCCTGGACGACGCGGCCTTCGGGGCCGCGAGCCCGGTCGAGCCGAAGTTTACCTCGCATGCCGATCCGGCGGCGCAATGGACCGGCGCACACAAGGGCCATGCCTTCTTCGCCTACGCCACCAACTACCTGATCGACACCGACAACGCGGTCATCGTCGACGTGGAGACGACCCGCGCCATCAGCCAGGCCGAGGTCGACCGAACACGTCGCGGCGTCAGTTAAGACCGCCGCCAGTGAATGCGTCGGTCTGCGACAGTGGCTAGCGGCGCGATCTCCTTGACAAAGCGCCGTCCGACTTAGCGCACGATCGGCTCGCTTGGCTCGTGGAAGTACAGAGCGTGGCAGGGCTTAGCCGGCATCCCTGTCGCTTTCTAGGCTCAAGTCGGCGCGACCGACTGGGCCTCGCAAGCCTTGCGGCAGGATCGGTACTTCGTGCCCTTACCCTTGTCCGCGCTAGGAGCCGACGTCTTATAGAGGCATCTGTCCTTCATCCACGAAATGCCTCTCATTCGACCAGCCATCCAGTTCGACGAGACCTCGCGCACCGGTGGAAGCGATTAATGGGTCGATGCGAAGGCATGATGCGCTCGCGTCGCGTCAGGGCGTGGATCTTTCGTGCCGTCGAGTTGCCGCGCCCTTAAGCCGATCTGATTCACCTTGCCCGCCTGTCTTTGCCAGCACTCCTGATGCATCAGTCGATAGCTTGACCGCCGACATGAGTCTGCTGACATCGCCAAACTCGCACCGGAGGAGCGCCACAGGGCAAGGTCTCGGCAGCATGGCGACTGCGCAAAGGCATTTGGCGAGTGCCTTCGGACGCATCGCATTGGCGAGCGCATCCTACGCTCTGGGCGCGTCTAGACGTGGGTTCATCGACGGCCAGCGGCGCGCGAGATTTGCGGACAATGGAGTTGCTCGCTGCTCACCTCGGCGGCGTGCAACGTCTTAGAACTTAACGCCGCTCGGTCGACAGCTGCTTCTGCCTAGCCACGTAAAACTGCTCCTCCGTCGAGCCTAGAAACAATTCCAATTCATCTGTAGTCTCCTCTTTGGAGTACCTTCAATATCATAGAACCGCCGTCAGCATGGAATCCTCCGCAGTGGGTCCGCTTCTTCACGCGGCATCCGGGCCGAAAGCGGACGTTTCGCCATGCTCGAGAGCAGCCTGAGTAGACGCCCTGGGCCCTGCGGCGATCAGGGGCAGATCAGGTTGCCGAGGGTGTCGGGGCGGCAGCGGCCGATGCCGACGTCGCGGTCGGTCAGCACGTTGCCGCCGAGCTTGCCGGTCTCGCGCGACGGGACGAAGCCCGGGGCAGGCGCCGCGACCTCGGGCAGGCGCTGCACCCGGTCGAGCGCCTGCACCGGCTGGCGGTAGATCGGCCGCGGCTGCGGGCGCGGGCCGGGGTCGGGGCAGCCGATGGCGCCGAGCGCCGTCGGTCGGCAGACGGTATCCGCCGCCGCCGGCCCGCCGGCCGCGAACGCGGCCAGAATCAGCACTGCCGCCCAGAAGCCTGGCATCAGCTTTGCACCTCGCTTCCGACGATATATGGGACCGGCGCGGCCGATGGTCCATGCCCCGCGGCACGGCTTTCCGCCGCATTGCGGCTGGGGTATCGTGCGCGACCGCGCCGGTCGCAGGGTATGCCGCGCTGCAACAGGATTCGGAGAGAAGATCACGATGGACATCGTCAAGCTCGCGACGCAGCGCGCCACGCCGCAGCTTCTCTCCCAGGTGGTGGGGCTCGCCGGAGCCCACCCCGATCAGGTCCAGAAGGGCCTCGGCGCGGCGGTTTCCGCGATCATGGCCGGCATCCTCGGCGCCTGCCGCAAGCCCGAGGCCGCCACCGCGTTCGGCACCGCGCTGTCGCGCGCCGGCGGGCTCAACGATCTCCTGGCGAAGGATCCGGCACTGGCGGCCTCGACCGGATGGGAGGCCCTGGCGCCACTGCTCGGTGCCGGCGCGGCGCGGCCGCTGTCGGCCGCGCTGGCCGGCCATGCCGGCTTGCCCAAGGCCGCTGCGGGCAAGCTCCTCGGCCTCGCCGCGGCGATGGTGCTCGGCACGCTCGGCAACGAGGCCGCGGACAAGGGCCTCGACGCGGCGGGAACGCTCGGCCTGATGCAAGGCCAGAAGGACGCGATCACCGGGGCCTTGCCGATCGATCTGGCCAGGGCGCTCGGCACGCTCGACCTCCTCGACGGGGTCAGCGCGCCGCAGCCGGCCCGCCCGGCGATCGACCTGATGCAGCCTTCGGCTGCCGCCGCGGCCGTCGCGCCGCGGCGAACGGGTGAAATGGGTGGCCGGCCTGATCCTGCTCGCGGCAGTGGTCTGGTTCGGCCTGCAGCTCTTCGCCCCGGCGCCGGTGGTGGAGACCGCGCCGGCCACCACGGCGGCCACCCTGCCCAGGTCGGCCGACCCGCTGGTGGTCAGCGGCATCGACGTCGGCGCCGATGTCGAGGCGGCGCTCGATTCGATCATCATCGACCTTCGGCGAGATCACCGACGCCGATTCCGCCAAGATCGCGATGCCGAAGCTGGTGGTCGCCCGCGACCGGCTGAACGCGATCGAGGACGCGGTCGATTCGCTGCACGAGGACGGCCGCGCCGCGCTCAAGGGCATCATCGAGGGCCGGCTGCCGACGATCCAGCAGGGCGCCGACCGCCTGCTCACCGACCCCAACGTCGCGGCACAGGTGAAGCCGGTGATCGACGACATCCTGGCGCAGCTCACCGCCTTCTCCGCCTGAAATCGTCCATACGCTTTCCAGATACTTTCCAGACGCTTTCCAGATCGGCCCGCGGGCGAGGCGAAGCCGGCGATCGGCCACATCCGAGCGCCGCTCACCGCCGCCTCCGCCTGGATCCTGGATACGATCTGAATACCGCTTGCATACGCGTTTCATATCGCCCGGTTGCAACCCCGCGAGCTTGCCGCCATAACCCTTCCCTGAAGCCGCTCAGGGGAGGAAGCGATGGAATACAGGCATTTAGGGCGATCGGGCCTCAAGATCTCGGTGCTGACCATGGGCACGATGACCTTCGGCGGCGTCGGCGGCTTCAAGGCCACCGGCTCCACCACCCTTGCCGAAGCCCGCGACCAGATCGCCGCCTGCCTCGACGCCGGCGTCAACCTGATCGACACCGCCAACATCTATTCCGGCGGCGAATCCGAATCGATCATCGGCGACGCCCTCGCCGGCGAGCGCAAGAACGACCTGCTGATCGCCTCCAAGGTCCGCTTCCGGATCGCCGACGGCCCGAACGGCGAGGGTCTGTCGCGCTATCACGTCATCAAGCAGGTCGAGGCCAGCCTGAAGCGGCTGAAGACCGACGTGATCGATATCCTCTACCTGCACGAATGGGACGGCTCGACGCCGCTCGAGGAGACGCTCGGCGCGCTCGAGACCCTCGTGCAACAGGGCAAGATCCGCTACGCCGGCGTCTCCAACTACTCCGGCTGGCACCTGATGAAGGCGCTGGCGATCGCCGACGCCCGCGGCTTGCCGCGCCCGGTCACCCAGCAGATCCACTACACGCTCGAGGCGCGCGAGGCGGAATACGAGCTGGTGCCGATCGCCGTCACCGAAGGCGTCGGCATCCTCGTCTGGAGCCCGCTCGCCGGCGGGCTGCTCTCCGGCAAGTACGGCCCCGACGGTCCCTCGGCGCGGCAGGCCGCCGGCTGGCGCGAGCCGCCGATCCGCGACGTCCCGCGGCTCTGGCGCATCGTCGAGGTCCTGAAGGAAGTCGGCGCCGCCCACGGCGTCTCGGCGGCGCAGGTCGCGCTCGCCTGGCTGCTCGGCCGCCCTGGCGTCACCTCGCTGGTGATCGGCGGCCGCAACCGCGAGCAGTTCGAAGACAGCCTCGGCGCCGCCGAACTCGTGCTCGCGCCCGAGGAGCGCGATTGCCTCGACACGGTCAGCGCCCCTCCCGTGCTCTATCCGTACTGGCACCAGAACTGGACCGCCGCCGCCCGCCTCGGCCCCGCCGATTTCCGCGGCGAGCCCTGATCCCTTGGCAAGGATCGTCGCCGGCAACATATGCATCCATCAGCGCCCCTGAAGGAGAGTCCCATGCAGACGCGCAACAAGGTCCTCGACGATCTCGCCCATCTGATGTCGAACGCCATGGGGGTCGCGCAGGGCGCCAAGGTCGAGGCCGAGACGGCGATGAAAAGCCTGATCGACCGCTGGCTCGCCGATCGCAACTTCGTCACCCGCGAGGAGTTCGACGCGGTGCGGGCGATGGCACAGAAGGCACGCGAGGAGAACGAGGCGCTCAAGGCCAGGATCACTGCCCTGGAGGGGGGCGGCGACCCCGTGGCGGGCGAGAACGGTTAGCGAGACGCTTAAGCCTGTCGGAAATCGTGAGCGAAGTTTCACCATTTTCCGGCTTTACAGACTCTCGGGCATGAACCACCATATCTTGTAGATCGACCGCGCGCGCGGTTGATCTGTTGTTAACCTCACCGCCGCCGTGCGGGGATAGCCCGCCGGTGGCCATAACGAGAGGGCACCGGGCATGGGCATTGTCGAGCGCGAATTCGACTGCGAGGAGCTGCACCCCATCGACATCGTCGAGACCCTGGCCGCCGAGCGGTCCTGGGATTTCGACCGGATTGCCGACGACCAGATCGCCATGGCGATCGAGGGGAGCTGGCGGACCTACTCGGTGACGCTCGCCTGGTCTGCACGCGACGAGACCCTCAGGCTGATCTGCGCCTTCGACATGGCGCCGCCGGCGCGCCGGGTGACGGCGCTCCACACCGCGATGTGCCTTGCCAACGACAAGTGCTGGACCGGCGCCTTCGTGCTCTGGCGCGAGCAGAAGCTGATGGGCTATCGCTACAGCCTGAATCTCGCCGGGGCCGCGTCGGCGAGCTCGGCGCAGATCAACGACATGGTCCGTGCGGCGGTGATGGCCTGCGAGCGGTTCTACCCGGCGTTCCAGCTCGTCGCCTGGGGCGGCGAGAAGCCGGAGAAGGCGCTTGGCATCGCGATGGCCGAAGCCTACGGTCGCGCCTGATTTCGGCCCCCCTTCCCGGCCCGGGGCCGGGAAGGGGGGCCATGGATCTGTCGGAAATCTCGGGGCGTGGGCTCGTCTTGCTCGGCTGCGGCAAGATGGGCACCGCGTTGCTCGAAGGCTGGATCGCCAGCGGGCTTGCGCTCGATGCGATCACGATCCTCGAACCGAAGCCCGCGCCGAGGCTGACCGAGCTGGCCGAAGCCGGGACTCCGGCTGAACGCGGACCTCCCCCCCGACCCCGGCCGTCGCGGTGCTTGCGGTCAAGCCGCAGTCGATGGGCGATGCGCTGCCGCGGCTGGCGGCGCTCGGCAACGGGACGACGGTCTTTCTCTCCATCGCCGCCGGCACGCCGATCCGGAGCTTCCAGGCCGTGCTCGGAGAGCGGACGCCCATCGTGCGCGCCATGCCCAACACCCCCGCAGCGGTCGGACGCGGCATCACCGCGCTGATCGGAAACGCCCATGCCGACGCGGCGGCGCTGGCGCTGGCCGAGGCGCTGATGCGGGCCGTGGGCCAGACGGTGCGGCTCGAGGACGAGGCCGACATGGACGCGGTGACCGCGCGTGTCGGGCTCCGGGCCCGCCTACGTCTTCCTGATGATCGAGGCGCTGGCGGCGGCCGGCGAGGCGGAGGGCCTGTCGCGGGATTTGGCGCTGAGCCTCGCGCGTGCTACCGTTGCCGGCGCAGGCGCGCTTGCCGAGTCCTCGAAAAGCGAACCGGCGCAGTTGCGTATCGATGTGACGAGCCCCGGCGGCACGACCGCCGCCGCGCTTGGCGATCCTGATGCAGGAGAGCGATGGCCTGCCGGCGCTGATTGGTCGGGCCGTCGCCGCCGCGGCACATCGGAGCCGGGAGCTCGGCAGCTGACCGGCGGCGCTCCTCGCCGCGTGCCCAACCACGGGAGACCCGCGATGTTCGACCCCAAGACCTTCTCCTTCGACGTCGAGAAGATGACGGACTTCCTGAAGCAGAACGACTTCACCAAGCTCCTCGCGAACATGAAGCTGCCGGGGGTCGACGCCGAGGCGCTGGTCTCGGCGCAGCAGAAGAACATGGGCGCGCTGGTCGAGGCCAACAAGGCGGCGGCCGCCGGCTACCAGGATCTCTTCAAGAAGCAGATGGCGATCTTCGAGGAGACGATGGCCGAGGCCCAGAAGCAGATGCAATCGTTCGACGCGAGCAAGCTCGACGCCGACAAGGCCAAGGCGCAAGGCGAGCTGGCCAAGGCCGCCTTCGAGAAGGCGCTCGGCGAACATGCAGGCGCTGGCGGAGAGCGCGCAGAAGGCCAACGCCGACGCCTACGAGATCGTGGCGGCCCGGATCAAGGAGAGCATGACCGAGCTGCGCGACATGGCGACCAAGACCCGCGCCTGACGCCGGTTCGCCGACGAACGAAACCGCTTGCCCGGACAGGGCAGGCGGTTTCTGTTTGCCGGATCGAGCAGAGGGCACGGGAATGGACGCGATCAGCTTCGACGATTTTCTCAAGGTCGATATCCGGGTCGGCCGGGTGGTCCGCGCCGAGACCGTTCCCGGAGGCCCGCAAGCCGTCGCTCAAGCTCTGGATCGACTTCGGCCCGGAGCTCGGAGAGCGCAAGAGCTCGGCGCAGATCGCGACGAACTACGACCCGGAGGAACTGGTCGGGCGGCTGGTGCTAGCGGTGGTGAACTTCCCGCCCCGGCAGATCGGGCCGGTGCGCTCGGAGGTGCTGACGCTCGGGGTCACCGATGCGGCGGGCGCTGTGGTGCTGGTCGGTCCGGATCGCGACGTGCCCCTGGGCGCGCGGCTGCACTGAGATGGCGCAGCCAAGGGTCGTCGTCACCCGCAAGCTCCCGGATGCCGTCGAGGCCCGGCTGGCGGCGACGTTCGATGCGGAGTTCAACCCGGACGACGCGCCCTGTGATCGCGCGCGACTGCTCGCGGCGATGCAGGAGGCGGACGGCATCCTCTGCACGGTGACCGAGGCCATCGACGCGGAGCTGCTTCCACGCTCGAGGGCGCGGCGGGCCGGGATCGTCTCCAATTTCGCGGTGGGAGTGAACAACATCGACCTCGAGGCTGCGCGGCGCGCAGGCGTCGCGGTCGGCAACACGCCGGGCGTCCTCACCGACGCCACGGCAGACCTCGCGATCGCGCTGATGCTGGCCGCGACCCGGCGGATGAGCGAGACCGAGGCGGCGCTCCGCCGCGGCGAATGGGACGGCTTCCGGCGCGACGCGCTGGCTCGGGACCGGCTTGCAGGGCAAGACGCTGGGAATCGTCGGCATGGGACGGATCGGCCAGGCGACCGCGCGCCGCGCGGCGCTGGGCTTCGGGATGCGGATCGTCTATTTCAACCGCTCGCCGGTCACGGGGCTGGACTTCCCGGCGCAAGCGCTGCCCGCGCTCGAGGCGGTCATGGCCACCGCCGACGTCGTGTCGCTCCACGTTCCGGGCGGCCCCGGCAATCGGGGGATGATCTCGGCGAAGCTGCTGGCGGCGATGAAGGCATCCGCCTACCTCGTCAACACCGCACGCGGCGACGTGATCGACGAGACGGCGCTCGCCGAGGCGTTGGCGGCAGGGCGGATCGCCGGGGCCGGGCTCGACGTCTATGCCGAGGAGCCGACCGTGCCGGAGGCGCTGCTGCGGCTGCCGAACGTCACGCTGCTGCCGCACATCGGCAGCGCCACGATCGAGACGCGGACCGCGATGGGGATGCTCGCAGTCGACAATCTCGAGGCCTTCTTCGCCGGCGCGCCGATGCCGTCGCGGGTGGTCTGATCGATGACCCAGCGCTTCGGCGTCAAAGATCCACGGTCAGCGGCAGGATCACCAGGTCGCGGATGGTGACGTTGCGCGGCCGGGTCAGCATGAAGAGCACGGCGTCGGCGACCTCCTTGGGCTGCATCAGGCTGCCGTTCGCCAGCGCCTCGTCCATCTTGGCCTTGGGCCAATCGTCGAGGAGCGCGGTCACCACCGGGCCGGGCAGCACGGCTCCGACCCGGATACCGTGCTGGCGCGACCTGCCGCCGCACGGTGTGGACGAAGGCTTGCACGGCGAATTTCGAGGCGGTGTAGATCGGCTCCCAGACCACCGGCACGACGCCCGCGACCGAGCTCGTGACGATGATGTCGCCGGTCTTGCGCTCGACCATGTGCGGCAGCACCGCGTGGATCGAGCGGAAGACCGCGTTGACATTGAGGTTCAGCATGCGGTCCCAAGCGTCCGGATCGCCGGTGACCACCTCGCCGCCGACATAGGAACCGGCGTTGGCGTGAAAGATGTCGAGCCCGCCGGCCCGCTCGAGGATCTGCGGCAGCATCGCCGCCACGCTGGCGGGTTCGGTAAGGTTGACCACCACCGGAAACGCTCGCTCGCCAAGGTCGGCACAGAGGCTTTCCAGCTTGTCCTTGGCCCGATCCACCAGCGCCACGGTCGCCCCGGCCGCGAGCATCGTCCTCGCGCATTCGAGGCCGATTCCGGAGGCCGCGCCGGTGACCGCCGCGACCTTGCCCCTGAGTTCGTCGCCCATGGTGCCTCCTCAGGCCCGGCCGTGCGACACGCGGCTCTGGCGCGCGAGGCTGTCGACGATGACGGCGATGGCGAGGACGCCGCCGGTGATCATGTAGCGTAAGGACGACGAGAGGTTCAGCAGCGTCAGGCCGTTGGCGATCGACTGGATCACGATGATGCCGAGCAGCGCCGACCAGGCGCTGCCGCGGCCGCCGAACAGGCTGGTGCCGCCGATCACCGCCGCGGCGATGGCGTTGAGGTTCACATCGCCGGTGCCGGCCTGCTGGCTGGCGGTGGCGAGGCGCGCCGAGGACAGCACGCCGCCGAAGGCCGCGAACATCGAGCAGAGCGCGAAGGCGCTCAAATAGATCCGACGCACGTTGATGCCGGCGCGGCGCGCCGCCTCGGCGTTGCCGCCGACCGCCATCATCGACCGGCCCCACTTGGTGCGGGTGAAGGCGTAGTCCATGATGACGACGAGCAGCACGAAGAGACCGAACATCCATGGCACGCCGCGCCCGGTGTTGAGGTACCAGATGATCAGCTCGAGACCCACGGTGATAGCCACCGCCTTCAGGATCAGGCCGCCCAGCGAGCCGGGCGACAGGTTGGCGCTGCGGCGCCGCTCCATCGTGCGGAGCCCCATTATCAGGATCAGGATGCCGGGCACGAGGGCCAAGCCGTGCGACAGCCACGCCGGCATGATCAGGAGCTGGCCGAAGTTCACCATCCACGAGCCGTAGGGCAGATTGATCGAGCCGGTGGCGCCAAGCATGTAGAGCTGCAGCCCGAGGAGCGCGAGCAGGCCCGACAGCGTCGAGACGAAGCTCGGCATCCCGAGCCGGGTGCGCAGAAGCGCGTAGCAGCAGCCGATGACCGCCCCGACGACGATCGCGATCAGCACGGCGAAGAGCAGCGGCACGCCGGCGTTGACCCAGAGCACGCCGATCAGCGCCGAGGCGACGCCGCTCATCGAGCCGACGCTGAGGTCGATCTCGCCGAGGAGAAGCACGCAGACGATCCCGAGCGAGATCACCCCGACCGTGGAGCAGTCGAAGAGCAGGTTCACCAGGTTATTCGCGCGAAAGGAAAATCGGGTTCAGGCTGGAGAAGACCGTCCAGATGATGACGAGTCCGACGACGACGGGGAGCGAGCCGAGGTCGCCGGCGCGCACCTGGTCGAGAAAGGCGCGGATGGCGCCGCCGACGCCGGTGGCATGGGTGACGCGGCTGTCGCTGCGGTCGAGCAGCGGCTTGGGGGTGTCGCTCATACCCGCGCCTCCTCGGTGCCATCCGGCTCGCGCCTGCTGGCGCGGCGCGACACCGCGTTGTCGATCGCACCGGTGATGGCGCCGACCAGCTCCTCGTTCGAGGTGTCCGGGGTGAAGACGCCGTTGTTCCGCCCCAGCCGCAGCACCACGATGCGGTCGGCGACGGCGCGGACGTCCTCCATGTTGTGGCTGATCATGATGACGCCGAGGCCGCGGTCGCGGAGGCGCTCGACGAGATTGAGCACCTCGGCGGTCTGCGCGACGCCGAGCGCCGCTGTCGGCTCGTCCAGCATGATGATCTTGGGATCGAGCAGCAGCGAGCGCGCGATCGCCACGGTCTGGCGCTGTCCGCCCGAGAGCGAGGCGACCACGTCGCGCACGCTCGGGATGCGCGCGGCGAGCTCGTTCAGCAGCGTCCAGGCGCGAACCTCCATCGCGACCTCGTCGAGCTGGAGCGGGCTCAATTCCTGGCCGAGGAAGATGTTGGCGACGACATCGAGGTTCTCGCAAAGCGCGAGGTCCTGGAACACGGTGGCGATGCCGTGCTCGAGCGCGGCGCTGGGGCTCGCCATCGTCACCGGCTGGCCATGAAACTGGATGGTGCCCGAGGTCGGCGCGTGCACGCCGGCAAGCACCTTGACCAGCGTCGACTTGCCCGCGCCGTTGTCGCCGACCAGCGCCACGACCTCGCCCGCGTGAACGTCGAGCTCGATGTCGGTCAAGGCCGAGACCGCGCCGAAATTCTTGGAGATGCCGCTGAGGCTCAGGATCGGCGTGCCGTCCGATGGCGATTGGGAGATGTCGGGCATGACGGCAGCCTCCTCGGCGTGACTGGATGTCGCCCGGCCCGACGAGTCCGGGCCGGGCGACGGATCGGGACAGCTTACTGGATCCCGAGCTCCTTGCAGCCGTCCGCATAGCGGCCGGTGCAGACCTCCGCGGCGGTGGCGATGCCCTTGTCGAAGATCTCGGCCTTGATGTTCTCGCGCGTCACCACGGCCGGGACGAAGAGCTGCGACGGCGCGTCGTAGAGCGTGGTCTTCGCTTCCGGCGTCTCGCCGTTCAGGAGCTTGAACGCGACGTCGGCCGCCGCGGTGCCGACGATCTCGGACGGCTTGGAGATCGTGTTGTACTGGTCGCCCGCGATGATGAGCTGCAACGCCGCGATGGTTGCGTCGTTGCCGGTCACTGGCGGGACAGGATCGACGCCGGCCGCCTTGAAGGCGGCGATGGCGCCGCCGCCGGTGCCGTCATTGGCCGCGACGACCCCGACGATGTCGGCGCCGAAGCGGGTGATCTGGCCGCTCGTCCATTCCTGCGCGTTGGCCGGGAACCAGTCGGGCGTGTCGTACTCGGCCAGCTTCTTGTACTCGCTGGCATCGAGGCTGGAATGCACGCCGTCGCGGATCAGGCCCGCGGCCGCGTCGGTCGGCGAGCCGTTGATCTCGAGGATGCCGCCCTTGTCCGTGGGCACGCCCTTGGCCTTCAGATGCTCGATGAGGCTGTCCGAAATCGCCTTGCCGATCGCCTCGTTGTCGAAGGAGACGTAATAGTCGGGCGGCACGTCGGGGATCGGGCGGTCATAGGCGATGACCTTGACGCCCTGGCTCTTGGCCAGATTGACCAGTGACGCGGCGGCCTTGCTGTCGACCGGGTCGAGGACGACGACTTTGGCTCCCTGGGTGATGACCGAGTTGAACTGCTGCTGTTGCAGCGCGACGTCGGCGTTGGCGTTCTGGTAGATGACCGTGCAGTCGGGGCAGATCTTCGCCATCTGCGCCTTGAACCCGGGGAAATCGTGCTCCTCGTAACGGGTCGAGCCCTGGTCGGGCATCAGGAACGCCACGGTCCCCGAGGCCGCGAAGCTCGCGCCGGCGCCCGCCAGCGCGACGAGTAGCGCGCTGGCGCCTGCCAATCTGGTCGTCGTAATCGTCATGGTCTTCCTCCGTTGGGTTCGATCTTATGATCCGCCGCCGACATTGTGCTCGAGCGGCGACGTTCGGCGTGGCGAGCTCAGGCCGACACGCGCAACTCTTCCTCCGCGGGGCCGGCGGCCGCGGTCTGGTTCTCCAGTAGGAGCGCCCGGAATCGCGACGGGGACATGCCTTTCTGGGAGAGGAACTGCCGGTTGAAGTTCGAGATGTTGTTGAAGCCCGACGAGAAGCACACGTCGGTGATCTTCATATCGTCGTCCCCCATCAGCAGCTGGCAGGCCAGATTGATCCGCAGCCGATTCACATACTGGACCAGGGCGAGCCCGGTGTGCCTGCGGAAGCTGCGCGAGAAGGCCGCCGGGCTCAAGCCCGCAATCGTCGCGAGGTCGGTTTCGCCGAACGGCTCCGTCAGGTGCTCGTTGATGTAGGCCAAGGCCTCGTTCAGTCCGGCGGACATGAACCCGGACGGGTCAGGCAGGTAGCCGGCGCTGGTCAGCGTCCGGGCGTCCGCGTCGCGGCTCAGCAGGCCGAGGACGCTGACGAAGACCGCGAGCCGCCTGATGCCGCGGGTGCCGACCAGCTCCTTGAGCAGCGGCTCGGCCTGCGCCGAGGTTGCGCTCCCGAAGAGGACGCCGCGGCGGCTGCGCTCGAGCGTGTCGCGAAAGCAGCCCAGTTCGGGCATCAGCGCCATGGCTTCGGCGATGAAGCTCTCGGAGAACTGCACGACGCGGCTTCGGACCGGAACCTGCTCCCCCGGTGCGATGTCGCTGACCCAGTTGTGCGGCAAGTTCGGTCCGGTCAGCACCAGGTTGCCGGGCTCGAACGATCCGATGAAGTCACCGACGAAGTAGCGGCCGGACGTGCTGACGACATGGTGCAGCTCGCATTCCGGATGAAAATGCCAGCGGACCGTGCGGAAAGGATAGCCATGCTGCCAGGCCTTGAAGGATTCAGCTCGTCCGATCTGGACGACCTCCAGGTCCGGTTTCACGCTCTTGCTCCTCCCACGCCGCCCGGTATCGATCCGGGCTTGGGCGTCGCGCCGCTCGACCCCGCGGACCGGGGTCGCATCCCCAAGCGTTAACAGCCTCCTGCGCGGGCCGCTACTACACGGCGCTCCGGAGACCGATACTTTTTTGTCGCGCCGGGGCGCCGCGCCTCGGCTTTGGTGGTCCGCGGCCGGGGGTCTGGTAGATCGCCGGACCTTGGTCCGATGTTCGCAGGCCCGCGCCGTGGTTGTCTCGGATCAGAGCCGGATCGATGGTCGGCCGAAGGAGACAAGTCATGACGATACAGAAGCTCGCCCGACAGGGCGTCAGTGCGGTGGCTCTCGGAGCACTCCTCGCGCTACAGCCAGCCACCTTTGGGGTCAAGATCGGAGGGTTTGGGGTTGCCAAGGCCTTCGCCAAGGACGGCGGCGGCGGCAACGACAGCAGCGGCAGTGGCAGCAGCGGCAGTGGCAGTGGCGGCGAGCGGCAGCGGCGGGAGTGGCAGTGGCAGCGGCAGTGGCAGTGGCGTGGCAGTGGTGGCGGTCAGAGCAGCAGCGATGACAGCGGCGGGAGCGGTGGGAGCGGCGGCAGCGATGATAGCGGGGGCGGCAGTGGCCGGAGCGGTGGCGACGACAATGGCGGGGGCAGCGGCAGGAGCGGCGGTTCTGACGATGGCGGCAGCCACGGGGGAGACGATCGAGCGGGCGACGATCATCGCGGCGGTGCCGACGACCAGGGATCGGTCGCGACGGGTGGTGGGTCGGCGGCAGGGTTGCGGGTCGTGAGCTTCGAGCGGACGGGTGCGGGCGTCGAGGTCGTCTATTCGAACGGCGTCAAGGAGGAAATCGAGAACGGCCGGCTGGAGATGAAGGACGCCGCAGGCCGCACCGTGGTCGAGCGGCCGGCGACCCAGCGGGACGTGGCGCGGCTCAATGGGAATCTACGGAACTCGGGGATTGCGCCCGCGCCGGCGGGCTCGCAGGCGACGCGGGTCGAGGTCTCGGGCGGGGCCATCGAGGTGACCTACGCCACGGGGTGGCGGGAGGAGCTCGCTGGCGGCCGGTACGAGCTGAAGGATCCCAACAATAACACCGTGGTACAGCGGAGCGCCACGGCGGCCGACGTCCAGCGGCTTCGAGCGCTGGCCGGGAGCTGAGCCGCTGACGCCTGGCGCCTTCAGTCGCGCCAGGCGTCCCGCGCGATCAGCGTGGCTTCGACGCGGTTTCGCACCTGAAGTTTCTCAAGAATCGCCGTCATATAGTGTTTGACGGTCTTCTCCTGGATCCCCAGTGCGGCGGCCACCTCGCGGTTGCTCATGCCGCGGGCGACCCGGCGGAGGATATCCTCCTCGCGGCGGGTGAGGCTGTCGATCGGGTTGCGTCCCGGCTTGCGCGGCATGGCCTCGAGATCGCCGAGGATTTCGGGCCGCGAGGGCGGGCGAGACGTGCGCTTCGCCGCGGGCGATGCCGGTGAGAATCTCGGTCAACTCGCGCGCCGCAACACCTTTCAAAACGTATCCGATGGCGCCGGCCCGCAGCGCGCCGGCGACGTGCTGGTCGCTCTCCGAGACGGTCAGCATCGCGATCCGGGTCGACGGTGCGGCGGCGCGGATGCGGCGGGCCGCTTCCAGGCCGCCGCCGGGCATCGAGATGTCAAGCAACGCCAGGTCCGGGGCGTGTGCTTCGACGAGAGCCACCGCCTCGTCGGCGCTGCCGGCGGCGCCGACCACGGTGAAGGCGCCGCTCTCCTCGAGGGTGCGCACCAGCCCGTCGCGGAAGATCGGATGATCGTCGGCGAGCACGGTTCGGATCGTCATCGCATCTCTCCTCTGCCGAGCGGCAGTTTCAGGGTAACTGTGGTTCCGCTCCCGGTTCTAGTGTCCACCCGGAAGTCGCCACCGATGCTTTCGGCGCGATCGCGGAGACCGGCAAGGCCTTGGCCACCGTCGCCCGGTGCCGCGCCGGCTAGGGTTGGATCGAAGCCCGGGCCGTCGTCTTCCACCGTCGCAGTCAGTCGGTCGGCTGCGACTTCCACCCGGACGCGGACGTCGGCGCCGGGCGCGTGGCGCGCGGCGTTGGACAGGGCTTCCTGCAGGAAGCGGTAGAGGCAAATCCGGGTAGATTCATCCACTTCCGGATTCTTGTCGCCAGAATAGCTGAGTGCGATCGGCCTGCCTGCTGGGCGCAGGTGAGCATCGATCGCGCGGTGCGCGACCTGGGCGAGAGGCAGCCGGTCGAGTTCGGGCAGGGAGAGCCCGCGCGAGACGGCGCGGATTCTCGGTGAGGGCGGTCTGCAGCGCCTCGCGCACTATTGCCGCCTCCTGCCGGCCGGCTTCGGTCTCGGGCGCCAGACTGTCGAGGCGCATCGCGGCGAGGGCGACATATTGCGCGGGGCCGTCGTGGAGGTCGGCGCTGACCCGGCGGAGGCTGCGCTCGGCCTGGGCCGTGGCGCGGGCGGACGCGCCGATGGCGCGTTGGCGGAGCTCGGCGTTCTGGGCGACTCGGGCTTCGAGCTGCGCCTTCTGCTGGGCGATGGTGCGGCCGCCGGCGCGGACGATGCCGAGGAGCATCAGGCCGCTGGCGAGAAACACCCCGGCGACGAGGAGCCAGCTCTTGCGGCGGGCGTCGGCGAGGTCGTGCTGGAGGTCGGTCGCGACCTCGTAGAACTCGGCGACCGCGATGATCTTGCCGGACCAGACCTCGTGAAGCGGCGAATAGACCTCCAGGAGCGGGATGCCGAGCGCGGCCTCGGTCGCGTTCTCGGCGTTGTCGAGCTCATCGAAGGTGCCGGTGACCTTGCCGGCCCAGGCGGCCTGAAGCGCCGGCTTGGGGGTGAAGCGCTTGCCGATCAGCGTCGGGTTCGAGGCATGGGCGACGAGGCCGTCCGGCTTCCAGATCTTGAACGAAACGATACGCTTACCGATCCCGGTTGTCGCGAAGACCTCGTTGAGGGCGCGTACCGCGGGCTCGGACAGGCGGTCGTTGGCGGCGAGCTCCTGGCTGAGGGGGGAGACAAAGCTCTCGAGATAGAGCGCGCCGGCGGAGGCGGTGTTGGCGACGACGGAGTCCTCAATCCGGCCGGTGATCCAGGCGCCGATCACCAGCATCGCCGCGAGCATGACCGCGCCACCGGCGAGCAGGAACTGCAGGACCAGGGGCTGGTCGCGCCATCGGGCGAGGTGGGTCAAGGCGGGCGCTCCGCTGGTTGCGCTCGCGGATCCATAGCCGGTGGGGGCGGGGATGCCTATGGACTTTGGTCTGATCGGCTATCGGAACAAGCGTATCGGGTAAACTCGTGATCTCGCGTAATTTTCGGCGTCTTGAAAGCATCTTGAAAGTATCTTGAATGCATATGGACGAAATAGGGGTCAGCGGGCCTTGCGCAGGCGCAGGACGAGGTCGATGCGGACGAGCTCGGCGCCTTCGGGGATCTGCGGGGCGCCGGCCAACACCGCCGCCTCGGTCGGGGCGTCGGTCAGCCGGCCGTCCTCCTCCCAATAGTAGTGCGGATGGGCGTCGACCCGGGTGTCGAAGTAGGAGCGGCTGCCGTCGACGGTGACCTCCTGCATCAGCCGCGCCCCGCAGAAGGCGCGCAGCGTGTTGTAGACGGTGGCGAGCGACACCGGCGCGCCGTGCCGACGCGCCGCCTCGTGCAGCCCTTCCGCGGTGACGTGGCGGTTGCGGCCGTCGCCGACCAGGAGCTCGGCCAGCGCCAGCCGCTGCCGCGTCGGCCTGAGGCCGGCGCCGGTCAGCCAGCCCGCGGCCCGGCCTCGAGGCGGGCGCCGATCGATGCTCCTCGCCGGCGGCATGTGCTTGTCCTGCATGACTAGACGGTCATAACCGGATTGCGCGGGAATTTCCAGCCCGGCCGCTGCCGGGCATGAAAAGTGCGGGGGCAGGGGCGCGACGCCCCCGGCCCTTGCACCGCCGCGGGGTCGGGTGGTAGAGGTCGCGTCGGAAAAAACGCCAGGGAGCCTTGCGCCCGAAATGACCGGCCGGCCGACGCAGTTCGACTACGACGGGCTCATGTCGTGCGCCCGCGGCGAGATGTTCGGGCCGGGCAACCCGCAGCTTCCGGCGCCGCCGATGCTGATGATGGACCGGATCACCGACATCTCGGCCGACGGCGGCAGCGCCGGCAAGGGCCATGTCGTGGCCGAGTTCGACGTCCGGCCGGATCTCTGGTTCTTCCAGTGCCACTTCCTCGGCGACCCGGTGATGCCGGGCTGCCTCGGGCTCGACGCGCTCTGGCAGCTGACCGGCTTCAACCTGGGCTGGCGCGGCATGCAGGGCCGCGGCCGGGCGCTGGGCGTCGGCGAGGTGAAGTTCACCGGCATGGTGACGCCGGAAGTGAAGCTCATCGAGTATACCGTTGATTTCACGCGAGTGATCGACCGCAAGCTGAAGCTCGGCATCGCCAATGGCACGATGCGGGCGGACGGCGAGGTGATCTACGCCACCACCGACATGAAGGTCGGACTGTTCCAGGACGGAGCGTGACCGGGAGGGCGGCGCCGTTCTGCGCCGGCCGGGCTCCGTCGTCAACCAATCCGATCAAAGCCGCACGACTTTGATCCAGGGGGGAGGACCGCGCATGCGCCGCGTCGTGATCACCGGCCTCGGCATCGTCTCGTCGATCGGCAACGACGCCGAGGAGGTCGCGGCCTCGCTGAAGGCGGGCCGCTCGGGCATCAGCTTCGCGCCGGACTATGCCGAGCACGGCTTCCGCTGCCAGGTGCACGGCAAGCCCGACATCGATGTCACCGAGCTGATCGACAAGCGCCAGCTCCGCTTCATGGGCGACGGGGCGGCCTACGCCTATCTCGCCATGCAGCAGGCGATCGCCGATGCCGGGCTCGAGGAGAGCGACGTCTCGAACGAGCGCACGCGGGCTGATCGCCGGCTCGGGCGGGCCGTCGACGCGCAACATGTTCGAGGCGCACCGCACGGTGATCGAGAAGGGCAGCCCGAAGCGGATGGGGCCGTTCATGGTGACCCGCTGCATGTCCTCGACGGTCTCGGCCTGCCTGGCGACGCCGTTCAAGATCAAGCGGCATCAACTATTCGATCACCTCGGCCTGCTCGACCAGCGCGCATTGCATCGGCACCGGCGTCGAGCAGATCCAGTGGGGCAAGCAGGACATCGTCTTCGCCGGCGGCGGCGAGGAGCTCGACTGGACGCTCTCGTGCCTGTTCGACGCGATGGGCGCGATGAGCACCAAGTACAACAACCAGCCGGAGAAGGCGTCGCGCGCCTTCGACGCCGACCGCGACGGCTTCGTGATCGCCGGCGGCGGCGGCATGGTGGTGCTGGAGGAGCTCGAGCATGCCAAGGCGCGGGGCGCGAAGATCTATGCCGAGGTGACCGGCTACGGCGCCACCTCGGACGGGCACGACATGGTGGCGCCGTCGGGATCCGGCGGCGAGCGGGCGATGCGGCTGGCGCTCTCGACGCTGCCGGAGGAGCGCCAGGTCGGCTACATCAACGCGCACGGCACCTCGACGCCGGTCGGCGACGTCAGCGAGGTGGAGGCGGTGCGCCGGGTCTTCGGCGAGGGCGAGGCGCCGCCGATCAGCTCGACCAAGTCGATGACCGGGCACAGCCAGGGCGCGACCGGGGCGCAGGAGGCGATCTACTGCCTCCTGATGCTGCGCGACGACTTCATCGCGCCGTCGATCAACGTCGAGACGCTCGACCCGGAGCTCCGGCCGGGGGAGATCGCCACGGCGCGGGTCGACGACGCCGGGCTCGACACGGTGATGACCAACAGCTTCGGCTTCGGCGGCACCAACGCCTCGCTGCTCCTGAGCCGCCATGACGGGTGAGCCGGTGGCGGGCAGGCTGCTCGCGGGCAAGCGGGCGCTGATCCTCGGGGTCGCCAACGACCATTCGATCGCCTGGGGCATCGCCCGGGCCTTCGCGGCGCAGGGCGCGGAGCTCGCCTTCACCTACCAGGGCGAGGGCTTCGGGCGGCGGGTGATCCCGCTGGCCGAGAGCCTCGGGGCGAAGATCGTGGTGCCGGCGGACGTGCAGGACGCCGCCTCGCTCGACGCGCTCTTCGCGCGGATCGGCGGCGGACTGGGGCGGCTCGACGTGCTGGTGCACGCCATCGCCTATTCCGACAAGGCCGAGCTCGACGGGCGGTTCCTCGACACCAGCCGGGCGAACTTCCTGAACTCGCTCGACATCTCCTGCTACAGCCTCGTCGAGCTGACCCGGCGGGCGGCGCCGCTGATGCGGCGCGGCGGCTCGATCCTGACGCTGACCTACCTCGGCGCGCAGCGGGTGACGCCGAACTACAACGTCATGGGCGTGGCCAAGGCGGCGCTGGAGAGCGCGGTGCGCTATCTCGCCAACGACCTCGGGCCGCGAGGGCATCCGGGTCAACGCGATCTCGCCCGGGCCGATGCGGACGCTGGCCGGGCGCCGCGATCGCCGGCGCGCGCAAGGTCTACCACGCCACCGAGCGCAACGCGCCGCTGCGGGCCAACGCGACGCTGGAGGCGGTGGGCGGCACGGCGGTCTATCTCGCCTCCGAGCTCGGGGCCTGCACCACCGGCGAGGTGATCTTCGTCGACGGCGGCTTCCATGCGATCGGCATGGCGCAGCCGGAGAACCTGTGAGCGGCCTGGCGAAGACCGCTGCCGCTGGAGGACCGATGAACCGCTTCACCACCTCCGACGGCCTGTCGCTCGCCTGGACCGAGGAGGGCGCCGGGCTGCCGCTGCTCTGCCTGCCGGGGCTGACCCGCAACGGCTCGGACTTCGACGAGCTGGCGGCGGCGCTCGGCGGGCGGCACCGGCTGATCCGGCTGACGCTGCGCGGCCGCGGCGCCTCGGACCGCGATCCGGAGTTCCGCGAACTACAACGTCGTGGTCGAGGCGCGCGACGTGGTGGAGTTCCTCGACCATCTCGGGCTCGAGCGGGTGGTGGTCGTCGGCACCTCGCGCGGCGGGCTGATCGCGATGGTGCTGGCTGCGATGGCGAAGGAGCGGCTGGCGGGGGTGCTGCTCAACGACATCGGGCCGGAGCTGGCGCCGGAGGGGCTCGCCAACATCATGACCTATCTCGGGATCGACGCCGCGGGCGCAGAGCTCACCGAGGCGGTGGCGGCGCTCAAGGCGCGGATGGGCGAGCGCTTCCCGGGGCTCGACAGACGGCGACGTGGCTGAGCCTGGCGCGAGCGCTGGTTCGACGTCGGCGCCGGACGGGCTGGCGCTGAACTACGACCCGCGGATCCGCGACGCGCTCGAGGCGCAGTCGGCGCAGCCCGCCGGCGATCTCTGGCCGCTCTTCGACGCGCTGACGGGGGTGCCGGTGGCGGTGGTGCGGGGGGCGAACTCCGACCTGCTGACCGCCGAGACGGTGGCGGAGATGCGGGCGCGGCGGCCGGACCTGATCGTGGCCGAGGTGCCGGACCGCGGGCACGTGCCGTTCCTCGACGAGCCCGAGGCGCTGGCGGCGCTGGCGGCGCTGCTGGCGCGGGTCGCGGCGTGACCGACATCGCGGCGATCCGGGCGGCGGCGGCGCGGGCGCGCGGCATCCGGCGGACGCCGCTGCTCGGCCGCGGGCGCTCGACCGGATCGCCGGGCGGCGGGTGCTGGTCAAGGCGGAGTGCCTGCAGGTGACCGGCTCGTTCAAGGCGCGCGGCGCCTGGGCGGCGGTCTCGGCGCTGGCGCCCGAGGCGCGGGCGCGCGGGGTGCTGGCCTTCTCGTCGGGCAACCACGCGCAAGGGCGTGGCCTGGGCGGCGGCGGCGCACGGGGTGCCGGCGGTGATCCTGATGCCCTCGGACGCGCCGGCGGTGAAGATCGAGGGCACCCGCGGCTATGGCGCCGAGGTGGTGCTCTACGACCGGGCCCGGCGAGGACCGCGACGCGCTCGGCGCGCGGCTGGCGGCGGAGCGCGGGCTGAGCCTGATCCCGCCGTTCGACCATCCGGAGGTGATCGCCGGGCAGGGCACGCTGGGGCTCGAGATCGCGGCGCAGGCGGCGGAGGCCGGCGTGGCGGACGCCGACGTGCTGGTCTGCTGCGGCGGCGGCGGGCTGAGCGCGGGCATGGCGCTGGCGCTTGGAGGCGGAGGCGCCGGGCCTCCGGGTGCGGACAGCGGAGCCGGCGGGCTTCGACGACATGGCGCGCTCGCTGGCGGCGGGCGAGCGGGTCGGGAACGCGGCCGCGACCGGCTCGATCTGCGACGCGATCCTGACGCCGCGGCCGGGGGCGCTGACCTTTCCGGTGCTGGAGCGGCTGGCGGGGCCGGGGCTCGCGGTCAGCGACGCCGAGGCGCTCGGGGCGATGGCGCTGGCGTTCGCGCACCTGAAGATCGTGCTCGAGCCGGGCGGCGCGGTGTCGCTGGCGGCGGCGCTGTTCCGCGCCGGCGACATCGGCGGCGACGCGGTGATCTGCGTCGCCTCGGGGGGCAACGTGGCGCCGGAGGTCTTCGCCGCCGCGCTCGGCTGAGGCGTCAGGGCAGCTGCGGCGCGATCAGGAACATCGCCTTGAGCGCGAGGCCGGGGGTGGCGCCGGGGAAGGCCTGCTTGAAGAAGGCCTCCATCTGGCCGGAGCGGTAGAGCTCGCTGATCGCGGTGTCGACGGCGAGGCGGAAGTCGTCGTCGCCGCGCGGCAGGGCGATGCCCTGGGTCTCGACGGTGAGGGTGTTGTCGGAGATCACCAGGTCGGCTTTCGCATCGCTCTGGAAGTAGAGTTGGTAGAGGATCGACTGGTCGCCGAAGTAGGCGTCGATTTCCTTGTTCTCGAGTGCCTTGAGGCCGTCGGGGTGGGAGGCGAAGGTCACCACGTCGGCCTGCATCTTTTTCGCCGCCAGCGTGCCGCGGACCGCCTCCTCGGTGGTGGTGCCGGCGCGGACGCCGATCTTCTTGCCGGCGAGCGCGTCGAGGTTCGTCGCCGAATTGCGGCGGAGCAGCACCGCGGCGCCGTCGACGAAGATCGGGATCGAAAAGTCGACTTGCTTGCGGCGATCGAGGGTGATGGTGTCGGCGCCGCAGAGCATGTCGACCTTGCCGCCGGATACCCTGTCGAAGCGGTCGTCGGTGCCGACAACGGTCGGCGTGACCGTCAGCGGGTCGTGCCCGACGGCCTTGCCGAGCGCCGCGGCGACGGCGCCGCAGACCAGCACCGAGAAGCCCGCGGGCTTGCCGTCCTTGTCGGTGTAGGAGAGCGGTGCGGCATCGGAGCGGACCCCGATGCGAATCTCGCCGGACTCCTTCAGCCGGTCGAGGACGCCTTCGGCGGCGGCCGGAGCGGCGCCGGCGGCCGCGGCGAGGAACAGGACGTAGCGAAGGCTCTGGCGCATTGGGCGGTCCCCCTGGGTTCGGTTCGGCCGCACCCTAGCTGAAGTCCGCCGCCGGCGTCACCGGCGGAGATCCGGAATCCCCCTCGGCCGGAAACGCGGGTAGGCTGCCGGCGCTTCTAGTCAGGGAGGACGGCCATGGCCTATGTCGACGGAATGGTGCTGCCGGTGCGCAGCGACCGGCGCGAGGAATACGAGAAGATGTCGCGAGAATTCGGGTCGCTCTGCAAGGAGTTCGGGGCCACGACGGTGGTGGATTGCTGGGGCGACGACGTGCCCGAGGGCAAGGTGACCTCGTTCCCGATGGCGGTGAAGCTCGAACCCGGCGAGACGGTGGCCTTCTCCTGGATCATCTGGCCGTCGCGGGAGGCGCGCGACGCCGGCAACAAGAAGATGATGGACGACCCGCGCATGCAGCCCACCGGCGATATGCCGTTCGACATGAAGCGGATGATCTTCGGCGGATTCGAGATGATCTCCTGAGGCACCGGACCGCGCCGGCGGCGCTAGCCGTCGGCGCGGATGCGGGCGTTCTCGGGGTCGTAGGGACTGTCCTGCACGATCTCGGCGGGCCAGAGGGCATCCTGCATCCTGACCTGGAGGCGCGTGCCGACCGCGGCATGATCGGGGTGGACGTAGCCCATGCCGATCGAGCGGTTGAAGGCGACCGACCAGCCGCCGGAGGTGAGGCGGCCGACGCGGGTCGTCGCCGGCGTAGAGCGCCTCGCGGCCCCAGGGGTCGGCGTCGGCGGGGCCGTCGATCAGCAGGGTCACGCATTTCGAGCGGATGCCGATCGCCTGCATCGCCGCCTTGCCGTGGAAGTCCTTGGAGAGATCGACGAAGCGGGGAAGGTCGGCTTCGAGCGGCGTCGCGTCGCGGCCGAGCTCGGTGCCGAAGGCACGGTAGGACTTCTCCTGGCGCAGCCAGTTCTGGGCGCGGGCGCCGACGAGCTTGAGGCCGAGCGGCTCGCCGGCCTGCATCAGCCGGTCGAAGAGGTAGTTCTGCATCTCGATCGGATGGTGCAGCTCCCAGCCGAGCTCGCCGGTATAGGCGACGCGCAGCGCGTTGACCGGGCACATCAGGAGTTCGATCCGGCGGGCGGAGAGCCAGGGGAAGCGCTTGTTGGCGAGCGCCGTGGCGGGGTCGGCATCGCGGATCAGCGCCTGCAGCAGCCGTCGGGAGGCGGGGCCGGCGACGGCGAAGACGCCGAATCTGGGTGGTGACGTCCTGGATCTCGATCGGGCCGAAGTCGGGCGCGCGGTCCTCGGCGGCCTTGCGCAGGTAGTCGGCGTCGTAGGCGGTCCAGGCGCCGGCGGAGACGAGGTAGTAGGCGTTCTCGGCCGGTGCGGGCGATGGTGTATTCGGTGCGGGTGGTGCCGGTCCCGGTCAGCGCGTAGGTGAGGTTGAGGCGGCCGACCTTCGGCAGGCGGTTGGTGGTGAACCAGTCGAGGAAGGCGGTGGCGCCCGGGCCCCTGACGATGTGCTTTGTGAAGGCGCTGGCGTCGATCAGGCCGACGTTCTCGCGGATCGCCTTAGCTTCCTCGACGGCGTAGGGCCACCAGCCGCCCCTTCGGAAGCTGCGCGAGGCGTGGTCGTCAAAGTCTTGCGGCGCATAGTAATTCGGGCGCTCGAAGCCATTGACCTGGCCGAACTGGGCGCCGCGGGCCTTGACCCGGTCGTAGCAGGGGGCGGTGCGCAGCGGGCGGCAGGCCTCGCGCTCCTCGTCGGGGTGGTGCAGCACGAAGACGTGGCTGTAGCATTCCTCGTTCTTGCGTGCGGCATACTCGGTGGTCATCCAGGCGCCGTAGCGGCGGGGATCGAGCGAGGCCATGTCGATCTCGGCCTCGCCGGCGGTCATCATCTGGGCGAGGTAGTGGCCGGTGCCGCCGGCGGCGGTGATGCCGAAGGAGAAGCCCTCGGCGAGCCAGAGGTTGCGCAGGCCCGGCGCGGGGCCGACCAGCGGGTTGCCGTCGGGGGTGTAGCAGATCGGGCCGTTGAAGTCGTCCTTGAGGCCGGCGGACTCCGAGGTCGGGATCCGGTGGATCATCGACAGGTATTCGGTCTCGATGCGGTCGAGGTCGAGCGGGAAGAGGTCGGCGCGGAAGCTGTCGGGGACGGCGTATTCGAAGCGGGCGGGGGCGCCGTTCTCGTAGGGGCCGAGGATCCAGCCGCCGCGCTCCTCGCGGACGTACCATTTCGCGTCGGCGTCGCGCAGCACCGGGTGCTCGGGGTTGGTCTTGCGGAACGCGACGAGCGCGGGGTCGGGCTCGGTGACGATGTACTGGTGCTCGACCGGGATCGCCGGGATCTTCAGGCCGAGCAGGCGGGCGGTGCGCTGGGCGTGGTTGCCGGTGGCGGTGACGACGTGCTCGGCGCGGATCTCGAAGGTCTCGTCGGTGGCGACCAGGTTGCCGCCGCGGTCGGCCATGATCCGGCCGGAGACGATCCACTCCGAGCCGGTCCAGGCGTAGCCGTCGACCTGGGCCTTGCGGACGATCTCGACGCCCATCTGCCGGGCGCCCTTGGCGAGCGCCTGGGTGACGTCGGCGGGGTTGATGTAGCCGTCGGTGGGGTGGAAGAGCGCGCCCTTGAGGTCGTCGGTGCGCACCAGCGGCCAGCGGTCGCGGATCTGCGGCGGGGTCAGGAACTCGTGCGGGATGCCGACGGTCTCGGCGGTGGCGGCGTAGAGCTGGTATTCGTCCATCCGGGCGTCGGTCTGCGCCATGCGCAGGTTGCCGACCACCGAGAAGCCGGCGTTGAGGCCGGTCTCGGCCTCCAGCGCCTTGTAGAGCTTCACCGAGTGGTCGTGGATGTGGCTGGTGGCGTAGCCCATGTTGAAGAGCGGCAAGAGGCCCGCGGCGTGCCAGGTCGAGCCGGAGGTGAGCTCGTCGCGCTCGAGGAGCACGGTGTCGGTCCAGCCGGCCTTGGCCAGCGCATAGGCGATCCCGGCGCCGACCGCGCCGCCGCCGACCACCACCGCGCGCACATGGGTCCTCACCGCCTGCCTCCCGCTCCTGTCGCCGCCCGGACTTTCTAGCGGAGCGGCCGCCGGCGCAAGCGGGCCGGCCCGACGCTCGGCGGGCGGATTGCGACGAGCCGGCGGCGGGATGTTGCCGGTCGCGGCCGTCGGTGGAACCGCTCGGGCCGGAAAGGCGTTGCCGGTCAGCACCCTGCCGGCGCTGGCCGCGGCGAACAACGCAAGGAGACAACGATGAGAACGCTGGGTCTTCTGGCCGCCTCGGCGCTGGCGCTCGCCGCCTGCAGCGGCGGCAAGCAGCCGGAGCCTCTGACCATATCCGACGTCTCGGTCGAGGCGGACCTGCCGGCGGTCGGCAGCCGCGAGGCGGTGGCCTACTGGCAGCATCTGAGCGACGACCTGCAGACCGCTATCGCGGGCGAATATCGCCGGGCGCATCGATCCGAAGGGCAAGCGCATCGATGTCGACGTCGACGAGATCTCGCTGAACAGCCCCTTCGTGAGCGGCGCCACCGCCGAGACCGCGAAGCTCTCGGGCCGGGTGAACTTGATCAATCCCGACGGCACCAACGCGGCGAGCTACGACGTGACCGCGAGCGCCCAGGACGTGGCGACCTATCTGCCGCCGGGGAGCACGGTCGTCAGCGTGCCGGCGACCAGCGCGGAATACTACCGCGCGGTGGTGCAGGCCTTCGCCCGGGGCACCGCGACGACGCTCGATTCGGCGAACGCCGCCGGGTCTTGACCCGGGCCCGCGCCGGCCAAGTGTCCGCCGCGTGACGCTTGGCCGGACGAGGATCCGCGATGAACCCTTTGCTTCAGGACTGGACCGGACGGTTCGGCCTACCGCCGTTCAAGGCGATCGGGACCGCCGATTTCGCGCCGGCCTTCGAGGCGGCGCTGACGGAGGCGCGCGGCAACGTCGATGCGATCGCGGCCGACCCGGCCGAGCCGGACTTTGCCAATACCATCGAGGCGATGGAGCGGTCGGAGCGGACGCTCGACCGGGTGGCGGCGGTGTTCTTCAACCTCGCCGGGGCCGATACCAACGATGCGATCGAGGCGTTGCAGCGCGATCTGAGCCCGCGGCTGGCGGCGCATCATTCCGCGACGATGATGAACGCGGCGCTGTTCGCGCGGGTCGATGCGCTGATGGCGCGGAAGGACGGCCTGGGCCTGACGGCGGAGCAGGAGCGGGTGCTCACGCTCTATCACCGGATGTTCGTCCGCGCCGGGGCGCGGCTCGAGGGCGCGGAGCGGGCGCGGCTGCGGGCGGTGCTGGAGCGGCTGGCGAGCCTCGGGACCGCGTTCGGGCAGAACGTGCTGGCCGACGAGAAGGCCTGGATGCTGCCGCTCGGGCCGGACGATCTCGATGGGCTGCCCGACGATCTCCGGGCGGCGATGGCCGAGGCGGCGGCGGAGCGCGGCGTGGAGGGGCATGTGGTGACGCTGTCGCGGAGCCTGATCGTGCCGTTTCTGCAGACCTCGCGGCGGCGGGATTTGCGGGAGACCGCGTTCAAGGCCTGGGTGGCGCGCGGCGCGAACGGCGGGGACAGCGACAATCGCGCGGTGGTCGCCGAGACGCTGGCGCTGCGCGAGGAGCGGGCGCGGCTGCTCGGCTATGCCGACTTCGCGTCCTACAAGCTCGAGCCGGAGATGGCGAAGACCCCGGAGGCGGTGCGCGAACTGCTGTTGGCGGTCTGGGGGCCGGCGCGGGCGCAGGCAGAGGCCGACGCGGGCAAGCTCGAGGCGCTGATGCGGGCGGACGGGGTCAACGGCGCGCTGGAGCCGTGGGACTGGCGCTACTATGCCGCGATCCAGCAGGCGCGCGAGCATGCCTTCGACGATGCGGCGCTGAAGCCGTACCTCGAGCTCGACAGCATGCTGGGAGCGGCGTTCGATGTCGCGGGGCGGCTATTCGGGCTGAGCTTTCATCCGTTCGAGGCCGAGCTCTACCATCCGGACGCGCGCGCCTGGGAGGTGCGGCGCGGTGATCGGCACATGGGGGTCTTCATCGGCGACTATTTCGCGCGTTCCTCGAAGCGCTCGGGCGCCTGGTGCTCGTCGTTCCGCGGGCAGTCGAAGCTCGACGGCGAGGTGCGGCCGATTGCGCTCAACGTCTGCAACTTCGCCAAGGCGCCGAAGGGCGAGCCGAACCTGCTGACTTTCGACGACGCGCATACGCTGTTCCACGAGATGGGCCATGCGCTGCACGTGCTTTTGTCGGACGTCACTTACGAGTTCGTATCGGGGACCAGCGTCGCTCGGGACTTCGTCGAGCTGCCGAGCCAGCTCTACGAGCATTGGCTCGAGACGCCGGAGGTGCTGGAGGCGCATGCGAGGCACGCGGGTACCGGGGAGCCGATGCCGCGGGACCTGATGCAGCGGCTGATCGCGGCGCGGAACTTCGGCCAGGGGTTCGCGACGGTGGAGTATCTCGCCTCGGCGCTGGTCGATCTCGACTTCCACGCCGGTCCGGCGCCGGCCGATCCGATGGCGGCGCAGGCGGCGACGCTGGCGGGGCTCGGCATGCCGAAGGCGATCGTGATGCGGCACGCAACGCCGCACTTCCAGCATGTCTTTGCCGGCGACGGCTATTCGTCGGGCTACTACTCCTACATGTGGTCGGAAGTGATGGACGCCGACGCCTTCGCGGCGTTCCGCGAGACCGGCGACGTGTTCGATCCGGCGACGGCGAAGCGGCTCCTCGACTGCATCCTGAGCGCCGGCGGCTCGCGCGAGGCGGCGACGCTCTACACCGATTTCCGCGGCCGGCTGCCGGGGGTCGAGGCCTTGCTGGAGCAGCGCGGCCTCGCCGGTGCGCAAGCATCCGAGACCTCCGTCGTGGCGTGATCACCGGCATTGACCATTTCGTCCTGACCGTGCGCTCCGTCGAGGCGTCCTGCGCCTTCTACGAGCGCGCGCTCGGGCTGGCGCGGGTCGACAGCCCCGGCAGGCCGACCGCGCTGACGTTCGGCGGGCAGAAGATCAACCTGCACCAGTCGGATCGCCCCTTCGCGCCGAAGGCGGCCGCACCGACGCCCGGGGCCGGCGACTTCTGCCTCGTCTCGGCCGAGCCGATCGAGGCTTTGGCGGCCCGGCTCGCGGCGATGGCGGTCGCGGTAGAACTCGGCCCGGTGGAACGCGAGGGTGCGCGCGGCCCGATGCGGTCGATCTACTTCCGCGATCCCGACGGAAATCTGGTCGAGGTCAGCTGCTACCCTGATCGGTCCTGAGCCGGGCCAACTTTCGGCTTTTTTGTTCCGGCGAAATCGTCTATGGACGCGCCTCGCGGTCTTGCACCCTTGGAGGAAGGCCGCGCGTGCAATCTCAGGAGAGCCACATGGCTGAGACACCAGTTCTCGAAGCCGTGGCGCGCGCAGGGGTCGGCAAGGGGGCCGCCCGCAGCGCACGTCGCGAAGGATTTGTTCCAGGCGTGATCTACGGCGGCGGCGACGCTCCGCAGCCGATCAACGTCCGCTTCAACACGCTGCTCAAGCAGCTCAAGGCGGGCCGCTTCCTGTCGACGCTGATCAACGTCCAGGTCGACGGCAAGGACAATGCCGTGATCTGCCGCAGCGTGCAGCGCGATGTGGTCAAGGACCTGCCGGTGCATGTCGACTTCCTGCGCCTCAGCGAGAGGTCGCGGATCGCGCTCTACATCCCGGTGGTCTATGTCAACCGCGACAAGTCGCCGGGCCTGAAGCGCGGCGGCGTGCTGACCGAGGTGCGCCCCGAGGTCGAGCTGATGGTGACCGCGGGCGACATCCCGGAGAGCGTCGTCGTCGATCTCACCGGCACCGACATCCACGACAGCATCCACATCTCCAATGTGGCGCTGCCGGCGGGCAGCCGGCCGACGATCACCGACCGCGACTTCGTGATCGCCAGCATCCAGGCGCCGTCGGGTCTGCGCTCCGAAGACAACGAGACCGAGGACGGCGAGGCCGCGGAGGGCTGACCGCGCGGTGGCAGCGTGCTAGATGGAAGGCGCGTCGCGCCCGCCGCGGCGCGTTCTGCATGTCAGGGGCGGGGCGATGAAGCTTTTCGTCGGTCTGGGCAATCCCGGGGCGGACTACGCCCGCAGCCGGCACAACATCGGCTTCATGGCGGCCGATGCCATCGCCTCGGCGCACGGCTTCTCGCCGTGGCGCAGCAAGTTCCACGGCCAGCTCGCCGAGGGGCGGCTCGGGTCCGAGAAGGTGCTGCTGCTGAAGCCCGGCACCTACATGAACCTCTCCGGCGACGCGGTGCAGGCGGCGCTCGGCTTCTTCAAGCTCGCGCCCGGCGACGTGGTGGTGCTGCACGACGAACTCGATCTCGCGGCCGGCAAGGTGCGGGTCAAGACCGGCGGCGGCACCGCCGGACACAACGGCATCCGCTCGATCGGCGCGCATATCGGGCCGGACTTCACCCGGGTGCGGCTCGGGATCGGCCATCCCGGCGACAAGCGGCTGGTGACGGGCCACGTGCTCGGCGATTTTGCCAAGGCCGACGCCGACTGGCTCGACGATCTGCTGCGCGGCATCGCCGAGGGCGCGCCGGCGCTGGCCGGCGGCGACATAGCGGGCTTTCTCGATGCAATCGGCCGGCGGATGGCGCCGCCGAAGCCTCCTCGGCCGCAGCGCGAGTCGCCGTCGGCCGCGCCGGTCGCGCCGCCGGAGGATGACGCCAGGAGTGCGATCCAGAAGCTGGTGGACCGCTTCCGGTGAGCGTGCGGGATGCCTTCCGCGAGCAGGGCCGGATCTGCGCCGCGATGGGGTCGCCGTTCACCGGCCGGGTCTGCACGCTGGCTGCCGAGCGTCTGGTCGCCGGCGGCGCGGTGGCGGATCGGCTGCTCGGCTGGCAGGGCGACGCCGGCGGGCGCGGCGACGCGCTGGCGCTGCGGCTTGCTGGGGCACTGCACGGGCTGGTGCTCGAGGGCCGCGACCCGGGACTGATGGCGGTCTATCCTCCGGAGGAGGCCGACGACGAGGCGCTCTGGGGCGCGATCGCCGCGGCGCTCGAGGCGCATGAGGGCTACATCCTTCGCCGCCTCGACGGGCCGCCGCAGACCAACGAGCCGCAGCGCAGCGCGGCGCTCTGCCCGGGCTTTCTGACAATCGCCGATCGCACTGGCCTGCCACTCGTGACCTCCGAACTCGGGGCCAGCGCGGGTCTGAACCTGGCGTGGGACCATTTCGGCTACCGCTTCGGCACGGCCGTCTGGGGCGACCAGGGCTCGCCGGTGCGCATCGTGCCCGACTGGCAGGGGCCGCTGCCGCCGCTTGCCGCAGCGCGGGTGGTCGAGCGCGCCGGCTGCGACCGCGATCCGGTGGACGCGATGGACGCCGCGGGCCGACGGCGGCTCCTCTCCTTTGTGTGGGCGGACCAGGCGGAGCGCAAGGCGCGGATGACGGCGGCGATCGCCATCGCGCGGATCTGCGGCGTGCGGGTCGAGCGGGCCGATGCGATCGACTGGCTGGAGGCGCGGCTCGCGGTCAGGCGCCCTGGCTGCGCCCACGTGGTGTATCATTCGATCATCTGGTCGTACCTGCCGCCGGAGGCGCGCGCGCGTGCCCGGGCCGCCCTCGAGGCGGCGGGTGCTGCCGCCAGCGCCGAGGCGCCGCTCGCTTGGCTCCGGATGGAGGGCGACGGCGCCGAACCGGGTGCGGCGCTGACCCTGACGCTATGGCCGGGCGGCGAGACGCGGACCCTGGCGCGGGCCGACTTCCACGGCGCCTGGGTGCGCTGGACTGGCTGGACCTGAGCCGCGGCGGGAGCGGCGGCGGGCGGCCTTTAGCTGTCCTTGCGGAAGAACTTCTTCTCGCGCGGCTTGCCGTCCCAGCCGGGCTTGGCGCGCGGCCGCTCGTCGCGCTCGGCGGGGCGGTAGGGCTTGCCGCCGCCTTCGCGGTCGCCGCGGTAGGGTTTGGCGCCGCCTTCAGCGCGGGCAGGGCGATCTTCCTCGCGGTGCTCCCATTTCTTGAGCAGCCGGGCGTCGAAAGCGTCGCGGCCGATCTCGCCTTCGTGGCACCAGACGCAGGCGACCTGCGTGCCGTCGACGGCCTCGACCGCCATGCGCATCGATCCTGAGGTGAGGACGACGAGGTCGCCGATTTGCAGATTTTCCATACCGTAACGTGCCCATGCCCGGCGCTCGCGGCGGCGCCCCCGGGCGGAACCGCCGCCCCCGTCTCAGGAGCGGTGGCTTACGCCTTCGCGGCGGTCCAGGCAAGCCGCGGCGTCCGCCGATCACGCTGTCTTTCGCGGGGCGGTGGAGGGCGGCGGCGGGGCGGCTTCCATCAGGTCCTCGATGAAGAGGCTGAGGAGTTGGGTGCGGCCGCTGACGCCGGCCTTGCGGTAGATGGCGTTGGAATGCGCCTTGACCGTGCCTTCGCTGGTGCCGCGGAGCCGGGCGATCTCGGCGATGCTGAGGCCTTTGATGGTGAACCAGGCGACGTCGCGCTCGGAGCGGGTCAGCCCCCAATGGGCGAAGCGCTCGTCGAGGAGCTCGGCGAAGGCGCCTGAGAGCTGGCGCAGGCGGGTTTCGACCGCGCGGTTACGCATCAGGGTGCGGGCCAGCAGCAGCGCGCCGAGCCCGACGCCGAGGATCAGACCGACCGCGGCGCCGATCTCGAGCAGCTCGCGGGTCTCCCAGGCCATCGGCGCCCGGCGCAGGCCGATCACGCCGGCGAGGATGTCCCAGACGAAGAACAGGGTGCAGAGGCTCTGGATGCCGACGACGAGTACCAGCGCCACGGTCAGGGGCAGTCGGGCGCGCATCGCCTTCAGCTCCGCCTCGCGGTCGGCGGTGCGCCGTGGCGGCGCGGCGCCGGTCTAGCCGCCGGTGTCGCTGCTGGCGCCCGCGTCCTCGCCGCCGGTGCTGCCGCCGCTGTCGCTGCCGCCGGCTGCCGCCGCCGCCGGTGTCGCCGCCGCCACTGGTACTGCCGGTGCTGCTGTTGCCACCGCCGCTGCTGTCGCTGCTTCCATCACCGCCACCGCTATCGCTGCTGGTGCTTCCGTCACCAGGGGTGCCGCTGGTGCTGGTGGTCGCGCTTCCGTCGCCGCTGGAGTCGCTTCCGGTGGGTGGTGGTGCTGGTCGGTGGTGGTGCTGCTGCTGCTGCCGCTCGTGGCACTGCCGCTGTCGGTGCCGGCGCCGCTGTCGGTCCCGGTGGTGCTGCCTGTGCCGGCCGTGCTCGTTGTGGCGGCGGTGCCAGCGGTGCTGGTTGCGCCGGCAGTGCTGCCGCTGCTGGCGTTGCTGCTGTTGCTGGTCGAGGCGGCGCTGGGGCTGGTGGTCTCGGGAGACGGACCGGTTGCGGCGGTGCTGCCGGCAGGCGTCGCGGCCGCGGGGCGGGAGCCGGTGCGGGCCGAAGCGCTTCCGCTCTGCGACGGCCTCGAGGCGATGCCGGACGGGGCGGTCGGCGCGGGGCGGCCGCGGGCCGGAGCCGTCGCGATGGGTGCAGGCTGGCGCGGCGCCGGCGGGCGCGGTGGGGCCGGGGGTGCGGCCGGGAACACGGCCCGGGGCCGCCGGCTTTGCGGGCTTGGGCGGCCCTTTCGCCAGCCCCTTGATGCCGCGGTCGATGACCTCCTTGAGGCTCCTGCCGCGTCCTGCGGCGCCGGGCTTGGCCTCGTCCTGGACAAGATCACGCCGGATCTCGCCGGTGACGCGGTCGAAGACGATCTCGCGGCGGAAGCCGGATCTCTCCGCGGTGATCTGGATGCGGCCGAGCCAGGTCCGGCGCACCTCGACGATCTGGTAGCCCTGCTGCTGCAGGTCGGTCGCGATCTCGTCGAGAGGCGCGGCCATGCCCGGAGGCGGTGCCGCGAAGGCGACGGCGAGGCTCAAGAGGCCCGCGTAGGCCGTTCGGCGCATCATCATCCAGGCTCCAGTCGCTCGGCAAGCGAACAGCCCCGCCCGGTATCTCCCGGGCGGGGCCGCCAACACCCACGCACCGCACCCCGCCGCGAACGTACACGCGGCCAAGAGCGTACCCCTCATGGTTACTCGGCACTCCACGGTGCGATCCTCTCGCTCCGGCAACCGCTCGCCCTCCATACACCGGATCGGCACTCGCCTGCAGGTCCAACATGAGACCGGTCCGGGGCCGCTGGCGATTGGGCTGGGGTTGCATTCTATCAAATCCGGCCCGGCGCTTAGCCGCCTAAACCAAAGATATAGGCCAAATCGGGGTCACAGGCCGACCCCGAGCGCCTCGGCGACGGTGAAGATGTCCTTGTCGCCGCGGCCGCACAGGTTCATCACCAGCAGATGGTCCCCGGGCAAGGCCGGGGCGATGCGGGCGACATGGGCCAGCGCGTGCGCCGGCTCGAGCGCGGGGATGATCCCCTCGGTGCTGCAGCACAGCGTGAAGGCCTCGAGCGCCTCGGCGTCGGTGCTGCTGACGTACTCCACTCGGCCGACGTCATGCAGCCAGGCGTGCTCGGGACCGATTCCGGGATAGTCGAGCCCGGCCGAGATCGAGTGGCCCTCGATGATCTGGCCGTCGGGGTCCTGGAGCAGGTAGGTGCGATTGCCGTGCAGCACCCCCGGGCGGCCGCCGGTCAGCGAGGCGGCGTGCTCCATCCGGTCGTCGACGCCGTGGCCGCCGGCCTCGACCCCGAACATCCGCACGTCGGGATCGTCGAGAAACGGGTGGAACAGCCCCATCGCATTGGAGCCGCCGCCGATGCAGGCGACCAGGGTATCCGGCAGCCGGCCCTCGCGCTCGAGCATCTGCGCACGGGTCTCCTGACCGATGATCGACTGGAAATCGCGCACCATCGCCGGATAGGGATGCGGACCAGCAACGGTGCCGATGCAATAGAAGGTGTCTGCGACGTTGGTCACCCAGTCACGCAGCGCCTCGTTCATCGCGTCCTTCAGCGTGCCGCGGCCGCTGGTCACCGGCACCACCTCGGCGCCGAGAAGCTTCATGCGGAAGACGTTGGGCTTTTGCCGCTCGACGTCGGTCCTGCCCATGAAGACCACGCACTTCAGCCCGAAGCGCGCGCAGACCGTGGCGGTCGCGACGCCGTGCTGGCCGGCGCCGGTCTCGGCGATGATGCGGGTCTTGCCCATGCGGCGGGCGAGAAGGATCTGGCCGAGCACGTTGTTGATCTTGTGCGCGCCGGTGTGGTTGAGCTCGTCACGCTTGAAAAAGACCTTGGCCCCGCCGAGGCGTTCGGTCAGCCGCTCGGCGAAGTAGAGCGGCGAGGGGCGGCCGACGTAGTGCTTCCAGAGATCGTCCATCTCGGCCCAGAAGGACGCGTCGGTCTTGGCTTTCTCGTACTCGGCTTCGAGCGCCAGGATCAGCGGCATCAGCGTCTCGGAGACGAAGCGCCCGCCGAAATCCCCGAAGCGTCCGCGTTCGTCTGGCCCGGAACGAAACGAATTCGGCTGCTGCTGGTTCATCGCGCTCACCTTACGGACTAGGCGGCGGTTCTACATCCGCGCCGCTCCGCCGTCGAGCGGTTCCGGTCAGCCTTGGCTCAGGGCCCTCTCGGACGCGGCAAGAGCGGCGCGCATGAAAGCGCGGATGCGCTCGGCGTCCTTGAAGCCGGGGCTTTGCTCGACGCCGGTGGAGACGTCGAGCTGCTCGGCGCCGGTCATGCGCACGGCTTCGGTGACGTTCTGCGGCGTCAGGCCACCGGCCAGCATCCAGGGACGCTTCCAGCGCCGGCCGCGGAGCAGCCGCCAGTCGAATGGCATGCCATTGCCGCCGGGCCGGTCGGCGCCGCGCGGCGGACGGGCATCGATCAAGAGCTGATCGGCGACCCGGAGGTAGCCATCGACCTGCGCGAGATCCGCCTCGGATGAGACCCCGACCGCCTTCATGACCGGGCGCGCAAAGCGGGTGCGGATGTCGGCCACCCGCTCCGGGGTCTCGCGGCCGTGGAGCTGAAGCATGTCGATCGGCACCGCCTCGAGCAGCTCCTCCAGCGCGGCGTCGCTGGCATCCACCGTCAGCGCCACGCGGATCACTCCGGAGGGAACCGCTTCGGCGACCCAGCGCGCATCGGAGAGCGAGAGGTGGCGGGGCGAGGGAGGAAAGCGGACCAGCCCGATATATGCCGCGCCGGACGCGACCGCGACGCTCGCCTCGGCGCGCGATCGCAAGCCGCAGATCTTAACCCGCATTCCGGCGCCTCAGTTCCCGAGCAAGGCGAGCACGTCGTCGTCCGGCTTGCCCGACTGCTTGCGCAGCCGATCGACCTCGACGTTGAGCCGGGCGGCCTCGCGCGCCTTCTGCGAGGCGCGGCGGCGATGCTTGTGCTCGCGCAGCCATTCCAGAAGGTAGCCGATCACCATGCCGACCACGACCGAGAGCAGGCAGACCACGAAGAGCGGCAGCTCCACCGCCACCGGCATTACCCGTGCCATGCCGTCCGGCAGGAGATTCAGCGTCACCACGTTGCGGTTGGCCAGCGCCAGCACCACCAGCGCCAGGAGGATCAGCCCCAGGAGGATGAGCTTCAGTGTCCGCATGATCGCCTCCGCGTCGACGGCCGGCCGTCAGCCACCGTTCAGCCGGTCCCTGAGCAGCTTGCCCGTCTTGAAGAAGGGGACGTGCTTCTCCTCCACCGTCACCGAATTGCCGGTCCGCGGATTGCGGCCCTGCCGCGCCTCGCGCCTCTTGACCGAGAAGGCGCCGAAGCCGCGCAGCTCCACCCGGTGTCCGGCGGCCATTGCATCGATGATCTCGTCGAACACCGTCCCGACGATCCGCTCGACATCCCGTTGGAAGAGGTGCGGGTTCTCCTCGGCGATCTTTTGAATGAGTTCGGACTTTATCATCGCGACACCTTGATGCCGTGGCGCCCCTGCCTCAGGCGGCACATCGCTTGGAGAGGATCCCTTGCCGCGACCATAGTGGCAGGAATTAAGGTCCGATGGAATAGAGCTTGGGGGCGGTCTGGAGCGATATTTCCCCGAGAATCCCGCCGCTTGAGGCAATCTTGCCCAGGAAACGACCAGCCAGCGTCCTGTCGTGCTCGACCTCCCAATCCCGCACCGGCAGGCCGGCGAGGGTGCCGTCGCGCGATTCGAGCCAGGCGAGCGCCTGGGGCTCGCCGCCGATTTCGTCGATCAGCCCGTTTTCCAGCGCGAGCCGCCCGGTGAAGACGCCGCCGTTGGCGACGGCGTCGAGCCTGGCGCCTTCGAGGCCACGGCGTTCGCCGACCAGGCCGCGGAACCAGCGGTAGCTCTCGGCGACCAGCGCCGCGTCGCGGGCGCGTGCCTCCGGGTTCGTGGGCCGGAACGGCGATGGCTCGGCCTTGAGCTCGGAGGAGCGCACCGTCTCAAGGCTGATGCCGAGCCTGTCCATCACCTGAGTGAGGTCGGGGTATTCCATGATCACGCCGATCGAGCCGGTCAGCGTGTTACCCCGGCCGACGATATGGTCGGCCGCGATCGCCGCGACGTAGCCGCCTGAGGCCGCGACCTCGCCGAGCTCGGCCACCAGCGGCTTCTTGCCGGCGATCTGGCGGAGCGAGGCGAAGAGCGCCTCCGCGCCAGCGGTGGTGCCGCCGGGCGAGTTCACCCGCACGACCACAGCGCGCACGCTGTCGCTGTCGGCGAGCTCCTGCAGCAGGCGATCGCGGTCGGGATCGTCGGTGATGATGCCGTTGACCTCGAAACGGGCGATCTGCCGCTGCCCGGCGGTGATCTCGCCGGATCCGAGCCAGGCTCCGATGATCGCGGCGAGCACCGCCGCGATCAGGAAGCCGCGCCAGAAGGCGGAACGGCGCCACTTACGGCGCCGCTCCTCGTAGAAGTCGCGTTCGAGCGCGTCCATGCGCTCAGACGTTGTCCTTGCGCTTCAGGGCCGCGCCCAGGATGTCGCCGAGCGAGGCGCCCGAGTCGGACGAGCCGTACTGCTCGACGGCCTCCTTCTCCTCGGCGATCTCGCGGGCCTTGATCGACAGGCCGAGCTTGCGGGTCTTGGCGTCGATCTTGGTCACCCGGGCATCGACCTTGTCGCCCTTGGTGAAGCGCTCGGGGCGCTGCTCGGAGCGGTCGCGGCTGAGGTCGGAGCGGCGGATGAAGCTCTTCATGCCGTCGTATTCGACCTCGATGCCGCCGTCCTCGATCGAGGTGACGGTGACGGTGACGATGTCGCCGCGCTTCACGCCGTCGACCGCATCGGCGAAGGGATCGCCGCCGAGCGCCTTGATCGAGAGCGAGATGCGCTCCTTCTCGACGTCGACGTCGGTGACCACGGCCTTGACCATGTCGCCCTTGCGGTAGTCGTGGATCGCGTCCTCGCCCGAGCGGTTCCAGTCGAGATCGCAGAGGTGGACCATGCCGTCGATGTCGCCGTCGAGGCCGATGAACAGGCCGAACTCGGTGATGTTCTTGATCTCGCCCTCGACCTGGGTGCCGTTCGGATGGGTGGCCGCGAAGGTCTCCCACGGATTGCCCTGGGTCTGCTTGAGGCCGAGCGACACGCGGCGCTTCTGGCCGTCGATCTCGAGCACCACCACCTCGACCTCCTGGCTGGTCGAGACGATCTTGCCGGGATGGACGTTCTTCTTGGTCCAGGACATCTCCGAGACGTGCACCAGGCCCTCGATCCCCGGCTCCAGCTCCACGAAGGCGCCGTAGTCGGTGATGTTGGTGACGCGGCCGGTGTGCTTGGAGCCGATCGGGAACTTCTCCTCGACGGTGTCCCAGGGATCGGCCTGCAGCTGCTTCATGCCGAGGCTGATGCGCTGGGTGTCCTTGTTGATCTTGATGACCTGGACCTTCACGGTCTCGCCGATGCCCAGGATCTCGGACGGGTGGTTGACGCGCCGCCAGGCCATGTCGGTGACGTGCAGCAGGCCGTCGACGCCGCCGAGGTCGACGAAGGCGCCGTACTCGGTGATGTTCTTGACCACGCCGTCGATCGACATCGCCCTCGGCGAGGCGCGCGACGATCTCGGCGCGCTGCTCGGCGCGGCTCTCCTCCAGGACCGCGCGGCGGGAGACGACGATGTTGCCGCGGCGGCGGTCCATCTTCAGGATCTGGAACGGCTGCGGCATGCGCATCAGCGGGCCGGCGTCGCGCACCGGGCGCACGTCGACCTGGCTGCCGGGCAGGAAGGCCACGGCGCCGCCGAGGTCGACGGTGAAGCCGCCCTTGACCCGGCCGAAGATCGCGCCCTCGACCCGCTCTTCCTTCTCGTAAGCCTTCTCGAGACGGTCCCAGGCCTCTTCGCGGCGGGCCTTCTCGCGGCTGAGCACCGCTTCGCCGCGGGCGTTCTCGACCCGGTCGAGATAGACCTCGACGACATCGCCGACGGCGATCTCGGGGGCCTTGCCCGGAGCGGTGAATTCCTTCAGGTCGACCCGGCCTTCCATCTTGTAGCCGATGTCGATGATGGCCTGTCCGGCCTCGATCGCGAGCACGGTGCCCTTGACGACCGTCCCCTCCTCGGGGGTCTCCAGCTCGAAGCTCTCGTTGAGGAGGGCCTCGAAATCGTCCAATGTTGCCGCAGCTGGCATCCAGTTCTCCAATTTCTCATGTTTCGGGCCAGGCGGTTGGATTCCGCCGGTCTTTCGCTTCGCCGGAAAAAGCCGAACGGGGCAGTGGCTCATGCCCCGCCCAGTCGGCTCCTCACAAAGGCAACGGCCTCGGCGACGGCCGCGTCTATAGACAAATCCGTGGTGTCGAGCAAGAGCGCATCCTTGGCCGCGATCATCGGCGCGATGTCGCGCCCCGCGTCGCGGGCGTCGCGGGCGCGCAGGTCGGCCAGCACCGGCTCGATCGCCGGGGCGCCGAGCTCAAGCCGCCGCCGCTCGGCGCGGACCTCGTCGGAGGCGGTGACGAAGAGCTTGGCCTCGGCCTCCGGGCAGATCACGGTGCCGATGTCGCGCCCGTCGAGCACCGCGCCGCCGTCGCGCCGGGCGAAGCTGCGCTGGAAGGCGAGGAGCGCCTCGCGCACTTCCGGCAGCGCCGCGACCTTGGACGCCGCCTGCCCGGCGCGGGCGCTGCGGAGGTCGGCGCGGGCGAGGTCCTCCGGGCTCAGCCGCCGGGCGAGCTCCGTCGCCCAGTGCGGGTCGATGACGCCGCGGCCGTCGCTGAGCGCCTGGATGCCGACCGCGCGGTAGAGCAGGCCGGTATCGAGATGGGCGAAGCCGAGCGCCGCGGCCACGGCCCGGCCGATCGTTCCCTTGCCCGCGGCCGCCGGGCCGTCGATCGCGACGGTGAACCTCATTCCTGCCTTCCGCGACGCGCGCATGCGGCCGGGAGCATTTCCGTTACTCGGTCAGATCCGCTCCGAGCCGGCGCATCAGCGGCACGAAGTCGGGGAAGCTGGTCGCGATCGTCACCACATCGTCGACGGTGATGGGCTGCTTCGCGGCAAGGCCGAGGCAGAGGAAGGACATGGCGATGCGGTGATCGAGCCGGCTCGCCACGGTGGCGCCCCCGGGCACGCCGCCGGCGCCGCGGCCGTGGATGATCAGATAGTCGCGGCCTTCCTCGACGGTGATGCCGCAGGCCTCGAGGCCGCGGGCCATCGCATCGATCCGGTCGCTTTCCTTGACGCGGAGCTCCTTGATGCCGTGCATCACCGTCACGCCGTCGGCCGTCGCTGCCAGCGCGGCGAGGATCGGGTACTCATCGATCATCGACGGAGCCCGCTCCGGTGGCACCTCGATGCCCTTGAGCGGCGCGAAGCGCACGACGAGATCGGCGACCGGCTCGCCGCCTTCCTCGCGGCGGTTCTCGAAAGCGATGTCGGCGCCCATCTCGGTGAGCGTCGCGTAGATGCCGGCGCGGGTGGGGTTGAGGCCGATGCCGGGCAGGGTGATCTCGGAGCCGGGGACGAGCAGCGCTGCCACGACCGGGAAGGCCGCGGAACTCGGGTCGCGCGGCACCGCGATCGACTGCGGTCTCAGCTCCGGCTGGCCGGTCAAGGTGATCATGCGGCCGTCGGCGGTGTCCTCGGTCCGGATCCTCGCTCCGAAGCCGGCGAGCATCCGCTCGGTATGGTCGCGTGTCGGCTCCCGCTCGATCACCACCGTCTCGCCGGGCGCGTTCAGGCCGGCGAGAAGCACCGCCGACTTCACCTGCGCGGACGGCACCGGCGTGGTGTAGTGCACCGGGACCGGGTTCGCGGCGCCGGTCAGCGTGATCGGCAGCCGGCCGCCGCGGCGCCCGCGCGCCTCGGCGCCGAACAGCGCCAGCGGGTCGGTGATCCGCCCCATGGGCCGGCCGCGGAGACTGGCGTCGCCGGTGAAGGTCGCGGTGATGTCGGTCGTGGCCATCGCGCCCATGACCAGGCGCACGCCGGTGCCGGAGTTGCCATGGTCGATCAGGTCCTGCGGCTCCTGGAAGCCGCCGACGCCAACGCCTTCGACGCGCCACTCCCCCGGCGCCAGCCGCTCGACGGTCGCACCGAAGGCCTGCATCGCGCGGGCGGTATCGAGGACGTCCTGGCCCTCGAGAAGGCCGGTGATGCGCGATTCGCCGACCGCCAGCGCGCCGAGGATCAGCGCGCGGTGCGACACCGACTTGTCGCCGGGCACCTCGACGTGCCCGGTCAGCGCGCCCGACGCCGCGGCGCGCATCGGCCTTGCCTCACCATGCCCCACCACCGCCGACCTCCCTGCTGTGTTTGGATTCGGGCTCGTCTTACGGGATCGGCGAAGGCCGGTCCATGGCGCGGTCAGATGCGCTGGAAGCTCAGGTAGTGCGGCCGTCGGCCTGCCGCGAGAGCCTTGGCCTCGTAGCGCGTGCCGGGCCAGTCGGGCCAGGGAAGGCTCCAACCAGAATCCGAGCCCGGTCAGGATGCGGAAGTCAGGGGAGGCCGCGACGGCGGCGAGGGCGTGATCGACATAGTCGGGAATGTCGGTGGCGAGGCGCAGGCTCGCTGCCTGGCGCCATGGCGCGGGCGAGGAGCGCCAGATTCTCCGGGCTCGCGAAGCGGCGCCGGTGGTGGCGGGCCTTGGGCCAGGGATCGGGGTAGAGCAGGAAGACCCGGGCGAGCGAGGCCTCGGGCAGGAGCTCGATCAGGTCGCGGGCGTCCCCGGGATGGAGGCGGACATTGCGGACCCCGGCCGCGGCGATGCCGCCGAGCGCCATCGCGACGCCGTTGATGAAGGGCTCGCAGCCGATCAGCCCGACGTTGGGGTGGGTGGCGGCCTGATGCACGAGATGCTCGCCGGCGCCGAAGCCGATCTCGAGCCAGAGCGGCCGGCCGTCGGGGAAGAGCGCCTGCGGGGCCAGCGGTGCGCCGCCGCGCACGACGCCGGCGATCGCCAGTTCCGGCAGCAGCTCGGCGAGGAGCCGCCGCTGGGTCGGCTTCAGCGTCTTGCCGTGGCGCCGGCCGTAGAGGTTGCGCCACGGCGGCGGCGCCTCGTCCGGTGCGGTTCATCGGCCTGCGGGCGGTCAGACCGCCTTGGCCAGCGCCGCGGTGAGATCGGTGCGCTCCCAGGAGAAGCCGCCCTCGTTGTCGGCGGCGCGGCCGAAGTGGCCATAGGCCGAGGTGCGCTGGTAGATCGGCCGGTTGAGCCCGAGATGGGTGCGGATGCCGCGCGGCGTCAGGTCCATCACCTCGGCGACCGCGCGCTCGATCTCAGTCTCGGGGACCTGGCCGGTCCCGAAGGTGTCGGCGTAGATCGACAGCGGCTGCGCCACGCCGATCGCGTAGGAGAGCTGCAGCACGCAGCGCTTGGCGAGGCCGGCGGCGACGACGTTCTTGGCGAGGTAGCGCGCGGCGTAGGCGGCGGAGCGGTCGACCTTGGTCGGGTCCTTGCCGGAGAAGGCGCCGCCACCGTGCGGGGCGGCGCCGCCGTAGGTGTCGACGATGATCTTGCGCCCGGTAAGGCCGGCGTCGCCGTCCGGGCCGCCGATCACGAACTTGCCGGTCGGGTTGACGTGCCAGACCGTCGCGTCGGTCAGCCAGCCCTCGGGGATCACCTCGCGGATGTAGGGCTCGACCATCTCGCGGACGTCGGATGATTCCATGCTCTCGTCGAGATGCTGGGTGGAGAGCACCAGGCAGGAGACCTCCACCGGACGCCCGCCGGCGTAGCGGAGCGACAGCTGCGCCTTGGCGTCGGGGCCGAGCCGCGGCTCGGCGCCGCTCTTGCGCGCCTCCGACAGGCGACGCAGCACCGCGTGGGCGTAGTGGATCGGTGCGGGCATCAGCTCCGGCGTCTCGTCGACCGCGTAGCCGAACATGATGCCCTGGTCGCCGGCGCCCTCGTCCTTGCCGTCGGCGGCGTCGACGCCCTGGGCGATGTGCTCGGACTGGCCGTGGATGTAGTTGTGGACGCGCAGGGTTTCCCAATTGAAGCCCTTCTGGGCATAGCCGATGTCGCGGACGCAGGCGCGCACGATCTCCTCGATGCGGCCGAGCACGCCCTCGGGGCCGCGCACCTCGCCGCCGACGATCACCCGGTCGGTGGTGGCGAAGGTCTCGCAGGCGACCCGCGCCTCGGGGTGCTCGGTCAGGAAGGCATCGAGCACCGCGTCCGAGATGCGGTCGCACACCTTGTCGGGATGCCCCTCGGATACGGATTCGGAGGTAAAGAAATAGTCGTCGCGACCGCTCATCTGAAACCCGCCCAAGCTTACCGGACGCCATCCCTACGCAGGGTGCCGCCGCTGGTCAACGGGGATGCGTCTTCAGGGCTTGGACCGAGGCGCCCCGGCGTCGTTGGCGAGCGAGCGGACCAGCGCCAGCACCGAGGCGCGGGTCTCGCTGTCGTGGATGGAGCTGAAGGCCTCGTTCAGCGTGATGAACTCGTCGCGCCGGGCGGTGCCGTTGGAGATGCTTCCGCTCGGGCCGGCGGCGGGGCTGTCGATCCCCTCGAAGAAGTGGCTGGGCGGCACGCCGAGGAAGGCCGCGATCTGGTAGAGCCGGCCGGCGCCGATGCGGTTGCTGCCCTTCTCGTACTTCTGGATCTGCGAGAAGGTGAGGCCGAGGTGGCGTCCCAGCCGGCCCTGGCTGATGCCGAGCGCCTCGCGCCGTTTGCGCATGCGCAGGCCCACGTGAATGTCGATCTCGTTCGCTGACATAGCCACTGGCAATACTCACCCCAACGCCGCAGTCGACCATGCGCGGGAGGTTGCCTCGCCGCGCCGGTATCAGGCTGCGGGCCCACCCGGTCGTCTGAGGTCAGTTTATCGGGGCGGCCTCCGAAAATTGCCACCGTAAAAGATTGAAACAGTTAATCCTAAAAGGCATAGCATCACAGTTAAAACGGGTAGATCGCCGATGCGCGCATAGAGAGTAGGAGGCAATGGCGCAGGAAGAGCCGCATCGACGTAGCCGGCTTCGTCGAGTCCGAGGCTCGCAACTACCTGGCCGTGCGCATCGACCATGGCCGAGATGCCGGTATTGGCGGCGCGGGCCAACGGCAGGCCCTGTTCGATCGCCCGAACCCTCGCCTGGGCGAAGTGCTGGTAGGGGCCGGATGCCTCGCCGAACCAGGCGTCGTTGGTGATCTGCACCAGCCATTCGGCGCGGCCTTCCGGGGCGCGCAACGCGTCGGGAAAGATCGCCTCGTAGCAGATCAGCGGCAGGAACGGCGGGATGCCGGGCACCGCCACCAGGTGCGGGCCGGGACCGGGGGTGAAGCCGCCGCTGGTCAGGGTCTGGAGCGCCGGCAGGCCGAGCCGCGCAACCAGGCCGGACAGCGGGATGTATTCGCCGAAGGGGACGAGGTGGTGCTTGTCGTAGATCGCCGCCGGGGCGCCGTCGGGGTCGAGGACGGCGAGGGAGTTGTACCAGCGGTCGCCCTCCGGGGTCCGGTCCAGCCGGGTGATGCCGAGGATCAGCCGGCCGGGCGCCGCTGCCGCGGCGGCCTCGGCCTGCAGCGCGGGCTCGTAGCCGAGCGCGAAGGGCGCGGCGGACTCCGACCAGATCGTCACGTCCGGCCGCGGGTCGCTCGCGGCGCGGGTCAGCGCCAGGTGCCGGTCCCAGAACTCCTGCGCCTTGCCGGGCAGCCATTTCTCGCGCCTGCGGCGCGTTCGGCTGCACCAGTCGCACCACCAGAGGCTGCGGCCGCACCGGAAGCGGCTGCGCCAGGCGCCAGGCGCCGAAGCCCCAACCCGCGGCGACCAGCGCGGCCGCGGCGCCGAGCGCCGCGCCAAGTGCCGAGACCCGGCAGCAGCCCGGCGATCAGCGTCAGGAGACCGAGGCCGTGCGGTCCGATCAGCGCTGCGGCCTGGATCACCGGGGTCTCGACCCAGGCATAGGCGGGCAGCGCCCAGGGAAAGCCGGTCAGCACATGGGCGCGGGCGTAGTCGGAGAGGCTCCAGAGCGCGGCGAGCAGCAGCACGCGGGCAATCCCCGGTGGCCAGATCGCCCGCGCCAGCGCGAAGGGCGCCGCCCAGAAAAGCGCCAGCCCTCCGGCCATGCCGACGAGCGCGAACGGCGCCATCCAGCCGAAGACCTCCGGCTGCACCAGAAACGGATCGACGATCCAGAAGAGCGCCGCGGCGAAGAAGCCCGCGCCGGCGGCCCAGCCGAGCGCGAAGCCTCCGCGCGGCCCGGAGGCGCCGTCGAGGAGCCAGAGAAGCAGCGGCAGCGCGGCGAACAGCACCAGCGGGGCGGAGACCGGCGGCTGGGCCAGCGCCATCGCCGCGCCGGCGACCGCCCCCAGCCCGAGGCGCGCGGACGCCGGGAGCGCGGCGATCCGCCGCTCGATGGCGATCACTCCGCGGCGCCGGCCTATTCGGCCGCTGCGGCGGCGGGCGCGTCGGCGCCGGCGTTCAGCCGGATGCGAAGGCGCTTGATCCGTCGGGCGTCGGCGTCGATCACCTCGAATTCGTGGCCGTCGGGATGCGGCACTACTTCGCCTCGGACCGGGAGCCGGCCGGCGAGGCGGATGACCAAGCCGCCGAGCGTATCGACCTCCTCGGCGACCTCGGGGTCGGCCAGTTGGACACCGGCGGCAGCCTCGAAGTCGTCGAGATCGATCCGCGCCTGGGCCACGAGAATGCCGGGAGCTTCCTGGGTCCAGAGCTGGCTCTCGTCTTCGTCGTGCTCGTCGGCGATGGCGCCGACGATCTGCTCCAGGAGATCCTCGATGGTGACCAGGCCGTCGACACCACCGTATTCGTCGATGACCAGCGCCATGTGGATGCGCGCCGTCTGCATTTTCTGCAGCAGCACGCCGATCGGCATCGACGGCGGGGCATAGAGCAGCGGCCTGAGCAGGCCGGCGAGATCGAATTCGGGCGCGGATGCGCCGAAGCCGTATTTCAGCGCCAGATCTTTGAGATGAATGAGGCCGAGCGGCTGGTCGAGGGTCTCGGCATAGACCGGCAGTCGCGACAGCGTGCTCGATTGCAACACGCTTACGATCTCGTCGAGGGTCGCATGCTCGGAGATCGCGACGATCTCGGCGCGCGGAACGCTGACATCGTCGACGCGTCTGCGCCGCATGTTGCGGAGATTGAGCAGCATCCTGCGTGCGCCGCTGACCGCCGCCTCACTTTCCGGCGTCGGCTCGCCCAACGGCTCGCCGTCCTCGGGGGTGTCCCGGCGGAACAGGCGGGAGAAGAAGGAGGCCTTGGCGGGACTGTCAGGGTCTTCGCTGTCGGGATGTTCCGGCCTGGATGCCGATTGCCCGTCCGTTGTCTCGCCCATATCTCCTGTCCGAATGCAGCGCCGAAGGGACGCTCCTAGGCCGGAATATGGGTTCGCCACGCCTATGCTGGCAAGTATTTTCGTCTCGAGAGTTTCCATCGCCTCCGCCTCGGCGTCTTGGTCGTGGTCGAGACCGAGGAGGTGCAGCACCCCGTGGACCACGAGATGCGTCGCGTGATCGGCGAGCGAGATCCCGGCCGCCTCGGCCTCGCGGGCGCAGGTCTCGTAGCCGAGCGCGAGGTCGCCGAGGAAGAGCGGGCCTTCGCCCGGCAGGCCGGGCGGGTCCGGCAGCTCGCCTTCGAAGGCTGGCCAGCTCAGCACGTTGGTCGGCTGCGGCTTGTCGCGGAACTCGGTGTTGAGCGCCGCGATGCGGGCGTCGTCGCAGGCGAGCAGGCTGATCTCGTGGTCGTAGGCGTCCCGTCCGGCGGCTGCGAGCGTCGCGCGCGCCGCGCGCTCGGCGAGATCGGCGATCCCGATCGCCTCCCAGCGCGGGTCATCCACCAGCGCCTCGACCAGCGGTGGCGGCGGCTCAGGCATCGGGTGGGCGCGCGCTCTCGTAGGCCCGGATGATGCGCGCGACCAGCGGATGGCGCACCACGTCATCGGCGCTGAAGCGGGTGAAGCCTACTCCCGGCACGTCCTTGAGGATGCGCTCCGCCTCGATCAGGCCGGAGGGCACGCCGCGCGGCAGGTCGATCTGGGTGGTGTCTCCGGTCACCGCCATGCGGCCGCCTTCGCCGAGGCGGGTCAGGAACATCTTCATCTGCATCGTCGTGGCGTTCTGCGCCTCGTCGAGCACGACGTAGGCGTTGGCCAGCGTCCGGCCGCGCATGAAGGCCAGCGGCGCTATCTCGATCTGCTTCTCCTCGATCAGCTTCGCGACCTGCTTCGGCGGAAAGAAGTCGTTGAGCGCGTCGTAGAGCGGCTGCATGTAGGGATCGACCTTCTCCTTCATGTCGCCGGGCAGGAAGCCGAGCCGCTCGCCGGCCTCCACCGCGGGGCGCGACAGGATGATGCGGTCGACATGGCCCTCGATGTACATCGCGACCGCCGCGGCCACCGCGAGATAGGTCTTGCCGGTGCCGGCCGGGCCGAGCCCGAACACGAGCTCGTTGCGAAAGAGGTTGCGGACGTAGGCCTTCTGCGCGGCGGTGCGCGGCTCGACGACCTTGCGCCGGGTGCGGATCTCGAGCGGCTCGCCGGAGAACATGTCGAGCTGGCTGACGCGGGCCTCCGGGGCCGGGGCTGCGCCCGGCGCCAGCCGGATCGCCGCCTCGATGTCGCCCGGCGTCACCGGCCGGCCCTGCTCCAGACGCGCATAGAGGGCGCGCAGCACCTGCTCGGCCGCCTCGCGCTCGGGCGCCGGGCCGTGCAGCGCCAGGTGGTTGCCGCGGCGGTGGATCGCCACGCCGAGCCGCGACTTCGACCTGGACGATGTTGCGGTCGAGCTCGCCGCAGAGATCGATCAGAAGGCGGTTGTCGGGGAATTCCAGGACGGTGTCGGACGGGTCCGGGTTGAAGGCGGGGTTCGGGGCGCTGATCGCCAATGGGCCTCCGGCAAGTTCTGGGACTTTGACCGGTTCCAGACTGCCCGACCGGCAGTTGCCGCGCAAGCGTCTTGGCGTCGCGGCTCGTGCTGGTCAGCGCCGTCTGCGGCCAGAGGGAGCGGGCCGGAGGTCGGCCCGCTCCCCAAGGTGGTTCTGTTAGGCCACGCTGCGGTATTCGAGCTTCGGATACCAATCCTTGCCGCGGCCTTCCGGCGTGGTGTCGAGCAGGAGCCAGAGCGGGTCCAGCTCCGGGGCGCCGCGCGGATCCTGACCGGGGTCGGCCATCTCGCCGCTGATCTCGCCGCTGAAGAAATGCCGGATCGTGCCGTCGCGCCGGGTGAAGACCGTGAAGCCCGGGACGTCCGCGTCATCGGCGCTCACATAGTCCCGGGTATAGTCGCCGTCGCCGTCGGAATAGACCTTGAGCTGGGTCCAGCCGCGCGCCGCTTCGCCTCGACCAGCCGCTCGATCGGCGAGCGCGCGATCATCGCGAGGGCGACGCGCTGCTCGATGTCGGGGACCTTGCCCTCGAGCGAGGCCATCAGCGAGGTGCACATCGGGCAGGGCCGGGCGCGCTGCGGCCCGAACATGTAGCTGTAGATGACGAGGGTGTCCTTGTCGCCGAAGAGGTCGGCGAAGCTCACCGGTCCGGCCTCGCCCTCGAAGCGGTAGTCCTTGGTCACCGCGCCGCCCGGCGGCAGCGCCCGGCGCTGCTCGGCGACCCGCTCGATGTGGCGCCTGAGCTCGATCTCTTCCTGGAGCAGGGCATTGCGGGCCTGGCGGTATTCGGCGCTCTCGTTGGGGAAGTGGGCCTGGTTTCGCTCGGCCAGTTCCTTCGCGGGGATGAGCTTGCCATCATTTGCCATGATCGGTCTCCTCCGTTTTGTCTTGGGTCGGTTTCCTGGCGTTCGAGCAACGCCGAAAGGGACAGGGCTGTTCCGGTGGGCTGCGTCAGCCGACGATCTCGCCCGCCAGCGAATTCGTCTGCGCCGCGAGGATGCGGGTCGCCACCACCGAGCCGGTCAACTCCATCGGCCCGCACAGGTGCACCGCGTTGAGGTGGGGCGACTTGCCGGCCATCTGCCCGGGCTCGCGTCCGGGCTTCTCGATCAGCACCGGCAGCACCTGGCCGACGAGGGCGCGCTGGAAGTCGGCCTGCTGGCGCGCCAGCAGCGCCTGCAGCCGCTGCAGCCGCTCCGAGCGCTCGGCAGGATCGACCTGGGGCCGCTCCGCGGCGGGCGTGCCCGGGCGCGGGGAATAGGCGAAGGAATAGGCCTGCGCATAGCCCACCGCCTCGACCAGCGCCAGCGTCTCGCGGAAGTCGGCCTCGGTCTCGCCGGGGAAGCCGACGATGAAATCGCTCGAGAGCGCCAGGTCGGGCCGGGCCTGGCGGATGCGCTCGACCAGCCGCAGGTAGCGTCGCGGCGCGTGTGCCGGCGGTTCATCGCCTTCAGCACCCGGTCGCTGCCCGACTGCACCGGCAGATGCAGGAAGGGCATCAGCTTCGGCTCGTCGCCATGCGCGGCGATCAGGTCGTCGGCCATGTCGTTCGGATGCGAGGTGGTGTAGCGGATCCGCGCCAGTCCCGCGATGCGCGCGAGGCGCCGCACCAGGGCGGCGAGGCTGGTTCCGGCCGGGTCGCTGTAGGCGTTGACGTTCTGCCCGAGCAGCGTGATCTCGACCACGCCCCGGTCGACCAGCGCGCGGGCTTCCGCCTCGATGCGCGCGGCCGGCCGCGATACCTCGGCGCCGCGGGTATAGGGCACGACGCAGAAGGCGCAGAACTTGTCGCAGCCTTCCTGCACGGTGAGGAAGGCCGCCGGCGCCCGCCGGGCGCGGCGGTCGGCGGGCAGGTGATCGAACTTGTCCTCGGCGGGAAACTCGGTCTCGACCGGCCGTTCGCCGCGCTCGCGGCGGTCGAGCATGTCCGGCAGGCGGTGGTAGGCCTGCGGACCGACCACCAGGTCGACCACGGACGCGCGTGCCAGGATCTCGGCGCCCTCGGCCTGCGCCACGCAGCCGGCGACGCCGATTCGCAGATCCGGGTTCGCGATCTTCAGGCGCCGGAGCCGCCCGAGCTCGGAATAGACCTTCTCCGCGGCCTTCTCGCGGATGTGGCAGGTATTGAGCAGGATCAGGTCGGCGTCCTCGGCGGTCGCCACGGGCTCGTAGCCGCGCGCTGCGAGCGCGCCCGCCATTCGCTCGCTGTCATAGACGTTCATCTGACAGCCGTAAGTCTTTACGAAGAGCTTCTTTTCCGCCGCCGACATCACCTGTCCCGAAAAAGCGAAAGCACGCGGAGCCTCAGGCTGCGCGTGCCTCTCTAGCGGTCAGTCCGGCGCCGTGCAAGCGAGCCGGGCGCTACCTCGGCCGGGGCTTGCGGCCCAGTCCGATCTTCTTGGCGAGCTCCTGCCGCTTGGCGGCGTAGTTCGGCGCGACCATCGGATAGTCCGGCTTCAGCCCCCAACGCGCCCGATACTCCTCGGGCGTCATGTTGTAGGCGGTCATCAGATGCCGCTTCAGCATCTTCAGCTTCTTGCCGTCCTCGAGGCAGATGATGTAGTCGTCGGTCACCGACTTCTTGATCGGCACGGCGGGCGTCAGCTCCACCGAGGCCGCCTCCTCGCCGGTCGCGATCTCGTTGAGCTTGTTGTACACGGACTGTATCAGGTCCGGCACCTCGTTCTGCACCACCGCGTTGTTCGCCAGGTGCGCAGAGACGATTTCGGTCATCAGGGCAAGAATCTCGCCCCTCCCGATAGATTGATCTTCAGTCATGGACTATGTTCCTGATCTCGGCGCACCGAGCGGGCCAGCCTTGCCCCCTCGGATCGCAGTGTTCCGAGCACCCTCCCGTACTCAGACGATAGCAGATGCTGACTGGACTTTATTAACTTGCGAGATCTTTGACAAGAGTTGCAACTCAAGTTTTCGGAAAAATTTTCATCACTCGCCCGTGAGATTCTACTAGCGCGCCATGCGGCCAAGTATGTAGCGATCAAACGGGCGGAAGGGTTGCAACGTTCTATAACAAACTTTCGTGCCGCTTCTGCCGCAAATTGGGCATTGCGCGACAATCCGCCGACGGTTTCGCTCACGGGCCATTCCGGCGCGGGCTTGTCTGTGCCGGCGCGGGGCTGTTCAATCCGCCCCGGGAGCATCGAACGGAAGGAGGACATGGACCGTTCGCAACGTCTGAATGTCTCGGCCGGGATCGCTTCGGTCAGCACCGCGCTCTTTCTCGTCGCGCTGAAGGCCTGGGCGCTGGCGGCGACGGGCGCGCTCTCGGTGGCCGCGTCGCTGGCGGATTCCGCGCTCGATCTGCTGGCCTCGTCCGCCGGGCTCGCCGGGATCCTCTATGCGGCGAAGCCGCCGGACGAGGACCATTCCTTCGGGCACAGCTCGGCGGAGGATCTGGTCGCGCTCGGTCAGGCGATGCTCGTGGCGGCCTCGGCCGGCCTGATCGGCTGGAGCGCGATCCATCGGCTCCAGGCGCCGCGACCGCTGGAGTCCGAGGGGCTGGGGCTTGCGGCGATGACCGTGTCGGTGATCGTCACGGGCGCGCTGGTGATCTGGCAGGACCGGGTCGCCCGGCGAACCGGATCGCGGATCGTTGCGGCCGATCGCCTGCATTACCTCGCCGATCTCCTGCCGGCGTTGGGGGCGATCGCGGCCCTCCTGGCCTTCTCGCAGTTCGGCATCACCTGGCTCGACTCGGTGGTGGCGCTGATTGCCTGCGTGGTTCTCGTGCTCGGCGCGCGGAGGATCGGCCTCGGGGCCTGGGATGCGCTGATGGACCGGGCGGTCGATCCGGCGCTCCTCACCGAGGTCGAGCGGGTGGTCAAGGGCCATCCCGGCGTGCTGGGGTTCCATGACCTGAAGTCTCGTTCCGCGGGGTCGCGGATCTTCATCCAGGTGCATCTGGAGCTCGACGGCGCCCAGACGCTGAACGAGGCGCATGCGATCAGCGCCAGCGTGCGCCGGGCGCTGCTCGCCGCGGTGCCCAATTCGGACGTGATCATCCATCAGGACCCGCGCTGAGCCGGGTCAGTCGCGGGCGCGCGCCCGTTGCTCGTAGATGTCGAACGGCACGGCCGGATCGTCCTTGGCGCAGCGGATCACCAGGCTGGTCTTGACGCTGACGACGTTCGCGGCCGAGGTCAGCTCCTCGGTCAGGAACGACTGGAAGGTCGAGAGATCGGGCGCCACGCATTTCAGGATGAAGTCGATCTCGCCGTTCAGCATGTGGCACTCGCGCACCAGCGGCCAGTTGCGGCATCTGGCCTCGAAGGCCGAGAGGTCGCGTTCCGCCTGGCTGGAGAGGCCAACCATGACGAACACCTGAACCTCGAAGCCGAGCTCGCGGGCGTTGATGCGGGCGTGATAGCCTTCGATCAGCCCGCTCTCCTCGAGCGTGCGCACCCGGCGGAGGCACGGCGGGGCCGAAATGCCGACGCGCCGCGACAGCTCGACGTTGGTCATGCGGCCGTCCGCCTGGAGCTCGGCGAGGATCTGTCGGTCGATCGGATCGAGCTTGAGCTGCGGCATGAGCGGCTTCCTCCTGCGACGGTTTGCATTCAGTATGCTTGCGGCCTGCTCGGAAGCAATAATCTTTCGCATTCGCGCATCATTCGAAAAGGGGCGAAAGCACGCGACGGCCGTTTGCCCTTGATTTTATCTGCGCCGGCACCGACAAGGCATCGCGGCGCCGGGCGGTCGAGCCCGGCGATCTGGAACAGCGGGGGCTGAAATGGAACAGGAAATCATCGAGACCGGACATCACATCGGCGGAGCGACCTTCGGGACGTTCTTTGTGGACATGCTGGTCATCTTCATCTTCGTCGCCTGGTTCTGGATCCTGATCCGGGTGCTGATGGATCTGTTCCGGCGGAGCGACGTCTCCGGCGTGATGAAGGTGATCTGGGTCATCTTCCTGGTGGTGCTGCCCTACATCGGCATCTTCGCGTACCTGCTGACGCAGGGCTGGGGGATGAGCGAGCGCGACGCCGAGCAGGCCGAAGCCGCCCGAGAGCACCTTCGGCACGCGGTTGGCTTCAGCGTCGCCGACGAGGTCGTCAAGCTCGATCAGTTGAAGGCTTCCGGCTCGATCACCGAGGACGAGTACAAGAAGCTGCGCGCCAAGCTGATCTGAAGGGCCGGGGCCGGCGGTGGCCGGCCCTCTCTTCCCTCCGCGGGCGGCCGACCTTATATACTCGGGCCACCTTTAGAGGTCGTTAAAATGCCCGATATCCGTCATACCCGGCTGCTCATCATCGGATTCCGGCCCCGCCGGCTACACCGCGGCGGTCTATGGCGCGCGCGCGATGCTGGAGCCGATCCTGATCGAGGGCATCCAGCCAGGGGGGCAGCTGACGATCACCACCGAGGTCGAGAACTGGCCCGGCGACATCGAGGTGCAGGGCCCGGACCTGATGCAGCGGATGGCCGCGCACGCCAGGGCGACCGGCGCCGAGCTCATTCCGGACCATATCGCCCGGCTCGAGCTCGACAAGCGGCCGTTCACGGCGATCGGCGACGGCGGCACCGTCTATACCGCCGACGCGGTGATCCTCGCCACGGGGGCGCAGGCCCGGTGGCTGGGGCTGCCGTCGGAGGAGAAATACAAGGGCTTCGGCGTCTCGGCCTGCGCGACCTGCGACGGGTTCTTCTTTCGCGGGCGCGAGGTCGTGGTGATTGGCGGCGGCAACTCGGCGGTCGAGGAAGCGCTGTTCCTGACCAACTTCGCCTCCAAGGTGACCCTGGTGCACCGGCGGGACGAGCTGCGGGCGGAGAAGGTGCTGCAGCAGCGGCTGTTCCGGCATCCCAAGATCGAGACGATCTGGTTCCACGCGCTCGACGAGGTGCTGGGAGAGAACGATCCGCGCGGGGTGACCGGCGTGCGGTTGCGCGACATCCGGACCGGGGTCGAGCGGGAGCTGCGCTGCGACGGCGTCTTCATCGCCATCGGCCATGCGCCGGCGTCGCAGTTGATCGAGGGGCAGCTCGAGACGCACAGTGGGGGCTATGTGGTGACGAAGCCGGACTCGACGGCGACCTCGATCCCCGGGGTCTTCGCCGCCGGCGACATCGCCGACCCGATCTATCGGCAGGCGGTGACATCGGCGGGCATGGGCTGCAAGGCGGCGCTCGATGCGGAGCGGTTCCTCGCGGCGCACCACGAGGCCGGGCGAGCCGGACGTGGCGGGCTCGCAGGTGGGCGTGGCAGACACGCAGGTGGCGGCGGCGGAATAGCCGCGGGTTCAGTCAGGCCCAGCCAAGTCATTGGCTGGGGCGCTGTTTTCAGGAATGTTCAGCAGATGGGGGCTGCGGTGCGCGGCAGCCCGGCGCGTCAGTGCACGCTGACCGGCGAAAGCTCGTTCTGCCGGGCGACGATGAAGGCCTGGGCGCGGTCGGGGACCAGCGCCAGCACTTCGCCGGTCGCGGCGTGGATCGCGTAGAGGTGGTCGAGCGTGGTGTTGGCGCGGACCTGCTCGGGCAGGTCGGCGGTCTTGATCTCGCGCACGTAGACGATGCGCTTGGCGCCTTCGTCGGTGAAGCTGGGAAAATCGGTCATGATGGCCTCCGTCAGGGTTTCTTGCCGTTGATCGCGATGCGTGCGGACGATGGTGCTCGGCTCGAGGCGGGCAAGGTCGATGTGCAGGAGCCCGTTCTCGAGTTCTGCGCCCGACACCTCGACGCCGTCCGCGAGCACGAAGCTGCGCTGGAACTGGCGCGCGGCGATGCCGCGATGCAGGAACACCCGACCGGCCGCGTCCTCCTCCTGCCGGCCGCGGATCGTCAGCTGGTTGTTCTCCAGCGTGATCGCGAGGTCGGCCTCGGCGAAGCCGGCCACCGCCAGGGTGATCCGGTAGGAGGTGTCGCTGCGCTGCTCGATGTTGCAGGGCGGATAGCCGTCCGATCCGGCCTTCGCCGTCCGCTCGACCAGACGGTCGAGCTGCTCGAACCCCAGAAGGTAGGGATGCGATGCAAAGGTGACTTTGGTCATGCGATCAAGCCCTTGTCTCAAGCGACTCCTTGGCGGCACCCCGAATTCGGCAGCGCCGTCTCGCAAGGAAATGGGGAGACGCGCCGCTGAAAACAAGGGTGGAAGGGCTAGGCGAGATCGCGTTCGGCGCGTATAACCGGAGGGAATTCCAAGGTGCCGCAGCGATGAACAACAGCCCGCTGATGCCGCGCGAGGAGGTGCTCCGCGTCAAGCTGGAGCTGCTGCTGCGCGAGCATCGGGATCTCGACGACGCGATCGCGGCGCTCGATGCCGGCGGGCGGGCGGATGCGCTGACGCTGAGGCGGCTGAAGAAGCGCAAGCTGATGCTGAAGGACCAGATTCAGCGGATCAGCGACGAGATTACTCCCGACATCATCGCCTGAGCCGGGCGATGGGGTAGAAAGGCGGTTTTTGGCTGGATTAACGGGGGTTTGGGTGAGCTTGAATCCGGCTGGAAAGCGGCTGGAATCCGGCTTGCCGTTTTGGCTTGCCGGCGGAAGATTGACGGTCCCGGGGCAGGGCGCCAAGACGTCAAGGTGCTGCGGCTTGCGCCGGGAGCGGGCGCGGCTATAGTCGCCGCCTTCGCGCAACCGGGAGACCGCCCGTGTCCGAGCCTGCCGTCGGCATCGTCATGGGCAGCCAGTCCGACTGGGAGACCATGCGCGCCGCGGCGGAGGTGCTGACGGCGCTCGGGGTGGCGCATGAGGTCAGGATCGTCTCGGCGCACCGCACCCCGGACCGGCTCTTCGCCTATGCCGAGGCGGCGGCAGGGCGGGGGCTGAAGCTCTTGATCGCCGGCGCCGGCGGCGCGGCGCATCTGCCGGGGATGCTGGCGGCCAAGACGCGGCTGCCGGTGCTCGGGGTGCCGGTGCAGTCGAAGGCGCTGAGCGGGCTCGATTCGCTGCTGTCGATCGTGCAGATGCCGAAGGGGGTGCCGGTCGGCACGCTGGCGATCGGGCCGGCGGGCGCGGCCAATGCCGGGCTGCTGGCGGCGGCGATGCTGGCGACGGCGGACGAAGGGCTGGCGGCGCGGCTCGACGCTTGGCGGGCGGCGCAGACCGAGGCGGTGGCGGAGGCGCCCGATGGCGCCTGAGCCGCTGCCGGCCCCGCTTCCACCCGGCAGCCGGATCGGCATCCTCGGCGGCGGCCAGCTCGGGCGGATGCTGGCGATGGCCGCGGCGCGGCTCGGGATGCGGACGCATGTCTTCGAGCCGGCGGCGGACGCCTGCGCGGCGCAAGTGGCGAATGCCGTGACCCGCGCCGGCCTACGACGACTCGCGGCGCTCCGGGCCTTCGCCGGCTCGGTCGACGTCGTGACCTACGAGTTCGAGAACGTGCCGCTCGCGGCGATCGACGCGGTGGCGCCGCTGGCGCCGGTGCGGCCGGGGCGGCGGGCGCTGGAGGTGGCGCAGGACCGGCTGGCGGAGAAGGAGTTCCTGCGCGGGCTCGGGCTCGCGACCGCGCCTTAGCCGGGCGGTCGACGGGCCGGAGGCGCTGGCGGCGGCGCTGGCGCGCGCTCGGGGCGCCGGCGATCCTGAAGACCCGGCGGCTCGGCTACGACGGCAAGGGCCAGGTGCGGCTCGACGCCGGCGCCTCGGCCGGCGAGGCCTGGGTGGCGGTGGGCGCGGCGCCGTCGGTGCTCGAGGGCTTCGTCGACTTCGAGCGCGAGATCTCGGTGATCGCGGCGCGCGGGCTCGACGGCGCGGTCGCGGCCTTCGATCCGGGCGAGAACGAGCATCGCGGACGGCATCCTGCACCGGACCCGGGTGCCGGCGGCGGTGCCGGCCGGCGTGGCGCAGGACGCGGTGCTGATCGCCGGGCGGATCCTGAACGCGCTCGACTATGTCGGGGTGATCGGCGTCGAGCTGTTCGTGACCCGGCGCGGGCTGGTGGTGAACGAGATCGCGCCGCGGGTGCACAACTCCGGGCCACTGGACCGAGGCCGCCTGCCTGATCGACCAGTTCGAGCAGCATGTCCGGGCGATCTGCGGCTGGCCGCTCGGCGACGGGGCGCGGCATTCGGATGCGGAGATGCAGAACCTGATCGGCGACGAGGCGGCGGGCGCCGGCGGCGCTGACGGGATGCCCCGGTGCAGCTCTACGGCAAGGCCGAGGCGCGGCCGGGGCGCAAGATGGGGCACGTCACCCGGATCGCGCCGCGGACGCCCGTGAGCGGGCCGCGGCTCGCGGTCCGGGCGGTGATCGTCGAGGCCGGGCGGGTCCTGCTGGTCAACGCCTATCCGGGCGAGGAGAGCGATCTCTGGTGCGCGCCGGGCGGCGGGGCCGAGCGCGGCGCGAGCCTGAGGCGAACCTGCGGCGCGAGGTGCGCGAGGAGACCGGGCTTCGCGATCCGCGCCGGGCGGCTGCTCGCGGTGTCGGAGTTCCACAATCCCGCGACCGGCTTCCACCAGGTCGAGCTCTGATCTACCGCGCGCCGCTCGTCGATGCCGGCGCGGCGGCGGCGCTGGGCGACCCCGAGGGCGGTGGTGAACCGGCTGCGCTGGGTGGACGGCGGCGAGCTGGCGGCGCTGCGCTTCAAGCCGGACAGCCTGGCGCGGCTCGCCTTCGGGCCGCGACGGGCGGTGTCTACGAGCCGCTGGAGGTGCTGGTGCGGTGAAGAGCCGTCCAGCCCGGATGCGCGCGGCGCCGGTCGGCGCCCCGTCCGGGCGTTGCCGGAGCAGATGGCGGAGGGCGAGAGCGGCGCGCGGTTTCTCGCCGGTCAAATCGGGACGCGCCTGCCCGGCCAGTGCGGAAACCCGCCTGCCTGCGGAGCGCCGAAGCCGGCAAACGGCGCGGCGAGCGGTCGGCTCAGGCGTAGACCGCTTCCCTGCCGAAGTGGCTGGTCAGCAGGTAGTAGATCACCGCGCGGTGCTTGTTGCGGTTGGAGCGGCCGTAGGTCTCGATCGCCGTGTCGATGCCGGCCATCAGCTCCGGGCCGTCGGGCAGGCCGAGCTTCTTCATCAGGAATTTCGCGCGGATGGTCTCGAGCTCGGTCGCCTGGCTGCCGGCCACGGTCGAGGCGTCGCTGTTGTAGATCGCCGGGCCGAGCCCGATCGTCACCTTGGTCAGCAGCGCCATGTCCGGCGTGACCCTGCATTTCTCCTGCAGGTCGCTCGCATAGATCGCGATCAGGTCGTCGCGCTTGCTCATCCTAATCCTTCCCGTCCGCTCACGCGCGCCGCTCGAGCGGGTCGGCGAAAGAGCAGGTGGCCGGCGCGACGCCCGCTGGCAAGCGCCGGCGTGCGGCGGCGCCCGCGGCCCGGCCGCGGTCTCAGGCGGCGGCGGCCGATGTTGAGGTTGAGGCTGAAGAAGTTCGCGGGATCGTACTTGCGCTTGACCTCGGCGAGGCGGGCGTAGTTGTCGCCGAACGAGGCGCGGACCATCGTCGTCGCTCGGGTCGCTCTGGAAGTTCAGGAAGATGGCTGCCGTGGGCGAAGGGCTCGATCGCGTCGGTAGAAGCCGCGCGGTCCAGGCGGTGTGCTGCGCGGTCTCGGCCGGGTCGGTCCATTGCGCGGTCATGCCGATGTTGTAGTCGGCGGCGCGCTGGGCGAAGGCGGCGCTCGCCGGGATCGACCCGCGCCGGGGCGCCGCCGTAGTATTCGACCAGCGTCGCCGAGAGCGGCGAGGCCATGCGGTTGCCGTGCTCGACGATGGCGTCGATCACCGCGTCGGTGAGGCCGTGGCACGAAGCTCGCGCTCCAGTAGTTGTGGGTGCCGTCGGGGAAGGCGGCGTCGAGCGCCTGCTGCATCGCCGGGAACGGCATCGGCTGGATCATGTCGGCGACCGGCGGGCCGAACGCGCGCAGCGGCGCCAGCGACATGCTCGCCTTCGGCGATATCGCCGCACCAGCAGGCGATGACGATGCAGGCCGGCATCCCGTCGGGGGCGGTGACCAGCGCGCAGTAGACGGTGAGCTCCTCCGGGGCGCGGGCCATGAAGTCGCGGTAGAAGCGCAAGAGCTCGGCGGCCTTGTCGCGCGGCCAGACCAGGAGGCCGCCGAGGACCCGGGAGACCGGGTGCGCGCGGAACTCGAAGCTGGTGACGATGCCGAAGTTGCCGCCGCCGCCCTTGAGCGCCCAGAAGAGGTCGGGATGCTCGCCGGCGCTGGTGGTGACGACGCCGCCGTCGGCGGTGACCAGCTCGCAGGAGATCAGGTTGTCGCAGGTGAGCCCGTACTTGCGCACCAGCCAGCCGACGCCGCCGCCGAGGGTGAGGCCGGCGATGCCGGTGCGCGAGACGATGCCGGCGGGCACCGCGAGGCCGTGCAGGTGGGTCTCGCGGTCGATGTCGCCGAGGGTGGCGCCGCCCTGGACCCGCACGGTCCGGGTCGCCGGGTCGACGATGACGGCGCGCATCTCGGAGAGGTCGATCACCAGGCCGTCGTCGCAGAGCGCCCGGCCGGCGACGTTGTGGCCGCCGCCGCGTACCGCGACGAGGAGGTCGTTGGCGCGGGCGAAGTTCACCGCGGCGATCACGTCGGCGGTGTCGCGGCAGCGGACGATCAGGCCGGGGTGGCGGTCGATCGCGGCGTTCCAGATCCTGCGGGCCGCGTCGTAGTCGGCGTCGCCCGGAGCGATGGCGCGGCCGGCGAGGCCGGCGGCGAAGGCCTGGGTTGATGGCGTCGGCGACGGCGGCGCCGCTGCGGTTCAGAAGTGCGGTCATGGCTCTCCCTCCCTGGTCGCCGACGGTTCGGGTGCCGGTCGGGGAGATGCTACCACGTCCGGCCGGGATTCGAATGTCACGGGTGGCGATCAGGAAGAGCCGCGGGAAGGGCAGGAGCAGGGTGCCGTCCTCGAGGGGTCGGATAGGCCTCGGCGACGGCGTCGCGGTAGCGGGCGAGGAAGGCCTCGGCCTCGGCCGGCGCCGAGCGGGGCGAGGAACGGGCGCAGGCCGGTGCTGCGTAGCCAGTCGACCACGGCGTCGGGGCCGGCGAGCGGGTGGTGGTAGCTGGTGCGCCAGACGTCGACGGTGCGCGCGAGGGGCTTCAGCAGGCGGAAGTACCAGCCGGCGTCGTGGCGGGCGGCGCGGGCGGCCGCGGCGCCGCCGAGCCTTCGCGCCAGTCGGGGTGGGCGGCGGTCTCGCGCATCAGCCGGTGGGTCGGCTCGTCGAGGTTGTCGGGCATCTGCACCGCGAGGCTGCCGCCGGGGCGAGCCGGGCCATCAGCGCCGGGAAGAGGGTCTCGTGGTCGGGCAGCCATTGCAGCGAGGCGTTGGCGAGGATGACGTCGAACGGCCCCGGGTCGGCCCAGGCGGCGATGTCGGCCTCGCTCGAAGCGGACGCCGGGCAGCCGGGCGCGGGCGGCCGCCAGCATGTCGGGCGAGCTGTCGACGCCGAGGGTGTCGGCCTCGGGGTAGCGCGCGACGAGGAGTGCGGTGGAGTTGCCCGGACCGCAGCCGAGATCGACGGTGCGCGCCGCGGCGCGGGTCGGGATGCGGTCGACGAGGTCGCGGGCGGGCCGGGTGCGCTCGTCCTCGAACCGGGTGTAGCGGGCGGCGGACCAGTCCATGCCGGAGCCGGGCCGCCGCGGCGTCAGGTCGGCCCTTGCCGCTGTCAGGCCTTGCGGCCCTTGGCGGGCGGCGTGGCCAGCCGCGCGGTCAGGCTCGAGGCCTCGCTGGCGGCCTTGGGCTTCACCTGCTTGGGCTTCTTCACTTCCTTGTTGCTGCGTTTCTGGCCCTTGGCCATGGCGGCTCCTCCCGCTTGGGGTCCGCGTCCCGTCGGTCGGGCGCGCGGCAGCCTTCTGAGTGCGCCGCGGGCCGGGTGCTGTCAATGCCCGGCTTCCAGGCTCCGGGTTCGCGGCCCGCGGCAGCGGGTCGCGCCCGGCCGGCCGCGTCCATCGCTAGCCACTGGACAGCGCACCGGGGTTCTCTGCTACTTTCCGGTGAAAACGGGGGGCGGATCATGGTGATACTGACGACGGCGCCGATCTGGCAGTCGGGCTCTTCCTGGTGGGGGGACGACGGTTCTGGCGATGGCGGGGCCGTTCCTGATCCGCCGCCGCTTCCCGCTGGAGCGGCTCAGGACCAACAACGAGGTCGCGGGCTTCAAGTTCGCGACGGTCGGGCGTGCTCTACGCGGTGCTGCTCGCCTTCGCGGTGATCGTGGTCTGGGAGAAGTTCGCCGAGGCCGACAACGACGTGGCGCTCGAGGCCGGCGCCACGGTGACGATCTACCGGCTCGCCGACGGCCTGGGCGGCGAGCCGGGGCGGGCGCTGCGCGAGGCGATCACCGGCTACCTGAAGTCGGCGATCGGCGAGGACTGGCCGGCGATGGCGAAAGGTGATCGAGGATTTCGACGGGAGGGCCCGCGCGCTTGGCTCCGCCAAACGAAAACGGGGGGCGCGAGCCCCCCGTTCCGGCGTCAGAACCTTGCGGTTCTGATCACATCATGCCGTCCATGCCGCCCATGCCGCCCATGCCGCGCATGCCGCCGCCGGCCTGGCCCTTCGGCTCCGGCTTGTCGGCGATCATCGCCTCGGTGGTGATGAGCAGGCCGGCGACCGAAGCGGCGTCCTGCAGCGCGGTGCGCACGACCTTGGCCGGGTCGATCACGCCGAACTTGAACATGTCGCCGTATTCCTCGGTCTGGGCGTTGAAGCCGAAGGCCGCGTCGTTCGAACTCGAGCACCTTGCCCGCGACGACCGAGCCGTCGACGCCGGCGTTCTCGGCGATCTGCCGCAGCGGCGCCTGCAGCGCCTTGCGGACGATCGCGATGCCCGCGGTCTGGTCGGAGTTGTCGCCGGTCAGGCCGTCGAGCTTCTTGCCGGCGCGGATCAGCGCCACGCCGCCGCCGACGACCACGCCCTCCTGCACCGCGGCGCGGGTCGCGTTCAGCGAGTCCTCGACGCGGTCCTTGCGCTCCTTCACCTCGATCTCCGAGGCGCCGCCGACGCGGATCACCGCAACGCCGCCGGCGAGCTTCGCCAGCCGCTCCTGCAGCTTCTCCTTGTCGTAGTCCGAGGTGGTGTCCTCGATCTGCGCGCGGATCTGGGCGACCCGGCCCTCGATCTCGGCCTTCTCGCCATGGCCTTCGACGATGGTGGTCTCGTCCTTGGTGATCGAGATCTTGCGGGCCTTGCCGAGCATGTCGAGGCCGACGTTCTCGAGCTTCATGCCGAGGTCGTCGGAGATCACCTGGCCGCCGGTCAGGATCGCGATGTCCTGCAGCATCGCCTTGCGGCGGTCACCGAAGCCCGGCGCCTTGACGGCGGCGATCTTCAGCCCGCCGCGCAGCTTGTTGACCACCAGGGTCGCCAGCGCCTCGCCGTCGACGTCCTCGGCGACGATCAGCAGCGGCTTGCCCGACTGGATCACCGCCTCGAGCAGCGGCACCATCGGCTGCAGCGACGACGAGCTTCTTCTCGTGCAGGAGGATGTAGCGCGTCCTCGAGCTCGGCGATCATCTTCTCGGCGTTGGTGATGAAGTAGGGGCGAGAGGTAGCCGCGGTCGAACTGCATGCCCTCGACGACCTCGGTCTCGGTCTCGAAGCCCTTGTTCTCCTCGACGGTGATGACACCCTCGTTGCCGACCTTCTGCATCGCGTCGGCGATCTGCCGGCCGATCTCGGTCTCGCCGTTGGCGGAGATGGTGCCGACCTGGGCGACCTCCTCGGAGCCCGAGACGGTGCGGGCCTGCTTCTTGATGTCCTCGACGACGATGGCGACGGCCTTCTCGATGCCGCGCTTGAGGTCCATCGGGTTCATGCCGGCCGCGACCGACTTCATGCCTTCCTTGACGATCGCCTGGGCGAGCACCGTCGCGGTGGTGGTGCCGTCGCCGGCCTCGTCGTTGGTGCGCGAAGCGACTTCGCGGACCATCTGCGCGCCCATGTTCTCGAACTTGTCCTCGAGCTCGATCTCCTTGGCGACGGTGACGCCGTCCTTGGTGATCCGCGGCGCGCCGAACGACTTGTCGAGGATGACGTTGCGGCCCTTCGGGCCGAGGGTGACGCGGACCGCGTCGGCGAGCAGGTCGACGCCCTTGAGCAGGCGGTTGCGCGCGTCGGTATCGAATTTGAGCTGCTTAGCGCCCATGTGGTGTGCTCCTCAGAACTCTGGTTGACGGTTCGGCTCAGGCGGCCTTGGCCGCGGCCTTGCCGGTCGCGATGATGCCGAGGACGTCGCTCTCCTTCATGATCAGGAAATCCTCGCCGTCGATGCGGACTTCGGTGCCCGACCACTTGCCGAACAGGATGCGGTCGCCGGCCTTGACGCCCATCGGGATCAGCTCGCCCGAAATCCTTGCGCGCGCCCTCGCCGACGGCGATGACCTCGCCCTCGGAGGGCTTTTCCTTGGCGGTGTCGGGGATGATCAGGCCGCCCTTGGTCTTCTCTTCGCCTTCGATCCGGCGGACGACCACGCGGTCGTGAAGCGGGGTGAATTGCATTGGGGATCGCTCCTTGGTTCGCGTTCCAACCTGGCGGTGGCGCTCTGCGGTCCGTTAGCACTCGCCACCGATGAGTGCTAACGCGGGTCAGCAGATATTGAGCGGGCGGGCTGGAGTCAAGGCGGGAAGGGGAGAAAACGGCGGAACCGGGGGGATTGGCTGCAAGTGCCGGGAAAGGCTCGGAAAATCTAGGCTGGAATCCGGCTGGAAAGTGGCTGGAAACCGGCTTGCCGGTTGTTGCAGGCTGGTTAAGGCTGTGGCTGCCTGCCGGGCGGCATGGGCGAGGAGCGGAGATGACCGAGATCATAGGATCGCTGGGGGAGATCGATCCCGGCTATAGCGCGCTCTACTGCGACCTCTGGGGGTGCCTGCACGACGGGGTGCGGGCGTTTCCCGAGGCGGTGGCGGCGCTGGAGCGGTTCCGGGCCGGCGGCGGCCGGGTGGTGCTCCTGACCAATTCGCCGCGGCCGGCGGGCGGACGTGACGCGGCAGCTCGACATGCTCGGGGCGCCGCGGTCGTGCTGGGACGTGCATCGTCTCCTCCGGCGACGCGGCGCAGGCGGCGATGGTCCGGGGCGAGTTCGGCCGGCGGGTCTATCACATCGGGCCGGAGCGCGATCTGGGCTTCTTCGCCGACGCCGAGGGGCGGCCGTTCGACATCGAGCGGGTGCCGCTGGAGGAGGCGGAGGGCATCGTCTGCACCGGCCTCTTCGACGACCGGCGCGAGACGCCGGAGGACTATCGGGCGACGCTCCTCTACCGGCAAGCTCAAGGGGCTGAAGCTGCTTTGCGCCAACCCGGATATCGTGGTCGATGTCGGCGAGACCCGGATCTGGTGCGCCGGGGCGATCGCCGCGGCCTATACCGCGGCGGGGGGGCGGAGCTACTACTTCGGCAAGCCGCATCCGCCGATCTACGGGCTGGCGCGGCGGCGGCTGGCGGAGCTGACCGGCTTCGAGCCGCGGAGCGACGAGATCCTCTGCCTCGGCGACGGCATCGGCACCGACATCCTCGGGCGCGATGGGGGAATCGCTGGATGCGCTGTTCGTCACCGGCGGGATCGCGGCGGAGGAGACCGGGACCACGCCGGAGGCCGGGCCGGATCCGGCGCGGCTGGCGGCCTATCTTGCGGAGGCGAGGATGGCGCCGAAGCTGGCGATGGCGTATCTGCGCTGACGGGCGGTTGCCGCAGCCCTTGGCTGGTGGGGCGAGGCTCATTGGCTACACACCGGCCAGGAGCGTGTCGACCGCCCGAGTGACCGAAATCGCGCATGTGGGCGAGCGAGCCGGCCGGGCGGCCGAGTTCGGCGATCGTCAGGGTCGCGATGAGCTGCGGCATCAGCACGAGGGTCTCCTCGCCGAGGGTGACCTCCGGATTGAGGCCGCGCATCGGCCTTCCGGCCGTGCCGGCCGGAAGCAGCGGCACGACGACGCGCGTGTGCATGGCGTCGAGCAGGTCGCTCTGGATCACCACCACCAGCACGCCGCGGGCGGTGCGAAAGACGTCGAACTGCCGCGGCATCGGGAGATGCCTAGAACTTGCGGAACCCGGAAAGCGGGATGCCGCCGGTGTCGATGAAGCGATTGTAGTCGTCCATGGCGGCGGTGTTCTCCTCGCGCCACCGCCGCGCCCGCGCGGCGCGGATGGCGACGGCCACGCCCTCCTCCGCGGCGCGCGACACGTTGACGCCAAGCTCCCTGGCTTCGTCCAGCAGCGCGCGGTTCAGCGTCAGGCTGGTCGATCGACGGATGGCGGACGGCATTCTCTCCTCCGGGGGCGGCAGTTGCATACCGCAGGAAGATACCGCAACATCGCGATATGTCCACCGCGCCTGCCGCGCGAACGACAATAGATCGCCGCAGAAGATCGCCGCAGAGGAGGATTGCCATGACCCTGGCCGGAAAGGTGGCGCTGGTCGCCGGCGCGACGCGCGGGGCCGGGCGCGGCATCGCCATCGAGCTCGGCGCGGCCGGCGCCACGGTCTATGTGACCGGGCGATCGGCGCGCGGCCGGCCGTCCGAATACGCCCGGCCGGAGACGATCGAGGAGACGGCCGAGCTGGTCACGGAAGCCGGCGGCCAGGGGATCGCGGTCAGGGTGGACCATCTGGTTCCCGCGGAGGTGAGGGCGCTGGCCGAGCGCATCGAGGCCGAGCAGGGGCGGCTCGACATTCTGGTCAACGACATCTGGGGCGGCGAGAAGCTCTTCGAGTGGAATAAGCCGGTCTGGGATCACGATCTGGCGAACGGGCTGCGCCTGCTGCGGCTCGGCATCGACACCCATCTGATCACCGCGCATTTCGCCTTGCCGCTGATGATCCGGCAGCCCGGCGGGCTCCTGGTCGAGGTGACCGACGGGACGGCGGCGTATAATGCCGATCACTACCGGCTTTCGCCCTTCTATGACCTTGCCAAGACCGCGGTGAACCGGATGGCCTGGGCGCATGCGAAGGATCTGGAGAAATTCGGCGCCACGGCGGTCTCGCTCACGCCGGGCTGGCTGCGCTCGGAGATGATGCTGGAGGCGTTCGGGGTTCGCGAGGACAACTGGCGGGAGGCCGCCGCCAAGGTGCCGCATTTCGTGATCTCGGAGAGCCCGCGGTTCGTCGGCCGCGCCGTCGCCGCGCTGGCCGCCGATCCCGAGCGCGGGCGCTGGAACGGGCAGTCGCTGTCCAGCGGCGGGCTAGCGCAGGTCTATGGGTTCACCGACCTCGACGGCTCGCGGCCGGATGCCTGGCGGTATCTGGTCGAGGTGGAGGAGACCGGAAAGCCGGCCGACGATACCGGCTACCGGTAGGGCCACGCCGGTCCGGCGTGCTTGATTGCCGGGGCAGGGTGGGCGATACGGTCCGGGCCTGAAATTTTGACGGACGCGGGACGCAGGGCCCGGCGAGGGAACGGGTGAAGCGCTTCCAGGACATCAGCGGGCTGAGCGTGGCCGACCGGGGCGCGGCGGTGGCGATGGGCAACTTCGACGGGGTGCACCTCGGGCACCAGTCGGTGCTGGCGCTGGCGCATGCGGCGGCGGCGGAGCTGAGCGCGCCGTTCGGGGTGGTGAGCTTCGAGCCGCACCCGCGGAGCTTCTTCGCGCCCGACGCGCCGGCGTTCCGGCTGATGACCGCCGACGCGCGGGCGCACCAGATGGAGGCGCTGGGTGTCGAGGTGCTCTACGAGCTGCGCTTCGACGCGGCGCTCGCGGGGCTGAGCCCGGAGGAATTCGCGCGCGGCGTGCTGGCCGAGGGGCTCGGGGTGCGGCACGTGGTGGTCGGGGCCGATTTCCGCTTCGGCAAGGGGCGCGCGGGCGACGCGGCGGCGCTCGTGGCGCTCGGCCGGACGCTGGGGTTCGGGGTGACGGTGGCGCCGTTGGTGTCGGACGGGCGGGCGGACTATTCCTCGACGGCGATCCGGCAGGCGCTGGCCGACGGAAGGCCCGCCGAGGCGGCGCGGATCCTCGGGCACTGGTACCGGATCGAAGGCGCGGTGCAGCATGGCGACAAGCGTGGCAAGGCGCTGGGGTTTCCGACGGCGAACCTGCGGCTCGACCGGCTGCACCTGCCGCGGTTCGGGATCTATGCGGTGCTGGTGGACGTGCTGACCGGGACGCACCGCGGCCGCTACCGGGGTGCTGCCTCGATCGGGGTGCGGCCGACGTTCGGGGTGAATGCGCCGAACCTCGAGGTGTACCTGCTGGATTTCGACGGCGACCTCTACGGGGCGGAGCTGTCGGTGGCGCTGGTGGCCTACCTGCGGCCGGAGCTGAAGTTCGACGGCGTCGAGGCGCTGGTCGAGCAGATGCGGGCCGATGTCGTCCAGGCTCGCGTCGAGCTCGACCGGGCGCGGGCGTGAGGCTCGAGACCGGGCGGCTGATCCTGCGGCGCTGGGAGGCGCGGGATCTCGCGCGCCTTCGCGGCGCTGAACGCCGACCCGGAGGTCATGGACTTTCCGCGGCCGCTGACGCGGGCGGAGAGCGACGCGGAGGTGGCGGACTTCGAGGCGCGCTGGGGGTCGGACGGCTTCTGCTTCGCGGCGATCGAGCGGCGCGAGGACGGCGCGCTGCTCGGGATGGCCGGGATCGCGCGGTGCGACTTCGAGGCGCCGATCTGCCCCTGCGTCGAGATCGGCTGGCGGCTGGCGCGCGAGCATTGGGGGCGGGGCTATGCCAGCGAGGCGGCGGCGGCCTGGCTGGCCTGGGGGTTTCGAGGCGGGGATCGGGGAGATCGTGGCCTTCACCGATCCCGGCAACCTGCGCTCGCATGGCGGTGATGCGGCGGATCGGCATGCGCCGCGATCCGGCGCGCGACTTCGAGCATCCGGCGATGCCGCCGGGGCATCCGCTGCGGCCGCACCTGCTCTATGCCGCGGTGCCATGATCGAGACCGAACGGCTGCTGCTCCGGCGGTGGGAGGCGCGGGATCGAGCGCCGTTCGCGCGGCTCAACGCCGATCCGCAGGTGATGGAATATTTCCCGAGCACGCTAGTCGGTCGGAGAGCGATGCGCGGGTGGTGCTGATGGAGGAGTCCTGGGAGAAGCACGGCATCGGCTTCGCGGTGGCGGAGCGCAAGGCCGATGGCGGCTTCGTCGGCGCGGTGGGCCTGTCGCGGGTGCGGATCGCGGCGATGGAAGGCATGGTCGAGGTGGGATGGCGGCTGGCGCGGGAGCACTGGGGGCAGGGCTATGCCCTCGAGGCGGCGCGGGCGTGGCTCGGGCATGGCTTCGGGGCGATGCGGCTTGGCGAGATCGTGGCCTTCACGGCCACCGGCAACCTGCGCTCGCAGGCGGTGATGCGGCGGCTCGGGATGCGAAGGAATCCGGCGCGGGACTTCGGGCATCCGGCGCTGCCGGACGGGCATCCGCTGCGGCCGCATCTGGTTTATGCGATCGATGCGGCGCGGTGGGCGAAGGCGGGAGGGCGGGGCGGTGATGCGGTGGAGAGAGCGATGCGGGTGATCGTCTATGGCCTCGGGGCGATCGGCGGGACGGTGGCGGCGGCGCTGGCGCTGGCGGGCCGGGAGGTGGTCGGCATCGCCCGGGGGGCGCAGCTCGAGGCGATCCGGGAAGCCGGCGGGCTGAGGCTGCGGACCGCGGAGGGGGTGCGGCTGGCACGGTTCCCCTGCGTCGGCGATCCGGCGGAGATCGGGATCGGGCCGGACGATGCGATCCTGCTGACGATGAAGACGCAGGACACCGAGGCGGCGCTGGAGCGGCTGCGGGCGGCGGGGGTCGAGGCGCAGCCGATCTTCTGCATGCAGAACGCGGTCGCCAACGAGCGGATGGCGCTCAGGCGGTTCCCGAACGTGCACGGGGTGACGGTGATGATGCCGGCGACCTTCATCACGCCCGGCGAGGTCGTGGCCTCGGGGGCGCCGCGCTACGGCATCTTCGATGTCGGGCGCTATCCGGCCGGGAAGCGATGCCGACGACGAGGCGCTGGCGGCGGCGCTGCAGACGGCCAATATCGCGGCCTTCGTGACGCCGGAGGTGATGGCGAGCAAGCACGGCAAGCTGCTTTTGAACCTGCACAATATCGTCGAGGCGGCGCTGGGGCCGGGCACCGAGACCAGGCGGTTCGACGCACTGCTGCGCGCCGAGGGCGAGGCGGCGCTGGCGGCGGCGGGGATCGCCTGGCGCGAGGTCGGGGCCGGCGATCCGCGGCGCGGCGGGCTGATGCGCGACCAGCCGATCCCGGGGTTCGAGCGGACCGGCGGGTCGTCGACCCAGAGCCTCGCGCGCGGCACCGGGTCGATCGAGACCGACTGGCTGAACGGCGAGATCGTGCTGCTCGGGCGGCTGCACGGCGTGCCGACGCCGGCCAATGCCTATTTCGTCGGGCTGAGCCGGCGGCTGCTGCGCGAGCGCGCGAAGCCGGGATCGCTCGGCCTCGCCGAGGTCGAGGCCGGGCTGGCGGCGGCCGGGGTCGCGATCCGAGGTGGCGATTCGCCGGCAAATGCGCGAAGGTGATCGGATGGCGAGTGACGGCGACAAGGGCGGCCTGCGCCCGCGAGTTCTGGCGGCGGTTCACCCTGGACGAGCTGACCCGCGAGGAATGGGAGGCGCTCTGCGACGGCTGCGCCAAATGCTGCCTGATCAAGCTCGAGGACGAGACGAGCGGGGAGGTCGCCTATACCAACATCGCCTGCCGGCTGCTCGATCTCGGCACCTGCCGCTGCGGCAATTATCCGCTGCGCAAGCAGCTGGTGAAGGGCTGCGTGGTGATGAACCGCGACAATGTCGAGGAGATCCTCGACTGGATGCCGAAGACCTGCGCCTACCGGCTGGTGCACGAGGGGCGGGAGCTCGAGGCCTGGCATCCGCTGATCTCGGGCGATCCGGAGAGCGTGCACAAGGCCGGGGTGTCGCTGCGCGGGCGGATGGTGGCGGAGTACGAAGTGGACGAGGCGGACTGGCAGGACTTCGTGATCGAGGAGGACGTCTGATGTGGTTCACCTCGGACAATGCCGCGGCGGCGGCGCCGGAGGTGCTGGCGGCGGTGGCGGCGGCCAACGAGGGCTATGCCCACTCCTACGGGGCGGATGCGGCGAGCGCGCGGGTGGTGGCGCGGGTCCGCGAGATCTTCGAGGCGCCGGAGGCGGCGGTCTATCTGGTCGCGACCGGCACGGCGGCGAACGCGCTGGCGCTCGCCTGCCTCTGCCCGCCGTGGGCGACGGTCTATTGCCACCGGAACGCGCATGTCGCGGAGGACGAGTGCGGCGCGCCGGAGTTCTTCTCCGGCGGCGCCAAGCTGACGCTGATCGACGGGGCGCACGGACGGATCACGCCGGACGGCCTCCGGCGGGCGCTGGACGCAACGGCGACCGTCGGGGTGCATAATGTGCAGAAGGGCGCGCTGTCGCTGACCAACGCCACCGAGGCGGGCACGCGTCTATGCGCCGGAGGCGGTGGCGGCGCTGGCGGCAATGGCGCGGGCCGAGGGTTTGCCGGTGCATATGGACGGGGCGCGCTTCGGCAATGCGCTGGTGAGCGCCGGCTGCACGCCGGCGGAGCTGACCTGGAAGGCCGGGGTGGACGCGCTGAGCTTCGGCGGCACCAAGAACGGCTGCTTCGGGGTCGAGGCGGTGGTGCTGTTCGATCCGGCGCGGGCCTGGGAGTTCGAGCTCAGGCGCAAGCGCGGCGGGCATCTCTTCTCGAAGTACCGCTTCCTCGCGGCGCAGATGGAGGGCTATCTCGCGGGCGATCTCTGGCTCACGCTCGCGGCGTGGGCAAACGCCCGGGCCTCGGCGTTGGCGCGCGGCCTCGCCGCGGTGCCGGGGGCGCGGCTCTTGCATGACGTCGAGGCCAACGCGGTCTTCGCGGCCTGGCCGCGGGCCGGGCACCGGGCGCTCAGGCGGCGGGCGCGCGCTATTATCTCTGGCCGCAGAACCAGAGCCTGGAGGGGCCGGACGATGAGCCCTTGTCGGCGCGGCTGGTCTGCAGCTGGTCGACCACCGAGGCGGAGGTCGCGGACTTCCTGCGGGTGCTGCAGCAGGAGCGGGTGGCATGACGCTCGCGGCGGTGCTCGACCGGGTCGACTCGGAGCAGCCGAAGGCGCTGGAGCGGCTCTTCGCGTTCCTGCGGATCGAGAGCATCTCGACCGACCCGGCCTATGCAGGGGGCTGCCGGGAGGCGGCGGACTGGCTGGTGCGGGAGCTCCGGCGACATCGGCTTCGATGCGCGCCGGCACGACACCGGCGGGCATCCGATGGTGCTGGCGCAGAGCGCGGGCGAGGGGCCGCATTTCCTGTTCTACGGGCATTACGACGTGCAGCCGGTCGACCCACTCGGCCTCTGGGACCGGCCGCCGTTCGAGCCGGCGCTGATCGAGGGGCCGCGCGGTAAGATGATCTCGGCGCGCGGCGCGTCGGACGACAAGGGGCAGGTGATGACCTTCCTCGAGGCCTGCCGCGCCTGGAAGGCGGTGACCGGCCGCTTGCCGGGGCGGCTCACGGTGTTGATCGAAGGCGAGGAGGAGAGCGGCTCGCCGTCGCTCGCGCCGTTTCTGGAGGCGCATGCGGACGCGCTCAGGGCGCGGCTGGCGCTGATCTGCGACACCGGCATGTTCGATGCCGAGACCCCGGCGATCTCGACGATGCTGCGCGGGCTGGCCGGGGTCGAGATGACGATCCATGCCGCCTCGGTCGATCTGCACTCGGGGGTCTATGGCGGGGCGGCGATCAATCCGATCCGGGTGCTCTGCCGCATCCTCGCGGGGCTGCACGACGCGGAAGGGCGGATCACGCTGCCCGGCTTCTATGACGGGGTGAGCGAGCTGCCGGCGGCGATCCGGGCGCAGTGGCAGGCGCTCGACTTCGATGCGGCGGCGTTTCTCGGCGCGGTCGGGCTCCGGAGGCCCGCGGGCGAGCGCGGGCGCTCGGTGCTGGAGCAGGTCTGGTCGCGGCCGACCTGCGACGTCAACGGCATCTGGGGCGGCTATACTGGCGCCGGGTTCAAGACGGTGCTGCCGGCGGAGGCGCATGCCAAGCTGAGCTTCCGGCTGGTCGGCGCGCAGGATCCGGCGACGATCCTCGAGAGCCTCGAGGCCTACGTGCGGGCGAGCCTGCCACCGGACTGCACCGCGAGCTTTCGCGGGCCGGATGGCTCGCGGGCGGTGACGGTGCCGGTCGAGGCGCCGGAGTTCGCGCTGGCGCGGCAGGCGCTGAGCGAGGAGTGGCCGAAGCCCGCGGTCTTCGTCGGCTGCGGCGGGTCGCTGCCGATCGCCGAGCTCTTCCGCGACGTGCTTGGGATGGATTCGCTCTTGATCGGCTTCGGGCTCGAGGACGACGCGATCCACGCGCCGAACGAGAAGTACGATCTCGCCTGCTTCCACAAGGGGACGCGGAGCTGGGTGCGGGTGCTGGCGGCGCTGACCGGGGGTTGAGTGGTGCGGGCGGGCGCGGCCTTGCGGCCGCGGTCGGCAGTTGCCGCCATGAGGTGCGCGCAGGGGCAAGCATTGTTTTCTGTTTGTTTTGCCCTGTTGGCGCAAAGCGACTGCTCTTCAGGTTAGCGAACCTGCATGAAATCCTTAGAGCGGGATGATTTTAGGCCGGGGCATAGCCTGCCTCGACAAGGTAGTTGCTGCACTCGCTTGCGGTGACGGTATCGAGGGTGTGGGCGATGGCGTTGCAGACGGCGTCCAGGGTGCGGGCGGCGGCCTTGCGGAGCCAGTGCTTGGACTTGGCGAAGAGCTCCTCCATCGGGTTGAGGTTGGGAGAATACTTCGGCAGCAGGAAGCGCCGCGCGCCGGCGGCGCGGCGGAGGCCGTCGAGGTCCCGATTGCGGCATGGTCCAGGGGGATCGCCTGGGCCGCGAGCTTCCCAACACGCTCGTGTACGAACTGAATAACGCGCCTACCCTGTGTTTCCCGCATTGCATCTCTATGGTTAGGAACGCCACGGCGGATCATAGAAGACAGGAACCGGCCTACTGACGCCAACGGCAACTCGCCTCCACCTGGCCCGTACCGAAGCGACGAAGTTGATGTCGGGCAGACGCATCAGCTCGGCGTTGCCGTTGACGATCTCGAACTTCGTCTTGATCGACGAGCCGACGACCTGCTCCGGCGGCACGCCGCGGACTCTCTCGGTGAACGCTCGCAAGAATTCGATGCCGCAAACCGGAGACGATGAGCGGTCCTGCCGTTGGCGCGCAGGTGGGCGAGGAGCTCCACCATTGGCTGATAGATGAGGTCGGTACAGGGGCGCTTGAAGCGGGATCCGTGGCGCTGGCGGGCCAGTCGCTGACGATCTTGGTGAAGTCCGCCGTGCTCATGCCGGCTGGGTCGCGGCGATGGTCTCAATGAGGCCCCTCTCGCCGGAGGCAGCGAGCGCCTTTATGTCGCCTTCGAGCACGGACTGGAACGGCTGGGTGGTCTTCCGTTCCGGGGTGGTCCGCGGGCTATGGCCGCGCGCTCGGTGCGGTCGCGGCGTGGAACTATGGACGGAACGACGACCGGCATCGCGCCAAATGTGCTCACCGTTTCGGCCTTCTGGTTTGTGACTGCGGATTGAGCTATGGTGCCGCGCTTAGGTTTGGACAAGCCGCCAACTGCCGGAGGGGCACAGAGGATGGCCATAGGGCTTGCACTCGTGTTCGTCGTCGTCGGCTCGGTGCTGTTTCACCTGCTGAGCCCGTGGTGGTGGACTCCGATCGCCTCGAACTGGAGCTACATCGACCACACGATCTCGATCACCTTCTGGATCACTGGCATCGTCTTCGCGGCGGTCGTGCTGTTCATGGCCTACTGCGTCTTCCGCTTCCGCCATCGCGAGGGCGCCCGCGCTCACTACGAGCCCGAGAACCGGCGACTCGAGTCCTGGCTGACCATCGCCACCGCCGTCGGCGTCGCCACGATGCTGACGCCCGGCCTCTTCGTCTGGGCGAACTTCGTCACGGTCCCCGACGAGGCGACCGACGTCGAGGTGGTGGCGCAACAGTGGCAGTGGAGCTTCCGCCTGCCCGGGGCGGACGGCCAGCTCGGACGGTCCGACAGCCGGCTGATCGGCCCCGAGAACCCGCTCGGCGTCAGCCCGGACGATCCGAACGGCGCCGACGACGTGATCGTCGAGGCCGACGACCTACACCTGCCGATCGATCGGCCGGTCAAGATTCTCCTGCGCTCGATCGACGTGCTGCACGACTTCTATGTGCCCGAGTTCCGCGCCAAGATGGACATGGTGCCGGGGATGATCACCTACTTCTGGTTCACCCCCACCCGCACCGGCGCGTTCGAGGTGCTGTGCGCCGAGCTCTGCGGCGTGGGGCACGCCTTCATGCGCGGCAACGTGCAAATCGACAGTGAAGGCGACTACCAGGCCTGGCTGAGCGAGCAGTCGACCGTCGCCGAGCTGGCGCAGCCGACGCGTCTGGGCGCGGCCGAGCCGACGGAAACGAGCAACGGACACTCCGCGCACTGAGCTGCGGGGCATGGAGGAGGATGGATGGTCGACGCCACGCACCACCCAGATACGGCGACCCCGCCGGCAGAGGTCCCGGAGGTCGAGCTCTATCACCCCAAGAGCTGGTGGACGACCTACGTCTTCTCGCAGGACGCCAAGATCATCGCCCTGCAGTATTCCGGCACCGCGATCGGCATCGGCCTGGTCGCGCTGGTGCTCTCTTGGCTGATGCGGCTGCAGCTCGGCTTTCCCGGCATCTTCGACTTCATTACGCCCGAGGCCTACTACCAGTTCATTACCATGCACGGGATGATCATGGTGGTCTACCTGCTGACGGCGCTCTTTCTCGGGGGCTTCGGCAACTACCTGATCCCGCTGATGGTCGGCGCCCGGGACATGGTGTTTCCCTACGTCAACATGCTCAGCTACTGGATCTACCTCCTGGCGGTGCTGGTGCTGGTCGCGAGCTTCTTCGCGCCTGGCGGCCCGACCGGGGCTGGCTGGACGCTCTACCCGCCGCAGGCGATCCTCGGCGGCACCCCCGGCGGCCAGCAGACGGGCATCCTGCTGATGCTCGCCTCGCTGATGCTGTTCATCATCGGCTTCACCATGGGCGGGCTGAACTACGTGGTCACAGTGCTGCAGGGCCGCACCCGCGGCATGACGCTGATGCGCATGCCGCTGACGGTCTGGGGCATCTTCACCGCTACGGTGATGGCACTTTTGGCTTTCCCCGCGCTGTTCGTCGCCTGCGTGATGATGCTTCTCGACCGGGTGCTCGGCACCAGCTTTTTCATGCCGGCGCTCGTGGAGATGGGCCAGCAGCTGAGCTACGGCGGCGGCAGCCCGATCCTGTTCCAGCACCTGTTCTGGTTCTTCGGCCATCCGGAGGTCTATATCGTCGCTCTGCCCGCCTTCGGAATCGTCTCCGATCTGATCTCCGTCCATGCGCGAAAGAACATCTTCGGCTATCGCATGATGGTCTGGGCGATCGTGATCATCGGCGCGCTCAGCTTCGTGGTCTGGGCGCACCACATGTACGTCAGCGGCATGGATCCGCGCTTCGGCTTCTTCTTCGCCACGACGACGTTGATCATCGCGGTTCCGACGGCGATCAAGGTCTACAATTGGGTGCTGACGCTCTGGCGCGGCGACATCCACCTGACGCTGCCGATGTATTTTGCCCTCGCCTTCATCGTCACTTTCCTTAACGGCGGGCTCACAGGGCTATTCCTCGGCAACGTGGTGGTCGACGTGCCGCTCTCCGATACCATGTTCGTCGTCGCGCATTTCCACATGGTGATGGGCGTCGCGCCCATCATGGTGATCTTCGGGGCGATCTACCACTGGTACCCCAAGATCACCGGGCGGATGCTCGATGAGACGATGGGCCGGTTCCACTTCTGGGTCACCTTCGTGGGCGCCTACGCGATCTTCTTTCCGATGCACTATGTCGGGCTGGTCGGGGTGCCGCGGCGCTACGTGGAGCTCGGCGACCCCAAGTTCATCACCACGCCCGTGCACGGCCTGAACGAATTCATCACCATCGCCGCACTGATCGTCGGATTCGCCCAGCTGGTCTTCCTGTTCAACATCGTCTGGAGCCTTCGCCACGGGCGCGACGCTGGCGGCAATCCCTGGCGGGCGGCCTCCTTGGAATGGCAGACGCCCGATACGCCGCCCGGGCACGGCAACTGGGGCAAGGAGCTGCCGATCGTCTACCGCTGGGCCTACGACTACAGTGTGCCCGGCGCGCCGCAGGACTTCATCGCGCAGAACGATCCCTGGCCGCAGCGCCCTGTGCAGGGTCTGGCATGAGCGTGATCCTGGTCTTCCTGCTGGTGGTGCTCGGGTTCGCCGCTTGGTGGCTCTCGCAGCAGAGGCTGATGTCGAAACCCTGGCTCGAGGTTGGTCCGGACCCGATTGGTGGCCCCAATCCTACCGGCATGCCCACCGAGAAGATCGCGCTCGGCATTTTCCTCGCGGTCGTCGGGGCGCTCTTCGCGCTGTTCGCCAGCGCCTATTTCATGCGTATGGAGTTCGTGGACTGGCGACCGATGCCGTTGCCGCGGATCGTGTGGCTCAACACGGGCATGCTGGTGCTCGCGAGCACCGCGCTGCAATGCGCGCGCTCGGCCGTACGCCAGGGCGACATCGACACCGTGCGGCTGAGCCTCATCACCGCGGCCTTCGCGACGCTCGGCTTCCTGGGCGGGCAGCTGATCGCCTGGCGCGAGCTCGCCGGCACCGGCTATTTCCTGACCGGCAACCCGTCAAACAGCTTTTTCTACCTGCTCACCGGCCTGCACGGCCTGCACATCCTCGGCGGCTTGGTGGCGCTCGCCCGCACCGCCCCGGGCGCCTGGGGCGTCGGGCGCCAGGAGCACCTCCTCCGCCTTCGCATCGACCTCTGCACCACGTACTGGCATTTCCTGTTGCTGGTCTGGCTCGGGTTGCTAGTGCTGCTTACCGGCCGGGCAAGCGATTTCGTCGCTATCTGCGGCCGGCTCCTGTCCTGAGGCATCCCGAATGACCGAGACCTCCCCCGCTGCTCTTCCCGCCCAAGCCCGGCTACCCGGCTGGCGCGGCATCGCCGCCGACTGGGCTTCCGACCAGCGTGTCTTCAAGCAGGTGTCCTGGAAGAAGGCGATGATGTGGATCTTCCTGCTCAGCGACACCTTCATCTTCAGCTGCTTCCTGTTGTCCTACATGACCGCGCGCTCTTCGACCCGGGTCCCTTGGCCGAACCCCAGCGAGGTCTTCGCGCTGCACATGTTCGGCCAGGACATCCCGCTGATCCTGATCGCGATCATGACCTTCGTCTTGATCTCGTCCTCCGGCACCATGGCGCTGGCGGTGAATTACGGCTATCGCGGCGACCGGAAAACGACGGCGCGGCTGATGCTCGCCACCGCGGTGCTCGGCGCCACCTTCGTCGGCATGCAGGCCTTCGAATGGACCAAGCTGATCACCGAGGGCGTGCGGCCCTGGGGCAATCCTTGGGGCGCCGAGCAGTTCGGCGCCACCTTCTTCATGATCACCGGCTTCCACGGCACCCACGTCACCATCGGCGTGATCTTCCTGATCATCACCTCGATCAAGGTGCTGCGCGGCGATTTCGACGAGGGCCGGCGCGGCTATTTCACCAGCCGCCGCGGCAGCTACGAGAATGTCGAGGTAATGGGGCTCTACTGGCACTTCGTGGACCTCGTCTGGGTTTTCATCTTCGCGTTCTTCTACCTGTGGTGAGGCGATGATATGACTGAAGCGACCGCTCACGGCCTGGCAACTGCCGAGGCGCACATCGGCCACGTCGCCGCGGCGGCCGGGGAAGAGGAGGGCCAGCACCATCCGCTCAGGGTCTATTTCGTCGTGTGGGGCTGGCTGTTCGTGCTCAGCGCCTGCTCGTATATGGTCGACTACCTCGGCATCCAGGGCTACCTGAGGTGGACGCTGATCCTGGCCTTCATGCTGCTCAAGGCCGGGCTGATCGTCGCGGTCTTCATGCACATGGCATGGGAACGTCTGGCGCTGGCCTATGCCATCGTCCTGCCGATGTTTGCGGTTCTCGTCTTTGTCGCGATCATGGCCTTCGAGTCCGACTACACCTTCCTGATACGCTCGGAGTATTTTGGAGGCTGAGGTAGCAGCTTGGCCACGTCGATCCCGGCAAGTGACACCCAAGCCGAGGGCGGTCAACAGGTGCGATCCGGGGTCGGGTACCATCGCGCCCGGTATCAAGGAGGAACCGAATGATCTACGGCTTCTTGACCGTAGTCTTACATACAGTGGCTGGCGTTGTCGTAGCCGCGATACTTGTGTTGGGCTTCGGTCTTCTCATCTTCCTCGGCGATGCTAGTGCTGGTGACAAACCGCTCTTTTCCAGTCGATTGGACAGGTTTGCGACGCTCGCCATCTACCTCTCCTGGTTCGCTCCGTTGTTGTGGTTTGGGTTCAGTGAACTTCTTCTTATGATTGCCTGCGGGGCAACGGTGATGCTCTGTCTTGTCTACGCCGCCAGCTACCACGCGGCAGCATCAAGGCGCACTTCAACGTCGCTTGGCATCTAGACCTCGGCGTTGAGGAGGGCGGTTCCGCGCTGCCGGTGGGCTGCGGATCGCCGTGTCGCGCCAGAGATCACCGCGGGGGGCGGGGATGCCTTCGGCGTTCAAGGCGTGGTCGATCGCCCGTCGGCGCGGAGTAGCTTGCCTCCGGCGCCCGCTTCATCCGGGTCAATCAGTGGGCGAACGCTTACGTCGCCAACGAGGGATTCATCGAAGGCGAGGCCGCCGAAGCGCTCCGCTACCGTGCGGCGCTCGGGGCCGACGACGTCAAGGTCTTCGCCAATTCCCACGTCAAGCATGGCGCACATGCGATCACCGCCGACCGGACGATCACCGAGCTGACCCGCGACCTCGCCTTCTTCGACGCCGACGCGGTGATCGCCACCGGCCTGCACACCGGCAATTCCGCGACAATGGAGGAGATCGACGAGATCGCCGCCGCCACGCACCTGCCGCTCCTCGTCGGCTCGGGCGTCACGCCCGCAAACGTCGCTGCGATCCTTGCGAAGACCCAAGGCGCGATCGTCGCCTCGTCGCTGAAGGTCGATGGCGTCTGGTGGAACCGGGTCGAGCCCGCCCGTGTCACCGCCCCGATGCTGGCTGCGGGTCCGGCGCTCGAGACCGCCGGATGACGGTCACCGGCGAGGGTGCCTTTTTTACCGTGTTAACCGTCGCTTGGGCGATGTTATTGGCGTCTGGAATGCGTCTGGAAAGCGTATGGACGATTTGGCGGTGGGCGCGGGGGTAGCGCGGAAAGGTTCCGGGGTTGTGACCTCGAATGTGGTAGGGTGACGGAGCAGCCGGCGCCCTGGCTGCGATGCCGCGCGATCAAGCGGCGGTGCGGGTTCGGTCAATTCCCGAATGGAAGGGCGCCAGGCTTGGGGATCGGCCGACCACGCGACGCGGGGAGCCGAGCCATGCCGTTCTACATGTACCAGATGTCCTATTCGCGGGACGCGATCAAGGCGATGCTGGCGAAGCCGACCGACCGCAAGGCGGCGGCTCGGCAGGTCGTCGAGGCCACGGGCGGGAAGCTGCTTGAGTTCTTCTTCTGCTACGGCAGCGACGACGTTGTGGTGATCGCCGAGGCGCCGAGCGACGCGGCGATGGCCGCGTTGTCGCTGGCGGTCGCCGCCTCCGGGGCGGCCTCCAACGGGTCGATCACGAAGCTGATGACCGCGGAGGAGGGCATGGAGGCGATGCGGCTCGCCGCGAAGGCGGGCGGCAGCTATTCGCCGCCGACGGCCTGAGGCCAGCGGGAGCGGCGGCGCGGGCGCCGCCGCTCCGGGTCACGCCGCCCGGGCGAGCCCGGCGTGCGCCGCCTCGCGGAGCGCGGCGGTGGCCGAGGCGATCGCGGCGGCGCGGGACTCGGGGCCGTAGCCGATCTTCTCGGCGTGAACGAAGGTCACGTCGGTCAGGCCGATGAAGCCGAGCAGGTGGCGCAGATAGGGCTCCTGGAAGTCGATGGCCTGCGCCGGGCCTTCGCTGTAGAGGCCGCCGCGGCTTTCTACCACGATCGCCCGCTTGCCCGTCGAGCAGGCCCTGCGGGCCGGCCTCGGAGTAGGTGAAGGTCTCGCCGGCCCGAAGCACGTGATCGAACCACGACGCGCAGCCCGGTCGGGATGCTGAAATTGTACATCGGCGCGCCGATCACGATGGTGTCGGCGGCGCGAAGCTCGGCGATCAGCTCGTCGGAGAGCGCGCGGGTCGCGAGCTCGGCGTCGGTGGCGGGCGTCGCCGCGGACGCCGGCGAGGTTGGCTTCGGTCAGGTGCGGCACCGGCGCCTGGCCGAGGTCGCGGTATATGACCCGGGCCGGGGCTTGGGCGGTCAGGGCGGAGACGGCCTCGCGGACCAGGGTCCGGGAGACCGAGGCATCGCCGCTGACGGCGCTGTCGAGGACGAGGATGGTGTTCATGGCGGGTCTTCCTATCGGGTGACGTGTCTTGGCCCGTCGAATATGCGGTTGCAAAAAGCGCGACGCTAGCCACATGATTCTGCGCAAGACTTTTGCAGAAAGCGGAACGCCGATGCCTGACCTCGAGGACATCCGCACCTTCAGCGAGGTGGTGGACAGCGGCAGCCTGACCCGGGCCGGCGCGCGGCTCGGGATGTCGAAGTCGATGATCAGCCGACGGCTGGCGCGGCTGGAGGCCGAGCTCGGAACGCCGCTGCTCGCGCGCAGCACGCGGGGGCTGTCGCTGACCGAGGCGGGCAGCGACTTCCGGCCTTACGCCGAGCGCATGCTGGCCGAGCTGCAGTCGGCGCGCGACGCGGTGAGCCGGCAGGGCGAAGTGAGCGGCAGGCTGCGGCTCACGGCGCCGATCTCGTTCGGCAACTCGCACCTGGCGCCGGTGCTGGCCGAGCTCGCGGTGCGGCACCCGCGGCTGGAGATCAGCGCCTCGTTCAGCGACCGGATCGTCGATGTGGTGGGCGAAGGGCTCGACGCGGCGGTCCGGCTCGGCAACCTCAGCGATTCGACGCTGATCGCGCGGCGGATCGCCCCGGTGCGGGCGGTGATGGTGGCGAGCCCGGAGTATCTGGCGCGGCGGGGCACGCCGCGCACGCCGGCGGATCTCGCCGAGCACGACGCGATCCCGCATGGCGATGCGGTCTGGCACTTCCGCAAGGACGGCAAGCGCTTCACCCACCGGCCGCGCGGGCGCTTCACCGCCGACAGCGGGCCGGTGGAGCTGGCCGGGGTGGTGGCGGGGCTCGGCATCGCGGTGATGCCGGCGTTCCTGGCGGGACCGCCGCTCGAGCGCGGCGAGATCGTCCGGCTGCTCGAGGACTATGCGATCCCGGAAGCCGGTCTCTACATCGTCCGGCCGCCGCCGGCCGAGCCGATGCCGATGAAGCTCAAGGCGCTGACCGACATCATGTTCGAGAAGTTCGGCAGCGATGACTGGGACGGCTGCCCGGTCGCCGGCCCGCGGGCGGCGCGCTGAGCGCGGGCGCCGTGGCAGGGTGCCACCGGCGCCCTGCCGGCACTAGATCGCAATGACGTTGTGCGCCGGGCCGTAGGGGAAGCCGGTGATGTTCTCGGCGCGGTCGGCGTGGATCACCAGGATGTCGTGCTCGCGGTAGCCGCCGGCGCCGGGGGTGCCGAGCGGCACGGTCAGCATCGGCTCCATCGAGACCACCATGCCGGGCTCGAGGACGGTGTCGATGTCCTCGCGCAGCTCGAGGCCGGCCTCGCGGCCGTAGTAGTGCGACAGGATGCCGAAGGAGTGGCCGTAGCCGAAGCTGCGATACTTGAGCAGGTCGCGCTCGGCGAGGAAGGCGTTGATCGCGGCGGTGACCTCGGAGCAGCGGGCGCCGGGCTTCAGCAGGCTGAGGCCGAGCTCGTGGGCGGCGACGTTGGCCTCCCAGAGCGCGCGGGAGGCCGGGTCGGGCTCGCCGAGAAACAGCGTGCGCTCGAGCGCGGTGTAGTAGCCGGAGATCATCGGGAAGGTGTTGAGCGAGAGGATGTCGCCGGGCTCCAGCCGGCGGGCGGTCACCGGGTTGTGGGCGCCGTCGGTGTTGAGGCCGGACTGGAACCAGACCCAGGTGTCGCGGATCTCGCTGTTCGGGAAGGCGCGGGCGATCTCGGCCTCCATCGCGTCGCGGCCGGCCATCGCCACGTCGATCTCGCGGACGCCGGGGCGGATCGCGTCGCGGATCGCGGCGCCGCCGAGGTCGGCGATGCGGGCGCCTTCGCGGATCAGCGCGATCTCGGCGGGAGACTTCAGCATGCGCTGGCGCATCGCGGCGGGGGCGATGTCGGCGACGGCGGCGGGGGCGAGGAAGGCGTCGAGCTTGGCGCGGGACTGCAGCGTCAGGTGGTCGCCCTCGATGCCGAGGCGGCGGCCGGGGCCGGTCAGCGAGAGCGACGCGCGCGCCAGAAGTTGTCGCGCGGCCAGTCGGTGTAGGTGCAGCGCCTCGCCATGGCAGCGGCGGTGCGGCTGGCCGCCGTCGATGTTGGCGGCGACGAGCGTCGCTGCGCTCGGGGGTCACCACGAGGGCGTAGGGGCGGCCGAAGCTGCAGTAGAGAAAGCCGCGAGTAGTAGGCGATGCCGTGCATCGAGGTGAGGACGGCGGCGTCGAGGTCTTCGGCCGCGAGGCTGGCGCGGAGGCCGGCGAGGCGGGCGTCGTACTCGGCGGCGGCGAAGGGCAGCGGGCGCCGGCTCGCCGTTCGGGAAGGCGAAGAAGGCGGGGCGGTCGGTCATTCGGTCGGGTCCTGGGCGCGCGGGCGGGATGCCCGCTTGGCATCCCGGCGTACAGGACGGAGCGGGGCGCGGCCCGGGACGGAGGGCCGGCGCCCCGGGGCGACGCCATCGCCCGTGTCCGGGCGGCGACCCTGCCAGAGGGCGCGGCCGGACTCAAGGGGGTTGCGCCGGCACTGGCGATCCGGCGGGGGCGGCGCTACGGGAGCCGGGCGCGGGCGTGAGGGCGACGGGATGGCGGCGGGGCCGACAACCGACCGAGGCGGTGGGCTGAGCGTCGTGCCGCGGGGTCTCGACTGGCGCGCGCTGGCGCTCGGGCTCGCGTTCGCGACGATCTGGAGCTCGGCCTTCACCTCGTCGCGGATCGTGGTCGAATACTGGCCGCCGTTCCTCGTGCTGACGGTGCGGTTCCTGTTCTCCGGGGTGCTGGCGCTCGGCATCGGCCTCGCGCTCGGCCAGCGCATCCGGCTGACCCGCGGCGAGTGGGGCGCGGTGGTGGCCTTCGGCATCTGCCAGAACGCGCTCTACCTCGGGCTCTTCCACTACGCGATGCAGACGGTGCAGGCGGGGCTCGCGGCGATCATCGCCAGCGCGCTACCGCTCTGCGTCGCGGCGTTCGGGCGGCTGTTCCTCGGCCAGCGGCTGCCGCCGGTGGCGGTGGCGGGGCTGCTCGCGGGGTTCGCGGGGGTGCTGGTCATCATGACCGGCCGGCTCGGGCACGGGCTCGACTGGGCCGGCGTCGGCGTCTGCGTCGTCGGGGTGATCGCGCTCGCGGTGGCGACGCTGACGCTCCGGAACGCCGCCGCGGGCGGGCAGCCTCTGGATCGTCGTGGGCCTGCAGATGCTGGTCGGCGCGGCGGCGCTCTTTCCGGCGAGCCTCGCCTTCGAGACCTGGCACGTCGCCTTCGCGCCGCGGTTCTTCGCGGCCTTCCTCTACTCGGCGGTGGTCTCGGGCGTGGTGGCGACGATGATCTGGTTCGTCCTGGTGCGGCGGATCGGCGCGACCCGGGCCGCGACCTTCCACTTTCTCAACCCGTTCCTCGGGGTCGTCGATCGCCGCGGCGGTGCTCGGCGAGCGGGTGACCGCGCCGCGACCTCGCCGGGGTCGCGGTCATCATGGCCGGGATCCTCGCGGTGCAGCTGGCGCGGGCCGGGGAGCGCTGAGGCGTCAGGCGGCGCGGACCCCGTGGACGGCGTCGAAGGCCTCGGCGCTGAGGCGGGCCTGCTCGGCGACGCGGGACACCGGCCAGCCGGGCTGGAACAGCGACGAGCCGAGGCCGAAGCCGTCGGCGCCGGCGGCGCACCAGGCGGCGAAGTCGGACGGGCCGACGCCGCCGACGGCGTAGATGCGGGTGGCGGCGGGCAGGACCGCGCGCATCGCCTTGAGGCCGTCGCGGCCGAGGGCGGCGGCGGGGAAGATCTTCAGCGCGTCGGCGCCGGCGGCGAGTGCGGCGAAGGCCTCGGTCGCGGTGAAGACGCCGGGGTAGGAGCCGAGGCCGAGCTCCTTGCTGCGGGCGATGACGCGCAGGTCGGCGTTGGGCGAGACGATGAAGCTGGCGCCGGTGGCGGCGACGGCGCGGACCTCCTCCGGCGTCAGCACGGTGCCGGCGCCGATGCGGGCGCGGGCGCCGAGGGCCTCCTGCATCGCGGCGATGCTTTTCAGCGGCTCGGGCGAGTTCAGCGGCACCTCGATCCAGTCGATGCCGGCGGCGACGATGGCGCTGGCGGTCTCGACGGCGCGGTCGGGGGTGACGCCGCGGAGGATGGCGATCAGGTGGCGGCTCATGCGCGGCGGTCCTCTCGGTCTGGAGCTGGGCGCGGGCGGCGGCGAGGCCGGCGCGGGTCATGGCGGTGGCGTCGGCGCAGGCGGGCGTCGATGCCGCCGAGGCGCGAGCGCGGCGCGGTAGGCGGCGGCGAGCGCCGGGGCGCCGATCAGCACGACGTCGCGGCCGAGCCAGTAGGGGCGGGCGCCGGCGAGCTCGGCGCCGATCGAGGAGGCCCGAGAGCCGGGAGCGGGCGCGACCGGGTCGAGGCCGTGCAGCAGCGCGTCGGCGCGCAGGCCGAAGAGGCGCGAGGCGACGCGCTCGGGGCGGGCGAGGCCGTCCTCGACGGCTTGCGAGGAAGTCGGGCTCGGACCAGCCGTCGGGGGCGACGGTGCTGCGCAGCACCGACTGCGTCTGCGAGGAAGGCGAAGATCTCGCCGGTCATGTAGCTCGCGAAGCTCACCACCTCGCCGGCGCTGAGGTGCGCCCATTTGGTGTGGGTGCCGGGCAGGCAGGCGACGCCGTCGAAGCCGGGCTCGGCGGCGAGGAGGCCGGCGATCTGGGTCTCCTCGCCGCGCATCACGTCGGGCGGCGCATCCTGGCGCAGGCCCGGCAGGATGCGGACCGCGAGGCGCGGATCGGCGGGTCGGCGCGGCGATGAAGGCGGCCGGGCGCGGGGCGCAGGGCACGGTGGCGTAGGGCGCCTCGACCCAGGCGCCGCGGGCGCCGGCCATGCCGCAGATCACGACGTCGGTGCGGGCACCGGGAGCGAGCCAGTCGCCGATCAGATCGAGGAGCGCCGGCTCGAACGCCTCGGGCGCCAGCGTGATGGCGCCGATGCGGGCCGAGGCCTCGCGACGGCGGCGCCGTCGGCGGCGGTCGCCCAGGCGCGGAGGTTCGAGCTGCCCCAGTCGACGGCGACCCAGTCGGCGGTGAAGGCGGGAGAGGTCGGGTCGGCGGTCACGGGGGTCAGGCTCCGGGCGGCGCGTCCGGCGCCGACGGCAGGGAACGACGGATCTTGCCTGCGGGTCAACCGGGTGCTTGCGGTGGCGGCGCTTTCGCCGCTTCGGGGCGGGCGAACGCGGGCGGCGGCCGCATCGCTTGCCTGACGAGGCCCGCCGTGCGAAGGCTGCGCGGATGGGCGAGCTGGGACGGGAACTGCCGGAATGGACGCCGCCGCCTTGGCCTGGGCCGATGCGGCTCGATGGTCGCTACGTGCGGCTCGAGCCGCTGGCGCCGGGGCATGCGGCGGCGCTTTTCGCGGCCAACCGCGCCGACGACGCGATCTGGGACTATCTGCCCTACGGGCCGTTCGCGGCCGAGGCCGGACTATGGCCGACGTGGGTGACGCGGATGGCCGGCAAGCCCGATCCCGCTGTTCTTCGCGCTGATCGACCGGGAGCGCGGCGTGCCGGGCGGCGTCGCGAGCCTGCTCCGGATCGCGCCGAGGCGGGGTCGATCGAGGTCGGGCATATCTGCCTCGCGCCGGTGCTGCAGCGGACGCGGGCGGCGAGCGAGGCGATCTGTCCTCTTCGCCGACTGGGTGTTCCGCGAGGGCTACCGGCGGTTCGAGTGGAAGTGCGACGCGCTGAACCGCCGCAGCCGGCGGGCGGCGGAGCGGTTCGGCTTCTCCTTCGAGGGCGTCTTCCGGCAGGCGACGGTGGTGAAGGGTCGCAACCGCGACACGGCCTGGTTCGCGATGACCGACGGCGACTGGGCGCTGCCTGAAGCCGGCCTGGGAGGCGTGGCTCGACGCCGGCGAACTTCGATGCGGACGGGCGGCAGCGGCGGCGCTCGGGCGCGCTGACCGCGCCGTGCCGCGTCGCCTCGGACCCGGGCGCGTGAGCGGGCGCGGGGTGATCCGGCGCTGGCAGCGGCGCTGGAAGGACGGCTGGGTCGGCGACCTCGACGCGCCGGGCGCGCGGCGCAAAGCGGCGATCGACATGCTGGTGTTCGACCACGGGCTGCTGCGCAAGGCCTGGCGGAACGAGCACGAGATCGACGCCGGGCGTCTGGCGCTCGAACCAGCCGGACCCGGGGATGATCCGGCGGCTGGCAGGCGCAGGGGTTCAAGGCGATCCTGAACCTGCGGGGCGAGACGCAGTGGGGGTCGTACCTGCTGGAGCGCGAGGCCTGCCGGGCGGCGGGGATCGAGCTGGTCGATTTCAAGCTCAGCTCGCGCAAGCTGCCGAGCCGGGAGGAGATCCTGGCGCTCGACGCGATCTTCGCCGCGGCTGCCGCGGCCGTTCCTGATGCATTGCAAGTCGGGCGCCGACCGGGCGGGGTTCGCGGCGGCGCTCTACCTGCTGCTGCAGCGCGACCAGCCGGCGGCGGTGGCGCAGGAGCAATTGTCGTGGCGCTACCTGCACTTGCGCGGCGCGGCGACCGGGGTGCTGCATTTCCTGCTGGAGCGCTACGCCGCCGATACCGCGGCGACGCCGATGGCGTTCCGCGACTGGGTCGCGACGCGCTACGACCCCGAGGCGCTGATGGCGGAGTATCGCAGCGGCGGGGCGGCGGACTTCCTGGTCGACCGGGTGCTGGGCCGGGAGTGAGGGACGGTCAGCAATCGGGCGGTTTTCGGGGATGTCGTCCAGAGACCGGAAAACGCTGGAAAAACAGGGGGCTGGAAGTGGCTGGAATCGGCTTGCCATTTGGCTTGCCGCATTCGCCTGAAGGCGGGCGGTCGAGGCGGGCTTGACGGCGCGGGCGGCAGCGAACATGTCCGGCCGCAACGGAAATCCCCAGAAGGATGCGATGATGGCGAGCCCCGAGGCCCTGGACTTCCTGCTGTCGCGGCGGTCGCGGCCGGCGAAGCTTTTGAGCGCGCCCGGGCCGGGGCGGGAGGAGCTGATGCGGCTGCTGACCGCGGCGGCGCGGGTTCCCGACCACGGCAAGCTCGAGCCCTGGCGGTTCATCGTGCTCGAGGGCGCGGGGCGCGCGCGCTTCGCGGCGGCGATCCGGGCGCGGGCGGAGGCCGCGGGGCAGGACGCCGACAAGGGGGCGCTGGCCTTCGAGCAGGCGCCGGTGGTGGTGGCGGTGATCGCCTCGCCGAAGCCGAGCGACAAGATCCCGGCGATCGAGCAGTTCGCTCTCGGCGGGCGGCGGTGGCGCTGAGCCTGCTCAACGCCGCGCTCGCGGCCGGCTGGGGCGCGAGCTGGATGACCGGCTGGGCGGCCTATGACCGGGCGCTGGTCGAGGGGGTGCTGGGCCTCGCGCCGGAGGAGGCGGTGGTGGGCTTCGTCTATCTCGGCAGCTGCGCGGTGCCGCCGCCGGACCGGCCGCGGCCGGACGTTGCGGCGCTCGTCACCTGGATCGACGGGTGAGCCTTCTCGTCGACCTCGTGCGCGCGCTGGGCCAGCTCGGCGATCCGCGGTTCCTGCGGGTGGTGGTCTGGTCGCTGGCGCTGACGATCGCTGGCGCTGGCGGCGGTGTTCTGGGCGGTGATGCTGGCGCTGGGCTGGCTGCTGCCGGACACGGTGACGCTGCCCTGGATCGGGCGGTCGGCTTCCTCGACAGCCTGGTCGTCCTGGGCGGCGGTCGGGCTGATGCTGGCGCTCTCGGTGGTGCTGATGGTGCCGGTGGCGGCGGCGGTGGTCGGCTTCTTCCTCGACGGCATCGTCGATGCGGTCGAGGCGCGGCACTATCCGGGGCTGCCGCCGGCGCGAGGCGTCGGGCCTCGGCACGCAGGCCGGCGACGCGCTCGCGGTTCTTCGGGCTGGTGGTGGTGGCGAACCTGGTGGCGCTGGTGCTCTATTTCGCCGGTGCCGCCGCTGGCGCCCTTCGTCTTCTGGCTGGTCAACGGCTTCCTGCTCGGGCGGGAGTATTTCACCCTGGTCGCCGCCCGGCGGCTCGGGCGCGGCGGCGCCGCGGCGCTGGGGCGGCGGCATTTCTGGCGGATCTGGGTGGCGGGCGTCGCGATGGTGGTGCCGCTGAGCGTGCCGGTGCTGAACCTCGTGGTGCCGATCATCGGGGTGGCGGTCTTCACCCACCAGTTCCACCGGATGGCGCAAGACGCCACCTTCGCCTGAAAAAGGCGACCGATGGCCGCCTTTTCCCGTCGCCGCGTGTCGGCCTGACCTAGCTGGTCTTGCCCCAGGGCAGGACCGGATCGTCGGTGTTGTTGGCGGTCTCCTGCTTGGTGCGCATGTAGCCGTCGCAGGCGAAGGCCGCGCCGCAGAAGCCGAGGAGCGTCAGGACGGTCACGAAGGCGGTGAGGATCTTCATCGGCAAGCTCCTTGCTGTTTCGTGATCGGCCAAGGGTAGCACGTCCGGGACCGACGGGGATCACAAGCCCGTGTCGGGATCGGGCCCGACGCTCGACGCTCGATCGCAGCGGCCGCCTGAGTACTTACCTCGCATATACACAACTGCGGAGCTGCCATGACCGCGACCACGCGCCTGTTTCATAGCAGCAAGACCCAAGCCGTCCGCTTGCCGAAGGCCGTGGCCTTTCCCGATGGCGTCGAGCAAGTCGAGGTGCTGGTGGTCGGCGAGGCGCGGCTTATCGTTCCCAAGGGGCGCTGGTGGAACACCTATTTCACCGATGGCCCGCTGAGCGATCCGGAGTTCATGAACGACCGGGCGCAACCCGGGTAGGATCCGGTTGATCGCTTCGCCTTCACTTCGCGGATTGTCCGGCGACCGCTCCGCGGCGCCTGACTGCCGCGTCGGCCGTCGCACTCGCGCGCCCAGCCCGCCGGAGCCGCGCGCGGATTACGCAGCGACCGCTCGCCGGCCGAACCGTCCGTCGGCCTCGCGCGTCTCCGCGCGCTCCCGGCCGTAGTGAGATCGGCTTCCGCCGCGCCGTCACATGCGGTGGAAGAAGTCGAGGTCGCGCACGGTGACGCCGCCCCAGAGGATGAAGGCGCAGAGCGGCAGCCAGAGCGCGAAGGTCGCGATCGTCACCCAGATCATCTTGCGCCGGATCATCGCGTCCACCGGCGCCGAGCCGGGGGTGCCGGGCACCACGTCGCCGGCCTCGTCCTGGGTGGTGACGCCGATCGGCAGCGCCACCAGGAGGGCGACGAACCAGATCATCACGAAAAGCACCAGCGAGGAGACGACCGTCATGCCTCTTCGAGCTCCAGGAGGGTGCCGGCGAAGTCCTTGGGGTGCAGGAAGAGCACCGGCTTGCCGTGGGCGCCGATTTTCGGGGCGCCGTCGCCGAGAACGCGGGCGCCCTGCGCGGTGAGCCGGTCGCGGGCGGCGGTGATGTCGGCGACCTCGAAGCAGAGGTGGTGGATGCCGCCGGCGGGGTTTTTGGCGAGGAAGGCCGCGATCGGCGAGGCGGGGCCGAGCGGGTGCAAGAGCTCGATCTTGGTGTTGGGGAGCTCGACGAAGACCACGGTGACGCCGTGGTCGGGCGCGTCCTGCGGCGCGCCGACGCGGGCGCCGAGGGTGTCGCGATACTGCGCGGCGGCGGCGGCGAGGTCGGGGACGGCGATGGCGACGTGGTTGAGGCGGCCGATCATGCGTTCCTCCGCGGCTCCGGGAGGACTAGGCCGCTTTGCCCGGAGGCGCAAGCGCAGGGCTGGCCGTGGGGATCGGGCAGATATGGCCGATCAGCCATATCGAAAACGGCCTTGGCTTGCCCGGGTTTTCCGGCCGAGTATCCGGGTCGGTTGGCGGCCGGGATTCGACCCCGAGGGTCGAACGGAGGGGGCGGTTGCAGGTACTCGGGGAGGGACGATGCCCGAGAGTTTCGATGACCGAGGTGCGCTTTCCGATCCCGGAGCGGGCGAGTACGAGAAGTTCATCCAGCCGGCGTCGCGGTTTCCGCTGGTCGCAGTCTTCGTGGCGAAGTTCGCGGACGCGGTGCGGCGTGGCGGTGACCGGCGCGTCGGAGAGCGGGGTCTTCCGCTGGCGCGAGGCGGAGGCGGCGCTCACGGGCGACTTCCGGCCGGAAGCGGTCGCGGGGCCGAAGGCCAGCGCCGAGGGGATGATCGGCGACCTGCACGGCCGCGAGTATCGGGCGCGCCTGATCGGAGTGCTGACCCGCCGGGCGGTGGCGGCGACCGGCTGAGCTGCCCGCGCGGTTATTGCCAGAACGGGCGGCGGGCCTCGGCGCCGAGCGGATGCGTGGCGAAAGCGGCGGCGAAGGCCGCCAGCGCCGCCGGGCCGGCCAGCCTGGCCCGGTCGAAGGCGGCGACGATGTCGCCGTCGGGGCCGGCCAGGGCCGCGGGTCCGGGCGGGACCGCGCCGCCAGCGTCCGTCGCGCCTGGTCGGTCAGGGCCTCGTCGGGGTTGCGGGCGATGAACATGATCAGCGCGCCGTCCGATCCGTCGGCAAGCGCCCGGTCCAGCGCGCGCCGCAGTTCGGCGGGATAGTCGGGGGGCGGCGCCATGCCGGGTGATGCCGGGGGCTGCGCCGTTGGCGAGACGCTGCCGGCAACGATCAGCGCGGCGGCAACGGCGGCTTCGATAATCGCATTGCGAGCTTGCAAGACTGCACTCCGATGCGGACGGTTGTCGGCCAGTAACGGTGTTCGGACGGTGGGTTGGCAAGTTGGAATTCAAGCTGGCGACTCACACGATTTATTGATACAATGCACGTCAAAGAAGTGTGGCTTATTTGTGCCACCGGATCCGCGGAATTGTCGGAGGTTTGGCTGACGCGTGCAAATGTGCGTCGGCCGGATTGTGGCTGTTGCGCGCGGGTCGGTGAAGGGACAGCTCTGAGAAATTAAAAAAAGACGCAGTCGAGCGGTGCGGGGCGCAGGCTACTGCGCGCCGGTTCTGAGTGTGACCTGTGAAATTACACAAATTTAGGGAACCTCATCATGGCCGATGACTTCGACTATTCGCTGCCATCCACGGAAAGCGGCACCGGGAATGCGACGAAGGCCGTCGCGTTGAATGGAGACCAGAGGATCGATGGTGTCCTGACCACGGTCGCCTGGGGCGGAACGTCGATCGATTACTCGTTTCCGACCTCGAACAGCGTCTACGGCTATACGCAGGGGACCGACCTACCGAACGGCTTCTTCGTCACGACTCTCGCCCAGCAGAACGCGGCGCGATTTGCCCTGGACGCGGATACCGGCATCAACGCGACGGCGAAGGCGGGATTTTCGGTCGAAGGCTTCACCAATCTTGGCGTGAACTACGATTCCACTCCGGACACGGACCAGATCCGCTTCGCCAACACCACGGCGGCCTCGCTGCCTACCGCCCAGGTCGCCGATTTCCCGGGCAACTATGCGACGTCCCAGATCCAGGACAATGGCGACGTCTGGTTCGGGATCTTCTATCGGAACACGCCGAACGACTATGCCACCCCGGCCGCCGGGAACTATGCGTGGCACACCCATCTCCACGAGATCGGCCACGCGCTCGGCCTGAAGCACGGCCACGAGAACAGCCTGGATGGGCCGGTGCCTGCCAACGTCGACTCGGTCGAATTCACGGTGATGACCTATCGGACCTACATCGGCGACGACCTCAATGGGTACAAATACGAGCAGTGGGGCGCGCCGCAGACCTACATGATGCTCGACATCGCCGCCCTGCAGCACATGTACGGCGCCGACTTCACGACCAATTCCGGCAATACCGTCTACAGCTGGAATCCCGGCAACGGGAATACGCTGGTCAACGGCGCCGCGGCGATCTCGCCGGGGGGCAATCGCATCTTCGCGACCATCTGGGACGGCGGCGGCACCGACACCTATGACCTTTCGTCCTACCAGACGAACCTGGACATCGACCTCACTCCCGGCGGCGACTCCACCTTCTCTTCGGCGCAGCTCGCCAACCTCGGCGGCGGCCCGAACGGCGGGCTCGCGCGCGGCAACATCTTCAACGCGCTGCAATTCCAGGGGGACGCCCGCTCGCTGATCGAGAACGCGATCGGCGGCTCGGGGAACGACACCGATCACCGGCAACCAAGCGAACAACACGCTGACCGGCAACGACGGCAACGACAACGCTGGATGGCGGCTCCGACGCCGACACCACCGTCGGCGGCAACGGCAACGATACCGTCAACGACAGCGACGCCGTCCAGTTCGACAACCACTCGGGCGGCGCCGGCACCGACACGATCAGTTATTCCGGTATCACGTTGGGTTCCACCACGTTCAATCTCGCAACCGGCCTGGTTTCCGTCGCCGGCGGAAGCAGCGAGACCATCACCGGCTTCGAGAACGTCCGCGGCTCTCAAGGCAACGACACCGTCATCGGCAGCGCCGCTGCGAACATCGTCGACGGCCAGGGCGGCAACGACCAGGTCTTTGGCGGGGGCGGCAACGACACCGGCGTCATCGGGGGTGCCGGCGACGATACCGTCCGCGGCGAGGCCGGCAACGACGTCCTCAGGGGCGGCGCCGGCCTGGACGCGATGATCGGCGGTTCCGGCAACGACCGCTTCGACTTCGACCTGGTTTCGGATTCGGTCGTCGGCGCCAACTGCGACATCCTGCAGGCCGGTGGCGGCGGGAACGCCTTCGACCTGCCCGGCGCCAACAATCCCGTGTCCGCGGGCGACCGGATCGACGTCACCACGATCGATGCGAACCTCAACATGGGGGGCAACCAGAACTTCATTTTCGGCGGCACTGGGGTCGGGCACATCCGCTGTGTCAACTCAGGGAACGTGACCCAAGTGCTCGCCAACGTCGCCGGCGTCGCCGGCGACACCGCCGCAGAGTTCCAGATCAATATCTTTGACGCCGGCGTCTCGGCCGCGCAGTATCGTGCCGTAGATTTCATTCTCTGAGGTCGATGAGGCCGTCCCGGTTTCGCGGGGCGGCTCGTCCAGGCTGCGGACCGTCGTCACGCGACTCGGCCTGCCGTCAGGACTGAAGCCAGACCTCGAGGTGGTCGCCGAGGCGCAGGGCGAGCTGGGTGAGGGTGTAGGTCGGGTTGCATTGGCCGGTGGTGGCGAAGACGCTCGAGCCGCCGATGAAGAGGTTGGTCATGCCGTGCACGCGGCAGTCGGCGTCGACGACGCCGTGCTGCGGGTCGGCGGACATCCGGGTGGCGCACATGTGGTGCTTGCCGCCGACCTCGTCGTCGAGGATGCCGGGGAACTCGACCGGGTCGGTGAGGAGCCACGGCCGGATCCTGGCGCGGCCGATGCCCTGCTGGGCCATGTGCTCGGCGAAGGTCATCACCGCGGTGCGCATGGTGTGGACGTCGAGGTCGGTGAGGTTCCAGTTCATCGCGACCCGGCGCAGGCCGAAGGCGTCGCGCTCGTCGCCGAGCATCACCCGGCTGTCGGGGTTCTGCGCCTGCTCCTGGGCCATGCGCAGCACGCCCTCCTGGGCGCCCGGCAGCGGCGTGCCGCCGCATCGGGGTGAAGTCGGTCTCGGGCTCGTGCACCCGCTTGCTGAGGTGAAGGGCGAATTCCTCCGGCGGTCGGGTCGCGCAGCGTCAGCGCGTCCATTTCGGAGGGCTCGATGTCGAAGGGCTGCATCCGCATGCCGAAGTTCAGGCACCTCATGCTCGCGCATGAAGGTCTCGAACGGAGAGTAGAACTCGGTCTGGGTCAGCAGCACCTGGAAGGCGACGTCGGCGAGCACGAAGTGCGGGTGGTCGCAGAAGCAGCGGCCGACCATGTCGGTGCGGTTGCCGATGCCTTCGCGGGATCTGGCCGGTGAAATTGAGCAGCAGCCGCGCGTTCTCGACGCCGCCGGTGCAGAGCGCGTAGGCGCGGGCCTTGACGGTGAAGCCGGGGTCGGCGGGGTCGTAGCTGCGGAAGACGCGCGGCGTCGACGGTGTCGAGGCCGTCGGCGAGGTGGAGGTCGACGAGGTTGGCGTTGAGGAAGAGGTGGATGTCGGGCGAGGCCTCGATCTCGGGTCCGTACTTCTCGGCGAAGCGGGTGGGCGGGCTCCAGCGGAACTGGAAGCGGCGGAAGTTGTAGGCTTTCTGCCGGAACGGCAGGTCGGGCGCCTCGGTCTCGGAGGGGACGTCGAGGATCGCGTCGGCGCGGGCGCGGTAGGGGTCGAGATCGAGCCGGCTGATCGGCCAGCCGGAGAGCGCCATGTAGGGCTTGGGCGTGAAGTCGTAGGGGTCGAGCGCGCGGGTCCAGCCGGCCCAGTGGTTGGAGGTGCCGCCGAAGTAGCGCAGCCGCGCGGTGTCCATGTCGAAATAGTCGAGGCCGAGGTTGGTGCCGCGGTAGACGTCCTGGCTCGCGTCGGTGAGATCGAGGCCGCCGGCCTCCATCAGCGCGACGTTGGCGCCGGTCGCCGCCAGGGTGCGGGCGATGGTGATGCCGGCGGGGCCGGCGCCGATCACGCAGGCGTCGAAGGTCTGGTCGAAGATGCTGCGGTCGATCGTGGTGGCGTCGGCGATCATTGTCGTTTGTCCCGGCAGGCGATGGCGGTCGGCGGCGATGTTGACGCCCCCGCGGGGGGCGTCAAGGGGACGCCTCAGCGCGGGGTGTAGCTGAAGCCGGCGAAGTCGGCGGGCGCCGCCCGGCCGGAGGTGTCGAAGGCGACGAGGCCGACGAAGGCGCCGGTGAAGGAGGCGTGCTCGCCGCGGCCGCCCTCGTCGGAGATGACCGAGGCGTCGAGCTCGGGGCCGATGGCGGTCCAGGCGCCGCCGGCGCGGTAGGAGAAGCGCTGGGCGGCGTCGCCGACCTCGACCGCGAGATCGACCGGGCCGTCGGGCAGCGGCACCGGGCGGTCGAGCGGGAAGGCGAGCCGGCCGTCGGGCCAGTCGCCGGGGCAGGAAATCAGGGTGAGGACGCGGCCGAGGGCGGCGTCGTGGGTGACGGCGAGGAAGTGGAATTTGCTGCGGTTGTAGTAGGTGGTGAGGCCGGCGGCCTGCTGGTAGGTGTCGGGGTCGAAGCCGAGGAGCCGGGTCTCGGCGCGGTAGCGGAAGTGCTGCTGGCGGCGGGCGACCAGCGCCTGCTCGAACCAGCTGCCGATCGATTTGCGGGCGTGCAGGCGCAGCGCGTCGCCGGTGAGGCTGAAGATGCGCTCGGGGTAGGGAGTGCGTAGCCACTGGAAGTCTTCCGGAAGCGCCGGGCCGTCGAAGCGGTATTCGACCGGGCGGTCGGGCTCCGGCTCGGGGGCGCCGGGGGGTGCCGGGACTTCGGTCGCGGGGATGAGACCGCCGTGGGCGAGGCGGAGCCAGCCGTCGTCGCCCCAGGCGCAGCGCTGGATCGCGGTCTCGCGGCCGAGCGGGCGAGCGGCGGAGGCCGGGGAGCGGGCGGCCGCAGAGGTGGGTGTGGTAGGTGAGGCCGTCCGGGGTCTCGACGATCTGGCCGTGGCCGGCGCGCTGCAAGGGCGCGTCGGGGGCGTCCTTGGAGGTGAGCAGGTAGGTGTCGGGGTGGAGCTCGTAGGGGCCGAAGAGGTCGCGGGAGCGGGCCATGGTGACGACGTGGTCGTAGCCGGTGCCGCCTTCGGCGGCGGTCAGATAGTACCAGCCGTCGCGCTGGAAGAGGTGCGGGCCTTCGACGAGGCCGTGCGGCGAGCCCGCGAAGATGTTGCGGATCTCGCCGGTGAGGCGGCGGGCGACGGGGTCGTATTCCTGGCAGAGGATGCCGTCGAAGGCGCTGCCTTTGGGACGGCCGCCGACGCTCTCGGTGGTGTGCTTCCACTGCATGTTCACCAGCCACTTGCGGCCGTCCGCGTCGTGGAAGAGCGAGGGGTCGAAGCCGGAGGCGTTGAGGTGGATCGGGTCGGACCAGGGGCCGGTGACGGCGGGGGCGGTGACGAGGTAGTTGTGGGCGTCCTTGAAGTTGCCGTCGAGGCGCTTGACGTCGGTGTAGATCAGCCAGAAGCGGCCGTCGGCGTGGGAGAGGCAGGGCGCCCAGACGCCGCCGCTGTCGGGGTCGCCGCGCATGTCGAGCTGAGCGGCTCGGTCGAGCGGACGCTTGACCAGACGCCAGTTCACCAGGTCGCGGGAGTGGTGGATTTGGACGCCCGGGAACCACTCGAAGGTCGAGGTGGCGATATAGTAATCGTTTCCGACGCGGCAGATCGACGGATCGGGGTTGAAGCCCTTGAGGATGGGATTGCGGATCATCGCTTGGCCTCGCCCGGGGAGGGCGTCTCGAGACAGCCCCGGTGCCGCTTGTAAGCGAGATTCGCGGCGGATAGGTTGTGCCACGAGAGGTGCTCCATGGTTCGGTTGATCGCGGTGACGGTGCTCGAGCTGGTGGCCAACGCCATCGGGTTGCTGGTGGCCAATTGGCTGCTGCCCGGCTTCGTGATGAGCCCGACGGGCTTTGTCTGGGTCGTCGCCATCTTCACCTTGGTGCGCTTCGTCCTGGCGCCGCTGATCTTCAAGCTCGCGTTCAAATACGTGCGGGCGATCACCGGCGGCATCGCGCTGGTCACCACCTTCGTCGGGCTCCTGGTCACCACCTGGCTGACCGACGGGCTGCAGATCACCGGCTTCTCGACCTGGGTCATCGCCACGCTGGTGGTCTGGGTGTTCGGGGTCATCGCGGTGCTGGTCCTGCCGCTGGTCATCTTCAAGAAGACGCTGGCGCAGCGGGCGGGCTCGGGGCCGCACATCCCGCCGATGCGCTGAGGCCCGCGCCGCGCAAGTACGGCGCGGGCCGCGTCATGTGGCGGACGAACGCGCCCAGAGGTTGATGTTCTCCTCGTTGGCGTACTTGTCGATCTCCACGAGCTCCTCGGGCGTGAAGTCGAGGTTGGCGATCGCGCCGACGCAGTCCTCGACCTGGGAGGGACGCGAGGCGCCGATCAGCGCGCTCGTGATGCCGCCGTCGCGCAGCACCCAGGCGATCGCCATCTGGGCGAGGGTCTGGCCGCGGCGCTCGGCGATGGCGTTCAGCGCGCGGATGTTGGCGAGGGCGTGGTCGTTGAGGAAGGCGGGGTTCAGCGACTTGCCCTGGGTGGCGCGGCTGCCTTCGGGGATGCCTTTGAGGTATTTGGCGGTGAGCATGCCCTGGGCGAGCGGGGTGAAGGCGATCGAGCCGATACCGAGCTCCTTCAGTGTTGCTTTCAGGCCGTCGCGCTCGACCCAGCGGTTGATCATGTTGTAGCTCGGCTGGTGGATCAGGCAGGGGGTGCCGAGCGCGCGCAGGATCGCCGCCGCCTCGCGGGTGCGCTCGGAATTGTAGGAGGAGATGCCGACGTAGAGCGCCTTGCCGGCGCGGACGGCGGCGTCTAGCGCGCCCATGGTCTCCTCCAGCGGGGTCTCGGGGTCGAAGCGGTGAGAGTAGAAGATATCGACATAGTCGAGGCCCAGGCGGCGCAGGCTCTGGTCGAGCGAGGAGAGCAGGTTCTTGCGGCTCCCCCACTCGCCATAGGGGCCGGGCCACATGCCGTAGCCGGCCTTCGAGGAGACGATCAACTCGTCGCGGTGGCCGCGGAAGTCGCTGGCGAGGATCTCGCCGAAGGCGGTCTCGGCCGAGCCCGGCGGCGGGCCGTAGTTGTTGGCGAGGTCGAAGTGGGTGATGCCGAGATCGAAGGCGCGGCGGCAGATCGCGCGCTTGGTCTTCGGGTCGGCGTCGTTGCCGAAGTTGTGCCAGAGGCCGAGCGAGATCGCGGGAAGCTTGAGCCCGCTCGCGCCGCAGCGGCGGTAGACCATGGCGTCGTAGCGGGATGAGGCAGGGGTGTAGCTCACGGGGGTGCGTTCCTCAGACGAGCAGGGCCCGGGCCGCGTCGGGGCCGAGCGGTTCGGGGCGGGTGCAGGTGGTCCGGAGCTCGATGAATTCGCCGGTCTCGCCGGATTTCAGGATCGAGGTCATCACGTCGATGCCGTGCAGGGCGCGGTCCATGCCGCAGCGGGCGTCGCGCTCTTCCAGGATCGCCAGCGCCATGTCGGCGAGGCCGGCGGTGCGGTAGTTGGCGAAGCTGGCGGTCGGCCGGATGTCGTTCGGGACCGAGAACGGATGGTCCCAGGCGGCGACCTCGGTGGCCTTGCCGTCGCGGCCGGCCAGCTCGACGGTGCCGCCGAACCAGTTGGGGTCGGGGACGAAGATCGCGCCCTCGGTGCCGTAGAGCTCCATCGGGCGGTGGCGGTGCGCCCAGACGTCCCAGCTCGCGGCGACCGTCACCACCGCGCCGCTCGCGAAGTGGAGCAGCGCCTGGACGTTGGTCGGGGTCTTGACCGGGATGGTCTCGCCCTTGCGCGGGCCCTCGGTCGAGATGGTCCGGGTCGGGGTGGCGGAGTTGGTGAGCGCGGCGACGCGCTTCACCGGGCCGATCAGGTTGATCAGGTTGGCGATGTAGTAGGGGCCGACGTCGAGCATCGGGCCGGCGCCGGGCAGGAAGAAGAAGTCCGGGTTCGGGTGCCAGATCTCCATGCCGTGCGACATGACGAAGGCGGTGCCGGCGGTGATGGTGCCGAGCTCGCCGTCGTCGATCAGCTTGCGCGCGAGCTGGTGCGCGCCGCCGAGGAAGGTGTCGGGCGCGGAGCCGACCCTGAGGCTCCTGGCGTCGGCGAGCTTCTTGAGCTCGAGGCCCTGCTCGACCGAGAGCACGAAGGGCTTTTCGGAATAGACGTGCTTGCCGGCCTCGAGCGCGCGGGAGGTGACGGCGAAGTGCGCGTCGGGGATGGTCAGGTTGATGACGACGTCGACGTCGGGGTTGGCGAGGAGCTCGTCGATCGGCTGCGCCTTGACGCCGAACTCCTTGGCCCGCGCCTCGGCGGCGGCCATGTTGAGGTCGGTGCAGGCGCGCACCTCGAGGCCCTTGAAGAGGGGCGCGAGCCTGAAGTAGGAGGCGGAGATGTTGCCGCAGCCGATGATGCCGATGCCGAGGGTGCCGGTCATGTCGGGTCTCCTCAGAGCTGCTGCGCGGCGGCGAGCGAGCGCTCGGCGAAGCGCTTGGCATCCTTGGGGTTGTCGTGCTCCATCACGAAGTACTTGACCTGGGTGGTCCTGAGCGCCGCCATGATCGCCTTCCAGTCGACGGTGCCGTGGCCGACGTCGGCCCAGCCGTCCTCGTCGGCGTTCTCGCCGGCGGGGGCGATGTCCTTGACGTGGACGGCGGTGAGGCGGTTGCCGAAGGTCTTGATCCAGTGCAGCGGGTCGCCGCCGCCGCGGATCACCCAGGCGATGTCGGCTTCCCATTCGAGGTCGGGGCCGCCCTCGAAGATCGCGACCTGCGGCAGCGAGCCGTCGGCGAGCGGCTTGAACTCGAAGTCGTGGTTGTGCCAGCCGAAGCCGAGGCCGGCGTCGCGATAGGGGGCGCCGGCCTTCTGCAGCCGCTTGCCGAAGTCGAGCCAGCCGGCGCCGGTGTCGGGGCGCTGGTCGGGCGGCAGGTAGGGGCAGTAGATCGTCTCGATGCCGACGTCCCTGGCGATTTCGAGGACGCGGTCGGGCTCGTTCTCGAGCTGGTCGAGGCCGAAGTGGCCGGTGGGCATCTTCAGGCCGCTGTCGCCGAGGTGCGCCTTGAGCTCGGCGACCTTGGCGGCGTCGGCGTAGAGCGCGCCGTAGCCCTCGACCTGCTTGTAGCCGGCGGCGGCGACCATCTTGAGGACGTCGGCCAGCGGCGGGAAGTTGCGCGCGCTGTAGAGCTGGTAGGAGAAGTCGGTCATGGGCTCGGGCTCCTGGGGGTCAGGCGGTGGCGAAGCTCGACCAGAGGTCGCGCGTCGTGAGGGTGACGCCGGCGGGGTCGCCGTCGGCGGGGGTGAAGCGGATCTCGGCGTCGTAGCCGGGAAATAGCGCGATGGCGTTGGTCGAGAAGCGGCCGGGGCGGTCGGCCTCGAGGGTGACGAAGAGCGCCACGGCCTCGGCGGAGACACGGGCGACCAGCGTATCGCCGTCGACGTCGGTGGCGACGCGGAGCTTCGGGTCGCGGAGGTCGAGGTGCTTCCAGCGGACCGGGGCGAAGACGTCGCCGCCGGCCATGCCGTTCGCCGCCTGCCAGCGGAAGGCGAGGATCTCGCCGGCCTCGAGCATCGGCGAGCGGGATCTCGGTCAGCGGCGCGGCGGCATCGGTGCCGACGGTCGCGCCGGCGGAGGTGAGCGGGCGGGTCTCGCCGTCGAGGGTGACGGCGAAGAGCTCGGCGGTGATCTCGACCGGGTCGGCGGTGTCGTTGACCGCCATCAGCCGCAGGGTCTCGCTCGCCGGGGATGGCGACGACCTGCACCGGCTGGAAGAAGCGCCGGGCCATGTGGTGCAGGAGCTTCCAGCCGCCGCCGTAGTCGAGGCTCGACCAGGAGGCGACCGGCCAGGTGTCGTTGAGCTGCCAGTAGAGCGTGCCCATGCAGTGCGGCTTGAGGCAGCGCCAGTAGTCGACGGCGGTCTTGATCGCGACGCCCTGCTGGACCTGGGAGAGCCAGACGAAGTTGGGGAAGTCCTTCGGGAAGCGGAAGTAGCGGAACATCGTCTCGGCGATGCGGGCGTTGCCGCCGGCGTTCTTCTGGTGGCTCTCCATCACCGGCGAGGCGATGTTGAGGTCGGCCGTCGTCGGCGAAGCTGCGGATGACCGGCAGCGAGGTGTAGGACTGGAAGCCGAACTCGGAGCAGAAGCGCGGGCGGACGTCGCGGTAGTGCTCGAAGTCGCGGCCCTCGTGCCAGACCGACCAGAAGTGCATGTCGCCGGAGGTGTCGTCGTGCCAGGTGTCGCCGAAGGACATCGGGCCGGGCGAGGGGCTGGAGGGCCACCAGTTGGCGCCGGGGACGGCGGCTTTCAGCGCGGTCTCGATGGTGCGGTTGAGGCGGTCGTAGGCGACGAGGTAGCGGTCGCGGTTGTTGCGCGATTCCTCGAACCAGTTGAGCGCGCCGAGGAGCTCGTTGTCGCCGCACCAGAGGGCGACGTGGTGGGCGAGGCGGCGGGCCTGGAAGGCGACCTCGCGGGTCGACCTCGGCGAGGAACTCGTCGGTCGCGGGGTAGAGATGGCAGGCGAACATGAAGTCCTGCCAGACCAGGAGGCCGAGCGCGTCGCAGGCCTCGTAGAAGCAGGCGGGCTCGTAGCGGCCGCCGCCCCAGACGCGGATCATGTTCATGTTGGCGTCGACGGCGGATTGCAGGAGGCCGCGGGTCGGCGGCGTCGGTGATGCGGCCGGGCAGCGCGTCGGCGGGGATCCAGTTGGCGCCGCGGGCGAAGATGTCGCGGCCGTTGACGCTGGAGCTGAAGCTGCGGCCGGTCGCGTCGGGCTCGGAGACGAGGCGGATGTCGCGGAGCGCGAGCGGGACGGTGCGGGTGCAGGGCGCCGGCGGTGACGACGAGGTCGTGGAGCGGCTGGTCGCCGAAGCCGGCGGGCCACCAGAGCGCGGGGTGGTCGAGGGTGAGGCTCGCGGTGAGGCGGCCGGTGGCGCGGGTCGCGGCGGGCGGCTGGTCTCGACGCCGCCGAGGGCGACGGTGCCAGAGGGCGTCGTCCTCGGCGGCGGCGATCGGGTCGACGGTCGATGTCGAGGGTGACGAGGCCGTCTCGTGCCGCTGGCGGATGCAGGGCGTCGCCGATCTCGCCCTCGGGGCCGACCAGCGCGATGCGGCCGTAGACGCCGAGCGGGGCGAGGGCGATGTTCCAGTCCCAGCCGAAGTCGCACTGCGGCTTGCGCAGCATGTTGCCGTTCGGGATCGGGCAGTTGCCGGCGCTGTAGGGGATCGGGAAGGGCTGGCGCGGCCTGCAGCGCGTTGGCGGCGCGGGTGCTGGAGCGGAGGAGGATCTCGATGCGTGTTCTCGCCGGGGACGAGGGCGTCGGCGACGGCGGCGCGGTGCTCGCGGAAGCTGGTGGCGGCGTCGAGCACGGCGGTGCCGTTCAGCCGGACCTCGGCGACGGTGTCGAGGCCGTCGAGCACCAGCGTCCAGGGGCCGGCGCCGTCGGCGAGCGTCGAAGCTGCGCGTGAGCGTCCAGTCGCGGTCGGCGACCCAGCGCACGGCGTACTCGTTGCGGCCGTGGTAGGGGTCGGGGATCAGGCCCGGCGGCGAGCAGCGCCGAATGCACGTCGCCCGGCAGGCGTGATCGGCGCGGTGAACTCGCCGCTCCGCGTCGGCGAGCGACCAGGTCCCGAAAGGTCGAGCATGTCCCCCCCGGGAGCAGGCTTCTAGTTCAGAGGCGCTGTTCGCTCTCCTGGTCGAAGAGCGAGGCGCGGGTGATGTCGAAGGCGACGCTGCACCGGCTGGCCGTGGCTGAAGCGGTGGTCGGCGGTGGTGCGGACCGAGAGCGGCTGGCCGGCGACGGTCAGCCAGATCAGGCTGTCCGAGCCCATCGGCTCGTCGATGTCGATCACCGCCGGGCATGCCCTCGCCGTCGGCGCCGCGGATCGTGACATGCTCGGGCCGGACGCCGAGGATCACCTCGCGCGCCGGCCGCCGGGACTGACGCCGTCGTAGCCGGCGAGCGGCACCGTGACGCCGTCGATCGCGAAGGCCTTGCCGCCGGGGCTGTCGACGATCTTGCCCTTGAGCATGGTCATCGCCGGCGAGCCGATGAAGCCGGCGACGAAGAGGTTCGACGGGCTTGTTGTAGATGGTCTTGGGGTCGGCGAGCTGCTGGATGTAGCCGCCGCGCATCACCGCGATGCGGTCGGCGAGGGTCAGCGCCTCGATCTGGTCGTGGGTGACGTAGATCATCGTGTTCTCGAGCTGCTGGTGCAGCCGCTTGATCTCGACGCGGAGCTCGGAGCGGAGCTTGGCGTCGAGGTTCGAGAGCGGCTCGTCGAACAGGAAGACGTCGACGTCGCGCACCAGCGCCCGGCCGATCGCGACGCGCTGGCGCTGGCCGCCGGAGAGGGCGGCGGGCTTGCGGTCGAGCAGCGGCTCGATCTGCAGGATCTCGGAGGCGCGCTTGATGCGCTTGTCGATCTCGGCCTTCGGGCAGGCCGGCGTTCTTCAGGCCGAAGGAGAGGTTCCCGCGCACGCGTCATCTGCGGATAGAGCGCGTAGGACTGGAACACCATGCCGATGCCGCGGTCCTTGGGCTCCTCCCAGGTGACGTTCTTGCCCTTGATCCAGATCTGGCCGTCGGTGATGTCGAGGAGGCCGGCGATGCAGTTGAGCAGCGTCGACTTGCCGCAGCCCGACGGGCCGAGCAGCACGATGAACTCGCCCTCGGCGATGTCGAGGTTGAGGTGGTTCAGGACGTTGACGCTGCCGTAGGCGAGGTGCAGGTCCTTCACCGCCACGCGACGGCATGGCTGTTGGCATCTGGTTCATGCGCTTATCCTTTCACCGCGCCGGCGGCGATGCCGCGCACGAAGAGCTTGCCGGAGATGAAGTAGATGACGAGCGGCACCAGGCCGGTGATGATCGTCGCCGCCATGTTGACGTTGTATTCCTTCACGCCCTGCACCGAGTTGACGATGTTGTTGAGCTGCACCGTCATCGGGTAGGTGTCGGGCCTGGTGTAGACGACGCCGAACAGGAAGTCGTTCCAGATGCCGGTCACCTGCAGGATGATCGCGACGACGAAGATCGGCAGCGCCATCGGCAGCATGATCTTGAAGTAGATCGCCCAGAAGCCGGCGCCGTCGACGCGGGCGGCCTTGAACAGCTCCTCCGGCACGCGAGGTGAAGTAGTTGCGGAAGAGCAGCGTCAGGATCGGCATGCCGAAGATCGAGTGCACGATGACGAGGCCCCAGAGCGTGCCGTAGAGGCCGATCTCGCGCAGGATGATGACGATCGGGTAGAGCATCACCTGGTAGGGGATGAAGGCGCCGAAGATCAGGATGGCGAAGAAGGTCTCGGCGCCCTTGAACCGCCAGTTGGCGAGCGCGTAGCCGTTCACCGAGGCGATGGCGATCGAGAGGATCACCGAGGGCACGGTGATGCGCACCGAGTTCCAGAAGCCGCGGCTGAGGCCGTCGCAGTTGAGGCCGGTGCAGGCCTCGGCCCAGGCCTTGACCCAGGGCTGGAAGGTGATCTCCACCGGCGGCGCGAAGATGTTGCCGAGGCGGATCTCGGGCATGCCCTTCAGCGAGGTCACCACCATCACGTAGAGCGGCAGCAGGTAGTAGAGCGCCACCACGATCAGCGTGCCGTAGAGGATGATGTTGCGCGCGCGAGAGCGTCGCGGCGCGGCCGGGCGCCGCGCGGCTCGGCGCGGTCGCGCGTCTCGATGACGGTGTCGGCGACGACGGCGCCGGCGAGGGCGTCGGGATTAGACACGGCTGCTTGCCTCCGAATTCGAGGTAGGCCCAGGGGATGAGGATGATCGCGACGGTGAGCAGCATCATCGTCGAGGCGGCGAAGCCCTGGCCGAGGTTCTGCGCCCGGAACATGTACTCGTAGACGTATTTCGCCGGCACCTCCGAGGCGATGCCCGGGCCGCCGCCGGTCTGCGCGACGACGAGGTCGTAGAGCTTGACGATGCCGGTGGTGATGATGACGAGCGTGGTGATGAAGACCGGCCGCATCATCGGGATGACGACGAAGAGGTAGGTCTTCCACATCGGGATGCCGTCGACGCGCGCCGCCTTCCAGATGTCCTCGTCGATGCCGCGCAGGCCGGCGAGCATCAGGCACATGATGAGCCCGGTGCCCTGCCAGAGGCCGGCGATCAGGATGCCGTAGATGACGATGTCGGCGTTGTAGAGCGGGTCGAAGGTGAAGCTCTCCAAGCCGAGGCCGCGCACGACGTGCTGGACGCCGAAGTCGGGGTTCAGGATCCACTGCCAGACGAGGCCGGTGACGATGAAGGAGAGCGCGAAGGGATAGAGGAAGATGGTGCGGAAGGTGTCCTCGAAGCGGATCTTCTGGTCGAGGAGCGCGGCGAGCAGGAAGCCGATGACCAGGCTGAAGATCAGCGACAGGATGCCGTAGATCGCCAGGTTCTCGATCGAGACCAGCCAGCGCGGCGTGGACCAGAGCCGCTCGTACTGGTCGAGGCCGACGAAGCGCAGCCGCGGCAGCAGCTTCGAGTTGGTGAAGGAATAGACGACCGTCCAGATCGTGCCGCCGAGGAAGACGCACGACCGCCGTCAGGATCATCGGGATCGAGGCGATCTTGGCGCTGAGGTTCTGGAAGAGCTGGCTCGGACGCGCTGCGCGGCCATGCGGCTTCCCCCCGGCTGGACCGATCGATGGCGGCCGCCGGCCCGCGTGCGGGCCGGCGGTCGCGGTCGCCGGCCGTCAGTCGGCGTTGGCGATGATCTCGGCGAAGCGCGCCTGGGCGTCCTCGGGCGTGATGCTCGTGTCGCTGAAGAACTCGCGTCATCAGGTCCTCGATCTGGGTGTTGGTGTCCGGGCTGATCAGCTCGTCGGTGCTCGGGATGACGTTGCCCGCCTGCGAGGATCTCGAGGCCCTTCTTCATGCAGTCGTTGGCGGCGGCGAGGTCGACGTCGCCGCGGACCGGCAGCGAGCCCTTCTTGAGGTTGAAGGCGACCTGCGTCTCCGGCGACATCATCACCGAGGCGAGCACCTCCTGCGCCGCCGACTTCTCCTCGTCGTCGAGCAGCGGGAAGTAGAAGGCGTCGCCGTCGGTGCGAGATGATCGTCGTTGCACGCCGAGGCCGGGCAGGCAGGTGTAGTCCTTGCCGGCGACCTCGCCCGCGACCTGGAACTCGCCCTGCGCCCAGTCGCCCATGATCTGGCCGCCGGCCTTGTCGGTGATGACCATGTTGGTCGCCTGGTTCCAGTCCTGCACGTTCGAGCCCTTGCGCCATCTTGCGGGCGTCGTCGGCGGCCTTCGAAGATCTTCGCCATCTCCGGCCCGGCCGGCCGACCTCGGCGTCCTTGTCGCTCGTAGACCTTGAGGTAGAGGTCCTTGCCGCCGAGCGCGAGCAGCAGCACGTTGAAGGCGCCGGACTGCCTGCCAGGGCTGCTCGCCGATGGCGAGCGGCATCTTGCCGGCCTTCTCGCAGCGCCGGCGCGGCGGCGACGAACTCGTCCCAGTTGGTCGGCACCGGCACGCCGGCGTCCTCGAAGGCCTTGTTCGACAGCCAGAGCCACTGCCAGGAGTGGATGTTGACCGGCACGCAGTAGATCTTGCCGTCGAGCGTGCAGCTCTCGAGCAGCGACGGCGGGTTGACGACCGTCGGCCCAGTTCTCGGCCGTCGGCGACGTCGGTCGAGGTCGCGCATCAGCCCGGCCTCGACCAGCTCCTCGGCCTGGCGGCCGTGGTTGAACTGGGTGGCGCCCATCGGGTCGCCGCCGGTGATGCGGCTGATCATGATCGGCCGCGCGGTCGTGCCGGAGCCGGCGATCGCGCCGTCGACCCAGTTGTTGCCGGTGGCGTCGAAGGCCTTGGCGAACTCGGCGACCGCCGCCGCCTCGCCGCCGGAGGTCCACCAGTGCGTGACCTCGAGGTCGGTGGCGTGCGCCATGCCGACCGGCAGCACGACCGACGCCGCGAGCAGCCGCGGCCAGCGAGCGAATCTTCATTGCGAACCTCCCAGTTCTACATCGTTGCAGTGAAAATGCTACGGGAGCGCGGCTTCAGAAGGCAATCGCCGGAATTGCGCCGGTACCGGACAGAGCCGGATCGAGGCTGTCCCGGCGCGAGGCGTCGTATCGGCGAGGCCATCAATATAGGATCGTCAGCTAGTTATCGCGATGCTCGGCGAGGTCTCGTCGAGGCGCCGGTCTCGGGCGCCGACGCTGCCGGCGCAGGCGTCGATCCGGATCGGCGGCTGCGGCTGCGAACTGTAACGTTTCAGCTTGAACCGGTGCGCGGAAGCGGATAATCGTGTGATTCGGCGCGGTGACGCCGAGGATAGCCGAAATGAAACCGTGGAGGGAAACGAAAGCCGATCCGGCCGGCGGTCGCCGGCGGAGGCGGCGCGGCCGACGCTGAAGACGATCGCCTACATGACCGGGCTCGGCGTCACCACGGTGTCGCGGGCGCTGAACGACGCGCCCGACATCGGCCAGGCGACCAAGGAGCGGGTGCGGCTGGTCGCCAAGCAGATCGGCTACCGGCCGAACCGGGCCGGCGTGCGGCTGCGGACCGGCAAGACCAACGTGATCAGCCTGATCCTGTCGGTGGAGACCGAGGTGCTCGGGCTGACCTCGCACCTGGTCTACGGCATCTCGGAGTATCTGGCGGGCTCGCCCTACCACCTGATCGTCACGCCCTACGACATCGCGCAGCGACCCGCTCGACCCGGTGCGCTACATCGTCGAGACCGGGTCGGCGGACGGCATCATCTTCTCGCGCACCGAGCCGCAGGATGCGCGGGTGCGCTACCTGCACGAGCGCGGCTTTCCGTTCGCGACGCACGGGCGCACCGAGATGGGGATCGAGCATCCCTTCTTCGACTTCGACAACGCCCGCTACGGCGAGGTCGCGGTCGAGCGGCTGGCCGCGCGCGGGCGGCGGCGGCTGGCGCTGCTGGCGCCGCCGGCGCACCTGACCTACTCGCGGCACATGACCGGCGGGCTTCCAGCGGGCGATCGAGCGGCACGACCTGATCGACGTGCCGATCCGCGGCGTGACCACCGACAGCAGCCACGAGGCGATCCAGGCCGAGATCGGGCGGCTGATGGCCGTCGCGGCGGCGGCCGGACGGGCTCGTCTGCGGCAGCGCCTCGGCGGCGATCTCGGCGATCGCCGCGGCCGAGGGCAAGGGGCTGGTGATCGGCCGCGACTTCGACGTGGCGGTGAAGGAATCGTTCGACATGATGAGGAAGTTCCGCCGCGAGATCGAGGTGGTGCACGAGGACTTCCGCGCGCGCCGGCATGGGGCTGGCCGAGGCGGTGGTGCGCACGATCGGCGGGCACGGCCGCGAGCGAGCTGCAGACCCTCGACGTGCCGGAATAGGCGCGTCGGTGCGCATCGGGAACGCGTCTTAAACGCGTCTTGAAAGCATCTTGAAAGCATCTTGAAAGCGTATGGCTGTCATGCCCCGGGAGGCGGAGCAGGCGGGGGGCGGCCCGCGTCTGGAAAGTATCTGGAAAGCGTCTTGAAAGCGTATGGCGCTAGCCGGCCAGCTCGGGCTTGCGCTTTGCCGCTATGTGCTGAAGCTGCCGCCGGTGGTGGCGATCCCGCGCGAGACCATCGTTCGCGAGGTGGGCGCGGCGATCCAGGGGTATATCGACGCCTGACGGCGGAAGGGAGAGGCGCATGATGCTCGTGGCGTGGGTCTTGATCGGCGTCGTCGCCGGCTCGCGGTCGATGACAGCGCCGGCGGCGGTGGCCTGGGGCGCCTGGGTCGGCTGGATCGACCCCGGCGCGACCTGGGCCGGGTTCATGGGCTCGGGCTGGGCGGTGCTGATCCTGTCGGTGCTCGCACTCGGCGAGCTCGTCACCGATCAGCTGCCGAGCACGCCGAGCCGCAAGCTGCCGTTGCAGTTCGGCGGGCGGATCGTCAGCGGCGCCTTCTCCGGCGCGGTGCTCGGCGCGCTGTCGGGGAGCACGCTCGTTGGGCTCGTCCTCGGCGGCATCGGCGCGGTGGCCGGCACCCTCGGCGGCGCAAGCTTGCGCGGCCGGATGGCCGCCGCCTTCGGGTCGGACCGTCCGGCGGCGCTGATCGAGGATGCCGCGGCGATCCTGCTCGGGCTCCTCGCGGTGGCGGCCGCGGCCTGACGGGCGGCGCTGGCCGGCCCCAAGTCAAGCGCGTGGCGCCGGGACGATTTTGGGCGCACATTCGGCGGTGGCCGAGCCGCCGCCGAGGCAAGGGCATGCGCGCCCTCGGCAGCGGAGAGCCAAGAGGGAGGGAGGACGAGATGACGCAAGGCAGCCCGGTCATCGCGGGGCAGACCAATACCGCGACCGACATCACGACGATCAACAGCGGGACGCTGGTGAGCTACAACCTCGTCGGCAGGTCGGCGGGCGACGGCGCGGGATTCTTCGGCGGCGAGCGCGGCGCCTACTGCGTCGGGCAGGCGAGCTTCGGGGTCCAGGCCTTCAGCTACCAGAGCGACGGCGTCCGTGCCTACGGCCGCCGGAACGGGGTGCAGGGGGTGAGCACTCCCGATGCCAGCGGCGTCTATGGCGAGAACAGCGCCGCGGGCTGGGGCACGGCCGGGCGGACCACCAGCGAGCGGCGGGCCGGGGTTTCTCGGCGACAACCTCGGCTCGGGGCCGGGGGTGCTGGGCAAGAGCGCGAGCGGGACCCGGGTCTGCGGCGAAGGCGGCTCCGGGGTCCTGGGCATCGGCAACGGCGGCCTCGGCATCGGGGTGCTGGGGCAGAGCGACGCGGGAACCGGCGTGGCGGCGCTGGGCGGCGCCGGGATCGGGGTCTATGCCTCCGGCGAGCGCGCGCCACTGCGGCTGGCGCCGGCTGTTCTGCCCGGAGCGCCGACGACCGGGTTTCACGAGCGGGGCGAGCTGATGGTCGATTCGGGCGGGGATCTCTACTTCTGCAAGGCGAGCGGGACCCCGGGCACCTGGCGACTGATCGGCTGAGCCATTCGAGGAGGGATCGGGATGAACGGAAAGATCAGCTTTTCCAGCGACATCAGGCCGCTCTTTACCGATGATGACATCGCGGGGATGCGGCCGCAAGGCATCGATCTCGCGGCGGTCGAGGACGTGCGCGGCCATGCGCTGCGCATTCTGGCGCGGCTCGCGGAGAAGACGATGCCGCCCGGGCGGCCGTGGCCCGACGATCAGGTGGAGCGGTTCCGCGGCTGGATCGCCGGGGGAATGGCGGCCTGACGCCGCCGCGCGGTCGGGTCGCGCGCGTCACCTGTGAGAGGTCATCCGCAGCCAAGGGGGACTGGGCATGCCGGCGATCACCAAGGCCACAGCGATTGCGAACAACGAGGTCGCCTACCTTGCCTGGGAGATCGATGCGCCTTCGATCCCCGGCTGCCTCGGCTTTCACATCGTCCGGGAGTATCTCGACGCCAGCGACCAGGTGGTCGAGGAGCGGCCGCTTGCGTCCTATGTCGCCTTCAAGGGCCAGCGTAACCCCGACTGGCTGGCGCAGAACACCAGCGTCTGGCCGGTGCAGAAGTTCAACTGGCGCGACCTGACGCTGCGGAAGCGGCGCAACGCCGCGAAGCGACGGCCCGACAACGACCATGTCCGCTATCGCATTCGCGCGGTCGGCGAGATGCGGGATGGGCTCGAGCCCGTGGTGACGGTCGCGGAGAGCCATCGCGACTTTCAGACCAGGGCGATCGTCGCGCATACCTACGAGGGCGGGCCGATCCCGCTCGGCTATCTGACCGAGCCCACCTTCACCAACGTGATCGACGTGACCACGGCGCGGCCGCCGTTCGTCAGCAGCTTCACCAACGGGATCCTCTCCACCCAGTTCCTCGCCAAGGTGCTGAACGAGGACGGCACGATCACGCCGAACGAGCTCGAGACGCATCTGCGCACCGCCGGCGACTGGCTGCGCAATTATCTCGCCGGAGACGTCATCCCGATCATTCGCGATTTCTTCGCTCAGCCGGGCGGGCGCTTCCATGCCGCGCTCTACGAGCTCGAGGACGTCGAGCTGATCGATCTTCTGAAGGCGCAGGCGGCGCGGCTCGACCTGATCCTCTCCGACGCCGGAAGCGGCGCGGACGAGGACGCCGAGCCGGACGAGAACGGCAGGCGTCCGACGATCTACGACACGCGCAACGCTGCCGCCCGGGCGGCGCTGCGCGCCATCGCCGACACGCCGGGCAGCGGGCTCATCCTGCAGAACCGGCTCTTCAACGGTTCGGGCCATATCGGGCACAACAAGTTCGTGGTCCACGTCGATGACGCCGGCACGCCGAAGTCGGTGCTGACCGGCTCGACCAACTGGACCTGGACCGGCATCGCCGGGCAGAGCAACAACTGCATCCGGATCGACGACGACGCGGTCGCCGCCGCCTATTTCGATTATTGGACGCGGCTGCATGTGGACGCGCTGGTCGATCCCGATCCGCTGAACAGCAAGGCGCGGGGCGCAAAGCAGAGCGACACGCTCAAGACCGCGAACCGCACGCCGGCGCTGGCGCCGCTCGCGGACGGCGCGAGCGCCGAGCTCTGGTTCTCGCCGAACATGCCCGGAAGGCAGCAGCCGCCCTCGAAGTCGGCGCCGCCCGCCCCGCCGCCGCCCGATATGGACCGGCTGTTCTCGCTGCTGCGCAAGGCCGAGCGCGCCATCTTTTTCCTGGTCTTCATGCCGTCGCGCGGCGGGATCAATTCGGTGGTCTCCGAGGCGGTCGCGCTCGGCCTGAAGGATACCTCGCTGAGCGTGATCGGCGCGATCTCCGACACCCAGGCGATGTGGGGCTATGAGCCGAGCCAGACGCTGCCTGACGGCAAGGAGCTGCCGTCCTGGTCGCCGCACACCTTCCAGCAGGGCGGCGTCTCGGTGGTCCGGGCGACGGCGCTCACCGACCGGGAGATCGGCCGCGCCGTCGGCGATTTCACCTCCAGCGAGACCCTGACGCTCGGCCGCGCGATCATCCACGACAAGCTGCTGGTCATTGACCCGCTCGATCCGGAGAAATGCGTCGTCGCCTTCGGCAGCCACAACCTCGGCTACAAGGCGTCCTATTCGAACGACGAGAATTTGGTGATCGTGCAGGGCCATGCCGCGCTGGCCCAGGCCTATGCGACGCACGTCCTCGACGTCTATGATCACTACCGCTTCCGCGCCGTCGAGGCCGAGCTCTCCGCCGAGGCCCGGCGGCCCGATGCGCAGGGCGCGGCGAACCCGCGGTGGGACGGATTTCTCGCGACGAGCGATGCGTGGCAGGGGCGGGCGTCGCGCCGGCTCTCGGCTTATCTCAACGGCTAGGCCTGCGGCTTCTGGCCGGTGGTGGTGACGTAGCTGTTCTGCCAGGTCCAGAACTGCGGGTTGTCGAAGAGCGCCATGGCCTCGGACCAGGCGGTCGGGCCGACCAGGCCGGAGGCGAGGAGCGGTTTTTCGAGCTCCTGCATGGTGAGCTTGAGGTAGCGCGCCGGCAGCGAGCCGCCGTTGAAGAGGATGGTCTCGCCGTGCACCGCGAGGCCGGTGAGGCCGAGGCCGGCGAGGATCGGGGCCACCCGGCGGCCGACGAAATAGTCGATGCCCTGGTCGGCGGACCAGGCGAGGAAGCCTTGCCAGAAGGCGCGCATAAGCGGGCTGTCGGAGGCCAGCACCGGGTGGAAGTCGGGCTCCTCGATCGCCAGGAAGCCGCCGGGGCGCACCGCGCCGGCGAGCCGTCCGAGCACGTCGATCCGCTGCGGGACATGGTGGAGGAGGGCGCGGCAGCAGACCAGATCGTAGCCGTCGCCGAGCGGGTCGCGGGTGACGTCGATGCGTCTGACCTCGAGGTTCGGCAGCGTCGGCCGGTCGAGGAAGCGGGTGTCGATGTCGCTGACCACGACGTGGCCCTCGGCGCCGACCTTGCCGGCCAGCCAGTGCGAGACGCTGCCGTTGCCGGCCCCGACCTCGAGGCAGTTCCAGCCCTTGGCGACGCCGAGCTGGTCGAGTCGGAAGAAGAGCTGCGGGTCGAGCATCCGCGACATCAGCGTCAGCCGCGGTCTTCCTGCGGAATGCTGTGGGGCAGCACGTATCCGGCCATGAGATCCCCGCGAGCCGGGCCGGCGCCGGCCCGCCGCCACGGTACATCGCGGCGGCGGCGGTGTCGCGGCCGAAGGGTCAGGCCAGCAGGAAGTCGTCGGCGCGGAGCTCGTGCGGGCTGAGGTCGGCGAGCACGATGTGAGCGCCGGCCATCTCGATCACCGTGTCGCCGTGCTCAGCGTGCATCGACATGCCGCGCAGGCCGGAGGCCCCGCCGGGGGCGGTCTCGTCGAAGCCGTGCGGGCGGTCGAAGACCAAGGTGTCGTGCGCGGGCCGAGAAGTCGGTGATGGTGGCGTCGATGCCGGGGCGTTGAAGACGAACCTGGTCCTCGCCGGCGCCGCCGGTCAGCGTCTGATGCCCGCCCGCCGCCGGGAGCAGGATGTCGTCGGACGCGCCGCCGGTCAGGTGGTCGGCGCCGCGGGAGCCCACCACCAGCTGCGGCCCGCCCGGATCGTCCGACTCCACGCCGCCGAGGCTGCCGGAGCGGCGGCTGTAGTAGGCGAAGGCGTCGTCCTGGATGTAGTCGGTGGTGGTGTTGCGCTCGATGATGTCGCTGAGCGAGGTATGCTCGATCCGCTCCAGCGTCTGCCGGTCGAAGCCGGCGCGCTCGTACCAGAGCCGGTCGCCGTCGCGCAGCGCCGCGAACTGGTCGGCGATGATCGTCTGGAAGGTCTCGCCGACCATCGCGCCCGCGGCGTGGCCGCTCGGCGAGGCCGCCGGTCCAGAGATCGACCTTGTCGACGCTGCCGAAGGCCTCTCTCAGCGCGGCGACGGTGGCGCGGTCGTCGGTGATCTGGCCGAAGCGGGTGTACTCGCTGAGGCCGAGCGCCTCGCGGGTCTCGTTGAGCGTGCCGAGGCCGAGGTCGCGGCCGCGCTGGATGTTGATCGCCGCGAGATCCATCGCCACGCCGCCGGAGCTGTCGAAGAGGAAGTTGCGCAAGTCGTCGACGATGCGGGCGTCCATCGCCTGCGAGACGTCGGAGCCGAGGTGGCGCAGGAAGCCGTCGGCGCCGCCGCCTTCGGCGAAGCCTGCGGGGGTGATGAAGAAGGTGTCCTTGAGCGACAGCTCGGGGCCGGTGATCCGGCCGTGATTGTCGAGCCGCTCGGTCTCGGCCGAGACGATGGAATGGCCGAAGCGGAAGGCGGCGCCGGCGAACTCGAGCGAGATCGTCGGATCGACGGTCCGGTCGTAGCCTTGGTAGCCGTCGATGGCGTCCTCGCCGAGCAGATGCGGCAGGAACTCCGAGTAGCTGATGTGCTGCACCTCGGCGCCGACGATGGCGCGGGCCTCCTGGTAGAGGTGGTTGCCGCTCCAGTCGGGATGCGCGTCGTGCAGGCGGTCAACCTGGAAGTTGTGCTCGCGCACGAACAGCGTCTGCAGCGCGGTCAGCGAGGGGTTCTCGTTGACCCGCACGTCGCCGGCGGCATAGGCGCCGTTCTCGATCGGCAGGTTGCCGCCGGCGGAGGTGCGCAGGTGGCCGTCGGCGGTGCGCAGGCTCGCCGCGGTGGCGGCGTCGGAGCCGTAGACCATCGAGGCGTCGAGCCAGCTCGAGATCGCGTTGACCGCCACCGCCGGGTGGCCGGTGCCGTCGCCGGTCGCAGGATCGGTGATCGCCCGGGTGATCGAGATCGCGCTGCCCGCGGGGAAATGCGCGTCGCCCGCGGGGGATCGTGACGTCGATATGGGTCACGCCGTCGGAGCGCGAGAGGTCGAGGTCGTGGTCCATGAACTGGCCCCAGGCGTACATCATGCCCGAGAGGCCGAGATCGTTGCCGACCGACGCGTCGCCCTGGCCCACGACGATGTTGCTGATCGCGCGCGGGTTGGGACCGCCTTCGAGCGTCGAGATGCCGTCGGCGTAGTGGGCGTCTCCCAGCCGGGTGAAGTCGGTGCCCGCGGCGTTGAGGTCGGGATTGGCGAGGTTGTTTCGCGTCCCGTCGATTGACCGGTAGATCATTATTCTCCCTCGAACCTTT
>CAVVSO010000022.1:0-74391 GCA_963750745.1 uncultured Alphaproteobacteria bacterium | reverse complement strand
TCACCAATTGCTGCCCGCGCGGCGATCATCGCGCCATGGCCCTGCAGCATCCGGACCACCCCGGTCCCGACGGTGCCGAGCCCGGCCAGACCGATGCGGAGCGGTTGGGTCATTGCGAGGCTTCCCGGTTTGCGCCGGACGGTGCTTAGTGGAGCGCAACCGGACCCGCAAGGCGGAGGCGCGATGCCCGAGGATCTTCCCGCCGCCGATCAGGCGCTGGTCGTGCTCGGCGCCGCGGTGCGCCGCGACGGCACGCCGAGCCCGGCGCTGGCGCGCCGCATCGCGCTGGCGGCGCGGCTTCACCGCGAGGGCGTCGCCCTGACGGTGATCGCCTCCGGCGGCCTCGGACGGCACCCGCCCGCCGAGGCGCAGGCGATCCGCGACGGCCTCCTCGCCGCCGGCGTGCCGCCCGCCGCGGTGATCGAGGAGGACCGCGCCCGCTCGACCTACGAGAACGCCCGAACAGCATCGCGATCATGCGCGCCCGCGGCCTCCGCCGCGCCGTCGTCGTCACCGACGCCTTCCACCTGCCGCGGGCGCTGCTGACCTTCCGCCGCCTCGGGATGCCGGCCGTCGGCCGCGGCGCCGCTTCGCCGCCGGCACGCCGGCCTGGACCCGCGCGCTGGCCTGGGCACGCGAGGTCCTGGCCCTGCCGGTCTACCTCGTCCGCCTCGCGCTCAGCGCCCCGCCTCGGCGGCCTTGATCGCCAGCACGTTGCCGCGCTCCCGGTCGCTCATCGCGTTCCAGACCGCGCCGGTATCGCCGGTGACCGGCCGGTACCAGGGCATGGCGGCGAAGAGCGCACGCAGGTCGGGGCTCTGGAAGATTAGCCCGCCGCGCGCTAGGTGAATCCTGATCGTCTCGGTGAACGGATAAAGAAAGCCCGCCATCGGCTCGACCTCCGCTGGCGCGGCTATCGGCGCCGGAGCGGGCGCGGCCGGCGCCGGCGCGGCCGGCTTGGCGAGCACCGTGGCCTGCAGGTCCTTCCACACCTGCAGCCGGCAGGCGCGGACGTCCTTGAGCTCGTCGCCGAGCTGCCGCGCAGCACGCCGACATACTCGCTGTCGGTGATCTTGCCGGCGCCCTCGACGCCGAGGTTCACGAGCTTTCCCGCGAGCCCCGCCAGCTTCGCCTGCGCCGAGCCTTCGAGGCTCGCGTCGCTCTTGCGAGCCCTCGAGCTTGCGAAGTCGCCGCAGATCGACGCGGCGGTCTCGGAGATCAGCTTCAGCGCCTCCGGGTCGAGCCCTTGCGCCGCGGCGGGCACCGGCCCGGCCACGAGCAGCAGCAGGCAGAGCGGACGCATCGCATGGCGCATGGGCGGCTCCGTCAATAAAGCCTGACGGAGCGTATCACGCGCGCGGCCCTCCGGCCAACCGGATCGGCTTCAGTCCTCGACGAAGCGCTTCAGCCGGCCGAGCGCGTCCTCCCACTGCCGCCCGATGTCGTCGAGGCAGGCGCGCGCCGCGGCGACCCGCTCCGGCCGGAAGGCGAAGCGGGTCTCGCGCCCGGCGCGCAGGCTCGACACCACCCCGGCGGACTCCAGCACGCGCAGGTGCCTGGTCACCGCCTGCCGGGTGATCGGCGCGCCCGAGGCGAGCTCGCTCACCGATCGCGGCCGGCCGTCGCTGAGCGTCGCGACCAGCCCGAGCCGCGTCGGATCGCCGAGCGCGGCGAAGACCGGCGCGGACAGAGCCGGCGGGCAGGGCGGCTCAGCCGGCGACATGAGCCCGGATGTTCTCCAACTGCGCCCGCCAGCCGCCGTCGTTCATCCGGAACGCCTCGTCGCGGCGGTCGGCCGGCAGCTGCTCGAAGCCGCTCTCGGTCACCGTTAGCCGGGTGCCGGTCGCGGTCGGCGTCAGGGTGAATTCCACCAGCGTCATCGGCTCGGCGGCGTAGTCCCGCTTCGGATCGACGGCGTAAGGATGCCAGCGATAGGCGAAGCGCCGCTCCGGCTCGATCGCCTCGACCACCGCCTCCCATGGCACATGCTCGAAGTCGGGAACGGTGATCCGGCCGCGCGACACCTTGCCGGCCTCGAACGGCGCGTCGATCGCCACCCGGAACCAGGCGCCGAACTCCGTGTGATCGGTCAGCGCCCGCCACACCCGCGACACCGGGGCGGCGAGATCGATGCTGCGCCGGACGCTCTGATCGGTCTGTTGATCCATGATATGCAACCTCCTGATTGCGCATTCCTAGCAGCCGCAGCCACAAAGCGCAACCGATTCGTTGCATAAGCCGCCGCCGCCTTGCACCGGCCGGCGCCGGCACCTACAGTCCGGCCGCGCCTTGGGATCGGGAGACGCGAAAAGCATGCTGGCCGGCCGCAGGATACTCCTGATCGTCGGCGGCGGCATCGCCGCCTACAAGAGCCTCGAGCTGATCCGCCTGCTGCAGAAGGCCGGGGCCGCGGGTGGTGCCGGTGCTGACCGCCGCCGGCGCCGAGTTCGTCACGCCGCTGACCGTCTCGGCGCTGGCCGGCGAGCCGGTCGACACCGGCGCTCTTCGACCTGACCGCCGAGGCCGAGATGGGCCACATCGAGCTCTCGCGCAGCGCCGACCTCGTGGTCGTGGCGCCCGCCACCGCCGACCTGATCGCCAAGCTCGCCGCACGGCCTCGCCGACGACCTCGCCAGCACGCTGCTCGCTCGCCACCGACAAGCGGGTGCTGCTCGCCCCGGCGATGAACGTGCGGATGTGGCAGCACCCGGCGACGCAGCGCAACCTCGCCACCGTCATCGCCGACGGCGCGCTCGTCGTCGGCCCCGACGAGGGCGAGATGGCCTGCGGCGAGTTCGGCCCCGGCCGCATGGCCGAGCCGCCGGCGATCCTCGCGGCGATCGAGGCCGCGCTCGCCCCCGGCGCCGCTCGCCGGCCGCCACGTGCTCGTCACCTCCGGCCCGACCCACGAGCCGATCGACCCGGTGCGCTACATCGCCAACCGCTCCTCCGGCCGCCAGGGCAGCGCCATCGCCGCGGCGCTCGCCCGCCGCGGCGCGCGCGTCACCTTCGTCACCGGCCCGGCCGAGGCGCCGCGGCCCGCCGGCGCCGACCGTCGTCGAGGTCGAGACCGCCGGCCGAGATGCTCGCGGCGGTCGAGGCCGCGCTGCCCGCCGACGTCGCGGTCTTCGCCGCCGCCGTCGCCGACTGGCGCGTGACGAGCGCCAGCGGCTCGAAGGTGAAGAAGGACGCCTCCGGCACGCCCGCCGGCGCTCGAGCTCGCGCGAGAACCCCGACATCCTGCAAGACCATCGCCGGCGCGCGCCGCCGGCCGCCCGCGCGCTCGTCATCGGCTTCGCCGCCGAGACCGACGACGTCGTCGCCAACGCCACCGCCAAGCGGCAGCGCAAGGGCGCCGACTGGATCGTCGCCAACGACGTCAGCCCCGCGCACCGGCATCATGGGCGGCACCGAGAACGCGGTGACGCTGATCACCGCCGCCGGCGCCGAGCCCTGGCCGCGGCATGTCGAAGGACGCCACCGCCGAGCGCGCTCGCCGACCGCATCGCCGCGGCGCTGGCATGACCGTCGCCGTCGGCATCCGCCGCCTGCCGCACCACGACCCGGCGCTGCCGCTGCCGGCCTACGCCACCGCCGGCGCCGCCGGCATGGACCTCTGCGCCAACCTCGCGCCCGCGGACCGCGCCGCCGGGCCTGACGCTCGCCCCCGGCGCCCGCGCGCTGGTCCCCGTCCGGCCTCGCGCTCGAGATCCCGCCCGGCCACGAGGTCCAGCTCCGCCCGCGCTCCGGCCTCGCGCTGCGCACGGCCTGACGCTGCTCAACACGCCCCGGCACCATCGACAGCGACTACCGCGGCGAGGTCGGCGTCATCCTCGATCAACCACGGCGCCGAGCCGGTCACCATCGCCCACGGCATGCGCATCGCGCAGATGGTGCTCGCGCCGGTCGCCCGCATCGCCTGGGCCGAGGCCGGCGAGCTCGCGCGACAGCGCCCGCGGCGCCGGCGGCTTCGGCTCCACCGGCACCGGCGGCCCGCACCGCGCGCTGACGCGGACATGACGCTGATCGCTCGCTCCTCGCCGGCGTCGCGCTCCTCGCTCGCGCGGCTCCTCCGCGCGCCGCGCGGCACCTGGCGCTCCATCCTCGCCGCCGCCGCCCTCGCCGCGCTCGCCTCGCAGCTCCTGCCCGCCGGCCACCCGCTCCGCGCCGACCTCGCCGGCTCCGCCGACGCCGCTCGCCTGGCTCCTCGTCCTTCTCGATCCCGCTCACCGCCTACGCGCTCTGGCTGCGCTCGCTGCGCCGCCGCGCCGGCGCCGCCACGCCCGGCCGCCGGCGCACCCGGCCGGCCTCGTGCAGATCGCCGAGGACGCCGCCCTCGTCGCCGAGACCACCGCCGCGCTCGACGCCGACCACCGCCGCGGCGCTCGGCCCGCCGCGCGCCGCTGTCGCTCGCCTGGCGCGCCGAGGACGGCAGCGCTCGCCGGCCACCTCCGGCTGCGCCAGGCCGGCGCCACCGCCGAGATCGAGGCGCTCCTGCTCGTCGCCGCCAGCGCATCGCGCGCCAGGGCATCGGCACCCGCCTGCTCGCCGCCGCCGAGGCCGAGGCGCGCGCCCGCGGCCTCGCCCGTCTCGCCGTCGCACCGCGGCAGCTGGCAGGCGCCGGGCTTCTTCGCCCGCGCCGGCTATCGTCACCGCCGCCGAGCGCGACCTCGGCGGCGGCGCCAGCCGCCTCTGGATGGAGCGGCGCGCTCTCGTGACCCTCGGCCCCGACGAGCTCGCCCGCTACGCCCGCCACATCGTGCTGCACGAGATCGGCGGCCCCGGCCAGCAGCGCCTCAACGCCGCCCGCGTGCTCGTCGTCGGCGCCGGCGGCCTCGGCAGCCCGGCGCTCCTCTACCTCGCCGCCGCCGGCGTCGGCACCCTCGGCGTCGTCGACGACGACGCGGTCAGCCTCTCGAACCTGCAGCGCCAGGTGCTGCACGCCACCCCCGAGATCGGCGCGCCCAAGGTCGCCAGCGCCGCCCGCGCGCTCGCCCGGCTCAACCCGCACGTCACCGTCGAGCCGCACCCGCTGCCGCCTCGACGCCGCCGCCGCCGCGGCGCTGGTCCCGCGCCACCGACCTCGTCCTCGACGGCAGCGACAACTTCGCCACCCGCTATCTCGTCAACGCCGCCTGCGTCGCCGCCGGCCGGCCGCTGATCTCCGCGGCGATGAGCCAGTGGGAAGGCCAGATCGGCCTCTTCCACCCGGCCGGCGGCGGCCCCTGCTACCAGTGCCTCTTCCCCGAGCCGCCGGCGCCCGAGCTGATGCCGGCCTGCGCCCAGGCCGGCATCGTCGGCGCGCTCCCCGGGGTCATGGGCGCGATGATGGCGCTCGAGGCGATCAAGCTCGTCACCGGCGCCGGCACGCCGCTCCGCGGCGCGCTGCATGATCTACGACGCGCTCCACGCCGACACCCGCCGCATCCGCATCCGCGCCGCGCGCCGACTGCCCGGTCTGCCACGGCACCGGCGGATGAGGCGCGGCGGCCGGCATGATCGATATCCGACCAGTCGGCTACATCCTCGGCTGGCTGATCCTGCTCCTCGGCGCGCTGATGATCCTGCCGCTCCTCATCGATCTCGCCGACGGCAACGCCAACGCCCGGTCGTTCGCGATCGCGGCGGTGCTGACCCACGGTCGCCGGCGCCATGCTCTCGGTTGCCCGCGCCAGCGACCGCCACCTGACGCTGAAGCAGGGGTTCCCGCTCGCCACCGGCGCCTGGGCGATCTACCCGGCGATCGCCGCGCTGCCGCTGATGCTCGGCGCGCCGCACCTGAGCTTAACCGACGCCTACTTCGAATTCATGTCGGCGATGACCACCACCGGCGCCACGGTGATCGTCGGCCTCGACCACCTGCCGGGCGGCGCGCTGCTCTGGCGCAGCGTCGTCACCTGGATCGGCAGGCATGGGGGTGATCCTGCTCGCGATGATCCTGCTGCCGATCCTCAACATCGGTGGCATGCAACTCCTGCGCAACGCCGACTTCAACACGCTCGGCAAGATCATGCCCCGCGCCAAGTCGATCGCGCTCTCGATCGGCGCCGCCTACGCGGTGCTGACGCTCGCCTGCGCGCTCGGCTTCGTCTGGGCCGGCATGTCGGACTTCGACGCCCTCTGCCACGCGATGGCGGCGCTCGCCACCGGCGGCATGGGCAACTACCGACAGCTCCTTCGCGGCGTTCAGCCCGGCGGCGCAGTACATCGGCGCCGTCTTCATGCTATTGGGCTCGCTCTCGTTCATCCGCTTCGTCCAGCTCGCCCGCGGCGAGCCCGGCCCGCTCATCCACGACTCCCAGATCCGCGCCTTCCTCGCGATCTACGCCGCCTTCGCGGTGGGGCGGATCGTCGCCCGGCGCCCTCGCCGCCGACGCGAGCACACGGATCAGCTGCCGCTCGATGACCAGGTCGTCGACGTTGAGTGACCACCGGCCAGCGGACCTCACACGATCTCGGGGTGATTGCCTCGGGTGGGATTGAAGGTTAACGGTCTGGGCATATGGGGCCGCGGCGGGGTCGGGCGGGCTTGACTTTTTTCGGGGAGCGGAGCCTTTGGACCTCCGTCGTGGATCAGGATCAATCAGAGATGAGCGGCGTCCGGCAGGTCACCGTCGGCGCCGAGGAGGCCGACCAGCGGCTGGACCGCTGGCTGCGGCGGCTGCATCCGCAGGTGCAGCAGGGCCGGATCGAGCGGATGTGCCGCAAGGGCGAGATCCGCGTCGATGGCGGCCGGGTCACTGCGGCGACCCGGCTCGGCGCCGGGCAGACCGTGCGGCTGCCGCCGATGCCCGAGGCGGCGGCGCCGGTCCGGCTGCGCGCGCCCGCGGTGTCGCAGGCCGACGCGGCGATGATCCGGGCCTGCGTGATCTGGCGCGACGACGATATCATCGCGCTGAACAAGCCGCCCGGCCTCGCGGTGCAGGGCGGATCGGGGCAGGTCCGGCATGTCGACGGGCTCGCCGAGGCGCTGCGGTTCGGCCGGCCGGACAAGCCGCGGCTGGTGCACCGGCTGGACCGCGACACCTCCGGGGTGCTGCTGCTGGCGCGGAGCGCGCGGGCGGCGGCGGGGCTCGCCAGGGCGTTCCAGGCGCGCGACGGCGCGCAAGGTCTATTGGGCGGCGGTCGCCGGGGCGCCGTCGCCGCGGGCCGGAACGATCCGCACCGGGCTGGTCAAGGCGCCGGGGCATGGCGCCGGCGGCGAGGGCGAGAAGATGATGGTGGTGCGCGCCGGATGCGGTCGCCGCGACCGAGGGCGCGAAGCGGGCGACGACCGATTATGCGGTGATCGACGCGGCGGCGACGCGGGCGGCCTGGGTGGCGCTGAGCCCGGTGACCGGGCGGACGCACCAGCTGCGCGCGCATATGGCGGCGATCGGGCATCCGGTGATCGGCGACGGCAAGTACGGCGGCAGCGGGCAGGAGAACCTCGGCGACGGCTGGGGGGCGCAGCTCGGCGGCGGGGTGAGCCGCAAGCTGCACCTGCATGCCCGCTCGATCGACCTGGTGCATCCGGTGACCGGCAAGCGGCTGAGCGTGACCGCACCGTTGCCCGAGCATATGGCGCGGACCTGGGAGCTCTTCGGCTGGCGGCCGGAGGATGCGCCGGCCGATCCGTTCGAGGCGGCGGGATGAGCCCGCTGGCCCGGGCGATGGCGCTGCCGGTCCGCGGCTACCGGCTGCTGCTCTCGCCCTGGGTCGGGCACGGCTGCCGCTTCCAGCCGACCTGCTCGGCCTATGCGCTGGAGGCGCTGGAGACGCACGGGGCGCTCAAGGGCGGCTGGCTGGCGCTCAGGCGGATCGCGCGGTGCCATCCCTGGGGCGGATCGGGGATCGACAATGTGCCGCGGTGAAGGCGCGGTGCTGTGCGGACGAAGGCCGGTCGGCCGGACGCTCGCAAGGGTAGGGTCGTGCGACACTGTCTTGCCCGGGCCTTGGCCCGGGCAGCGGCCGACCCGCCCCCCTCGGGCCGCCGCTTCTCGGCCGCCCCGCGGGTCGGCGGCTGCCCTTGACGCGGGCGGGGGCGGCGGGCGGAAGGGTCGGGCGCGGAGCTTGCAGGTGGGGCGTTGCAGCGTGGGTGAGAGTTGGAGGCGTGCTGGATGATCGCCCAGGCGCTGGAGCGGGCGATCCGGGGGCGGCGCGAGGCGGTGATCGCGCTGACCCAGGCGCTGGTGCGGCTGCCGACGGTCAACCCTCCGGGCGAGAACTATCGGGCGATCTGCGAGCTGATCGGCGCGCGGCTGGCGCCGCGGGGCTTCGCGATCGAGCTCGTCCGCGGCGAGGGCGCGCCGGGCGACAGCGCGCGGTTTCCGCGCTGGAACCTGGTGGCGCGGCGCGAGGGCGCGACGCCGGGGCCCTGCGTGCATTTCAACGGCCATACCGACGTGGTCGAGGTCGGCCAGGGCTGGACCACCGATCCGTTCGGGGGCGAGCTCAGGGACGGGCGGATCTACGGCCGCGGCGCCTGCGACATGAAGGGCGGGCTGGCGGCGGCGATCATAGCGGTCGAGGCCTTCGTCGATCTCGTCCCGGATTTTCCGGGCGCGGTCGAGATCTCGGCGACGGCGGACGAGGAGACCGGCGGCTACGGCGGGGTCGCGCATCTCGCCGGGCTCGGCTACTTCAGCCCCGGCCGGGTCGATCACGTCATCATCCCGGAGCCCTTGAACAAGGACCGGGTCTGCCTCGGGCACCGCGGGGTGTGGTGGGCCGAGCTCGAGACCCACGGCCGGATCGCGCACGGCTCGATGCCGTTCCTCGGCGACTGCGCGGTGCGGCACATGGGCGCGGTGATCGCCGAGATGGAGGCGAGCCTCTTCCCGGCGCTGGCGGCGCGGCGGACGGCGATGCCGGTGGTGCCGCCGGCGGCGCGCGCCTCGACGCTCAACATCAACTCGCTGCACGGCGGTCAGGCGGAGCCGCCGGCGGATTTCACCGGCTGGCCGAGCCCGGTGGTGCCGGACCGCTGCCGGATGGTGATCGACCGCCGCTTCCTCGCCGAGGAGCGGATCACCGAGGTGAAGGCCGAGTTCCGCGCCACGGTCGAGCGGGCGCGGGCGGGGCGGGGCTTCGCCTACGCGATCCGCGACATGCACGAGGTCGAGCCGGTGATGACCGAGCGCGACGCGCCGGTGGCGGCGGCGCTGGCGCGGGCGATCGGCCGGGTGCTCGGGCGTCCGGCGGAATTCGTGGTCTCGCCGGGGACCTATGACCAGAAGCACGTCGACCGGATCGGCCGGCTGAGGAATTGCGTGGCCTATGGGCCGGGCATACTGGACCTCGCGCATCAACCCGACGAATATGTCGCGGTCGAGGACATGCTCGATGCCGCCGTGGTGATGGGCCTCGCGCTGGCCGATCTGCTCGGCGCCGCGCTGGAATGACCCGGACGGTGGAGGTCCCAAGATGAAGCTTTCCCCCCTCGCGCTGGCGGCGGGCCTGATGCTGCTGGCCGGGGCGGCCGCGGCAGAGCGCAGCGACATCGCCGTCGGGCTGCAGCTCGAGCCGCCGACCCTCGACCCGACCGCGGGGGCTGCGGCGGCGATCGACGAGGTGGTCTATGCCAACGTCTTCGAGGGGCTGACCCGCTTCGCGCCGGACGGCTCGATCCTGCCGGCGCTGGCCGAGAGCTGGGAGATCGCGCCGGACGGGCTCTCCTGGGTGTTCCACCTGCACGAGGGCGTGACCTTCCAGGACGGCACCCCGTTCACCGCCGAGGACGTGGTCTTCTCCTTCGACCGGGCGATGGCCGACGATTCGACCAATGCGCAGAAGCAGCTCTTCGACGGCATCAACGAGGTGACGGCGATCGACGATGTCACCGTCGAGATCGGTCTCGACGCGCCGAAGGGGTCGCTGCTGTTCGATCTCGCCTGGGGCGACGCGGTGATCGTCTCGCCGGCGACCGCGGACGGCAACAAGACCAAGCCGATCGGCACCGGGCCGTTCAAATTCTCGCAGTGGGTGCAGGGCGACCGGATCGAGCTGGTCAGGAACCCCGACTATTGGGGCGAGCCGGCCAAGCTCGACAAGGTGACCTTCAAGTTCATCTCCGACCCGACCGCGGCCTTCTCGGCGATGATGGCCGGCGACGTCGATGCCTTCCCGAACTATCCGGCGCCGGAGAACCTGGCGCAGTTCGCGGCCGACCCGCGGTTCCAGGTGCTGGTGGGCTCGACCGAGGGCGAGACGATTCTGGCGATGAACAATGCGCGCAAGCCCTTCGACGACATCCGGGTGCGGGAGGCGGTGGCGCATGCGATCGACCGGAAGGCGATCGTCGACGGGGCGATGTTCGGCTACGGCACGCCGATCGGCAGTCATTTTGCGCCGCACAATCCGGCTTACGAGGATCTGACCGGGCTCTCGGCGTACGATCCGGAGAAGTCGAAGGCGCTGCTGGCCGAGGCGGGGCTGAAGGACGGCTTCAAGACCAGGCTGGCGCTGCCGCCGCCCTCCTATGCCCGGCGCGGCGGCGAGATCGTCGCGGCGCAGCTGCGCGCGGTCGGCATCGCGGCCGAGATCGTCAATATGGAATGGGCGCAGTGGCTGGAGCAGGTGTTCAAGAACAAGGACTTCGACCTCACCATCGTCAGCCATACCGAGCCGATGGACATCGGCATCTATGCCCGCAAGGACTATTACTTCGGCTATGACGATCCGGTGATGCGGGCGCTGATGGCCGGGGTCGAGGCGACGGCGGACCCGGCCGAGCAGGCCGAGATCCTGCGCGCGGCGCAGGAGCGGGTGGCGTCGCGCTATGTCAACGCCTTTTTGTTCCAGCTCGCCAAGACCGGTGTCGCGGATGCCAAGATCCGTGGGCTCTGGGTCAACTCGCCGACCCAGGCGACCGATATGACCGGGGTCTATTGGGCGGAGTGAGCGAGATGGGCGAGGCAGGCACCGTGCGTGCGCCGGCGGCATCACGGGCGATATGCTGCGCTATGCGCTGACCCGGCTGGCGTCGCTGGCGGCGAGTTCTCGTCGTCGCCAGCCTGGTGATCTTCGTGGCGCTGGCGGTGGTGCCGGGGGATCCGGCCGCCTACATGCTCGGGATGAACGCGAGCCCGGACACGGTGGCCGCGCTCAGGACCGAGCTCGGGCTCGATGCCGGGCCGGTGGCGCGCTATCTCGCCTGGGTCGGCGGCATGCTGACCGGAGACTTCGGCATCTCCTACGCCTATCGCACGCCGGTCGCCGGGATGGTGCTCGACCGGCTGCAGGTATCGCTGCCGCTGACGCTGCTGGCGCTGGCGCTGTCGACGGCGATCGCGCTGCCGGTCGGGATCTGGGCCGCGGCGCGGCGGGGGACGGCGGCCGACGTCGCGGTGATGGGCGCGACCCAGCTCGGGGTGGCGGTGCCGAACTTCTGGTTCGCGATGCTCCTGGTGCTGATCTTCGCGGTGAAGCTGCGCTGGGTCTCGGCCGGCGGCTTTCCCGGCTGGAGCGCCGGGCTCGGCGCCGGGCTGCGGGCGCTGGCGCTGCCGGCGGTGGCGCTGGCGCTGCCGCAGGCGGCGATCCTCGCCCGGGTGATGCGCTCGGCGCTGATCGAGACGCTGGGCGAGGACTTCATCCGCACCGCCCGCGCCAAGGGGCTGAGCCGCGGCCAGGCGCTGCGGCGGCATGCGCTTCGGAACGCGCTGATCCCGGTCCTCACCATCATCGGGCTGCAGTTCTCCTTCCTGCTCGCGGGGTCGATCATCATCGAGCAGGTGTTCTTCCTGCCGGGGCTCGGGCGGCTGGTGTTCCAGGCGATCGGCCAGCGCGATCTGGTGGTGGTGCAGAGCGTGGTGATGCTCCTGGTGGTGGCGGTGATCCTCGTCACCTACCTGGTCGATCTCGCCTATGCGCTGGTCGACCCGCGACTCCGGCGGCGCGGCTGATGCGCGGGATCCTCCTCGGCGGCGCCATCGTCGCGCTGGTGCTGGCGGCAGCGCTGCTGTCGTTTGTCTGGACGCCCTACGACGTCGCCACGCTCGATATCGCGAGCAAGCTGCAAGGGCCGTCAGCGGCGCACTGGCTCGGCACCGATCATTTCGGCCGCGACGTGCTGTCGATGCTGATGGTGGGGGCGCGGGTGTCGATCGCGGTGGCGCTGGTCGCGGTCGGCATCGGCGTGCTGCTCGGGGTGCCGCTCGGGCTCGCGGCGGCGGCCGGGCGCGGCGGGCTCCTCGACGAGATCATCATGCGCGGCAACGATCTCATCTTTGCCTTCCCGTCGCTGCTCATCGCCATCATGATCACCGCGGTATTCGGCGCTTCGGCGCTGAACGCGATCATCGCCATCGGCATCTTCAACGTGCCGGTCTTTGCCCGGCTGACCCGCGGCGCGGCGCTGTCGCTCTGGACCCGCGACTTCGTGCTTGCGGCGCGGGTCGCGGGCAAGGGCCCGGCGCGGATTCTCGTTCGAGCATATCCTGCCCAATCTCACCAACCTCCTGATCGTGCAGGGCACCATCCAGTTCTCGCTCGGCATCCTCGCCGAGGCCGGGCTTTCCTACGTCGGGCTCGGGGCGCAGCCGCCGACGCCGTCCTGGGGGCGGATGCTGGCCGAGAGCCAGACCATGCTCGCCTTCGCGCCGCATCTCGCACTCTTTCCCGGGCTGGCGATCGTGCTGACCGTGCTCGGGCTCAACCTGATGGGCGACGGGCTGCGCGATCTGCTCGACCCGCGGCTGCGGCGGGCGCGGGCGTGAGGCCGGCCGCGCCCGCCGCCGGCGGTGGCGGCGCGGCGGCGTTCCGCGGGGCACGGCGGTGCGCCGCGGCGGCGCGCCGGGCAGCTCGGCGCCGAGGAGGCGGAGAGCGGCTGCGTCACAGGGCGCCGATCTCGCGTGGGGTTGCGAGTTCGGGCCGGCGTCAAGGGTGAAGGGCCGCCAGCGGCCCCGGCTACGCCGCCCTTGACCCCGGCCCGACTCGCGACGGTAAAATGGATCGGCGGATGACCGGGGTGCGGCTGTTCCTGCTGGCGGGCGAGCCGTCGGGGGACGCGCTCGGCGGGGCGCTGATCGCCGGCTTGCGACAGCTCCTCGGCGACGGGCTCGCGGTCGAGGGGGTCGGCGGCCCGGCGATGGCGGCGGAGGGGCTCACCAGCCGCTTTCCGATGGCGGAGCTCTCGGTGATGGGAGTGGCGGAGGTGCTGCCGCGGCTGCCGAATTTGATCCGACGGATCCGGCAGACCGGCGATGCGGTGGCGGCGGCGGCGCCGGATGCGCTGGTCACCATCGACAGCCCGGACTTCACGCTCAGGGTGGCGCGGCGGGCGCGCAGGCTGCGGCCGGGGCTGAAGGTGATCCATTACGTCGCGCCCTCGGTCTGGGCCTGGCGGCCGGGGCGGGCAGCGAGGATGGCCGAGGTGGTCGACCACGTGCTGGCGCTCTTGCCGTTCGAGCCGCCCTACATGCAGGCGGCGGGGATGACCTGCGACTTCGTCGGGCACCCGGTGGCGGCCGAGCCACAGGCGAGCGAGGGCGAGGTGGCGTTGCTGCGGGCCGAGCTCGCGATCGCGCCGGGCCAGCCGGTGCTGGCGCTGCTGCCGGGCTCGCGCCGCGGCGAGGCGGCGCGGCTTGCGCCGGTCTTCGCGGCGGTGGCGGCGCGGCTCCGGGCGCTGATGCCGGAGCTGGCGGTGATCGTGCCGGCGGCGCCGGGGCTGGTGGGTCTGCTCGATGCGAGCCTCGAGGCCCGACGCCTCCGGCTGGCCGCATATCATGGATCCGCGCGGCCTCGCGGCCCCGGCCTGGGAGGCGCGCAAGCGCGCGGCCTTCGCCGCGGCCGACGCGGCGCTGGCGGCCTCGGGGACGGTGAGCCTGGAGCTCGCGGCGGCGGGGACGCCGATGGTGATCGGCTATGACGCCAGCCCGCTCACGGTCTGGATCGCCAAGCGCCTGGTCCGGGTCGAGACCGCGACGCTAGTCAATCTCGTCACCGGCACCCGGGCGGTGCCGGAGTTCTTCGCCGAGCGCTGCACGCCGGGGCTGATCGCGCCGGCGGTCGAGGCGCTCCTCGCCGAGCCGGAGGCGGCGGCGGCGCAGCGGGCGGCGGCGGAGGAGGCGATGCTCATCCTCGGGCGCGGCGGCCCGCCGCCGGGGCTCCGCGCGGCGGGGTCGGTGCTCGAGGCGCTCAACCGGTGACGCTCAGCGGTCCTCGACGTCGACATAGTCGCGGTAGGTCTTGCCGGTATAGAGCTGGCGCGGCCGGCCGATCTTGAGCTGCGGATCCTCGAGCATCTCCTTCCACTGCGAGATTCCAGCCGACGGTGCGCGCCAGCGCGAAGATCGGGGTGAACATCGAGGTCGGAAAGCCGATGGCGTCGAGGATGATGCCGGAATAGAAGTCGACGTTGGGATAGAGCTTCTTGTCGATGAAATACTCGTCCTCGAGCGCGATCCGCTCAAGCTCCTTGGCGACCTGCAGCGTCGGGTTGTTCTCGATGCCGAGAAGGCCCAGCACCTCGTCCGCGCTCTCCTTCATCACCTTGGCACGCGGGTCGAAGTTCTTGTAGACCCGGTGGCCGAAGCCCATCAGCCGGAACGGGTCGTCGCGTGTCCTTGGCCCGCTCGATGTATTCCGGGATGCGGTCGACGGTGCCGATCTCGCGCAGCATCCTCAGGCACGCCTCGTTGGCACCGCCGTGCGCCGGCCCCCAGAGGCAGGCGACGCCGGCGGCGATGCAGGCGAAGGGGTTGGCGCCGGAGGAGGAGGCGAGCCGCACCGTCGAGGTCGAGGCGTTCTGCTCGTGGTCGGCGTGCAGGATGAAGATGCGGTCCATGGCGCGGGAGAGCACCGGGTCGACCACATGGTCCTCGGCCGGCACCGCGAAGCACATGTTGAGGAAGTTCGAGGAATAATCCAGGCTGTTGCGCGGATAGACGAACGGCTGGCCGACCGAATATTTGTAGGCCCAGGCGACGATGGTCGGCATCTTGGCGATCAGCCGGATCGTCGCCACCTCGCGCTGCCAGGCGTCGGTGATATCGGTGCTGTCGTGGTAGAAGGCCGACATCGCGCCCATGATGCCGCAGACCACCGCCATCGGGTGCGCGTCGCGGCGGAAGCCGCGGAAGAAGTACGACATCTGCTCGTGCAGCATGGTGTGGTTGGTGACGCGGCTGACGAAGTCCTCGAGCTGCGGCGCGGTCGGCAGCTCGCCATAGAGCAGGAGGTAGGAGACTTCGAGGAAGTTCGAGCGGTCGGCGAGCTGCTCGATCGGGTAACCGCGGTAGAGCAGCTCGCCCTTCTCGCCGTCGACGAAGGTGATCGCGCTCTCGCAGGAGCCGGTCGAGGTGTAGCCGGGGTCGAAGGTGAAGACGCCGGCGTCGGAATAGAGGTGGCGGATGTCGATGACGTCGGGGCCGATGGTGCCGCTGTAGATCGGCAGCTCGATGGTCTTGTCGCCGATGGCGAGCTTGGCGGTATGGTGGGCCTGGTTCGTCATGGTTCGTTCCTCTTGGTTCGGCGCCCACCCGGGCCGGCGCTCGCGGTCAGGTCCGGCTCGAAACCGTTCTGGCACAGTCGTTCAGGCGGGCAAGGCTTTCCTCGCGGCCGAGGATTTCCATCATGTCGAAAACACCCAAGGAAACCGTGCGTCCTGAAAGCGCCACCCGGAGCGGCTGGGCGATCTTGCCGAGGCCCAGCCCCTCCGCGGCGGCGAAGTCGCGGACGACCGCTTCGAGATCGCCCGCGGTCCAATCTACCTTTTGCAGGCGCGAAGTCAAATTCTCCAAGGTTCCCGGCGGCACGGCGGCGAGGAGGGCGGCGGCCGGGCGCTTCGGGGGCGATCGGGCGGTCTGCGAGGATAAAGCTTGCCATGTCAAGTATTTGCGGGATTGTCCTCGCACGTTCCTTGAGGCCGGGCATCGCGCGAAGCATCTGGGCGCGGACGGTGGCGGAGAGTGGCGGCATTTTTTGCGCCGCAAGGAAGGCCTCCACCTCGGCGAGAAGCGCCGCGTCGTCGGCGGCGCGGATGTGCTGGCCGGACAGGCTCTCGAGCTTGGCCAAGTCGAAGCGCGCCGGCGCCTTGCCGAGATGGCTGAGGTCGAACCAGGCGATCGCCTGCTCGGTGGTGAAGAACTCGTCGTTGCCGTGGCTCCAGCCGAGCCGCGCCAGGTAGTTGCGCATCGCCTCGGCCGGGTAGCCCATGTCGCGGTAGGCCTCGATCCCGAGCGCGCCGTGGCGCTTGGAGAGCTTGGCGCCGTCGGCGCCGTGGATGAGCGGGATATGGGCGAAGACCGGCACCTCCCAGCCCGCCGCGCGCCAGATCAGCGTCTGGCGGGCGGCGTTGGTGAGATGGTCGTCGCCGCGGATCACGTGGGTCACGCCCATGTCGTGGTCGTCGACCACGACCGCGAGCATGTAGGTGGGCGTGCCGTCCGAGCGAAGGAGGATGAGGTCGTCGAGAGTCTCGTTCTTCCAGGTGACGGAGCCCTGAACCGCGTCCTCGACCACGGTCTCGCCGTCGCGGGGGGCACGCAGGCGGACGACGAACGGGCCGTTCGCCGGCGCGGTCGCGGGATCGGCGTCGCGCCAGGGCGAGCGGAATAGCGGCGGGCGGCCTGCGGCCTTGGCTTCTTCGCGGAAGGCCTCTATCTCCTCGACGGTGGAGTAGCAGCGATAGGCGGCGCCGCGCGCCACCATGTCGTGGGCGACTTCCGCGTGGCGGTGGGCGCGGTCGAACTGGCTGACCGCCTCGCCGTCCCAGTCGAGGCCGAGCCAGCGCAGGCCCTCGAAGATCGCGGCGGTCGCCTCGGGGGTCGAGCGGGCGCGGTCGGTGTCCTCGATCCGCAGCAGGAAGCTGCCGCCGGTGTGCCGGGCATAGAGCCAGTTGAAGAGCGCGGTGCGTGCTCCGCCGATGTGCAGATAGCCCGTCGGCGATGGCGCGAAACGCGTCACGACGGGGGCGTCGGAGGGCATCTGGTTAATCTCCTGGCAACCATGCGCGGGCAAGCCTCGTCTTAGGCCAGAACCGGACGGGAGAACAAGGGACGTGGTCACCGGTCGCCTCGCCGCGCTGATCGAGGCGCAGCGGCCGCATCTGGCGCTGTGGATCCCGGTGCTTACGCGCTCGGGATCGCGGCCTATTTCGCGGCGCCAGCGGAGCCGGCCGGCGGGGGGCTGGCGGCGCTGGCGGGGCTGCTCGCGGTCGGGGCTGGCGCGCTCTTCCGGGCGGGGCCGCTGGCGCGGACGCTGATCCTGATTTTGCTCCTGCCCGCGGCCGGCTTCGGCGGCGGGGCGTTGCGCAGCCGGCTGGTGGCGTCGCCGGTGCTCGCCCGCGAGATGACGGTCAATGTCGAGGGGAGGATCGCCGATCTCGACCGCTCGGCCAGCGATCGGCCGCGGCTGCTGCTCGACCGCGTGGTGATCCACGGGCTCGAGCCGGCGCGGACGCCGGCGCGGGTGCGGATCTCGCTCGATCCGGCGACGCCGGCGGATCTGCTGCGGCCGGGGGTGCGGCTCCTCGGCCAGGCGCGGCTGTCGCCACCGGCGGCGCCGGCGGAGCCGGGCGGCTTCGACTACCGCCGGGCCGCCTGGTTCGATGGGATCGGTGCGGTCGGCTATGCCCGACTGCCGATGCTGGAGACCGAGGGCTCGGACGCCTCGGGGTGGCGGCAGCTCGCCTTCCGGGCGCGGATGGCGTCCTCGGCACACATCCAGCGGCTGGTGCCGGGACAGAACGGCGCCTTCGCCGCGGCGATCCTGACCGGCGACCGTTCCGGCATCGACCGTTCGGTGGAGCGGTCGCTCAGGATCTCGAGCCTCTACCACATCGTGTCGATCTCCGGGCTGCACATGACGCTGCTCGCGGCGGCGGTCTTCGCGATGATCCGTTACGGCCTGGCGCTGGTGCCGGGGCTGGCGCTCCGCTGGCCGCTGAAGAAGCTCGCGGCGGTGGCGTCGCTCCTGGCCGGGGCCGCCTACCTGATGATCTCGGGGTGCGATGTGGCGACCCAGCGCTCCTACGTGATGACCGCGACGGTGCTGGTGGCAGTGCTGATCGACCGTCCGGCGCTGACCATGCGCTCGATCGCGCTGGCGGCGCTGATCGTGCTGGTGATCGCCCCGGAGAGCCTGACCCAGGCCGGATTCCAGATGTCCTTCGCGGCGACCATCGCGCTGATCGCTGTCTTCGAGGCGCTGCGCGGGCAGGCCTGGTGGCTTTACACCCAGACCTCGCCGGGGTGGCGGTTGGTGAAGCCGGTGCTCGGCATCGCGCTGACCTCGCTGGTGGCCGGGTCGGCGACGGCTCCCTTCTCGGCCTTCCATTTCAACACCGTGGCGCAGTACGGCCTGCTCGCCAACCTGCTGGCGATCCCGGCGATGGGGCTGGTGGTGATGCCGGCGGCGGTGATCGGCATTCTCGCAGCACCCTTCGGGCTCGACTGGCTGCCGTTCCAGGTGGCGGGCCTCGGCATGGGCTATATCATCGCGGTGGCGGATTTCGTCGCCGGGCTTGGCGGGGCGGTGATCGGGGTGCGGGCCGGGCCACCGGAGAGTCTGGGACTGATCGCGCTCGGCGGGATGCTGGCGGTGCTCTGGATCGGGCGCGGGCGCTGGCTCGGGCTGGCGCCGGCGGCGCTCGGCCTGCTGCTCTGGGCGGCGGAGCACCGGCCGGACCTGCTGATCGCCGACAGCGGGCGGCTCTTCGGCGTTCGCACCGATACGGGGCGGGTGCTGTCGAGCGACAAGGGCAACGGCTACGCCGCCGCGAGTTGGCTGGAGAACGACGGGGATTCGGCGAGCCAGGCCGAGGCCTATGCGCGGGGGACGCTGGTGCGCCTGCGCAACCGGATCGAGACGGAGGTGCCGGGGCTGGGCGCGATCCGCTACGTCGGGACCAAGGATGCGGCCGGGGCGGCTGCGGATTGCGCCGAGGCGGCAGTGCTGATCGCGCCGAACTGGCGGAGCGCGCCGGCGGGGGCGTGCCTCTTCGTCGGCGCCACGGAATTGCGGCGGCAAGGGGCACTGGCGATTTGGGTCACGCCGCGCGGTCTGGAGGTGGCGGGAGCGCGGTCGCTCAACCGTGGCCGGCCGTGGACGCGAGATCCGTGAGAGAGGCCGCGTCCAGGCGGGGAAGTCGAGGCCGCGACGCGGTAAGACGTCTCATGCGATCGTTTCGGTAGCATATTGATATCATAGGAAAGAGTGTCGATGGCGGCGCTGTCTTGCCCAGGCCCTGGCCCGGAGCGGCCGACCCGCCCCTTGGGGCGGCCGCTTCACGACCGCCCCAAGGGTCGGCCGCCGTCCTTTGCGCGGGCGGGGCCGCAGCCGGGACGGTCCGGCTCGGCGTTCCGAGGTGAAGACTGCTCAGTAGGTTCGGATCAGGCCGACCAGCTTGCCCTGAACCTTGACCTGGTGGTCTTGGTAGAGGCGGGTCTCGTAGGCGGGATTAGCGGCCTCGAGCGCGATGGTGGTGCCGCGGCGGCGGAAGGTCTTCAGCGTCGCCTCCTCGCCCTCGATCAGGGCGACGACGATGTCGCCGTTCTGCGCGGTGGGCTGCTCCTGGATCACCACGATGTCGCCGGAGTTGATCCCGGCCTCGATCATCGAATCGCCCTTGACCTCGAGCGCATAGTGCCGCCCGGCGGCGGAGAGCATCGCGGCCGGCACCGCGACATTGTGCGAGACCTGCTGGATCGCCTCGATCGGCGTGCCGGCGGCGATGCGGCCCATCACCGGCAGCTCGACCGAGCCGGTTTCGAGCTCGAGCGCGGCCGCCGGTCGCTCGGGCCGGCCGCCGGACCACCGCGGGCTGGAAGCCGGAGCTGGCGTCCAGCGTCTCGGGCAGGCGGACGATCTCGATCGCTCGCGCCCGGTGCGGCAGGCGGCGGATGAAGCCACGTTCCTCGAGCGCGGTGATCAGCCGGTGGATGCCGGATTTCGAGCGCAGGTCGAGCGCGTCCTTCATCTCGTCGAACGAGGGCGGCACCCCGTCACGCTGCAGCCGCTGATGGATGAAATGCAGGAGGTCGTATTGCTTGCGCGTCAGCATTTCCGCTCCCTAGCCTCTCTCGCGTACCGTTCTACTAACGTTCTTGTTTTGTGTCAAGAATCAATCGTGTTGTTCAATCCAAGGTGTATTATAGCCAGATGAACTCAACCGCATCGCCGGCGGCGCGGGCGGCATCGTCCGGGGGGCGCAGCATCAGCGCGTTGGCTTCGGCCAAGACCGACAGGAGCGAGCTGTCCTGGCGCTTGAGGGGCGTGCAGCGCCAGCCGGCGGCGTCGGCCTCGACGCGGGCGCGCATGTAGTGGGCGCGCGGGCCGTTCGGGCCGAGCGCGGTGCCGAGGCGGGCGGGGCTCAAGGCGGGCAGCTCGCCCGGCAGGCCCTGCATCCGCTCGACGGCGGCGATCAGGAACAGCCGGCCGGTTACCATCGCCGACACCGGGTTGCCGGGGAGGCCGATCATCGGCATGCCGTCGAGGGTTCCGGCCATCAGCGGTTTGCCTGGGCGCATCGCCACCCGGTAGAAGTCGAGCGCGAGGCCGCGGGCGAGCGCGGTCTGCTGCACCAGATCGAAGTCGCCGACCGAGGCGCCGCCGATGGTGACGATCAGGTCGGCGCCGGCGGCGAGGCCGAAGACGGCGTTCGAGGCTCGCGGCGGTGTCGCGGGCGATCGGCAGGTGCCGCGGCGCGGCGCCGGCGGCGGCCAGCATCGCGCTGAGCCCGAAGCCGTTCGAGGAGACGATCTGGTCGGGGCCGGGCGCCTCGCCGGGCATGACCAGCTCGTCGCCGGTGGGGATCAGCGCGACCACCGGGCGGCGGTGGACCGGGACGCGGGCGATGTTCATCGCGGCGAGGAGGGCGACATCGACCGGGCGCAGCCGGCGCGGCGCGGCGATCCGGGCGCCGGCCGGGAAGTCGCCGCCGGCCGGGCGGACGTGGGTCTCGCCGTCGCGGTCGGCGCGGAGCGTGATGCCGGCGGCGTCGGCCTCGACCTCCTCCTGGATCACCACCAGCTCGGCGCCCTCGGGCATCGGCGCGCCGGTGAGGATGCGCACCGCCTCGCCGGGGCCGACGGCGCCGGAGAAGCGCGCGCCGGCGGTCGAGGCGCCGATCAGCCTGAGCCGGGCGCCGGCCGTGGCGTCGGCGGCGCGGAGCGCGTAGCCGTCCATCGCCGAGGCGGCGAAGGGCGGCTGCGGCCGGGCGGCGGTGACGTCGCGGGCGAGCACGCGGCCGGCTGCGTCGGCGAGCGGCACCTCCTCGACGGCGAGCGGTGCGAAGAGGCGCATCAGCCGGCCGTGGGCCTCGGAGACGGAGATCAGCGCCACTAGGGGGCCTCGAAGCGCCCGGACCTGCCGCCTTCCTTCAGCGCCAGCCGGATCTCGCCGATCACCATGCCGCGATCCGACGGCCTTCAGCATGTCGTAGACGGTGAGTGCTGCGACCGAGACCGCGGTCAGCGCCTCCATCTCGACGCCGGTCGGGCCGGTGGTGGCGACGCTCGCCTCGATCACGACCCGGCCGCCCACGGGGTCGGGGACGAGGTCGACGGCAACGCGGCTCAGCGCCAGCGGGTGGCAGAGCGGGATCAGATCGGCGGTCCGCTTGGCGGCCATGATCCCGGCGAGCCGGGCGACGCCGAGGACGTCGCCCTTGGCGGCGGTGCCGGCGGCGACCAGCGCCAGCGTCTCGGGCGCCATCGCCACCGAGCCGCGGGCGACGGCGCGGCGGGCGGTGGCGGGCTTCTCGGAGACGTCGACCATCTGCGCCTTGCCGGCGGCGTCGAAATGCGTCAGCGCGGCCATCACCCGGCCTCGGGGGTCCAGGGGCTGCGCAGGAGCTCGCGGGTCGCGGCCTCGACGTTGGGCTCGCGCATCAGCGTCTCGCCGATCAGGAAGTTGCGCACGCCGTAATGCGCGATCTGCGCCAGGTCCTGGCGGGTGGCGATGCCGGATTCGGAGACGATCAGCCGGCCCTCGGGCACGCCGCGCGCCAGCCGCTTGGTGGTCCCGAGGTCGGTGACGAAGGTGGCGAGGTCGCGGTTGTTGATGCCGATCAGCGGCGACTTCATCGCCTTGGCGCGATCGAGCTCCTCGCTGGTGTGAACCTCGATCAGCACGGCCATGCTCCATTCGGCGGCCGCGGCCTCGAGCTCGGCGGCCTGGGCGTCCGAGACACTGGCGAGGATGATCAGCACGCAGTCGGCGCCGAGCGCGCGCGATTCCGACACCTGCCAGGGATCGAACAGGAAGTCCTTGCGCAGCACCGGCAGCTCGGCGGCGCCGCGCGCGAGGCCGATGAAGCTGTCGTCGCCCTGGAAGCTCGGGCCGTCGGTCAGGACGCTCAGGCAGGCGGCGCCGCCGGCGGCGTAGGCCGCAGCCAGCGCCGCGGGATCGAAGTCGTCGCGGATCACACCCCGGGACGGGCTCGCCTTCTTGATCTCGGCGATCAGGCCGTAGCCGCGGGCCGAGGCGCGGCGCAGCGCGTCGACAAAGTCGCGCGGCCGGTCGGCAGCGCGGGCGTCGGCCTCGATCTCGGCCTGCGGCCGCGCCGCCTTGCGCTCGGCGATGTCGGCGAGCTTGTAGGAGCGGATCTCGTCGAGGATGCTCATGGCGCGGCCGTGGCGGCGTTGGTGATCTCGGCCAGCCGGTCGGCCTTGCGCCGAGCGGCGCCGGAATCGAGGCTTTCCGCCGCCATCGCCACCCCTTCGCGCAGATCGCGTGCCTTGTCGGCCACCACCAGCGCCGCGGCGGCGTTGAGGAGCACCGCGTCGCGGTAGGCCGAGGCCTCGCCGGCGAGGAGCCCGCGCAGCGCCAGGGCGTTGTCGGCCGGGGCGCCGCCGAGCACCGCCGCCAGCGGCCGCGGCGCCAGCCCGGCGTCCTCCGGGTGGATCGAGAATTCGTGCACCTGCCCGTCGTTGAGCTCGGCGACAAAGGTCTCGCCGGTGATCGAGACCTCGTCGGTGCCGTCGGCGCCATGCACCAGCCAGGCGCGGTCGGAGCCGAGCTGGCCCAGGGTCTCGGCCATCGGCCGGATCACCGCGCGGGCGAAGGCGCCGGTGAGCTGCCGGCGCACCGAGGCGGGATTGGTCAGCGGGCCGAGGATGTTGAAGATGGTGCGGGTGCCGAGCTCGGTGCGCGCCGGCATGACGTTGCGCATCGCCGGATGGTGCATCGGCGCCATCATGAAGCCGATGCCGGCTTCGGCGAGCGCGCGCTCGACCACTTCGGGGCCGACCATGACGTTGATGCCGAGCTCGGTCAGCGCGTCGGCGGCGCCGGATCGGGAGCTGAGGTTGCGGTTGCCGTGTTTGGCGACGATGACGCCGGCGCCGGCCACTGCGAAGGCGGCGCCGGTGGAGATGTTGAGCGTGCCCTTGCCGTCGCCGCCGGTGCCGACGATGTCGATGGCGCCTTCCGGCGCCCGCACCCGCAGGCATTTCGCCCGCATCACCGCGGCGGCGGCGGCATATTCGGCGACGGTCTCGCCGCGGGTGCGAAGCGCCATCAGGAAGCCGCCGATCTGCGCCGGCGTGGCGTCACCTTCCATGATCGCCGCGAAGGCGGTCTCGGCCTGCTCGCGGGTCAGCGGGCCCTCGGCGGCGCGGCCGATCAGGGATCGCAGCCGCTCGCTCATGCCGGCACGAGTGCCAGGTCGATGAAGTTCCTCAGCAGCGCCCGGCCGTGCTCGGAGGCGATCGATTCCGGGTGGAACTGCACGCCGTGGATCGGCAGCGTCTTGTGCTGCAGCCCCATGATGGTGCCGTCGGCGAGGGCGGCGGTGATCTCGAGGGTGTCGGGCAGGCTGTCGCGCTCGACGATCAGGCTGTGGTAGCGGGTGGCCTGGAACGGCGAGGGAAGGCCCTTGAAGACGCCCCGGCCTTCGTGGTGGATGGTGCCGAGCTTGCCGTGCACGATCTCGCGGGCGCGGACCACCTTGCCGCCGAAGGCCTGGCCGATCGCCTGGTGCCCGAGGCAGACGCCGATCAGCGGCGTGCGGGTCTCGGCGGCGGCCTCGACCAGCGCGAGGCAGATGCCGGCCTCGTTCGGGGTGCAGGGCCCGGGCGAGAGCAGGATCGCCGAGGGGTTGAGCGCCATCGCCGCCTGGACGTCGATTTCGTCATTGCGCCGGACCACCATTTCGACGCCAAGCTCGCCGAGATAGTGGAAGAGATTGTAGGTAAAGCTGTCGTAATTGTCGATCAGCAGCAACATGTCATGAATTCCGACGGCTTTCCCGCTGGCGCCCGCCCGCCCGCGGGTTATACATGGCCCCGACGGTCGGACGGGGTCAAGGCCCCCCGCGACCGATGGGAAACGCGAGGATTGCGGATCACGGCGATGGCGACCCAACCGCGCACGCGTGGCTTCTGGCGGGGGGCCTTCGTCGGCCTGCTCGTGGCCGTGGCCGTGGGTCTGGCGCTGGCATGGGCCTTCCCGCCGGTGCCGTCGACGCCGCCGCAGGTGACGCCCGAAAGCGTGGTGCCGGCGCCGGCGCCGGAGCCGCCGGAAGGCGTAGGTGCGCCCGTGATTCCGCAGGCGCAGGACGTGGCGCCGGCGCCGGCTGCCGCGCCAGCGAAAGCCGGCGCTCCGACGCCGGAAGCCGCGCCGAAGGTGCCGGCCGGCGCGCCGGAGGCGCCGGCGAACTAGGCCGGGACGCCTGCCGCTGCAGCTTATTGCTTCGTTCCCAGCAAGTTCAGCCCAAGTGTGCGTGGCCGCACAGACGTCTCTGGCCAGAAAAACCCGGCTCCGAATTCATTGGCGGCAACGGGGAAACTGCGCGATACCTCGGAGTTTTGTAATCCGGGGGGATCGACTCATGCCGAATATTCCGTGGAAGGGCGTGGCGGACTGGCTGGCGGAAAAAGGCGTCACGCTGCAGCGGACGATGGTCGATCGGTCATCCGGCCACGAGGTGATCCACTTCGACGCGACGCGCGAGCTGATGGGGCAACCCCAGACGGCGAAATTCGTCGTAGTCGAGAACTCGATCATGCGGTCCGACGGCACTGTAGAGCGGACGGGAGAGTATTTCGTCTCGACCGACCAGGTCGCGGCGTCGGCGGCGCGGCTGGTGATCGATCCGCAGGGACGTGCTCACGCCGAACTGGCGGAACGAGTTCCGGCCGGAAGCCGCCGAATTCGACAGGGAGTCCGCCGAGGAGGAGTCCTGGGAAGAGGATCACGACAGCCACGACGGCCGGGTGTCCGGGCATGACGGCCACTCGAGCGAGAGCGAGCATGGCCGGGTTTCGGGACACGACGGCCACTCCAGCTCCAGCGACGGCGACAGGCAGCGACGACGACGGCGAAGAAGAAGAGGGGGAGGGCCGGTGATGCGTCGCCCGCTGCAACTCCTCGTGCCGCTCGCCTGGCGGTGCTGGCTCTCGGATGCGCGCCGGCCGCGGCGCAGATGTTGCCCGGCGACTGGCGCCCGGAGGCTGCCGCCTCCGCCCAGCCGCTGCTGGCGCCGGTCGACTGTGCGCCCGGGAGATACCTCCTGCATCGAGGAGCATGGCACCTTCGGCCGCGATCCCTACCTGCGCATCGTCGAGGCCGCGGACGGCAGCCTGAACCTGACCTCCGACGGCGCGCTGCACGCCACCGTCGTCCGGCGGCCGAACCGGCCGAAGGTCTACGATGTCCAGGATCGCCGGGGGCGGCCGCGCGATCCTGACCCTCAACACCCCGGGCTGCTTCGAGGAGGCGTCCTGCTTCGAGGTCGCGGGCTCGACCGACCCGACCGACCTCGCCAACGGGGTCTATGTGCCGGTGCAGCCGCTGGAGTCGAAGGGCTTGACCCAGTCGCTCGCCGACATGTTCGCCTCGGTTCCGGCGAACTTCGATCTGGCCGGGCGCTGCTACGACCTCACCACGCTCGACATCGAGGATTTGCAGACCGGCAACCGCTGCGCCCAGAACGTGTTCCTGACGCTCGACGCGATGTCGGGCACCAAGGACTACAAGGTGCTCTCGCCCGGCGACGGCAAGACCATCGCCATCCCCTTCGGCTGGAAGTACGTCTCGCGGGTCGAGGGCTGGGGGCAGAACCAGGCGCATATCCTGCAGAGCGCCCAGGACATCATGAACGAGCAGTCGCACACCACCGGCTGGAACGTCGGGCTGCAGCTGCTCTACGTCGATTTCTCGGTGTCGCACAACGAGACCACGAAGTCGCGGATCGAGGATATGTACGACAAGTCGCTGACCTATTCGCAGTTCGACTATATCGAGACCGAGTTCGCGCTGGTGGTGGACAAGGCCAATGCGCAGCTCGATCCGGACTTCTACCGGATGGTGACCGAGGCGAGCCGCGAGGCGACGCCGGACTTCACCGACCTGATCAAGACCTTCGGGACGCATTACGCCTTCGCCACCACCATGGGCCAGCGCGGCAGCCTGACGAGCACGATCAGCTCGGAGAACGTGCAGAAGCTGCACGACCAGTCGGTGGACGTCTCCACGGCGGTGTCGGTCGGGGTGACGGTGCCGATCGCCGAGCTCGGCGAGGCCAAGGCCAGCGCCGGGTTCAACACCGGGTCGAGCAACGAGGACTTCAGCAAGATGGCCTCGACGCTCGGCGAGGACTTCGGCGAGTATCATTGCGTCGGCGGCATGAGCTGCAACGGGCAGTCGGCCACCGCCGGCGGCTACGTGCCGGTGCTGCTCGACCTCCGGCCGCTCTCGGACCTGCTGGGGCCGCCGTTCTTCCCGGAGATCGACAATCTCGACGCGCTGCGGGCGGCCTATGCGCAAGGCTATCGCCGACTATGCCTTCACCGCGAGGCGGCGTCGCCGGAGGCGGCGGCGAAGTTCCTTGAGGTCTCGGCGCTGACCTACGGCTGCTCGGTCGACTCCGGCGGGACCAACATCGGGTCGGACGTCAGTTCGGACTGCACGATGGCGGGGATCACGCTGAAGGACGCCGAGCACACGATGGGCTTCACCGATGGCCCGCATCTGACGATGCTGACGTCGAACGACCTGCCGATCGTGGTTCCGGTTCCCTCCGCCGCCGGCGCGGCCCAGCTCACCGCCTCGGGGATGGTGACGCGGCCGAAGGCGGACTGCTCGGTCGCCGCCAACAACGGCCACGACCAGACCCCGGTCTCCGGCATCGCGAGCGGCAGCGCCGCGGTGCCGGCGCCGTCGGCGACGGGGCCGACGGTGCTCAACATCGAGATGGCCGACCCGCATTGCCACGACGAGGCCGGCGGCCGCTACGTCACCGGCGGCGCCGGCGTGTCGGTGAACCTGGTGCTGAAGAACGCGGCGGACCTCTTGTCGCACTGACCGCTGCCGCGGCCTCGAAGGCCGCGGCTCAAATAAGCGTGATGTTCCGCCTTCCGGAAAGAAAAACCGCTGGCGCGGTGAAGCGCCTGTTGCCGCATCGAAGCGGCTTTCTTGAAAGAGGGAGACTTTGATGAGCGTCCTCTACTGGCATTTGGCGTGGCCGCGCTGATGGCGGCTCCGGCCTTCGCCCGGGCGTCGACGCCATGACCTGCGCTGCCTTCGCCCAGCAGGACCACACCCAGCAGATGGCGACGGTGGCGGCGATCCAGGCCTTCACCAGCCAGCAGCAGGCAGGCCGGCAGGTGATGTCGGTCGGATGTCTCACGCTGACCACCAAGTGCGCCGGCCATGACGACATGATGGTCATGGCTGCGCTGGCCGTAGCGATCGGCGTTCGAGACCCCGCTAGCTGGGGCCTCCGGCGGGGCGACGCGTCAGTTGCCGCCGCGGCGGCCGACGAACAGGCCGGCGTCGCGGGCGGCCTGGGTGAGCGCGCGGGACTTGTTGACGCTCTCCTGGAACTCGGCTTCCGGGTCGCTGTCGGCAGACGACGCCGCCGCCGGCCTGGATGTAGAGGGTGCCGTCCTTCACCACGCCGGTGCGGAGCGCGATGCAGATGTCCATGTCGCCTGGGCGGCGAAATAGCCGACGCCGCCGCCGTAGACGCCGCGCTTCTCGGCTCTCGAGCTCGTCGATGATCTGCATCGCGCGGACCTTGGGCGCGCCGGAGACGGTGCCGGCGGGCAGGCCCGCGAGCAGCGCCGAGAGCGCGTCCTCGCCGGGGGCGAGCGCGCCGTCGACGTTGGAGACGATGTGCATCACGTGGCTGTAGCGCTCGATGATGAACTGCTCGTTGGGATCGACGCTGCCGATCCTCGCCACCCGGCCGACGTCGTTGCGGCCGAGGTCGAGCAGCATCAGGTGCTCGGCGCGCTCCTTGGGGTCGGCGAGGAGCTCGGCCTCGAGCGCGAGATCCTCGGCCGGGGTGGCGCCGCGCGGCCGGGTGCCGGCGATCGGGCGGATCGGTGACGGTGTCGCCCTTGACGCCGCACCAGGATCTCGGGGCTGGCGCCGACCACCTGGAAGCCGCCGAAGTTGAAGTAGAACATGTAAGGCGAGGGGTTGGTGCGCCGGAGCGCGCGGTAGAGCGCGAAGGGCGGCAGGTCGAACGGCTGCGCCCAGCGCTGGCTCGGCACCACCTGGAAGATGTCGCCGGCGCGGATCAGCTCCTTGGCCTCCTCGACCATCGCGAGGTAGCGGGCGTGGCTGGTGTTGGAGACCGGCTCGCCGGGCGCGAGGTCGCCGAGGTCGCGGCTGGCCTGCGGCGGGCTGCGGTCGAGGTCGCGCACCGCGTCCATCACCCGCTCCGCCGCCTGGGCGTAGGCGGCGCGGGCGTTGAGGCCGGAGCCGGCCCAGGCGGGGCTGACCACGGTGACCTCGCCCTTGACGCCGTCGATCACCAGCACCACCGAGGGGCGCAGCATGATCGCGTCGGGCAGGCCGAGCGGGTCGGGGTTGACGTCGGGCAGGTGCTCGACCAGCCGCACCATGTCGTAGCCGAGATAGCCGAAGAGCCCGGCGGCCATCGGCGGCAGCTCCGGCGGCAGCTCGATCCGGCTCTCGGCGATCAGCGCGCGCAGGCTCGCGAGCGGGTCGGCGGCCTCGTCCTGCCAGCCGTCGGGGTCGAAGCGGGCGGCGCGGTTGAGCCGCGCCCTGGTGCCGCGGCATTCCCAGATCAGATCCGGCTTCATGCCCATGCAGGAGTAGCGGCCGCGCACCTCGCCGCCGGTGACGCTCTCGAGCAGGAAGCTGTCCTTGCGCGCCTCGGTCAGCTTCAGCATCAGGCTGACACGGGCGTGTCGAGGTCGGCGACCAGCCGGGTCCAGACCAGCTGGTTCCTTCCCGCGCCGAAGGCGGAGGAGAACTCCTCGATCGCCGGAAAGAGCTGCATCGCGGCTCAGGGGAAGCGCGAGAGCGTGCTGTCGATCGTCGCCTGGTTCACGCTGACCCCGGCCGCCTCGCGCAGCGCCGCGGTGTAGAGCGCCAGCACGTCGTCCCGGCTCTGGCCGCGGTACTGCTCGCGCAGCCGGTCGACCAGCGGGGCGTTGGCCGCGGCCTTGGGGTCGAAGGCCTCGATGGCGGTGAGCTCGGCCAGGATCACGCCGTCGCCGTCGCGGTGGGTGACCGCGGCGTCGGGGGCGGCGGCGAAGACGTCGGCGACGAGCGCCGGCGGCGCGCCGGGGGCGGTCTCGCCGCGGGTCATCGGGCCGGCCTTGGTGACCGGCTTGCCGAGCCGCGCGGCGAGGTCGGTGAAGCTCAGGCCGGCCTTGAGCTCGCCGATGTAGCCGACCGCGAGCTTGGTCAGCGCGTCGGCGGTCTGCGTGGCGGTCCAGTCGGCGGCGACCCGGTCGCGGATCTCGGCGAGCGGGATCACCGCCGGCGGGTCGATCTTGTCGACGCGGAGCGTCACGAGGCCGCCGCCGGTGAGCTCGGCGAGGTCGGTCTCCTCGCCGACCTCGGCCTTGGCGGCGGCCTCGCGGAACTTGGCATCGTCGGCGAGGCCGCCCTTGCTCTCGCTGTTGAGCGCGATGCTGCCGAGCTGCATCACCGTCTCCGAGGCGATCTCCTCGAGCGTGGCGCCGCCGGCGATCAGATCCTCGATATGCGCGGTGTCCTCGGTGATCTGCTTTCTTGGCCGCGTCGAGCTGGCGGCTCTTGGCGAGATCGGCCTTGGCCTCCTCGAACGGCGTGGTCCGCGCCGACATGATCGCATTGATCCGGTAGAGCGCCGGGCCGAGCGGCGTCGGCAGCGGGCCGACCACGCCGGGGCCGACGTTGGCAGCGAAGACCGCGTCGCGCGCCTCGGCCGGCAGCGTGTCGGCGGCGACGATGCCCTGGTCGATGTCCTCGGGCTTCAGCCCGCGCTCGGTGGCCAGCGCGTCGAAGTCGATCTCGCCGGCGTCGAGGCGGGCCTTGGCGGCCGCGGCCTCCTCGGTGGTCGGGAAGGCGATGCGGTCGAGCGCCCGGCGCTCCGGGGTCCGGTAGGTATCGCCGCTGGCGTCGTAGGCGGCGCGGAGCTCGGCCTCGGGGATCTCGATCTCGGGGGCGAGCGCCTCGGGGGTGATGCTCGCGTAGCTGATCTCGCGGGTCTCGGGCCGGGTGTAGCGGTCGGCGCTGATCCTTGTGCTCGGTCGCGAGCTCGGCGTCGGTCGGCGCCGGGATCGGGGTCGGCAGCAGGCTCGCGTCGAGCCGGATCCAGTCGAAGCCGCGTTGCTCGCCGAGGAAGGCGAGCACGGTCAGCGCAGCGGTGTCGGGCATGGTGGCCGCCGCCTGCACGCCGCCGGCGAGCAGGTTCCGCGTCGCCTCGCCGCGAAGCAGCGCCTCGAACTGGTTCGGCCGGAGGCCGGCGCGCTCGAGCGCGTCGGTATAGGTCGCGCGGTCGAACTTGCCGTCGGCGCCGTGGAAGGCCGGGGTCGCCGTCACCTGGCTCAAGACCGTGGCGTCGCCGGTCGAGACGCCGAGCCGTGCCGCCTCGTTGTCGAGCGCGGCGTCGTTGACCAGGCGCGCCAGCACCATGCCGTCGACGCCGTACTGCCGCGCCTCGCTGATCGGCAGGTCGCGGCCGAGCTGCTGGTTGAGCGCGCGCAGCTCCTGCTGCATCGCGCGGACGTATTCGTCGGCGGTCACCGGGCGGCTGCCGACCTTGGCGACGTTCTGGCTGCTGATGCCGCGGCCGGCGCCGATGCCGAACCCGGCGAGGCCGACCACCAGCGCCACCAACAGCGCCCAGATCAGCACGCCTGCGCGTCTGTTGCGAAAGCTCCCGAGCATGGCGTCAAGTTCCCGGCCGAAAAGGTGGCCTGCCTCTTACGCGCTGCCCGGCGGGGTGGCAAGGGGAGGGCGGTTAACCTCTCCCCGACGGGCGGCCAGTGCCGCACGCGGGCCCGGTACAAGCCATGCACATCGCATGCACATCGCATGCACCGGGCCCGGAGCGTCCGCCGGCTTCGGGAAGGGTTAACCGGGAGGGTGTAGACCGGGGCCCGTCACCTCTGGCGACACCCCCGGGACAGCGATGGAAAGAGGCCATGGCCGAACGCAAGCGTTCGAAGGCGGAGGAGCGCGCCTATGCCGAGCTCCAGGACGTGCTCATCCAGCTCAACGCCCTGCGGCTGGACATGACGGTCGACTACGCGCGGCTCCAGTTCGACAACATCCCCACCGACTGGGTCTCGGTCGAGGCCAGAGTGCCGGTGCGGCCGCGCAAGGTGCGGATCCACGCCAGCTACGACGAGGACGTCGCGAAGTTCTTCCGGACGATGGGGCAGGGCTACCAGGCGCGGATGAACGCGGTGCTCCGCGCCTACATGCTCGGCGATCCTGAGCCGGGCGATCCCCACCAAGCGGAACGAGGACTGGATGGGGAGGGATATTTGAGGGCGGGATGTCGCAACTGACTACAGTGTCGCGTCAGGCTACAGGTCGGGTGATGAGGCCGGTCCGGCTTCAGGCCAAGGACGCGATCCGGACGCTTCGGCGGATGCCGCGGACGACGGCGGAGCGCATCCGCGACAAGGTGGCGGCCTATGCCGCCGATCCGGCGAGCCAGGCGGCCAACGGCAAGGCGCTGAAGGGCGAGCCGGGGGTGCTGCGGCTGCGGGTGGGGGACTGGCGGGTGGTCTTCGAGGACGGCGCGGTGTCGCGGTGATCCGCATCGGGCCGCGCGGCGGGGTCACCGACTGAAGGAGGCAGGCATGGGCGAGATGGTGACGATCCCGCGGGAGGAATACGAGCGGCTGCTGGCGGTCGCCGAGGATGCCGAGGACGCGGCCGCGGTCGCGCGGTTCCGGGCGCGGCTGGCGGCCGGCGAGGAGGAGTTGGTGCCGGCGGCGGTGGTCGACCGGCTGCTCGCGGGCGAGAGCCCGGTCCGGGTGTGGCGCGAGCACCGGGGGCTGACGCAGTCGGGGCTGGCGCGGGCGTCCGGGGTGCACCGGGTGGTGGTCGCCGACATCGAGGCCGGGCGGAAGGGCGGCTCGGTGCGGAGCCTGAAGGCGCTGGCGGCGGCGCTGGGGGTGGGGATCGACGATCTGGTTTGAGGTTCCGGTGAAGAGCGCTTCCGGCACGTGACGAGGTGGCAACGGAATGTTGCGCAGGCACCGTTTCACCATTTTCACCTTACTTGGGAAATATCGTCGCGATATACTTCACGCGACGGTGCCAGGCGGGACATGGGACCGTCGCCGGGGGATCAGCGCTTCTGGATTGATGCTTTCAGGGTGCCTTGCCAGCCGTCGATAGGCGAGGGCGTTGGCGTAGAGCAGGCCCATTCTCGATTGCGGCGGCGATCGGGATCAGGCGATCCGGTGTAGGCCGAGGGAGCGGGACTGGCCCGCGCTTGATGCTCGTCGCCGACGCTGGCAGCGGGGACCCGAACCGCCACTTGGCCGATGCGTACCGTCGGCAGTTCGTCGCCTGGATGCGCGTGCGCGCGGAAGGCGATGGTGGGACCGCCAGCGAGACGTGCTTCGGCGCGCGGATGCCCTTGGTGGAAGCGCTTGCGCGACCGCCCTGGGAGGCAGCCGCGCGCCGATATCGCCGATCGAAGTCGAATTATCGGCCTGAACCGATAGGTCGGGCAAGCCGTGACCGGAGACATGGGTCGCGCGGCTACGTCTCAGCGAGTTTCCTGCGGCGAGCGCGGTGGCTCGGGGCAGCGGCGAGCTGCGGCAGACCGTCGTCGATCTCGTGCCACGGGACGCGGCGTGGCTCTGGGTATGCGACGTCGGCCCCAGGCGGCGCCGGGGGTATCGGCCGTCCTCGGGGTGGTCGAGCGAGTCCGAGGGTGAGCCAGAGGTCGGCGGTCGGTGTCGTAGGCGAAGGCCAGCAGGCGCGCCGCAGGTCCGGCGCAGAAGCTCCGGGTCGCGATCGGGCTGCTCAGCGATAGCGCTGCGGCTCTCCGAGCGTAGATTACGGCGGAAGCCGGGCGGCGGTGCAAGACGCAGAGCGCGGCGGACAGGCCGCCTAGCTCCTGCGGCCGATCGTGCAGTGGCAGAAGGCGCCTTCGGTCGGCGGGGCGTCGGACAGCGTATCGCCTACCGCCCCGCAGAGGCGACTCCGCCGGTGACCGGGATGTGCGGTGTCGCCATCGCGGGATGATAGCGCAAGTTGCTCGGCCGCGGCGACGCCACCGCGTCGGCGGCGTCGGCGCAGATCATCACCGCTCGCCGCCAGCCGGTCGAAGGCGCTGGGCGCCGGCGGGCCGTCGCGCAGCGCCTCGGCGATCCGGGCGGCGCAGGCCTCGGGGGTGAGGCGGGAGGTGTCGAGCTCGAGGTCGTAGAGGCCGGGGTCGTGGACCGCTTCCCAGGCCAGCACCGTCGGCGGCACCGGCTCGCCCGGCGCCGAGGTCTCGTAGCGGGTCCGGCCGCGCTCGGGATCGGCGGCGCGGCGGGCGAGGATCACCTCGATCGGGCAGTGCACGCCGACGAAGAGCACCGGCAGGCCCGCGAGGCGCCGGGCGCAGGCCGGCAGGATGCCGAGCGGGCGGGAGTAGGCGTCGTGGTGGCCGACGTCGACGACGACGTCGAGGCCGAGGCGGCTGTGGGCGGCGACCGCCTCGTAGAGGGCGGCGAAGAGCCGGGCGACCATCGGCTCGAGGTCGGGGCGCTCGCCGCCGGGGCGGAGGCCGATGCCGGGGTGGAAGCGGCCGGGGATCGAGGCGATCGAGGCGTCGACGCCGAGGTTGATCCAGGCGCGCGTCGAAGCTCTCCTGCATCGCCGCGACGATGCTCGACTTGCCCGAGCGCGGGGCGCCGTTCAGGACGACGATCTGCCCCGGCGGGGTCAGGCCGCCACCGTCCCGAGCGTCGCGAGCCGGGCGCCGACGGTGGCGAGGCCGTCGGTGCCGACGTTGGCGAAGGCGATGCGGAGCTGGCGCTCGGCGGCGCCGCTGCCGCCTTCGGCGAGGGTGGGGGCGAACATGGTGCCGGGGAGCATCAGCAGCGAGAGCTCGCGCACGAGGAGCGGGGCGAGCTCGTCGGAGGGCAGCGGGTGCGGGTGCTCGACATAGGCGAAGTAGGCGCCGCAGCCGAGGACGCGCCAGCCGGGCAGGGCCGAGAGCGCGGCGATCACCGCGGCGCGGCGGCGCAGGATCTCGTCGCGCTCGCCGGCCACCCAGTCGCCGAGGTGGCGCAGGCCCCAGAGGGCGGCCTTCTGGCCGAGCTGCGGCGGGCAGATGGTGACGCTGTCGAGCACCTTCTCGGCCTCGGCGAGGCGGTCGGCGGCGGCGATGATCGCGCCGGTGCGGTGGCCGGTGAGGCGGAACGCCTTGGAGAAGGAGTAGAGGTGGATCAGGGTGTCGCGCCAGCCGGGGTCGGTGAAGAGCTCGTGCGGGCGGCCGGTGTGGCCCAGGAAGTCGCGGTAGGTCTCGTCGAGGATCAGCACCGCGTCGTGCGCGCGGGCGATCGCGGCGAACTCGGCGATGAGCGCGGGCGGATATTCCGCGCCGGTGGGGTTGTTCGGGGTGACCAGCACGATGGCGCGGACCTGCGGGGCCATCCGCGCCCGCGCCGCGGCCGGGTCGGGCAGCATGTCCGGCCCGCAGGGCAGCGGCACCGCCTCGATGCCGTTCATGTCGAGCCACATCTTGTGGTTGAAGTACCAGGGAACCGGCAGCATCACCGCCTCGCCGGGGGCGGCGAGGGTGGTGATCATGGTGCAGAAGGCCTGGTTGCAGCCGGCGGTGATCGCCACCTCGTCCGGGCGGATGTCGCCGCCGTAGGCAGCACTCCAGCGCCAGGCGATCTCCGAGCGCAGCGCCGGCATGCCGAGGACCGGGCCGTAGAGGTGGGTGTCGGCCTCGGCGCGGACCATCTCGGCCATCGCCTCGCGCAGGGGATCGGGCGGCGGCTCGACCGGGGCGGCCTGGCTGAGGTTGATCAGCGGCCGCTCCGGCGGGAAGTCGACGCCCTGGAGCCAGCGCCGGGCCTCCATCACCGGCGGCGGCGCGGTGCGGCGGATCAGCGGGCTCATCGGGGTCATGGCGCGGTCCTCTCTCGGCCCGCGAGCCTAACCGCGCCGCGACGGCGGGCGCAAGCGCGCGGCTCCCGCGGTAGGGAGGCCGGCCAGCGAAGGGGGTCGGGGGAGTGCCGCCCGGCGGCGGATTGGTCGGCAAGGCGGTACCGGCATCGCCCGCCGGGTGCGAACTGCGACACTGCCGGCCGGGCGGCGTGCTGGACCGGGCAGCGGGAAGCATGTATCCTGCCGCGATTGTTCCAGGTTTTCCGACTGTCCCCTTCGGAGGGGAGACGGCTGGCATCGGGGTGGAGGCGGGGGCCGGCATGGTGGATGCGACGGACAAGCCTGCCGAGCCGGCGCCCGCGCCGGAAGCGCCGGACAAGGCCGCCGCGGCGGCGCCGGGCCGGGGGTTCAGCGGGCTGGCGCAGCTCGGCGCGGTCGCGATCGTCGCGGTCGCGGTGCTGGTGGCGATCTACCTGCTCTCCGGCAGCGGCCGGCCGTTCCAGATCTCGCTCGACAAGGAAGGCCGCTTCTCGGTCGAGGCCAAGCCCGGCGACAATTTCGCGACCATCCTCGCGGCGGCGCTGAAAGAGGACCCGCAGACCGTGGAGGCGCTGCTCGCCGGCAACAGCTTCTACAAGATCACCAGCCCGCAGCTGGTCGACGCGATATCGCGGATCGACGCCAAGGCCGATGCGACCGCGGAGGTGACGCATGGCATGCGCGAGCTTTTGTGGAACCTCGCCGGGCCGTTCCAGCCGCCGGGCACGCTCGACGGCGCCGACGAGCGGCTGATCAACGCGCTCGAGGATCTCGACAGCACGCCCGGCGCCGAGCAGAGCAGCCGGCTGCTCGCCGGCATCTGGCAGCGCAGCCTCGACCGCACCGGCGTCTTCCGCCCGCGCAGCTTCAACGCCGACGTGAAGCTGATCTTCAACACCCCGCCGGCGCCGGCGGGCGAGGTCTTCATCTATGCCTGCCCGGGCAGCGGGTTCGTCGGCAAGGACACCACCGTCTGGACCGAGGGCGAGCATCCGGGTGCGGTCACCGGGGTGATCGTCGAGGATTTGCAGCGCTTCGACTGCGACAATGCCGACAAGACGCTGGAGCAGCTGCTCGCCGGCCAGGCGGCGCGGCTGGCGCTCGACGGCGGCACCTACCGCAACCTGCTCGGCGAGCCCGACACCTCGGTGACGCTGCCGCCGCGCATCGCGGCCAAGTTCCGGGTGCATCCCAAGGATCTCACGGCGGCGGTGACCCTGCCGAGATAAGGAGCGGCGATGACGCGGACCTTCGGACTGATGGCGCTGGCGCTGGCGGCCTTCCTGGCGCTCGGCGTGCTGCCGGCGGCGGCGGATTGCTACTACAACGGCCAGTCGGTGCCGGAGGGCACGGTCGCCGGCGGGCTGGTCTGCCGCGGGGGGCAGTGGGTTCCGGAGTAGGAGGCGCCCGCCAGGATTTGCACCGCGGACCAGTTGCGGCGTAGGCCGCTGAAAAGGCGGTGAAAACCGGATGCACAGCGCAGGCACGGCGTGTGCACAACGCATATGCATGGTGGCTACCGATCGTTAAACGGTAGGCGATGCCAGGTACAACCGCCCTGCGGCGTCCCAAGTCGTGACTCCTGATCAACCACAGCCGCCGAGGAGTGCTCAAATGCTCCGCTGCGGCCGAGTGGTTGGGGCCGCTTTGCATCGTTTGCAGTCGCCGCGTCATCTGTTCAGTCTCGGATCGCGCCTTAGATTTTGGCCATGGCAAGGCACCGATCCAAAGCAAGGCGGGAGGCGGACGTGCAGTTCCTCAATGACATTCATCACTTGACCTTCGTCACCGCCGACATGGACCGGCTGATCGCCTTCTACGCGCGCATTTTCGAGGCTCGGGTGACAGTCGACTTGCAGGAGGAGGGCCTGCGGCATGCCTTTATCGAGGTAGGTCCGCACACTGTGCTTCATCCGTTTGAGGTGCCCGGCGTGGACCCCCCGGCGAGCAGCCGATGTTTGGACGCGGGCGCCTGGATCACTTCGCTCTGAATGCTGCGAGCGAAGAGGCATTCCGAGAGGCGCGTCGACGCCTCGTCGACGAAGGGGCAAGCGACGGGACCGTCACGGACATGGGCTCGCTGCTTCTGCTCAGCTTCAGCGACACGGACGAGGGCCGCCACGAGCTGGTGTGGGTCAAGCCGGGCGTTCCGGTCGCACACGGCCTGCGGCGCGCCGAGTGGACGAGAGCTGATTTGGACTGATCCTCTTGCGAGGGTCGGCGAGGGGCCGAGAGCCGATATGCAGGTATCGTCGCCACCGTCGGCTGCGGGGTTCACGAGTACGGCCCAGCGGGCGCTTGACGGCTTCGCCGGCCGGGCTTAGCGGCTTGTCGCCATGGCCGAACCGCCGATCCTCACGCTTGCCGACCTCAGCCTGACCTTCGGCGGCGACCCGCTCTTGGTCGGCGCGTCGCTGGCGGTGCAGCCGGGCGAGCGGATCGCGCTGGTCGGGCGGAACGGGTCGGGGAAGTCGACGCTGATGCGGCTGATGGCCGGGCTGGTGCAGCCCGACAGCGGCACGCGGTTCGTGCGGCCGGGGCTGAGCGTCGGGTACATGGCGCAGGACCCGGATTTCGCCGGGTTTGCGACGCTCGGGGCTTTCGCGGGGCAGGCGCTGCCGGCCGGCGAGGAGTGGCGGGTGGCGGTGGCGATGGCGGGGGTCAAGCTCGATCCGGACCTCGATCCGGCGCAGGCCTCGGGCGGCGAGCGGCGGCGGGCGGCGCTGGCGAAGATCCTCGCCGAGGCGCCGGATCTGATGCTGCTCGACGAGCCGACCAACCATCTCGACGTCGAGGCGATCGGCTGGCTGGAGGCGCATCTGAGCGAGACGCGCACCGCCTTCGTCGCGGTCAGCCACGACCGGGCGTTCCTGCGGCATCTGACCGACCGGCACGCTCTGGGTCGACCGCGGCGAGGTGCGACGGCTCGATCGCGGCTTCGCGGCGTTCGAGGCGTGGCGCGACAAGGTGTTCGAGGAGGAGGACAGCGCGCGGCACAAGCTCGACCGGCTGATCAAGGCCGAGGGGCGCTGGGCGGTCGAGGGCATCTCGGCGCGGCGGACGCGCAACCAGGGGCGGGTGCGGCGGCTCGCGGAGCTGCGCGCCGAGCGGCGCGACGCCATCGCGCGGGCGGGCACGGCGCGGATGGCGTTCGAGGCGGCGGCGGCGTCGGGCAAGCTGGTGATCGAGGCGGAGCGGGTCGCCAAGAGCTACGGCGGGCGGGCGCTGGTGCGGGACTTCTCGATCCGCATCGGCCGCGGCGAGCGGGTGGCGCTGGTCGGGCCGAACGGGGTGGGCAAGACCACGCTCCTCAACATCCTGACCGGGGCGCTCAGGCCGGACAGCGGGCGGGTGCGGCTCGGGGCGAATTTGACGCCGGTGGTGTTCGACCAGAACCGCGCGGCGCTCGATCCCGGGATCTCGCTCCGGGCGACGCTGACCGGCGGCGCGCCGGGGGACCGCAACGACCAGGTGATGGTGCGCGGGCGGCCGCGGCATGTGGTGGGGTATCTCAAGGACTTCCTCTTCGCCGAGGCGCAGGCGCGCGGGCCGGTGTCGGCGCTTTCGGGCGGCGAGCGGGCGCGGCTCTTGCTGGCGCTGCTGATGGCGAAGGAATCGAACCTCCTGGTGCTCGACGAGCCGACCAACGATCTCGACGTCGAGACGCTGGATCTGCTGGAGGAGCTGATCGGCGACTACGAGGGCACCGTGCTCCTGGTCAGCCACGACCGCGACTTCATCGACCGGGTCGCCACCACCACCATCGCGATGGAGGGCGACGGGCAGGCGGTGATCTATGCCGGCGGCTGGAGCGACTATCGCGCGCAGCGCGGCGCGGAGCCGGCGCCGCCGGCGGCCGAGCCGGTGCCGAAGCCGCGGGCCGAGTCGGCGCGGCCGGCGCCGCGGCGGGCGCGGCTGAGCTTCACCCAGGCCCACCGGCTCGAGGCGCTGCCGGGCGAGATCGACCGGCTGACCGCCGAGATCGCCCGGCTGGAGGCGCTGTTGCACGACCCGGATCTCTTCAGCCGCGAGCCCGAGCGCTTCGCCAAGGCGACCGCGGCGCTGGCCGCCCGGCAGGCGGCGCTGGCCGCCGCCGAGGAGGAATGGCTGACGCTGGAGGAGCTGCGCGAGGCGACGGCGGGCTGATACCGGCCTGCGCTGAGCCGCGGTGGCGGCCGCCGGCGCTTTCGTGCCGGCGGCGGCGGTGGCGGCCTTGATCTCGCCGCGGGGCGGTGCATAGGGTGCGCCCTTGATCGGGGCAATCCCGCCCGTTCCCCTTGTGGCGAAGCGATGAAAATGAAGTTTGAGCACCTCAAGAGCACCGTGGCCCTGACCCTCGCAAGTGTCGCGCTGCTGGCTTGCGCCCCGACGCCGAGCGGCAATTCGGTCAGCGCGAACCAGGCGCAGACCGCCTCGACGGTCATCATGGGCACCATCACCGGCAGCCGCGCCGTCACGGTCGAGGCCAATCCCGGCGGCGCCGGGGCGGTGGTCGGCACCATCGCCGGCGGCATCGCCGGCGCGGCGCTCGGCCAGCAGGTCGGCGGCGGCACCGGCAAGACCATCGCCACCGGCGTCGGCGCCACCGCGGGTGCGGCGGCGGGCAACCGCGTCGCCGCGGAGGCGGGGCGGCAGCAGTCGATCGAGTGGTTCGTCAAGACCGACGGCGGCCAGACCATCTCGGTGATCCAGGCGAGCCCGACCTTCGCCAACGGCCAGCGGGTGCAGATCGTGCAGAGCGGCGGCTCTACCCGGCTGGTTCCCGCGAGCTGACGCCCGTAAACCAGGCAGGGTGGGCATGCGTGCCCGACGGGCTAAGTTATTGATTATAGATAGGCAAACTGTCGCCTTTTACGCGCTCGAAACGGGTGTCAATGGCGCGGCCGCGGGTTCAGTCCCTGCCGATCATCACGTCGGTGGCCTTGATCACCGCATAGGCCTTGTCGCCGGCCTTGAGGCCGAGCTCGGCCACCGCCTCGTTGGTGATCGAGGCGGTCGCCAGCGTGTCGCCGACCTGCAGGCGGACGTGCGAGGTCACGGCACCGGTGACGATCTCCTTGACCGTCCCCGGCAAGACGTTGCGGGCGCTGAGCTTCATGGCGGTCTCCCGGCTGCGATATGGCGCGACGGTAATATCGCGGCACGGCCGAGGCAATCGCCACGCGCCGGCAACCGCCACGCGCCGGGCCGGCGCTTCAGGGTTGTGCCGGCTCCGGCTCCGCCTTGCGGTCGACCGGCGCCTCGACGCCGCGCAGGGCCGCGGCCACGGCGTCGCCGGCCAGCCGGATGCCGCTGCGCGCCATCGCCGCCTCAAGCTGCGAGCGGAAGTCGGTGCGCACGTCGGGCAGGCGCGTGGTCCGGTAGGTGAAGGTATAATCGGGCGTGTCCCAGCCGCCGCAGACGGTGGTGCCTTCGGGGCAAAGGCCGAGCACCACGGTCTCGGTGAAGCTGTCGCCGACGTTGGGCAGTGTTGCCTCGAGATCGGGGAGCGGGAAGAACAGCTCGCGGCGGCCGATGAAGTCGTCGCCGATGCCGTCGTCGGCGCAATGCGGCGGGAAGTGGCCGCTCGAGCCGGGGACGATGGCGCAGAAGCCGAAATCGAGCGAGAAGCTGTCCTTCTCCCAGAACTGGACGACGAAGCTGAATGGGCCGGGCTCGCCCGCGTCGTCGCAGCGCGAGCTCTTGCCGAGCACCACCTCGCCCGGCCGGACGCCGATGATGCAGCTCAGCGCCGGATCGAAGTCGTGGGTGTCGCCGGAATCGATGTCGCCGATCTCGTCGGAAACGGTGAGGCCCTTGGCGTCGATGGTCTCCACCATCACCTCGTCGCTGCCGAGCCAGTCGATCCCGGTCTCGTCGCGCGCCTTGAAGCGGATCGCCTCCACCTTGTACCGCCGCTCGACCCAGTCCGCGGTGATCGTCTCCCAGGGGAAATCGACCGGCGGCACGACGATCTCAGAGCTCTCGGGCTCAGACGCTTCCGGCGCGGCCGGGGCTCCGGCGCCCTGCGCGAGCAGCGGCGTCGCACCGAACGCGATGACCAGCAGGGATGCAAGCAATCGGGCGATCATGAGCCAGCGTCTCCCCGAGCGGCTGCCGACAGCGCGCGGAGCGACAGGCGACCCCAGGGGTCGGGGTAGCTATCGCGCCGCGACACCTACGAGACTATCACAGTTTCGCCCGGCGCCTAAGCGCCGGCGCCGGTCGTCGGCCGCGGGCTCATGCGGCGCGCTGGGTGCGGCGCGGCCGGCGGCTGCGAGCGCGCTCGGCGCGCTGCGGGTTGCCGGGCGCGGGCTTGCCCTGCGCCGGCTTGGCCGAAGCGGGCTTCGACGGCGCGCCCTTCGGCCCGCGGGCGGGACGCGGCGCGGCCTGCCGGTTCTCGCCGGGCACCGGGGCGAGCAGCGTCTGGCGGGTCACCTTCTCGACGGCGCGGAGCTTCTTGATCTCGTCCGGGGCGCAGAGCGTGATGGCGATGCCGTCGGCGCCGTTGCGCGCGGTCCGGCCGATGCGGTGGACGTAGTCCTCCGGCTCGTCGGGCAGGTCGTAGTTGATGATGTGGCTCACGCCCGGCACGTCGATGCCACGCGCGACGATGTCGGTGGCGACCAGCACCCGCACCTGGCCGTTGCGGAAGGCGTTGAGCGCGCGCTGGCGGGCGTTCTGCGCCTTGTTGCCGTGGATGACCTCGGCGGCGATGCCGTCCTTGGCGAGGTTCTGCGTCACCTGGTCGGCGCCGTGCTTGGTGCGGGCGAAGACGATCGCCCGCCTGGCCTCGGGGGCGGAGACGAGCTCGGCGAGCCGCTTGCGCTTGGCGGCGGTCTCGACCAGCTCGACGCGCTGCTCGATGCGCTCGACGGTGGTCGCCTGCGGCGCGACCTCGACGCGGACCGGATCCTTGAGGAAGCTCTGGGCGAGGCCGGAGACCTCGGACGGCATCGTCGCCGAGAACAGCGCCGACTGCCGCCGCGGGTGCAGCGCCGCGACGATCTTCCGCACCGGCTGGATGAAGCCCATGTCGAGCATCCGGTCGGCCTCGTCGAGGACGACGAAGCGGGTCTGGTCGAGCACGATCGAGCGGTCGTCCATCAGGTCGGTGAGCCGGCCCGGCGTGGCGACGACGACGTCGACGCCGCGCGCCATCGCCCGGACCTGGGCGCTGCGCGACATGCCGCCGAGGACGAGCAGCGTCGAGAGCCGCGCGCCGCCGGCGAACGTGCGGAAGGCCGCCTCGATCTGCACCGCGAGCTCGCGCGTCGGGGCGAGGACCAGCGCCCGGCAGGTCTTCGGCGCCGGCCGGCTGGCGAGCGCCGAGGAGCTGGTGCAGGATCGGCAGCGCGAAGGCCGCGGTCTTGCCGGTGCCGGTCTGGGCGATGCCGAGGATGTCGCGGCCCGCCATCTGCGGGGCGATCGCCTGCGCCTGGATCGGCGTCGGCTGGTCGAAGCCGGCGCGGGCAAGCGCGGTCGGTGAGCGGCTCGGCGAGGCCGAAGTCCGCGAAAGTGGTATTCGTCACAAGTATCCTTTCCGCGCGGCCGCCTGCCGCTGCGGTTGTCGCCCTCGTCAGGCGCATGTGACGAAAACCATTGTCTCTTCCGCGATGCCGGGAGCGGAGCTCCCCTGCGCCATCGCAGGAATGCCGGGACCCGTGGGTCCGGCCAGGAACCACATAGGGTTTCTGCTGCGCTGCGGCAAGCCTTTTCCGCCCATGTGGCGTATCGGCCACGTCTTGCGGCCGCCGGGTGCTGCACCCTAACCTGCGGGTTCCTTGGAGCGGGGTGGCATGCGCGACGGATCCGGCTGGCGGCCAGTCATTGGCCGGTCCCATACGGGGGCCGCCGCGTGATCGGCCGCGCGCTCTGGATCGCCGCCGCCGGCGTCGCCGAGCTCCGCGACGAGGCCGTCGCGCCCGGCCGCGGCGACGTCGCTGGTCGAGACCCGGTTCAGCGGCATCAGCCGCGGCACCGAGGCGCTGGTCCTCCGCGGCGGCGTGCCGCGCGCCGAGCGGGCGCGGATGCGGGCGCCGCTGCAGGCCGGCAGCTTCCCGTTCCCGGTGAAGTACGGCTACGCCGCCGTCGGCCGGGTCGTCGAGGGCCCGCCGGACCTCGCCGGCCGCGACGGTCTTCGTCCTCCACCCGCACCAGGACCGCTTCGCGGCGCCGGCGGCGATGGCGGTGCCGCTGCCCGACGGGCGTGCCGCCCGGGCGGGCGGTGCTCGCGCGCCAACATGGAGACGGCGCTCAACATCGTCTGGGACGCCGGCGCCGCCGCCCGGCGACCGCATCGCCGTGGTCGGCGCCGGCGTCGTCGGCGCGCTCGCCGCCTGGCTCTGCGCCCGCCTGCCCGGCGCCGAGGTGACGCTCGTCGACGTCAACCCCGGCGCGCGCCGCCCTCGCCGCGGCGCTCGGCTGCGCGCTTCGCCGCGCCGGAGGACGCGCCCGCGCGACTGCGACCTCGTCGATCCACGCCAGCGCCACGGCGAGGGCCTCGCCACCGCGCTCGCCGCGGCCGGGCTCGAGGCGACCGTGGTCGAGGCGAGCTGGTACGGCGACCGGCCGCCGACGGTCGCGCTCGGCGGCGCCTTCCACAGCCGCCGCCTGCGGCTGGTCGTCGAGCCAGGTCGGGCTGGTGCCGACCGGCCCGCCGCGCGCGCTGGAGCAACCGCCGCCGGCTCGAGGCGGCGCTCGGCCTTCTCGCCGACCCGGCGCTCGACGCGCTGATCAGCGGCGAGACCGCCTTCGCCGACCTGCCGTCGCGCTACGCCGCGATCCTTGACGCGGCCGACACGCTCTGCCATCGCGTCCGTCTACGGCTGAGGAAGCCGCCCATGTTCGCCGTCGAGGTCCGCGACCACATCATGATCGCCCACAGCCTGCCGGCGCCGGTCTTCGGCCCGGCGCAGCGGCTGCACGGCGCGACCTTCGTCGTCGACGCCGCCTTCTTCGCCGAGGAGCTCGACGCGCACGGCATCGTCGTCGACATCGGCCTCGCCACCGAGCGCGCTCCGAGGCGCTGGCGCCGCTGCGCTACCGGAACCTCGACGAGCTGCCGGCGTTCGCCGGGCGCCTCACCACCACCGAGGTCCTCTGCCGCCACATCTTCGACGCGCTCGCCGCGGCGGCGCGCGGCGGCGGGCTCGGCGACGGCGGCCGGCTCCGGCGGCTGCGGGTGACGCTGCACGAGAGCCACGTCGCGCGCGCCTGGTACGAGGCCGACCTGACGTGAGGCGCGTCACACTTCGTCGATCCCGGGCGAGCTCGACACCCCGACCGGCGGCTACGGCTACGACCGCCGGCTGATCGCCGCCCTGCCGCGCCCGCGGCTGGGAGGTGCGTCACCTGCCGCTCCCCGGCGCCTGGCCGTTGCCGGACGCCGCCGCACCGCGCCGCCGCCGCCGCGGCGCTTGCGGCGCTGCCCGACGGGCGCGCTGGTCCTCGGTCGACGGCCTCGCCTTCGGCGCGCTGCCGGACGAGCTCGCCGCGCGAGGCGGCGCGGCTGCGGCTGGTCGCGCTGGTGCATCATCCGCTCGGCGACGAGAGCGGGCTCGACCCCGTGGCGAGCGCGCGCCTGCTCGGCGGCGGAGCGCGCGGCGCTCGGCCGCGGCCCGCGCGGTCGTCTGCACCAGCGCCGCCACGGCGCGGCGGCTCGCCGAGGGCTTCGGCGTCGCGCCGGAGCGCATCACCGTCGCGCCGCCGGGCACCGAGCCGGGCGCCGCGCGCGCCCGGCGGCGGCGACCCGCCGCTGATCCTCAGCATCGGCTCGCTGATCCCGCGCAAGCGCCACGACGTGCTGGTCGACGCGCTCGCCGCGCTGCGCGGACCGGCGCTGGCGGGCGCGGATCGTCGGCTCGGCCGCGCTCGACCCGGCCTGCGCCGCGGCGCTGGCCGCGCAGGTCGCCGCCGCGCGGCCTCGGCGACCGCGTCACGCTCGTCGGCGCGGTCGCCGACACCCGCGCCGAGCTGGCCGCGCGCCGACGTCTTCGCGCTCGCCAGCGAGTACGAGGGCTACGGCATGGCCTTCGCCGAGGCGCTGTCGCAGGGCCTGCCGGTCGTCGCCTGCCGACGCCGGCGCCATCGCCGACCTGGTGCCGGCGGCCGCCGGCGCGCTGGTGCCGCCCGGCGACGCCGCCGCCTTCGCCGCGGCGCTCGCCGGCGCTCCTCGACGATCCGGCCCGCCGGCGCGCGCGCGGCGGAGGCCGCCTGGGCCGCCGGGCAGGCGCTGCCGCGCTGGGCCGACACCGCGGCGCTGGTCGCCGGCGCCGCTCGACCGCGCGGCGGCATGAGCTTCGACGCCGCCTGGCTCGACCTGCGCGAGCCGGCCGACCGCGGCGGCGCGCGACCCCGGGCTCCTCGCCGCGGCCGCCGCGCATCTCGCCGGCGGCGCCGGCGCCGGTGGCGCTCGACCTCGGCTGCGGCACCGGCGCCACCTGCCCGCGCCTTCGCCGCGTACCCGGCGCTGCGCTGGCGGCTCGTCGACCGCGACCCGGCGCTCCTCGCGCATCGCCGCGGCGCGCTGCCCCGGCGCCGAGACCGTCGCCGCCGACCTCGCCGACCTCGACGCGCTGCCGCTCGACGGGCGCGCGGCTGGTCACCGCCTCGGCGCTCCTCGACCTCGTCTCCGCCGCGCTGGCTCGAGGCGCTCGCGGACCGGCTGGCGGCGGCGGGGATCGGCGCTCTACGCCGCGCTCAGCTACGACGGCGCGCATGGCCTGGACGCCGCCGCTACCCGGCGGACGCGGCGGTCCGCGCCGCCTTCAACGCGCACCAGCGCCGCGACAAGGGCCTCGGCCCCGCGCTCGGGCCCGGCGGCGCGCCGCCGCGCTCGCGCGCGGCGCTCGCGGCGCGCGGCTTCGCGGTGCGGCACGGCGCGCGAGCCCGTGGCGGCTCGGGCCGGCGCAGGCGGCGCTGCAGCGCGGCGCTCGTCGACGGGCATCGCCGCGGCGGCGGCGGAGACCGGGCTGGCGGAGGCCGGCGGCCTGGGCTCAGGCCCGGCGGGCGGCGAGCGGCTCGGCCCGCGCCTCGGTCGGCCATGTCGACCTGCTGGCGCTGCCGGCGGGCGCCAGCGCGCAGTCGAAGACCACGTCGGAGTCGAGCCCGTAGACGTGGGTCTCGGGCCGGAGCGCGTCGGCGAGCCGCGCGACCGGCGCGGTGCGCAGCCCCGACGGCCCGGCGCCGATGATCAGCGGCGCGATCGCGACGTGCAGCCGCTGCAGCAGGCCCGGCGTCGAGGAAGCCGGCGATGGTGACGCCGCCGCCCTCGACCAGCACCCGGCGCGAGGCCGCGCGCGGCGAGCGCGTCGCGGATCGCCGCCGGGTCGATCCAGCCGTCGGCGGCGGGCAGGCGCACCACCTCGACGCCGGCCGGCCGCGGCGCGGTCGCAGGCCTGGATCACCAGCCGCCGCGCGCCGTCGTCGGCGAGCACCCGCGCGTCGTCGCGGCAGCCGGCCGCGCGGGTCGATCACCACCCGCGCCGGGCTCGGCCCCGTCGACCAGCCGCACCGTGAGCCGCGGGTCGTCGCCGAGCGCGGTGCGCACGCCGACGACCACCGCGTCGGCGAGCGCCCGGCAGCGGTGCAGGTGGCGCGAGGCCCTCCGGCCCCGAGATCGCCGTCGCGTCGCCGGAGGGCGTGGCGATGCGGCCGTCGAGCGACTGGCCGACCTGGGCGAAGAGATAGGGCGCGCCGCGGCCGTCGGCCGCGAGCGGCGCGTAGAGCGCCCAGGCGGCGCGGCGCCTCGGCTCCAGCGCCGGCGCGGCCGCGCCGGGCGGCCCGGCGCGCAGCGCGAGCAGCGCCGCCCAGACCGTCGTCGGTCACCTCGGCGCGTTGCATCGCGCTCCTCCCCCCGCGGCCTTGCTGGCCTTCGCCCCGGAGACGAGTAGCATGCGACCGGCATCCGTAAAGCGCCGGCGGCGTCAGGGCGCAGCCGCGGCCTGCACGCGCGGCGCCGCGGGCGCGGTGCCGAAGGCCGCGAGGAAGCGGTCGCGGAACGCCTCCATCCGCCAGACCGGCGCGTCGGCGGCCGGGATCAGGCCCGGCGTCCAGCCCCAGCCGTCGAGCCGCGCCAGCGTCTCCGGGCGCGCCGATGACGTGGACCGGCACGTCGCGGCCGACCGGGTCGCTCCGAGACGAAGGCGCGCCGGCTGGTGGTCGCCGAGCACCACGATCAGCGGCGGCGTGCGCCGGCGCGGCGCGCGGCGAAGCCGCCGACGACGCGCAGCACGTAGTCGAGCGAGCGCCGGTACTGCTCGCGCACGCGGTCGTGGTCGCGCCAGACCACCTCCGGCGGGTCGCCGGCGGTGGCGTAGCGGTCGAAGACCGCGCCGTCGCCGAGCGCGTCCCACGGCAGCAGCGGCGGGATCGGCGTCCAGGGCGCGTGCGAGGAGATCAGCGCGATCTCGGCGAAGACCGGCGGGCGCGGCGCCGGGTCGAGCAGCTGGCGCTCGAACGACGCGAGGGTGAACTGGTCGGGCATCGTCACCCAGTTGAACGGCAGCCCGCGGTAGCCGAGATCGGCCGCCGCCAGCACCCGGTCGTAGCCGAAGTAGCCCGCCTCCGGCCAGGCCAGGGTGATCGCCGGCATCACCGCCGCGGTCTGCCAGCCGGCCGCCCGCGCGAGGTGCAGGAGCGTCCGGCGCGGGCTGGCGAGCAGCGCCCGGTAGCGGCCCTGGTTGTCGATCCAGAGGCCGGAGAGCACGCTGGCGTGCGCGAGCCAGCTCTGGCCGCCGACCATCGGCGCGGTCAGGAACCCCGAGCGCATCGCGAGGCCCGCGGCCGCCAGCGCGCGCCTCGCCGTCGCGCGAGCGCCGCGGTCGACCGTCGGGGCGTAGCGCGGGTTGTCGAGCGCCGAGCGGCCGTAGGATCTCGACGAAGATCACGAAGACGTCGGTGCCGCGCAGCGCCGGCAGGATCGCCGCCGGCCGGCAGCGCGGCGTAGGGGTCGCGCGGCGGCCTCGGCGCGGAAGCGCGCGAGGTCGGCCCGCGCGGCGCCAGCCGTCGCGCAGATGCTCCCAGGCGAGCCGGCTGGTGTCGGCGCTCGCCGGCGGCCGCGCGGCGACCGGCGCCGCGTCGAGCGCCGACCAGCGCCGCGAGCGGCAGCGCCAGCGCCGCGAGCCAGCGCGGACGCGCCGGGGCGCGAGCCGGGCGATCCGGCCGGTCGCCCACCAGAGCGCCGCCGCGAGCAGCGCCAGCGCCGCGGCGAGCGCCGGCGGCCGCCGCGAGCGCCAGCGGCACCCCGACCGCGCCGCTGCCGAGCCGCCAGGCCGCCGGCACGAGCTCGCCGTCGAGCACCGGGTTGAACGGCCGAGTAGGCGAGCTCGGACGCCGTAGGTCGGCGAGCTTCAGCGCCGCCATCACCGTCAGGAGCAGGGCGACGACCGCGGCGCAGCGCCGCCGCGCCAGCGGCCGCGGCGCCGAGATCAGCAGCACGAGCGAGCAGCGGCAGCTCGAGCGGCAGAGCGCGACGAGCGGCGGCGTGCCGGGCCGGCGCCGGCTGCGCCAGCACCGCGTAGAGCAGCCCGAGCGCGGCGAGCCCGCTCAGCGCGGCGCCGAGGCGGCGCAGCCGGTCGCTCATCGCCGCCGAGCCGGGCGTAGACGTCGCCCGGCCGCCCGTCGCGGGCGCGCGCGGCGAGGGTCGGCGCCGATCGCCTCCGGCGTCGTGCCAGTCGGCGAGCGCGAAGCCCAGCCGCTCTCGCCGGCGACGAGGTTGAACTCGTAGGGCCCGAGCGCGGCGAGCCGGGCGACGCAGGCGGCGGCGGTGTCGAGCGCCGCCGGCAGGTACTCGAAGGCGACCCAGGGCACCGGCTGCGCTCAGGCCGGCGAGCACCTCCGCCTCGAAGCCCTCGACGTCGATCTTGACGAAGCGCGGCAGGCCGTGCGCGGCGATCAGCGCGTCGAGCGTGTCGACCTCGACGGTCTCCGCCGCATCCCAGCGCACGCCGGCGAACCCGGGCGCTGCCGCCATCCGCTCGGCGAAGCCCGCCGCCAGCGAGGAGACGGTCGGATGCAGCCGCGACACCGCGAGCCGCGCCCGCGCCGGGCGCCGGCCCGGCGGCCGAGCGGCAGCAGCGTCACCTCGGGCGGCAGGTCGCGGCGCGAGGAAGGCGTGGAACACCCGCTGCGGCTCCAGCGCCACCACCCGCGCGCCGGCGCGCGAGCAGCGCCCGGGTGCGGTTGCCGGCATGGGCGCCGATGTCGAAGGCGAGATCGCCGGGGCGCGACGATGCCGCGGTAGAACCGCGGCGAGCCGGGCGGTCCGCCACGGCCGCGCGCGGTAGATCGACCAGCGAGCGCGCCAGCCCGGCCCAGCTCCTGAGGTCCGCGGTCATCGCCGCTGCCGCAGCAGCCAGCCGATGTCGACCGCGAAGGAGGCGGCGAGCGCCGCGAAGGCGACGGCCGCCAGCGCCGCCGAGACCGGCGGCGCGACCGGCGGCGCCAGCATCAGCCCGAGCACCGCCACCTGCACCGCGCAGACCGCGCGGCGGCGCGGCGACGGCGGCAGCGGCGCGCGCCAGCGCCGGCAGCGCCAGGCCCGCGAGCACGAAGCCGTAGCGCATCAGCCCGAGGCCCGAGCACCCACGGCCCGGCCTTGCCGAGCCCGGCGGCGACGGCGGCCAGCGCGAGGATCAGCAGCGCGTCCACCTCCATGTCGAAGCCGCGCGCCGAAGGCCGAGGCCAGCCCCTCGCGCCGCGCCGCCCAGCCGTCGAGCCCGTCGAGCGCCGAGCAGCACGAGCGCCGCCGCGAGCGCGCCCCAGGCCGCAGCCGCCGACCAGGAGATCCGGCTCGACCGCCAGCGCGGCGAAGACGCAGGCGCCGCCGGCCCGGAGCAGGCGTGATGCCGTTGCCGAGGCCGAAGCGGGCGTGCGGGTGGTAGCCGGCCGAGCCGCGTCGATCACCAGCGCCGCCGATCAGCGCGAAGAGCCCCGAGCCCGGCGGCGCCCGGCAGGCTGCCGCTCGAACGGCAGCGCCGCCAGCGCCAGCGCCACCCCGGCGCCGGTCAGCGCCACCGCCGGCAGCGCGCCGCGCCGCGGGCCCGCGAGGAAGGGCGCGCCGGTGCGGAGCTCGGTCACGCGCGGCCAAGCGCGCGCTGGTCCGGCGCAGCGGTTCTGCTAGACTGTGGCGCGCCGGCGGTCAGCGCGGCTCGGGAGGTCGATCGATGGGCTACGGCACCGTGGCGCGGCTGTTTCACTGGGTGACCGTCCTTCTGGTGCTGGTGATGATACCGGTCGGGCTCATCATGACACAAGACATCCCACGGCCGTTGCAGGACAAGCTCTTCGTCCTTCACAAGGGCTTGGGTCCGGTGGTGCTGCTCGTGGTGCTGGCGCGGCTCGCCTGGCGCGCCTTCAACCCGCCGCCGCCGCTGCCGGCCAGCGTGCCGCCGCTGCAGGCGCGGATCGCGCGGGCTGGTGCACGCCGGGCTCTACGTCTTCCTGATCCTCCAGGCGGCCAGCGGCTACGTCCGGGTGACCACCGGCGGCTTCCCGATCGAGGCGCTGCAGGCGCTGGGCATTCCGCCGCTGCTGCCCAAGGCCGAAGCCGTCGGCAAGATCGCCTCGACCGTGCATGCGCTCTCGGTGGTGGTGCTGATCGTGCTGATCGCGATGCATGTCGGCGCCGCCGCCTTCCACGGCATCGTCAAGCGCGACGGCGTCTTCTCGCGGATGTGGCCGCCGATCGCCCCTCGCAACCCGCAGCGCTGACCCTCAGGCGTCGCGGACGACGCGCGCTTCGCCCGCGGTCATCTCGCCCTCGGCCCGGTCGAAGCGCAGGTAGGCGAGCCCGCGGCCGCCGGCACTGGTGTAGAGCGTGCCGACCGCGACGCCGTCGCGCCTGAGCTCGGTCCCCGGCGGCGGCGCCGGCCCCACGATCGTGACCCGCGCCAGCCCCTTGCGCAGCTCGGTCTTGTGCTTCATCCGCGCGGTGACCTCCTGGCCGACGTAGCAGCCCTTGCGGAAATCGACGCCGTTGAGCCGCTCGAAGCCCATCTCCAGGATGTAGCTGTCGTCCGGCCGGAGCTCGACCCCGGCCTCGGGCACCACCAGCGCCACCCGCGCCGCGGCGATCGCCGCCGGGTCGAGCGGCGCCATCCCGGCGAGAAACGCCGCCGGGATCGGCGACGGTGGCCCGCCAGCCGAGCTCGGGATGCCGCGGATCGGCCACAGCACCTTCGGGCGGGGCGCCGGTCCCGACCACGACGCCGAGATCCGCCGCCGCGATCGTAACCTTCGCCCTGAGCCGGTACATCCCCAGCCGCTGCGTGAGCGCCGCCGCGCGGTCGGCCGCGACGTCGAGGAGCACGTCCGCCCCGTCCGCCACCAGGAAGAAGTCGAAGAGATACTTGCCCTGCGGCGTCAGCAGCGCGGCATAGACCGGCCCCTGGTCGAGCCGCCGCACGTCGTTGCTGACCAGCCCTTGCAGGAAGTCGCGCGCGTCCGGCCCCGAGATCCGGAGCACGGCGCGGTCGGTGGCGTGAGTGCCGGCGGTGGTCATGACGCGTCCCCCCTGTCTCGGGCAGATAGCCAGCCCCGGCGCGGTGGCAATGGCTCAGGCCCCGGCGAACTGCAGCTGGTAGAGATCCGCATAAAGCCCCTGCTCAGCCAGGAGCTCGGCATGCGTCCCCTGCGCGACGATGCGACCCCGGTCCATCACCACGATCAGGTCGCTGTCGAGCACGGTGGCGAGCCGGTGGGCGATGACCAGCGTGGTGCGGCCGCGCGCCAGCCGGTCGAGCGCGCCGCGGATCAGCGACTCGCTCTCGGCGTCGAGGGCGGAGGTCGGCTCGTCGAGGAGCAGGATCGGCGCGTCGCGCAGGATGGCGCGGGCGATCGACAGGCGCTGGCGCTCGCCGCCGGAGAACTCGCCGGCCGAGGGCGAGATCAGCGTGTCGTAGCCTTGCGGCAGCGCCCGGATGAAGCCGTCCGCCGCCGCGGCCTCGGCGGCCGCCTCGATCTCGGCGCGACCGGCGCTGCGGCGGCCGAAGCCGATGTTCTGCGCCACCGTGCCGGTCAAGAGCACCGATTCCTGGCTCACCACCGCGATCTGGTCGCGGAGCGACGCCAGCGTCAGCGAGCGGATGTCGTGGCCGTCGAGCCGGATCCGCCCCGAGGTCGGGTCGTAGAGCCGCGGCAAGAGGTTGAAGACCGTGGACTTGCCGGCGCCGGAGCGCCCGACGAAGGCCACCCGCTGCCCCGGCGCGATCGCCAGCGTAAAGTCCGCGAGCGCGACATGACCGTCGGGATAGGCGAAATGCACGTCCTCGAAGCGGATCTGCCCGATCGCCCGCGCCAGATGCTCGGGGCCGTCGACGATGGTGTTCTCGGCGTCGAACAGCATGAACACCCGGTCGAGCGCGGCCGCCCCCTGCTGCACGGTGGCGAAGTTGCCGCCGATCCGCCGCGCCGGCCCGGCGATCACCCCGAGCCCGGTCAGAAGCCCGGTGAAGTCGGCGATGGTGGTGGTCCCCGCCTCGATCCTCAGCCCCACCACGAAGAGCAGGATCGCCACCGCGAGGCCGATCAGCACCTCCATCATCGGCGCCACCCGCGCCTGCCAGCGGTTCTGCCGGATCCTGAGCCCGAACAGCCGCTCGAAGACGCCGCCGGCGTTCTCCGCCAGCGGCTCCTCCAGCCGGTAGGTGCGCGCCATGCGGATGCCGGCGAGGCCCTCGGTCACCTCCGAGGTCATCGAGGCGACCTCGGCCTGGGTGCGCTTGGCCAGCCGCCGGAGCCGGGTGCCGATGCGGTTCACCGGGATCAGCGCCAGCGCGAAGATCACGCAGATGCCGAGCGTCAGCGACCAGTCGATGCTGAGCATCACCGCGATCGTCACCACGATGGTCAGCGTGCCGGTGACGCCGCCGAGGAACGAGCGCACCGCGTTGCCGACCAGGCCGATGTCGGAGGAGAAGCGCGCCGCGAGCCCGGCCGGCGCCTCGGTCTGCAGCCGCGCGAGATCGGTGCCGACCAGCCGCGCGAACATCATCTTGCGCAGGTCGGTCTCCATGCGGCTGGTGACGCGGGTGCCGGTGATCTCCTTGAAATACTGGCCGATGGCGCTGGCGCAGCTCAGCCCGATCACCCCCGCCGGCCCCCACCAGATCACGGCCTCGGCGCCGGACTGGAAGGCGGTCATCACCATCTGGATCAGCTTGGAGTAGCCGGCCGAGGCGACCGCGACCAGCCCGGTCATCGCCAGCGAGACCGCGAGCATCCCCCAGTGCGGCGCGAGCCAGTCGCGCCACAGCCGCCGCCAGGGCGACACGGGGCGCGTCGTCGGGGTTTCCTGGTCGGTCATGGGCGGGTCCGGGCCGGCGCCGGGGCAGCCCCCGGCCGGCGCCGGACCTAGCACGCGGCCGCGCGGCAACCCAAGCGGAATCGCCATTTCCTCCGGCCCGAGCGGCGGCTAACCTCGCCGCCGCATCGTTTCCGGAGCCTGCCCATGACCCTCTCGCGCGGCCGCGACATCCTCGCCATTCCCGGCCCCTCGATCATTCCCGACCGGGTGCTGAACGCGATGCACCGTCCGGCGCCGAACATCTACGAGGGCGAGCTGGTCGAGATCACCGACACGCTGATCGCCGACCTCAGGCGCGTCGCGCGCACCGACGGCAAGGTCGCGATCTACATCGGCAACGGCCACGCCGGCTGGGAGGCGGCGATCGCCAACATCCTCAGCCCCGGCCAGAAGGCGCTGGTCGCGGCTTCCGGCCGCTTCGGCCTCGGCTGGGCGGCGACGGCGCGGCAGATGGGCGTCGAGGTCGAGGTGATGGACTTCGGCTTCCGCGGCGGCATCGACGCCGACCGGCTCGCCGAGCGGCTCAGCGCCGACCGCGGCCATCGAGATCCGCGCGGTGCTGGCGGTGCAGACCGACACCGCCTCCGCGGTGCGCAACGACGTGGCGGCGCTGCGCGGCGCGCTCGACGCCGCCGGCCATCCGGCGCTCCTCGCCATCGACTGCATCGCCTGCCTCGCCTGCGACCGCTTCGAGATGGACGCCTGGGGCGTCGATGTGATGGTCGCCGCCTGCCAGAAGGGGCTGATGACCCCGCCGGGCCTCGCCTTCACCTTCCACGGGCCGCGCGCCGAGGCGGCGCGGGTGCGCTGCCCGAGCCCCTACTGGAACTGGGGGCCGCGCACCGATCCGCAGGTTTACTACGAGCTCTTCTGCGGCACCGCGCCGACGCACCACCTCTACGGCCTGCGCACCGCGCTCGACATGATCCTTGACGAGGAGGGGCTGGAGCGGGTCTGGGAGCGCCACGCGGTCTTCGCCCGCACCATCTGGGCGGCGGTCGAGGCCTGGGGCGCCGGCGGGGCGCTGACGCTCAACATCGCCGATGCGGCCGCGCGCAGCCATGCGGTCACCACCATCCGTACCGCCCCCGGCGACGGCGCGCGGCTACGCCGCTGGTGCCAGGAGACCGCTGGCGTCACCCTCGGCGTCGGGCTGAGCGTGCCCGGCGTCGATCCCGACAGCGTGTTCCGCATCGGCCACATGGGCCACCTCAATCCGCCGATGCTGCTCGGGACGCTCGCCACCATCGAGGCCGGCCTCCGCGGCCTCGGCATCGCCCACGGGCCGGGCGGGATCGAGGCGGCCATCGCGATGGTCGCCCGGGCCGGCGGACCGACACCTGAGGCCGCGGAAGCGGTGGAATTCGGCGCCGAAATCGTCTAGGCGTCAAAGTGTCACGGTTCGCACAACGAGCCGGACCGGTCGAAGGACAACCAGGAGGGGCTAAGTGAGACGAACACTGATCTTGTTCGGCAGCGCCGCAATTATCGTCGCTGCCTGCGCCAACGAAACCAAGGAGCAGAAGCACGAGGTCGGCTGCGTCGCCGGCACCGTGACCGGCGCGGTGGTCGGCGGCCTGGTCGGCAGCATGTTCGGCGGCGGCTTCGGCAGCGACCGTCACCACCACGGCGGGCGCGGGGCTTGGCGCTGTCGCCGGCGAGAAGCTGGCATGCGGATAAAGGAGGGCGAGATGAAGACGATCCTGATAGCCGGCGCGGCCGCGCTGGCCTTCGGCGGCACCGCCGTCTCGCGCAGGAGGCGATGACCACCACCGATCTGCAGGTGATGGACACCAACGGCGACGGCGCGGTCGACGCCGAGGAGCTCGCCGCGTTCATGGCCAAGGCCTTCGCGGGGTTGGACAAGAACGGCGACGGCTACGTCACCGTCGTCGAGAGCAGGCGGTGCTCACGCCCGAGCAGTTCGCCGCGGCCAACACCAACGGCGACGACGGCGATCAGCCTGCAGGAGCTGGCAGGTCGCAGGCGGCGAAGGACATGGCCGCGGCCGACAAGGACGGCGACGGCAAGCTGGACTGAGCCGAGACCCCGCCGGATTGCTGTGGAACAGTCCGGCGGAACACCTAAAGCCATCCGGTGCAGCGCCCGGTACCGGGCGGGCAGTAAGGGAGATTTTGATGCAAAAGGGACTGATCCTGCTCGCGCTCGGCGTCGCGCTGGCAACCGTCGGGCTGCTCGAGCAACCCGCAGACCAACAAAGAGCTGAAGTGCGCCGGCGGCGTGCTCGGCGGCGCGGCGCTCGGCGGCCTATCGGCAACCAGATCGGCGGCGGCTCCGGCAAGCAGCTCGCCACGGCGGCCGGCGCGGGCCTCGGGGCTGCGGCCGGCACCCAGACCCAGGCCTGCAAGTAAGCGACGCCGGCTCCGCCCGCGCCACGGCCCGGGCGGGGCCGGGATCTGCGAAGATCCGCCGCGCGGGCGCGCGCGGAGTTTGCGAATTGACAGCCGGCATCGCCGCGCGGTTAATCGCGCCGCGCCGGCCGAGCCGCCGGCGATGCGATCTCTGGCGACACGTAAACGGGGGCGAATCCATGGCTGATCTGATTGCAGTGGTCTTTCCGAACGAGGAGAAGGCCGAGGAGGTCCGGCAGAAGGTCCTCGACCTGCAGAAGGACTATCTGATCGATATCGGCGACGCGGTGATCGCGACCAAGACCGCCAACGGCAAGGTCAAGCTCAACCAGCTGCTCAACACCACCGCCGCCGGCGCCGCCGGCGGCAGCTTCTGGGGCCTGCTCGTCGGCCTCCTGTTCCTCAACCCGCTCCTCGGCGTCGCCGCGGGTGCCGCCAGCGGCGCGGTCGCTGGCGCGCTCACCGACGTCGGCGTCAACGACGGCTTCATGAAGGGCCTCGCCCACGACAAGATCAAGGAAGGCGAGGCGGTGCTCTTCGTGCTGGTGAAATCGGTGACCGGCGACAAGGTGCTCGAGCAGCTCAAGGGCGTCGGCGGCACCGTGCTGCAGACCTCGCTCGACCACACCCGCGAGGACGCGCTGCGTAAGGCGCTGTCCGGCGACCATACCGCCCCGGTCATCTAGGGCCTCACCGCGCGGCCGCCAGCGCCTCCGGCAAGGCGGCCGCGAAGGCGGCGAGGTCGGCCGCGCGCCCGGCGCTGACCCGGATGCAGCGATCCTGGGGTGCCACGAACGGCTTGCGCACGAAGATGCCGCGCGCCACCAGCCCGTCGAGCACCCGCCGCGCGAAAGCGCCGTCGCGGCCGCAGTCGATCGCGACGAAGTTGGTGGCCGACGGCAGCGCCTGAAGCCCGCTCGCCGCGGCGATCGCGGCGATGCCGGCCTTGGCAGCCGCGACCTCGGCCACGACATGCGCGAGCCACCCCGGATCGGCCAGCGAGGCTAGGGCGGCGGCGACCGCCAGCCGGTTGACCCCGAAATGGTTGCGCACCCGGTCGAACGCCGCGATCAGCTCGGGATGGCCGATGGCGTAGCCGATCCGCGCCCCGGCCAGCCCATGCGCCTTGGAGAAGGTCCGCATCCGGATCACCCGCGGCTCGTGCGGATCGAGCGGTGGCAGCGCGTCCTCGGGCGCGAAATCGGCATAGGCCTCGTCGAGGCAGAGCACCGCGCCGCCGGGCAGCCGCGCGATCATCTCTGCGACCCGCGCCCCGGAGTGCCAGCTCCCCATCGGATTATCCGGATTGGCGAGATAGACCAGCGGTGCCCCGGCCTTGCGCGCCGCGAGGAGCAGCGCCTCGGGATCCTCGGCGTCGTCGCGATAGGGCACGCTGATGAGCGCGCCGCCGAACCCGGCGACATGATAGGCGAAGGTCGGATAGGCCCCGGCCGAGCTCACCACCGGCGTCCCCGGCGCCACCAGGAGGCGCACCAGGTTGCCGAGGAGCCCGTCGATGCCTTCGCCGACGCTGATGCTCGCCGCCGGCACCCGGTGGTGCGCCGCGAGCGCCGCCTTGATCTCGAAGTGCTCGGGATCGGCATAGCGCCAGACCCCCGCCGCCGCCGCGGCCATCGCCGCGACCGCCATTGGCGACGGGCCGAACACGCTCTCGTTGGCGCCGATCCGCGCGACGAACTCCCGTCCCAGCGCCCGCTCCTGGGTCTCGGGGCCGACGAAGGGCACCGTCGCCGGCAGGCTCGCGGCGAGCGGCGTCAGGCGCATGACCGCCAGCACCGGGACGACGGGAAGCGTTCCTACGGGCTCCGGCGGAACGATTCGGGATTGGCTGGCGGCGCAAGGGTTTACGGACTTTCGTTCTGGCCGGAATCCGGCTGGAAAGTGGCTGGAAAAAAATGGCTTGCCACCCATGAACAAGGTATGAATCGTTAACCTGGGCGCACCCGAGCCATTCAGCCGGATCGCGTGTCATCTCCAAGGGGCCCTCCGCAGTCGCCGGCGCAGCTTGCGGCAGCTTCGCCGCCGGCCGCAAGACGCTTGCGCCGGCGGGCGCGCCGGCCATAGGGTCGGCGATGCTCTCCATCCTCGGCGATCTCGTCCCCTACGCCGTCCCGGTGGCGCTCAGCCCGCTGCCGATCATCGCCGCGGTGATGCTGCTGCTGGCGCCGGCCGGCGCCCGCGGCGGCCTCGCCTTCCTCATCGGCCGCTTCGCGACGCTGGCGGCGCTCGCCTTCGCGGTCTCGCTGGTCGCGGTCCGCCTCGCCGGTCCCGCCGAGCCGGGCAACGCCGGCGGCTGGGCGCGCATCGGCCTCGGCGCCCGGCTGATCCTCGGCGCGCTGGCGCTCTGGCGCCGGCGGCCCCGCGCCGGCGAAGCGGAGCTTCCCGGCTGGATGCGCTCGATCGAGGGCCTCGCCCCGGCCGGCGCTCTGCGGCTCGGGGCGATCGTCACCGCGGTCAACCCCAAGGAGGTGGCGCTGGTCATCGGCGCCGGCATGATCACCGGCTCCGCCGCGGTGCCCGCCGGCCAGGCGCTCATGCTGCCGCTGATCTTCGCCGTCCTCGCGAGCCTCGGCGCCGCTCTGCCGCTGGACTGGGCGGTCACCGTCCCGGGCGCCCGCGCCGGCCTCGGCGCCGCCCGCGACTGGCTGGTGCGCAACAATCGTGATGGCAGCCGTCCTGCTCGCGCTCCGCGCCATGCTGATCGGCAGCGGCCTCGAGGCGCTTTAGAAAGCCGACCTCGCCACCTTCATCCGATCGCTAAAGCCCCGCCAGCCGCGCGGCCGCGGCCGCGAGGATCGCCATCTCCTCCTCCGCGGCCTCGAGCCTGCTGCGCTGCTCGTCGACCACCTCCTCGGGCGCCCGCGCCACGAAGTTGGCGTTGCCGAGCTTGGCGCGCAGGCCGCCGGCCTCCTTGTCGAGCTTGTCGATCGCCTTGCCCAGCCGCTCGCGCTCGGCGGCGATGTCGATCACCTCGGCGAGCGGGATCGAGAAGGTCGCTCCCTGGACCGTCAGCGTCACCGCGCCCTTCGGCGTCTCGGCCGCGCTCTCGAACCGCTCGACGCGCGCGAGCCGCGCCACCAGCGGCCGGTTGCGCTCCAGCGCCTCGGCCTCGGCGCCAGGCAGATCGAGCGCCACCAGCGTCACCCGCGCCCCGGCCGGCACGTGCATCTCGGCGCGCACCGAGCGGATCTCCTCGATCAGCCCGATCACCCAGGTCATCTCGGCGTCGGCGCCGGCCTCGATCAGCTCGGGCCCGTAGCCCGGCCAGTCGGCATGGGCGAGGAGCTTCGCCCGCGCCGCGGTCGCACCCCAGAGCGCCTCGGTGATGAACGGCATGAACGGATGCATCAGCACCAGGCATTGGTCGAGCACCCAGGCCATCGTCGCCCGGGTCTCCGCCGCGCCGTCGCCGTCGAAGAGCGGCTTCGCAAGCTCGACGTACCAGTCGCAGACCTTGCCCCAGACGTGGGCATGCAGCGCGTTCGCCGCGTCGTTGAAGCGGCGGGCGGCCAGCGCCGCGTCCAGCGTCTCGCGCAGCCGCCCGGTCTCACCGACGATCCAGCGGTTGGCGGTCAGCGTCACCGCGCGCGGATCGAACCCCGCCGCCGGCCGGCAGTCGTTCATCTCGGCGAAGCGCGCGGCGTTCCAGAGCTTGGTGCCGAAGTTGCGGTAGCCGGCGATCCGGTCGCGCGAGAGCTTCAAATCCCGGCCCATCGCCGCCATCGCGGCAAGGGTGAAGCGCACCGCGTCGGCGCCGAACTCGTCGATCAGCTCGATCGGGTCGAGGATGTTGCCGAGCGACTTCGACATCTTCTTGCCCTTCTCGTCGCGGACGAGGGCGTGGATATAGACCTCGCGGAACGGCACCTCGCCGACCAGCGCCAGCTGCATCATCATCATCCGGGCGACCCAGAAGAAGATGATGTCAAAGCCGGTGACCAGCACGCTGGTCGGATAGTAGCGGGCGAGCTCCGGCGTGTCCTCGGGCCAGCCGAGCGTGCCGATCGGCCAGATGCCGGAGGAGAACCAGGTGTCGAGCACGTCGGGGTCGCGGTTGACCTCGACGAAGCGGGCGATGTGGTTCGGCCCCGGATACTGGGTGCCGTAGCGATAGGTCGGCGTCGGGTCGGCGACGATGCGGACCTCGACCTCGGGGCCGTAGTAGGCCTCGGCCGCGACGCGGATGTCGGGCACGCTGCGGCCGATGAAGATCTGCGGGTCGGCGGAGTTCGGGCGGGTGACCGTCTCGGTCTCGCCGAGGCCCTCGAAGGCCGCCTTCTTCGGCCCGTACCAGATCGGGATCTGGTGCCCCCACCAGAGCTGGCGCGAGATGCACCAGGGCTCGATGGTCTCCAGCCAGTGGAAATAGGTCTTCTCGTGCTGCTCGGGCTGGATGCGGGTCCGCCCGTCGCGGACCGCCTCCAGCGCCGGCTTGGCGAGGGTGGCGGCATCGACGTACCACTGGTCGGTCAGGAACGGCTCGATCGCGACCTTGGAGCGGTCGCCGTGCGGCACGGTGTGGACCTCCTCGTCGATGCCATCGAGCCAGCCCTGCTCCTCGGCGTGGGTGATGACGAGATCGCGCGCCTCGTAGCGGTCGGCCCCGTCGAAGTCGGCGAGCTCGTCGCCGCCGCGGATGTCCTCCCAGAAGGCGGCATTGTCCTTGAGCGCGATCCGCGCCCTTGTGTCCATCACGTTGATCGCCGGGAGGCCCCAGCGCTGGCCGACCTCCCAGTCGTTGAAGTCGTGCGCCGGCGTGATCTTGACAGCACCAGTGCCCTTCGCCGGGTCGGCATAGGCGTCGGCGACGATCGGGATCGAGCGGCCGACAAGCGGCAGCCGCACGGTCTTGCCGACGAGGTGGCGGTAGCGCGCGTCGTCGGGATGCACGGCGACGCCGGTGTCGCCGAGCATGGTCTCCGGCCGGGTAGTGGCGACTACCAGATAATCGCGCGTCTCCCAGGCCACAGGCGTGCCATCCGCGTCGAATTCGGTCGGGTGCCGGTAGCTCTCGCCCTTCTCCAGGGGATAGCGCAGCCGCCATAGATGGCCCTTGGTCTCGACCTGCTCGACCTCGAGATCCGAGATCGCCGTCTCGAAATGCGGGTCCCAGTTGACCAGCCGCTTGCCGCGGAAGATCAGCCCGCGCTCGTAGAAATCGACGAAGACCCTGAGCACCGCGTCGTGGAAGCGGTCGTCCATGGTGAAGCGGTTGCGCGACAGATCGAACGAGTCGCCGAGCCGCCGCGACTGCTCGAGAATGGTGCCGCCCGACTGCTCCTTCCACTCCCAGACCTTCGCCACGAAGGCCTCCCGCCCCATCTCGCGGCGGCCGATGTTGCCGGTGCGGGCGAGCTCGCGCTCCACCACCATCTGCGTGGCGATGCCGGCATGATCGAGGCCCGGCTGCCACAGCACGTCGTCGCCGCGCATCCGGTGCCAGCGCGCCAGGATGTCCATCAGCGTGTGGTTGAACGCATGCCCCATGTGCAGGCTGCCGGTGACGTTCGGCGGCGGCAGCAGCATGCTGAACGGCTCGGCATCCGGCCGGGCGTTGGCGCCGGCGCGGAACGCGTCGGCGGCCTCCCAGGCGGCGCTGACCGCAGGCTCGGCCGTGCGGGCGTCGAAGGTCTTTTCCATCGGCATCGAGGCGTTCCGGGTTTTTGCGGCCTCGTGTCTTAGCGTCCGCAGCGCGGAAGGGAAAGCCCCGACTCCTGCGGCCGGGCCGGGCTTCGATCGCGGCGCGGGACACGCTCTCCGGCGACCCCTTCGGATGGCCCGGCACCCTTTCCACCGTCCCGCCCGCCAACTGTTTGCTGCGGTTCGTCCGACGCCGGGTTTTCAACGCATTGCGAACGGCTATGTCAGCGGTCAGAGGGAGATCTCGCATGACACACGCAACAACCGCTGCACTGCTGGACGCCGCCGCCGCCGGGCGCTTCCGCTTTCCCGGCACGTCGATTTCCGTCAACCGGATGGGATACGGCGCGATGCAGCTGGCCGGGCCCCACGTCTTCGGCCCGCCGCAAGATCCCGAGGAGGCCCGCGCGGTTCTGCGCGAGGCGATCGCGCTCGGCGTCGATCACATCGACACCAGCGACTACTACGGGCCGCATGTCACCAATGCGCTGATCCGCGAGGCGCTGTTCCCCTATCCCGACGATCTGGTTCTCGTCACCAAGATCGGCGCCTGGCGCGACGCGACGGCGGCTGGATTCTCGATAGCAGCGCGGATTCCTGCGCAAATCGGTCGAGGACAATCTCGAGCGGCTGGGGCTCGACCGGATGGCGATCGTGAACCTTCGGATCGGCGGGCCCGAGGACGACGTCGCCGCGCCGATGCGGACGATGCGGCGGATGCAGGAGGAGGGGCTGATCGCGCACATCGGCATCAGCACCGTCACCGCGGCGCAAGTGCAGGCCGCCCGCGATATCGCGCCGGTCGTTTGCGTGCAGAACCACTACAATCTGGTGCAGCGCACCGATGACGCGATGATCGATGCTTTCGCCGCGGATGGCATCGCCTACGTGCCGTATTTCCCGCTCGGCGGCTTCACGCCGTTGCAGAGCGACGGATTGAAGCAGGTGGCGGACGAGCTTGGCCAGTCGCCCCAGGTCGTCGCCCTGGCCTGGCTGTTGCAACGCAGCCCGAACGTGCTCCTGATCCCCGGCACCTCGCGTCGGGCGCATCTGCGCAGCAACATCTCGGCCGCAAGTCTCGTCCTGGACCAGGGGCACCTGGACCGGCTCAATGGCATCGCCGGCATGAGGTGACGCTCGGTCCGCGCTTCCCCAGCCGTGGCTGACGTCCGCTCGCCCCGGTAGCGGCCGGCGCCGGCGTGGCTTAGGATGGCCGGGTCGAAGCGGGCAGGGGGATGGCATGGCGAGGGTGGTGGTGATCGGCGCGACCGGGCACGTCGGCACCTATCTGGTGCCGCGCCTCGTCGCGGCGGGGCACGATGTCGTCGCGGTGAGCCGCGGCCAGGCCGCGCCCTATCTGGCGTCCAGCGCCTGGGACACGGTCGATCAGGTCAGCCTCGACCGCGGCGCGCTCGAGGGCGCCGACCAGTTCGGCGCCGCGATCCTCGCGCTGGAGCCCGAGATCGTCATCGACATGATCTGCTTCACGCTGCCGAGCGCGCGCCAGCTCCAGGCGGCGCTGGCCGGGCGCATCCGGCACCTCGTCTCCATCGGCACGATCTGGACCTACGGCATCTCGCGGGTGGTGCCGACCCCCGAGCATGCGCCGAAGACCCCGTTCGGCGACTACGGCATCCAGAAGGCGGCGATCGAGGATTTCCTGCTCGGCGAGGCGCGCATCAGCGGCTTTCCGGTGACGATCGTCCACCCGGGGCACATCGTCGGCCCGGGCTGGGCGCCGCTCAATCCGGCCGGCAACTTCAACCCGGCGGTCTTCTCGATGCTGGCGCGCGGCGCGCGGCTGAGCCTGCCGAATTTCGGCCTCGAGACCGTCCACCACGTCCACGCCGACGATGTCGCCGGCCTCGTGATGGCGGCGATCGAGACCTGGCGGGCATCGACCGGCGAGAGCTTCAACGCGGTCTCCGGCGGTGCGCTCACGCTGCGCGGCTACGCCGAGGCGATGGCCGACTGGTTCGGCCAGCCGGCCGATCTTGTGTTCCAGCCGTTCGAGGCCTGGGGCGAGACGCAGAGCGAGACCGACCGCACGGCGACCTGGGAACACATCGCCCGCAGCCCGAACTGCTCGATGGAAAAGGCCCGCCGGCTCCTCGGCTTCGCGCCGCGCTACGGCTCGCTCGAAGCCGTCCAGCAAGCGGTGACGGCCCTGATCGCCACGGGCGCGGTGACGGTCTGAAATCGGCGCGAGGGGGGAGAGCGCATCATGCGGACGGGCTTGGCGCTGTTGACAGCGATCATGCTTGCGACGGCTGCGTCGGCCGAGGACGCCCCGGCGACCAGCGTGGTCCACGGCGACGTCATCACCTACGACACCTGGAACGCCCGCTACTGCGAGCTCCTGCTGGTCAAGGGCATGCTCGGCCGCTTCACCGCCGACGTCTACAACACCCTCGGGCTCAGCACCTGCGACCCCGCCGCGCTGAAGGCGATCGACGCCGACGCGGTCAAAGAGGCGACCGGCGCCCGCGCCGTGGTCAAGAACGGCCCGCGTTTCTGGGTGGTCTCCGCGATCTCCTCGCATGTCAAGGCCACGCCGGTCCCGGTCACCGAATTCGGCGGCCTGCAGATGCGGCTGGTCGGCAAGCTGAAGCTCACCCGCGAGATGCGCGAGCACGGCTCAACGCCCTATCAGAGCACCACCATCGAGCGCGACACCGAGTACGGCTATCCCGCGGGCCGGCCGGTCTTCATCCTCGACGACCCCGACGGCAGCCCCTGGGTGATGCAGGCCTACAGCCAGATCGTCGATCCGACGCTGACGCTTGCCGACCTCGCGAGATCTCGGAACGCGGCTGAAGCTGCCGCCCGGCTGGAAGTACCGCACCGCGACGCGGACCCGCGACCTCAGCGTGCATCCGGTCGACGGCACCGCGCGCATCCTGCAGGACGAGCTGGAGAATACCTACGACCAGTGCTTCGACACCGCCTGCAGCTACCTGCCGTGACCCGGCGGCCGACCACGACCGGCCTGCGCATCCGGCTGGTGTTCGGGCCGGGGGCGATGCTCGGTCCGGGCAAGGCGGATCTGCTCGACGGCATCCGCGAGACCGGCTCGATCGCCGCCGCCGGCCGCCGGATGGGCATGAGCTACAAGCGCGCCTGGGGGCTGGTCGAGGGCATGAACGCCACCTACCGCGCGCCGCTGGTCGAGACCGCGCGCGGCGGCGCCAGCCACGGCGGCGCCAGCCTCACCGCGCTCGGCGCCGAGGTGCTGGCCGCCTACCGCCGGCTCGAGGCGAAGGCTAATGCCGCCGCCGCGGCGGAGATCGCCGCGCTTTCGGATATGGCCGGTCGGAAATAACGCTTGCCGCCCCGCCGGCGTTCGGCCGAATATGCCGGCCGGATATATCGGGGGGAGCCACCATGCCGGCCTTGCGTTGCCTTCGCGCCTTCGGCCTCGCCGCCGCCGCTGTCGTCGCGCTCGCGCCCTCGGCCTGGGGGGCCGAGGTCGTGGTCTTCGCCGCGGCGAGCCTCAAGAACGCGCTCGACGCGGTCAGCGCCGATTGGGCCAAGGCGAGCGGCGACACCGCGACGATCAGCTACGCCGCGAGCTCGGCGCTCGCCAAGCAGATCGAGCAGGGCGCCCCGGCCGACATCTTCTTCTCCGCCGACCTCGACTGGATGGACTATCTCGAGGAGCGCAAGCTGATCGACCCCGCGACCCGCAAGAGCCTGCTCGGCAACGCCATCGTGCTGGTCGCCACCGGCAAGGACGCCGCACCGATCGCGATCGCGCCGGGCTTCGATCTCGCCGGCGCGCTGAAGGGCGGCAAGCTCGCGATGGCCAACGTCGATTCGGTGCCGGCCGGCAAATACGGCAAGGCGGCGCTTGAGAGCCTCGGGGTCTGGGACAGCGTGGCGGCCAGCGTCGCCCAGGCCGACAACGTCCGCGCCGCGCTGTCGCTGGTGGCGCTCGGCGAGGCGCCGCTCGGCATCGTCTACGCCACCGACGCCAACGCCGAGGCCAAGGTCAGCGTCGTCGGCAGCTTCCCCGATGACAGCCACCCGCCGATCGTCTATCCGGTGGCGCGGACCGCCGCGAGTAGCAACGATGCCGCAAAAAGCCTGCTCGACTATCTCGGCAGCGACGCCGCCCGCAAGTCCTTCGAGGCGCAGGGCTTCAGCGTCCTCGACTGAGCGCGCATGCTGAGCTGGCTCTCGCCGCAGGAGTGGACCGCGGTCCTCCTGTCGCTCAAGGTCGCGACCTGGGCCACCGTCGCCAGCCTGCCGTTCGGCGTGCTGGTGGCGCTGGCGCTGGCGCGCGGCGACTTCTGGGGCAAGGAGCTGCTGAACGGCCTGGTGCACCTGCCGCTGATCCTGCCGCCGGTGGTCACCGGCTACCTCCTGCTCCTCAGCTTCGGCCGCAAGGGGCCGATCGGCGCGCTGCTCGATCAGGTCGGCATCGTCTTCGCCTTCCGCTGGACCGGCGCGGCGCTGGCCTGCGGCATCATGGCCTTCCCGCTGATGGTCCGCGCCATCCGCCTCGCGATCGAGGCGGTGGACCCGCGGCTCGAGGAGGCCGCGGGCACCCTCGGCGCCGGCCGCGCCTGGACCTTCCTCGTCGTCACCCTGCCGCTGATCGCGCCCGGCATCGTCGCCGGCTCGATCCTCGCCTTCGCCAAGGCGATGGGCGAGTTCGGCGCCACCATCACCTTCGTCTCCAACATCCCCGGCGAGACCCAGACCATCCCGACGGCGATCTACAGCCTGCTTGCAGGCGCCGGGCGGCGAGGGCGGCGCGATCCGGCTGACGCTGATCTCGATCGTCATCGCCATGGCCGCGCTCCTCGCCTCGGAGTTCGTGGCGCGGCGGGTCGCCCGCCGCGTCGCCGGCCGCTGAGCGGCATGGGCCTCGAGGTGGCGCTCCGCCACGACCTCGGCGGCTTCCGCCTCGACGTCGCCTTCACGGCGCCCGCCGGCATCACCGCGCTCTTCGGCCGCTCCGGCTCGGGCAAGACCACGGTCGTCAACGCCATCGCCGGCCTGCTTCGCCCCGAGATGGGCCGCATCCTCGTCGATGGGGCGGTCCTCCTCGACACCACGGCGGGCGTCTTCGTCCCGCGCCACCGCCGGCGCATCGGCTACGTCTTCCAGGAGGGACGGCTCTTCCCGCATCTCTCGGTGCGGCAGAACCTGGTCTTCGGCCGCTGGTTCGCCGCCGATCGCGCGCCGCCGGCCGAGATCGGCCACGTCGTCGAGATGCTCGGCATCGGCCACCTGCTCGACCGCCGGCCCGCCGGGCTCTCCGGCGGCGAGAAGCAGCGGGTGGCGATCGGCCGGGCGCTGCTCGCGAGCCCGCGGCTCCTCTTGATGGACGAGCCCTTGGCCTCGCTCGACGCCGCGCGCAAGGAGGAGATCCTGCCCTACCTCGAGCGGCTGCGCGACGAGGTCAAGGTGCCGATCCTCTACGTCAGCCACGCCATTCCCGAGGTCACCCGCCTCGCCACCACCGTCGTCGCGCTGGTCGACGGCCGGGTGGCGCTGAGCGGCCCGGCGACCGCGGTGTTGTCGGACCCGGCGATCCTGCCCGCGGCCGAGCGCGACGAGGCCGGGGTGATCCTGACCGCGCGCCTGATCGGCCATGACCCCGACGGGCTGAGCGCAGCTCCGCCTCGACGGCGGGCGCCTGCTGGTGCCGCGGGTCGAGGCGCCGTTCGGCGCGTCGCTCAGGGTGCGGATCCGCGCCCGCGACGTGATGCTGGCGACCCGCCGGCCCGAGGCGATCAGCGCGCTCAACATCCTGGAAGCCCGCTTCCTCGAAGCCCGCGGCGACGGCGTCGAGGTCGAGGCGACCCTCGCGGTCGGCAGCGACCGGCTGCTGGCGCGCATCACCCGCCGCTCGCTGCTCGCACTCGGCCTCGCGCCCGGCAGCGCCTGCTTCGCATTGATCAAGACGGTGGCGGTCGGCCGCGGCGACGTCGGCGTCTTCGAGGAGCGCGACGCCTGAGCCCGCGGGGAAGCGCCGGCTAGCGGTTGACCCCCTGCCGCTCGAGCATCCAGCCGGGATATTCCTTGGGCAGCGCGCTCGCGGCGTCGATGGTCGCGAGATCGTCGGCGGTGAGCCTGACCTCGGCGGCGGCGATATTGTCGGCGAGCTGCTCGGGGCGGTTGGCGCCGATCAAGACGCTGGTCACCGCCGGGCTGGTGCAGGAGCCACGCCAGCGCCACCTGCGCCACCGTGGCGCCACGCGCCGCGGCGACCTCGCCGAGCGCTGTCGAGCACGCCTGGCAGCCGGCCGCGTTCGACCGGCGGGAAATCGAAGCTGGCGCGCCGGCCGTCGGCGCCGCCCCTCGCCGTCGTACTTGCCCGAGAGCAGGCCCCCGGCCAGCGGGCTCCAGACCATCAGCCCGACGCCTTCGGAGGCGAGCATCGGCACGATCTCGCGCTCGAGGTCGCGCCCGACCACGGTGTAATAGGCCTGCAAGCGAGGCGATCCGCGCGAGGCCGCGCCGCTCGGCGATGCCCTGGGCCTTGGCCACCCGCCAGGCCGCCCAGTTCGAGACGCCCGACGTAGCGCACCAGCCCCTGGCGCACCAGCTGGTCGAGCGCCTCGATCGTCTCCTCGACCGGGGTGACCGGGTCGGTGCCGTGGATCTGGTAGAGGTCGATATGGTCGAGCTGCAGCCGCTTCAGGCTGGCCTTGACCGCATCGAGCAGATGCCCGCGCGAGGCGCCGGCGCCGTTCGGGCCGGGGCCGGTGCGCCCGAAGGCCTTGGTGGCGATCACCACCTCCTCGCGGGCGATGCCGAGGTTCCTCAGCGCCTGGCCGGTGATCTCCTCGGACTGGCCCTCGGAATAGACGTCGGCGGTGTCGATGAAGTTGATGCCGGCGTCGAGCGCGCTGCGGATCAGCGCCCTCCGCCTCGCTCTGGCCGAGCCGGCCGATCTTGCTCCAGATTCGCCGGCGCCGCCGAAGGTCATGGTGCCGAGGCAGAGCTCCGAGACGCGGAGGCCGGTGCGGCCGAGCGTTGTAGCGCATGGGGGTATTCCTTCCGGTTCGCGGTCCGGGCGGACCGTCCGCCGCCTCAGATGGCGCGGCGGCTGGCCGTGGCAGGCCTGGCGGCGCCGGCGTGAAGACGCTGACCGCGCCGGGCAGCACCTTGAAGACCGCCGGGGTCTCGGCAATCAGCTCGCCGTCGGCATTGACCGGCTTCGGCCCCCGGGTGCGGATCTCGAACTCGGTGCCGCGGGCGGTGCGCACCTCCGACCAGACGCCGTGCTGGCCGGAGCGGAAGGTCGGCAGCATCAGCGCCAGCTTCCAGACCGTGCGCATCTCCAGGCTGTAGAGGTCGAGATGGCCGTCGTCGATCGCCGCGTCCTCGGCCACCACCGTGCCGCCGCCGTAGAAGACGCCGTTGCCGACCGCGATCTGCATCGTCCGGGTGCGGACGCCCGGCGCCGTCCTCGCCGATCCAGGCCGCGAAGCGGCGGGCGCGCGCCAGCACCCGGAGCGCTGCCAGCGCATAGCCGGCCCGGCCCCAGCGCCGCTTCAGCTCCGGCGAGAGCTCGCGCGCCAGCTCGGCGCTGAGGCCGATCGAGGCGACGTTGAAGAACGGCGTGCCATTGACCGTGCCGAGGTCGATCCGCCGCCGGTGGCCGGCGACGATCACCTCCGCCGCCGCCTCCAGCGCCACCGGGATGCCGAGCGTGCGCGCGAGATCGTTGGCGGTGCCCATCGGCAGGATGCCGAGCGTGAGCCGGCTCGCGAGCAGCCCCGGCGCCGCGCGGCAGAGGCTGCCGTCGCCGCCGCAGACGATCGCGCAGTCCGCGCCGTACCGGCATGGCGGCGCGATCGCCGCCTCGAGCTCGGCCGGGGTCTCCGGATCTCTCCTCGGTCACCGCGATGCCGCCGGCCCGCAGCCGCGCGATCACCGGCTCGAGGCTCGCGTCGCCGCGCCGCGCGCCGGGATTGACCAGCAGCACCGCCCGCCGCGGCGGGCCCGGCTCGCGCGCGCCCGGTCAGGACTTGCGCTGCTCTTCGAGGATCGCGGCGATCTCCTGGCGGATCAGCTTGCGCAGGTTGCGGTTGATCCGCTCGCCGAGCTCGCCCTGCAGCTCCTCGCGGACGATGGCGTTGATCAGCGCGCGCAGCGACTGCTCGTCGAGGATCGGCGCCGGCACCGCCGGCCCGGCCTCGAGCCCCTCCGCCAGCGCCGCGCCCGGCTGCGCCGCCTCGCCGGCGCCGACGCGCATCTCCGGCGTCAGCATCAGCACCGTCCCGCCCTGGCCGGGGCCGGACGTCCGCGCCTCGGTCTCGGCGGAGACCAGCGCCCGGATCGAGGCGAGCACCTCGGCCAGCAATTCCGCCTCGCCGGCCTTGCCGGGCTCGACCGGTCCTGCCATCAGTTGCGCTCCCAGCGCGCCCGGATCCGGTCGACCGCGGAGGTGTCGTAGCCGCCGATCGGCCCGCCGCGCACCTTCCTGAAGTTCACGTCCGGATCATAGGTCTCGATGCCGAGCTTGAGGTGCTCGACCGTGAGCAGCCCCATCGACTGCAGGAGCGCATAGCCCGCGACATACTCGTCGCGCAGCGCCTGGACGATCTGCGCCTCGGCCTGCAGCCGCTCCTGGTCGGCGTCGAGCACGTCGAGCGTCGAGCGGGCGCCGAGCCGCGCCTCCTCGGCCACGCCTTCCGCGGCGATGCGCGCGGCCTCCGCCTGCTCGCGCCGGGCGACGATCGAGGCGCGCGCCACGTCGAGCTGGGTCCAGGCCTGGGCCACCGCCTGGGTCACCGAGCGGCCGGTGTCCTGCAGCTCGAAGCGCCGCTGGTCGAGCAGATCCTGCGCCTGGCGCACCAGGCTGTCGTTGCGCCCGCCGGTATAGAGCGGGATCGACGCCGAGATGCCGCCCTGAGCGAAAGTGTTGCCGTCCTAGTTGCCCGGTCTGGGTCTGGTTGTCGCGCTCGACGCCGCCCGAGGCGTTGAGGCCGACCTGCAGCCCCTTGGCCGCCATCGCCCGGTCGAAGTCGTAGACCGCCGAGCGCTCGGCGAACTGCGCCGAGATGATCAGCGGATTGCGCTGGATGCCGATCGCGGTCGCGTCGTCCAGCGTCTTCGGCAGCGCCGGCAGCGGCGGCGCCCGCTCGAGGTTGCTCGGCAGCGTGCCGACCGCCTGCCGGTAGGCCTGTCGCGAGATCTCGAGCTGGCCCTCGGCCGCCGCCAGCGTCGAGCGCGACGCCGACAGCCGCGCCTGGCTCTGGCTCACGTCGGTGCGGGTCACCTCGCCGACGTCGAAGCGGTTCTGCGTCGCGCTCAAGCGTCTCGGTCAGCCGGTCGACGTCGTTGCTCGCCGAGCCGGACGAACTCCTGGTCGCGGAGCACGTCGACATAGGCCTGCACCGCGTTGAACAGCACCTGCTGCTCGACGTTCTTGAGATCGGCGCGGCCGGCGGCGACCTGGTTGCGCGCCGACTTCGACCGCCGCCTTGGTCTGGCCGTTGTCGAACACCAGGAGCGACACGTTGAGCGCCGCCTGAAAGTTGTTGAGCTCGTCCGCGAGATCCTCGATCGTGCTCTGCACGTTGGCATCGACCCCGAGCGCTGACCTGCGGCCGCCGCGCCGAGCCGCGCCTGCGGCACGTTCTCGTCGCGGCCGCGCAACGCGGCGCGGTTCGATTCCAGAAGCGGGCTGGTCTGATAGGCCTTGACCAGCGCATCCGCCAGCGTCTCGGCCTGGGCCAAGCCGCCGCTGCCGAGCGCCAGCGCCGCGGCGAGCGTGCCCGAGAGGAGAAACGATTTCATTGCCTGCCTGCGCATCATGATCCCCGGGCGCTGCTCGCGCCACCGGCCCGTTGACCGGGCTTCGCGGGAACTATTGGGTCGATCACCTCAAAACTCAAATGCTTTCGTCGCGGCGAAGCCCGGCAGCACCGGAGCCGTTGCATCGAAGATACGCCTCCAGGCGATGCCCGACGGCATCTTCAAGCCCAGCCGGGCCTGGCCGCGGCTGCCGTCGACGAAGATCGCGGCGATGCGTCCGCCGGGCTTCAGCTGGTCGGCCAGCGGCTCGGGCAGCACCTCGACCGCGCCCTCGATCAGGATCGCGTCGAACGGCCCGTGCGCCGGCACGCCGTCCGCGAGCGGCCCGGCCTGCACCAGCGCGGTGTCCACCGCCTGCTCGCCGAGGAGCCGCTCCGCCTCGGCCGCCATGGCCGGGTCGCTCTCCAGCGCCACCACCGCCTCGGCCATCCGCGCCAGCACCGCCGCCGAGTAGCCGAGGCCGCAGCCGACATCGAGCACCAGGTCGCGCGGCCCGACGCTCAGCGCGTCGAGGAGCTTGGCGAACACCCGCGGATCGAGCAGCACCCGCCCCGGCGCCAGCGGCACATGCTCGCCGAGATAGGCGACCGGCCGCAGCGCCTCCGGCACGAATTCCTCGCGCGGCACCGCCAGCATCGCCTCGATGATCGGGTAGCGGGTCACGTCGGAAGGCCGCACCTGGCGGTCCACCATCGCTTCGCGGGCGGCGGCAAAGTCGATCATCTCTCACCCCTCGTCGCGGTCGGTGGGCAGGTGATCGCATATTTCTCCGGGCTCGGCAACGCGGCGGCGGCGCTTGTCTGGCGCTTGTCAGCCGGGCCGTCGGCGCCACCAGGCGATCAGCCCGCGGTAGGAGCCCGGCCGGAACGGATGCGCGAGCTGTCCCGCGGCACCCTCGCCCATCGCCTCGCTGACGCCGAGCGGCGCGGTGCAGGGGCCGGGGACCCGGAAGGTGCCGAACAGCCGGTCGAAGACCGCGAAGACTGTGGCGAAGTTGGTGCCGAAGGCGGCCGGATCGGCCGCATGGTGCCAGCGGTGCATCGCCGGCGACACGAAGACCCGGCCGAGCGGTCCGAAGGTCCAGGGCAGGTCGGCATGGATGAAATAGCCCCAGTAGTGCCGGACCAGGTTGTTGGCGACCAGCGCGAACCCGGGAAATCCGAGCAGCACCAGGAGCGTGCTGTCGATGATCAGCGTCGTCGCGAAGTTCAGCGGATGGAACCGCTGCAGCGCCAGCCAGGTCATCTCGGTGTCGGAGTGGTGCACCGCATGCGACGGCCAGAGCAGCCGGGTATGCTCGAGCCGGTGCCGCCAGTAGCCGGCGAGATCGCCGAGAAAGACCGCCGCGACGATGACCAGCGGCGCCGGCAGCCGGCTCCAGGCCTCGGCCGGCACCAGCAGCAGGCCCCGGTCGCGGAAACGCCGCGGCGATCGCGGTCGAGGCCAGCGTGATCAGCGGCACCGCCACGACGACGTTGACCGCCATCACCACCAGCGTCACCCGAGTCTCCGGCAGCGCCCGCGCCGCGTCGCGCAGCACGCTGCGGCCCTTGACCGCCAGCCCGAGCGCCGCGAAGACCGCCGCCGGGACCAGCAGCCCGCGCACCGCCTCCCAGAGCGCGGCGGCCGACTGGGCCGATGTGGGCAGGGGCCGATTCCAGCATCCGGGCTCTCCTTGCACTGTCGGTTGCGGGCGAGTGACGCGGAACTTGCTTTAGAAATCGCAAACCCGGCCGCCGCAAGCCTCACCTGCAACCGGGCCGCCTGCAACCGGATTGCAACTCCGCCGCCAAGCCGCTAGGTAGCGCGCCGGGGCGACGTGGCGGAGTGGTGACGCAGCGGATTGCAAATCCGTCCACACCGGTTCGATTCCGGTCGTCGCCTCCAATCACCGGCGGCGACACGCATCTCTGGCCCGAGATCAACGGCCGGATCGGCGGCGGCCTCGCCGACGAGCTCGACCATTTCTTGAAGGCGACCCTGAGCGGCGCGCCCTATCCGCAGCACTATCGCGAGGCCTACGACGCTATCCCCGTGCTCGACGCCGTCGCGGAGTCCGCGCATAGCGGGCAACCGGTCGACGTCAGACGATGAGCGGGCTCCGCGATGGTTGACAATGGCTGAGCGATTGGGCTCATTGCCGACCGATTTTCGCCACCCTCCCCGTGAGGATGACCGCCCGATGAGCGTTCCCGCAATGCAGCCGACGGTGGCCATCTCGACCAACGAGCGGGCGACGCCGTCGCTCGTCTACCGCTCGCTTCTGCGCGCGATCAGGGAAGGGCTGCTGGTGCCGGGCGCGAAGCTCCCCAACGAACGCGATCTGGCCCAGCAGCTCAACACGAGCCGCACGGCCGTCCGCGCAGCGCTTGCCATGATGGAGCGGCAGGGCCTCGTACGGCGCCGGGTCGGCAGCGGCACCTTCCTCACCGAGGACGCCCGCGACATCTTCGTCCGCATGGACCAGACCGACGCGGCGCGGCACGAGGCGATCCCGTCCTTCCCCGAGATCATCGAGGGGCGGCTGCTGTTCGAGCCTGCGATGATCCTCAACCGCGTGCAGGAGCACGAGATCGACCAGATGCGCCGCATCCTCGGCGAGATCCTCGACGCCCCATCCTGGGAAGACTTCAAGGAGGCTATCTACGGGCTCCACCGCCAGATGTTCGCGCACGAACAATTCCTCGAGCAGATCATGGCTTCGATCCTCGACGATCGGCGCGCGGTGCTCTTCGACGGGCGCGACACTGACCGGCCCGCGCCCCTGCCGGTGCGGCAACAGACCCACAAGGAGCTCGGCGCAATCGTCGATGCGATCGCCATGCGCGACGGCAAGCGTGCTGAGCAGCTGGTTTCTGACCACCTGATGCGAACGCTCGCGACCATCAACATCTGGCAGTAGAAGGCCGGCGCCACTCGTGGCTCCATGGGCAGGGTGCTGCGGTTGACGCTGCTCGCGCCAGAGATCATCGAGGTGATCCTCAATGGGCGGCAGCCGGAGTGGATGCGACT
>CAVVSO010000021.1:0-36451 GCA_963750745.1 uncultured Alphaproteobacteria bacterium | reverse complement strand
TTGTCCATCTCCTGGTTGACGTATTGCTGTCGCATGCCCGAGCAGCTCCTGGATGGTGCGCAGGTCGCCGCCCGCCTCGAGCAGATGCGTCGCGAACGAATGCCGGAGCGCGTGCGGCGTCGCCGTCGCCGGCAGCCCGAGCTGCATCCGCGCCGCCGCCATCGCCTTCTGCACCAGCCGCGGGTTCAGCGGCCCGCCGCGCGCCCCGAGAAACAGCGCCGCCCCCGCCGCCGGCGCGAACGGCAGCAGCGCGCGATAGGCCTCCACCGCCCGCGCCGCCACCGGCAGCACCGGCACCAGCCGCTCGCGCCCGCCCTTGCCGCGGATGCGCAGCATCTCCCGGAGCGGCGCGTCCGCCTGCCTGAGCCCCAGCGCCTCCGAGATCCGCAAGCCGCAGCCGTAGAGCAAGGTCACCACCGCCACGTCGCGGGCGGCGATCCAGGGCTCCAGGCTCTGCGCCTCCACCGAGGCGATCAGCGCCCGCGCCGCGTCCGGCGCCACCGGCCGCGGCAGCCGGGTCCTGACCCGCGGCCCGCGGGTCGCGGTCACCGCCGCCGCCGGCAGCCCGTGCGCCTCGGCCAGCCAGCCGTGGAAGCTCTTGACCGCCGAGAGCGCCCGGGCGAGCGAGCGCGCCGACAGCCCCTGCGCCGCGGACCTGCGCCATCCAGGCCCTGAGATCGCCGGTGCTGACCCGCCCCAGCGCCGCCGCCCCGGCCGGCCCGCCCCAGTGCCCGCCGAGAAAGCCGAGATACCCCGCGACATCCCGGCGATAGGCGACAAGCGTCCGCGGGCTCGCGCCGCGCACCGCCCCGAGCTGCGCCAGCCAGTCCTGCATCAGCCGCGCCGCCGCCTCGGACGGTGCGGCCTGGCTCATTCCAGCCAGCGCCGCAGGCTGCGCTCGAAGACGCCGCCGAAGAAGGCCAGAAGATCGGTGCCCTGGTCGGGGTGGAACCTGCAGCGGGTCGTTGGCGCCGAAGAGCAGCAGCCCCGGCAGGTTGCCCTCGCCGAGATCGAGCCGGATCAGCGCCTCGGAGCTGATCTCCGCCGCCTCCGCGCCGTAGAAGTCGGGCGAGGCCGAAATGAGCTGGCGCAGCGTCACCCGCCGCGCCCCGAGCCCGCGGCCTTGCGTCACATAGTCGCTGACCCCGGCCTCCGGCAGCGCCATCACCACCGCCTGGTACGGCCCCTCCGGCCCGATGCCGGCGCCGGGCTCGACCGCCGGCGCCTCGATCCCGAGCCGGATCACCTCGACGCCGAGGATCGGCGCCACGTCGCGGGTCAGCACCTGCAGGAACCCGGCAAAATCGCCGGGCTCGAGCAGCGCGAGGCAGGCGCGGTGCACCTGGTTCATCCCGGCGACATTCTCGTAAGCCGCGGCCAGCACCTCGCGGTGGGTGTCCTCCAACCGGTCGAGCCGCTCCTCGAGCCGGTCGACCAGCACGCCGCGCAGATCGACCACGTTGCGCCCCTGGGCGCTGCGGTCGGCCTTGAGCAGCGCCCGCATCAGCTCGTGATCCCCGAGGATCAGGTCGGGATCGCTCAGGATCCGTTCGCGGAGCTCGGAGGCCGCCGTCTCGGTCATCGTCGTCATGCTCTCTCTGTCCTCAAACGCCCTTGCCTCAGACGATCTTCTGGCCGGTCGCCTTCCAGTCTTTCAGGAAGGCCGCCAGCCCCTTGTCGGTCAGCGGATGCTCGGCGAGCTTCTGCAGCACCGCGGCCGGTGCGGTGACGACGTCGGCGCCGATCAGCGCCGCCTGGCTCACATGGTTGACGCTGCGGATCGAGGCGGCGAGGATCTCGGTCTCGAAGCCGTAGTTGTCGTAGATGGTGCGGATGTCGCGGATCAGCTCCATGCCGTCGATATTGATGTCGTCGAGCCGGCCGACGAAGGGCGAGATGAAGGTCGCCCCGGCCTTCGCCGCCAGCAGCGCCTGGTTCGCCGAGAAGCAGAGCGTGACGTTGACCATCCGCCCCTCCTCGCTGAGCGAACGGCAGGCCTTGAGCCCGTCCCAGGTCAGCGGCACCTTGACCGCGATGTTGGGCGCGAGCTGCGCCAGCTTGCGGCCCTCGGCCATCATGCCTTCGTAGTCGAGCGACACCGTCTCGGCGCTGACCGGCCCCTCGACCTCGCCGCAGATCTCGCGGATCACCTCGATGAAATCCCGGCTCGACTTCTTCACCAAACTCGGATTCGTCGTCACGCCGTCCACCAGGCCGAGCGCATTGAGGTCGCGAATTTCGCTGATCTCCGCGGTATCCACGAAGAATTTCATCAGGGTCCCCTCCCGCTTCAGGGCCTCAGCCCTTGTGGTCCCGCGGCATACTAGCCCAAGGTATTGCGCGATGGAACACCTCAATCCGCCCGAATTCCACGCACTTCTTCGCTCCGGGCGAGCCGGTCTCGGTGCTGACCGCCGACGGCCTCGACCGGCTGCTCGACTACCGCGCGCCCGCCGCAGGCGCCCGGCCGGGCGACCTCGTCGAGGTGCCGCTCGGTCCGCGCCGGGTGCTCGGGCTGGTCTGGGGCGCCGGCGCGTGCGACATCGCACCGGAGAAGCTCCGCGACGTCGCCCGCGTGCTCGACGCGCCCCCGTTGGCGCCGGCGATGCGCGCGTTCCTCGCCCGCGCCGCCGACTACACCCTGACCCCGCTCACCATCATGCTGCGGCTCGCCACGCGAGCGCCCGGCCTCGGCCAGCCGCCCGCCGCGCGGCCGCTGCTCCGCCGCTCCGGCGCCGAGCCCGCCCGCCGCACCCCGGCGCGCGCGCGCGTCCTCGCCGCCTTCGACGAGTTCGGCAACGCCGGCTTCGCGCCGCTCGAGCTCGCCCGCCTCGCCGGCGTCTCGACCGCGGTCGTCTCCGGCCTCGAAGCCCAGGGCGTGCTCCTGCGCGAGGCCGCGACCCGCGACGCCCCCTACCCCGACCTCGACCCCGCCGCCGAGCCGCGCCCGCTCTCCGCCGCCCAGGCCGAAGCCGCGGCGACGCTGCGCGCCGCGGTCCGCGCCGGCGCCTACTCCACCACGCTCCTCAAGGGCGTCACCGGCTCCGGCAAGACCGAGGTCTATCTCGAAGCCGTCGCCGAGGCGCTGACCCGCGGCCGCCAGGCCCTGGTCCTTCTCCCCGAGATAGCCCTCTCCGCCCAGTTCCTCGACCGGGTCGAGGCCCGCTTCGGCGCCCGCCCCGCCGAGTGGCACTCCGGCGTGACGCAAGCCGCCCGCCGCCGGGCCTGGACCGCGGTCGCCACCGGCGACGCCCGCCTCGTCGTCGGCGCCCGCTCCGCGCTCTTCCTGCCCTTCGCCGACCTCGGCCTGATCGTCGTCGACGAGGAGCACGACGGCTCCTACAAGCAGGAGGACGGCGCGCTCTACCACGCCCGCGACATGGCGGTGCTGCGCGCCTCGATCGAGGGCGCCGCCGTCGTCCTCGCCTCCGCCACCCCGTCGCTGGAATCCTGGGCCAACGCCGCCGCCGGCAAATACGCCCGCCTCGATCTCCCCGAGCGCTTCGGCGTCGCCGAGCTCCCCGAGATGCGCGCGGTCGATCTCCGCGAGCACCCCCCCGAAGCCGGCCGCTCGGATCTCCCAACCCCTCGTCGAAGCGATCACCGCCCGCCTCGCCGCCGGCGAGCAGTCGCTGCTCTTCCTCAACCGCCGCGGCTACGCCCCGCTCACCATCTGCCGCGCCTGCGGCCACCAGGTCGGCTGCGACGCCTGCGACGCCCGCATGGTCGAGCACCGCTTCCGCAAGCGCCTGGTCTGCCACCAGTGCGGCGCGACCAAACCGATCCCCTCCGCCTGCCCCTCCTGCAAGGTCGAGGGCAAGATGACCAGCCTCGGCCCCGGCGTCGAGCGCCTCGCCGAGGAGGCCGCCGCCCTCTGGCCCGACGCCCGCCTCGCCATCCTCTCGTCCGATCTCGCCGACGGCCCCCGCGCGCTCAAGGCCCGGATCGCGGAGATCGCCGCCGGCGCCGCCGACCTGGTGATCGGCACGCAGCTCGTCTCCAAGGGCCACAACTTCCCGCTCCTCACCCTGGTCGGCGTCATCGACGCCGACCTCGGCCTGCAAGGCGGCGACCTCCGCGCGGCCGAGAAGACCTTCCAGCTGATCCGCCAGGTCGCCGGCCGCGCCGGCCGCGCCGAGCGCCCCGGCCTCGCCCTGGTCCAGACCCACCAGCCCGAGCACCCCGCGCTCCGCGCCATCCTCACCGGCGACGACGAGGGCTTCTGGCGCGCCGAAGCCGAAGCCCGCCGCCGCGCGCTGATGCCCCCCTACGGCCGCCTCGCCGCGGTCATCGTCAGCGGCCCCGACGAGCCCCGCACCTGGGAGATCGCCCGCGCCCTCGCCCGCACCCCGCTCGCCGCCCCCGGCGCCGAGCTCTGGGGCCCCGCCCCCGCCCCCATCGCCCGCATCCGCGGCCGCCACCGCGTCCGCCTGCTGATCCGCGCCGCCAAGGGCGTCCCCCTGCAACCCGCGCTGCGCGCCTGGTCCGCCGCCGTCCCCTGCCCTTCGACGGTGCGCGTCACCATCGACGTGGACCCGCAGAGCTTCTTCTGATGCGACCCGGCGGATCGCCTCGCCCTCAACGCGCGAAACGCCCGAGCAGCCGCCCCCGGACCGAAAAGTCGACCCACGGGCACAGGCGCGGCGCGATTTGTCGACGGCAAAATCGCGCGGGCTCCTGGAGAGGTGACCGCCTCATCCGAAGGATCTCCAGCTCCCAAATCGTTCCTGCTTGAGCGCGCCGGTCCGCCCGCGACCAGCGCCAACCTGAAAGAATGTCCTATGCGGCCGCGCGCTCGGCGACGGGCCGTCGCCGCAGCGATGCCTGCACCAGCGACGGTGGAACGTAAGCCGCACCTTCCAGCGGCGCCATGTCGGTCCCCGGCGGCACGATCGCGTCGATCCGGTCGAGGAGCGCGTCGTCGAGCACCACCTCGGACCCGGCGAGGAGGCCTTCGAGCTGCTCGGGCGTAAGCGGTCCGATGATCGCCGAGGTGAGCGCGGGATGCGCCACCACGAAGGCGAGCGCCATGTGCATCAGCGAAATGCCCGCGCTTTCGGCAGCGGGATCAGCTCCTCGACCTTGCCGAGGCTGCCTTGGTCAGACATCGCATTCGGGAAGAACTTCGCGCGAAGCGAGTTCGGGCGTCGGCGCGCCCTCGCGGTATTTGCCGGTGAGCATGCCCTTGGCCAATGGGCTCCAGGCCATCACCCCCATGCCGAAGCGCTGGCAGACCGGCAGCACCTCGCGTTCGATCGCGCGATTGAGCATCGAATAGGGCGGCTGCTCGCTGCGGAACCGGGCGAGCCCGCGCCGCTCGGCCACCCACTGCGCCTCGACGATCTCGGAAGCCGGAAAGGTCGATGCGCCGATCGCGCGGACCTTGCCGTCCCGCATCAGGTCGGTGAGCACGGCCAAGGTCTCCTCGATGTCGGTGTCCGGCGCCGGCCGGTGGATCTGGTAGAGGTCGATATAATCGGTCTTGAGCCGCCGCAGCAAATCCTCGACCGCGCGGGTGAGCCAGCGCCGCGAGGCGCCGCGCGCGTTCGGATCGTCGCCCATCGGATGAAACGCCTTGGTGGCGAGCACGACCGCGTCCCGCCGTCCCTTCAAGGCCTCGCCGACGATCTCCTCGGATTCCCCCTGGCTGTAGGCATCGGCGGTATCGACGAAGTTGATGCCGGCATCGAGCGCCCGGTGGATCATCCGGACGCATTCGTCGTGGTCGGGATTGGCCATTTTCCCGAACATCATCGCACCCAGGCACTAGGCGCTGACCTTGATGCCGGTGCGGCCGAGCGGGCGATAGTGCATGATCGTCTCCTGCTGTGGCTCTGGAAACGCTCCGCCGGACGCGCTACGACAACCGAATCGGAACCTCCGTCCGATTATACGGAACGTTGTTCCGTATAGCAACGGGCGACCTGCAACGATGACGACGCACGGCGGTGACAAGGAGACGATCCGCGATACCGGCCCTTCCGTGCGGGCGGATGCGCGCCGCAACGTCGATGCGCTGCTGCGGGCGGCCATGGCCGTCTTCACCGAACAGGGCGTTGACGCGCCGATGCGGACCATCGCCGCCAGAGCGGGCGTCGGCGTCGGCACCCTCTATCGCCACTTCCCGCAACGCTCGGATCTCATCAAGGCTATCATCCGGCGCGACGTCGACGCGCAGGCAGAAGCCGCCGCGACCCTGGCTGAGAACCATGCCCCGGGCGAGGCCCTCGCCTTGTGGATGGACCGCCTCGTCGACTTCGTCGCCACCAAGCGGGACCTCGGTCCCGTCCTGCATTCCGGCGACCCCGCCTACCGGTCGCTGCCGGACTACGTCCTCGGCCAGTTCATGCCGGCGCTCCGCCGCCTGCTCGACGCCGCGGCGGCCGCCGGCGCGATCCGCGACGACGTGGACGCCGGCGACCTCCTGAACGCCGGCCTGCGCCTCGCAACGCCCGCGACCGCCGACGACCCCGCCCAGCCGAGGCGGATGCTGGCCCTCCTCGTCGACGGCCTGCGCCACCACCCGGGCCGTCCTGGCGTCCGATAAAGGTCAACGCCTGCCGCCGGCCCACCGGTTAACCAAGCGCCAATAACCCCGTGCATGCGTTGTGCATGACCTGTGCATGCCTTGTGCATGAGACCCGCACCGGCTAGAGACGCCGGGCGCCAATTTCCGAGGCCACCGATGTCCGAGCCGCATCCGACGATCCGTCCCCTGCCCGGAATCCTCGACATCGAGCTCTACCAGGGTGGCGAGGCCTATCTCGAAGGCCACGCCACCGTGTTGAAGCTCAGCTCCAACGAGAACCCCCTCGGCCCCTCGCCGAAGGCCGTCGCCGCCTATCGCGCCGCCGCGCAAAGCCTTCATCTCTATCCCAATTCCGACCACGCCGCCCTGCGCGCCGCCATCGCCGAGGTGCACGGCATCGACGCCGCGCGCATCATCTGCGGCGCCGGCTCCGACGAGATCATCGCCTCCCTCGCCCGGGCCTACGCCGGCCCGGGTGCGGAAGTGATCCACACCGAGCACGGCTTCGCCATGTACCGCATCAGCGCGCTGGCCGCCGGCGCCACCCCGGTCGAAGTCCCCGAAAACAGCCGGAAAACCGACATCGACGCCATCCTCGCCGCCTGCACCTCACGCACCACCCTGGTCTTCATCGCCAACCCCAACAACCCCACCGGCACGATGATCCCCTCGCCCGAGATCGCCCGCCTCGCCGCCGGCCTGCCGCCGCAGACCCTCCTCGTCCTCGACGGCGCCTACGCCGAATACGCCGCCGAGACCCACGGCCACGCCGACCTCGCCGATGCCTGCGACAACGTGGTGATGACCCGCACCTTCTCCAAAATCCACGGTCTCGGCGGCCTCCGCATCGGCTGGGCCTACGGCCCCGCCCACGTCATCGCCGTCCTCGACCGCCTGCGCGCCCCCTTCAACCTCTCCACCGCCGCACTCACCACCGCCGAGGCCGCGATCCGCGACACCGCCTGGACCGCGCACTGCCGCGCCGAGAACGCCGGCAACCGCGCCGCTCTCGCCGCGGCGCTGGCCGAAATCGGCGTCCCCTCCGACCCTTCCGAGACGAACTTCATCCTCGCCCGCTTCCGCGACGCCGCCGAGGCCGAGGCCTGCGACCGGGCGCTGCGCGCGCAAGGCATCATCGTCCGCCGGGTCGCGGGCTACAAGCTGCCGGCGGCGCTCCGGATCACCGTCGGCGACGCCGCGGCCTGCGCCCGGGTCGCCGCGGTCATCGCCGACTTCGCCAAGGTGCGCGCATGATGCCCTACGCCCATGTCGCGCTGGTCGGCCTCGGGCTGATCGCCTCCTCGATCAGCCACGCCATCCGCCGCACCGGCGCCCCGGTGCGCATCACCGGCCACGCCCGCACCGCCGAGACCCGCGCCGAGGCGACCCGCCTCGGCCTCGCCGAGGTCTGCGACACCGCCGCCGACGCGGTCGAGGGCGCCGATCTCGTCATCCTCTGCGTGCCGGTGGGGGCGATGAGCGCCGTCGCCGCCGAGATCGCACCGCGGCTGAAGCCGCGGCGCCACCCTCAGCGACGTCGGCTCGGTCAAGCGCGCGGTGATCGCCGCGGTCGGCCCGCACGTGCCGGACGGGGTCAGCTTCGTGCCCGGCCATCCGCTCGCCGGTACCGAGCACTCCGGGCCCGGCGCCGGCTTCGCCCAGCTCTTCGACAACCGCTGGTGCATTCTGACGCCGCTAAGCGGCGGCGATCCCGCCGCCACCGCGGCGCTCGCCGAATTCTGGACCGATCTCGGCGCCCGCGTCGACCTCATGGAGGCCGAGCACCACGACCTGGTGCTCGCGGTCACCAGCCACGTGCCGCACCTGATCGCCTACACCATGGTCGGCGTCGCCGATCACCTGCGCCAGGTCACCTCGCAGGAGGTGATCAACTATTCCGCGGCGGGCTTTCGCGACTTCACCCGCATCGCGGCGTCCGATCCGACGATGTGGCGCGACGTCTTTCTCTCCAACAAGGACGCCACCCTCGACATCCTCGGCCGCTTCACCGAGGAGATCTTCGCGCTGCAGCGGGCGATCCGACTCGGCGACGGGCCGCATCTGCACGACTATTTCACCCGCACCCGCGCGATCCGCCGCGGCATCATCGAGGCCGGCCAGGACACCGCCGAGCCCGATTTCGGCCGCAACATCGACAAGGAATGAGCCGGCTGCGCGCCGCCACCGCCGCGCTCCTCATCGCTCTCGCCGCCCTGCCCGCTCCCGCCGCCGACCGTCCGCGGGCGCGACCCCCCGCAGACGCGCCCGGACCCGTCTGCGACGATGCCGCGATCACCGGACAGGCGCTGCCCGCGATCGCCGGCGCCGACGGCTGCGGCATCCTCCACCCGGTCGAGGTCACCTCGGTCGCCGGCGTCGCGCTGGTGCCGCCGCCGGTCCTCAGCTGCGGCACCGCCCGGGCGCTCCGCGCCTGGGTGACCCGGGCGGCCAAGCCCGGCTTCCCCCGGCGCCTCGAGGCGCTCCAGATCGCCGCCGGCTATACCTGCCGGCCGCGCAACAACCAGCCCGGCGCGAAGGTTTCCGAGCATGCCGCCGGCCGCGCGATCGACGTCGCCGGCTTCCGTCTCGCCGACGGCACCGCGATCTCGGTCGCCGGCGACTGGGGCGGACCCGCCTGGGGCGCCACCCTGCGCCAGAATCCACGCCGCCGCCTGCGGCACCTTCAGCACCACGCTCGGCCCCGGCGCCGACAGCTTCCACGAAACCCACCTGCACTACGACATCGAGCGCCGGAAGGGCCGTCCCTTCTGCCAGTAGCGGCCTCAGCCCCGCCGCGCCAGCTGCGGCGCCGGGCCGAGCACGATCGGCCCGAGCCGCGCCACGCCGCCCTTGAAGTCGAGCGGCACGCTCACCGTGTCGCGATTGCCCGACAGCGAGGCCATCAGCCCGAGCCCGCCGCGGACCGCGGCGGCGACGCCGGGATCGAGCCCGGCCTCTTCCGCGACATCGACCATCGCCCGCCAGTTCCGCGCCTTCGAGATCCAGCCGCCCCCTGGCGAAGCCGTCGGCATCGACCTCGAGCGTGCCGCTGCCGTGCAGGTCGAGCTTGCCCCACGTGAGCGCCAGATCGCGCACCCGGATCGCTTCGAGTGCGGGGTTCTCGCCTTCCACCGCCGGCCGGTCCCACGGCTTGTCGAAGACCAGCGTCGCATCGACCCCGACCGTGCCGATCTCCGCCGGCAGCACCCCCTTGCCGCCGAGCCGCCCGGTCAGCGTCTCGGGCAGCGCCAGCCGCTCGGCATTGAACGCGAGATCGTGGGCGAAGGGCGTGCCGTCCGCCGCCTGCCGCGTCGCCAGGATCGCCTTGCCGATCTTCGCGGTCCAGCCGCTGTCGCTGGCGATCTGCATGTCGCCGATCTCGAAGGTCATATGGTCGAGCTCGAGCCGCGGCGTCGGCTTGAAGATCACCGACCCGCGCAGCCGCTCGGCGGTCGCGCGAAAGGTGTCGAGCGGCGTCGCCAGCACCTGCTCGCCCGGCAGCACCGCGATCACGTGGTTCGGCCGGTAGGAGAGCGACAGGACCTGGAACGCCTCGGCGTGCCACGACCAGCCGGCTTTAGGATCGGCGAGATCGAGCCCGGTCAGGGTGGTGTCGACCCGGCTCGGAAAGCCGCGCACCCGCACGTCGTCGGCCTCCGCCACCCAGCCCGCGGCGCGGCGCTCGGCGAGCCAGCCGGTGACCGCGCGGTCCACCGCGGTGGCATGCACGTACCAGTAGCCGCTCCAGCCCAGTGCTGCCAGGATCACGATTGCCAACAGTGTTCGCATGCCCTAACCCCGTGGTTCCCCGCGCGGGATAGCGCAGGCGCGGGCGCGGGAACAGGGCAAATGGCCGGCAGCGGTCTTTGGGTCTTCGGATACGGCTCGCTGATCTGGGAGCCCGGATTCGACTTCGACGACCGCCGGGTGGCGACGCTTCACGGCTACCGCCGCGCCTTCTGCATGCGCTCGATCATGTACCGCGGCACCCCCGAGGCGCCGGGCCTGGTGCTCGCACTCGACCGCGACCCGGGCGGCAGCTGCGCCGGCCTCGCCTACCATGTCGCGGAAGCCGGCGCCGCGGCGACCCTCGCCTACCTCCGCGAGCGCGAGCTGGTCTCCTACGCCTACGAGGAGGCGCGCCTGCCGGTGGCGCTCGCCGGCGGCGAGACCGTCGAGGCGCTGGCCTACGTCTCCAACCCGGCGCACGCGCAATACTGCGCGCTCAGCCTCGAGGCCCAGGCCGAGGTGATCGCCCGCGCCGCCGGCCCGAAGGGGCCGAACGCCGACTATCTGATGCGGACCGTCGCCGGCCTCGAGGCGCTCGGCCTGCACGATCCCGAGCTGGTCCGGCTCGCGGCGATGGTGCGCAGCCGCCTCGGCGCCGGCACGCCCGCCTGATACGTCGCCCGTTTGCATATTCGAGCCGCCCGCGATCGCTTCCCCCGGACCGAAAAGGCGGCCGGGCGGAGACTCGCGCCTGCCGCACGGGCAGGCAGGCGCGGCCCGATCTGTCGACGGACAGATCGGGCGGGACCGTGGAGAGGACCCCGCGCCAAACAAAGATCGTATCCCCGCGCCGCGCCCCGCCGCCGCCATCACCTTTTCGTGCGAGCCCGCGCGTAACTTCCCCGCCTCCCGCGCCGTACCGGCTCCTGCCGCCGTCGCGGCGGACCCGACAGGAGCACGACATGAAACGGATTTTCCTCGCGCTCACGATCGCCGGTTCCGCTGCGCTGCCGGCGTTGGCGCAAGGCATGATGGCCGCGCCCGACGCCATGACCTGCGCCGACTTCACGGCGATGGACCAGGACGGCATAATGGGCGCGATGCAGAGCCTCGACTCCGGCATGTCGGCCGACGATCGGGCGGCCTCCGGCGCGATGCTCGCCGACGAATGCAAGGACAATCCCTACATGATGCTCGGCGACGCCATGAACATGATGGACAACTAGCCTGGAACATCCCCAAAAGATCGGGAGGGGCGCGTCCCGGCCCTTCCCGTCCGGCCCAGACGCTCCCGAGCCCGAAGGCGGCACCCATGACAGCGACCCAGACCAGCCTCGACCATACCCCCGCTCCCTCCGAGCCCGTCGTCGTCACCCGCCACCGGCGCTCGACCCGGATCTGGCACTGGGTCAACGTGGTGACGCTCTTCGTCATGCTGATGAGCGGGCTGATGATCTTCAACGCGCATCCGCGGCTCTACTGGGGCCAGTACGGCGCCAACTTCGACCCGGCCTGGCTCGAGATCGGCGGCGCCCGCGGGCATGGCTATCTGCGCATCGGCGCGCTGACCCTCGATACCACCGGCCTCCTCGGCTACCGCATCGTCGGCGACCACGGCGAGCTCCGCGCCTTCCCGGGCTGGGCGACGATCCCCTCCTACTACGATCTGGCGCTCGCCCGGCGCTGGCACCTCAGCTTCGCCTGGCTCTTCGCGCTCGGCTTCGCCGCCTACGCCGTCACCAGCCTCCTCAACGGCCACCTCCGCCGCGACCTCCTGCCCGGGCTCCGCGAGCTCCGCCCCGGCCACCTCTGGCGGGAGGTCAAGCACCACGCCACGCTGAACTTCCCCAAGGGCGAGGCGGCGCGGCACTACAACGTGCTGCAGAAGGTCGCCTACCTCGCCGTCCTCGCCCTCCTGATCCCGCTGATGATCCTGACCGGCCTCACCATGTCGCCCGGCCTGGACGCCACCTGGCCGTGGCTGGTCGACCTCTTTGGCGGCCGGCAGTCGGCGCGCTCGATCCACTTCATCTGCGCCTGGCTCATCGCCGGCTTCATCATCGTCCACGTCGTCATGGTGATCCTCGCCGGCCCGATCAACGAGATCCGCTCGATGATCACCGGGCGCTACCGCCTGCCGAAGGAAAAGCCGTGATCACCCGCCGCAAGCTCCTCACCTCGGCCGGCCTCGCCGCGCCGGCGCTGCTTCTGCCCGGCTGTGACTGGCTCGGCAACAGCCCGAGCTTCCGCGACGTCGTGCTCGGCTCGGGCGAATGGCTCTCCTACAACGTCCACCGGCTGATCGGCGCCCAGGCGATGGCTCGCGAGTTCGACCCCTCCGAGATGTCGCCGAAGTTCCGCACCAACGGCAACACCGAGCCGGACTCTCCCGACTACCAGCGCCACGCCGAGGCCGGCTTCGCCGACTGGAAGCTCACGCTCGACGGCCTCGTCGAGACGCCCAAGGCCTTCTCGCTCGCCGAGCTTCGCGCGATGCCGGCCCGCACCCAGATCACCCGCCACGACTGCGTCGAGGGCTGGAGCGCCATCGGCAAATGGACCGGCGTGCCGCTCGGCCACCTCCTGACCGAGGCCGGACTTCAGCCGCAGGCGCGCTACCTGGTCTTCCACTGTGCCGACGATTTCTCCGGCACCGCCTACTACGAGAGCATCGACCTCGTCGACGGCTTCCACCCGCAGACCATCCTCGCCTACGGCATGAACGACGCGGATCTGCCCGATCGGCCACGGTGCCCCGCTTCGGCTCCGCGTCGAGCGCCAGCTCGGCTACAAGCACGCCAAGTTCGTGATGCGCGTCGAGGCCGTGGCCTCGCTCGCGGGCACCGGCGCCGGCAAGGGCGGCTTCTGGGAGGACGCCGGCAACTACGACTGGTACGCCGGCATCTGAGGTCCGCTCCTCGTCCCGCCCTCAGCCCGCCTTCTTCCAGACCAGGGTCCGCCGCGGCCCCCGCGCCGCCACCGCCGCGATCCCGGCGTCGAAGTCGATCCCCGGCAGCGGGCTCAGCGCATCGAGCAGGCCGTCCGCCCCCTGCGCCCCGAGCGGGATGGTCAGCCGGGTGCCGTCCTCGGCGGTGATCACCCAGGCGTGCGGCGAGGCCGGCGGCACGTGCGGCCGGGTGACGATCTCGACCCGCGTCACCGAGGGCAGATCGACCACCCCGCCGGTCCGCGGCCCGAAATAGACGATCCGCGCCTCGTCGATCACCACCACCCCCTCGGCCGGCGCGTCGCCCATCAGCCTCAGCCGCCGCACCGCCGCGCGCATCAGCCCCAGCCCCGCCGCCGCCGCGAGGAGCCCGAAGAGGAACAGCCCCGGCTCCAGCCGGGCATAGCCGCGCCAGATCAGCCAGAGCCCGGCGCCGAGCAGCACGCCCCAGGCGATCGGCTCCCGCCAGAGCCGGAGCCGCGCCGCCAGCTCGGGACGGATGAAGCTCACCGCCAGTCCCCCAGCGCCGCCTGCCACAGCGTCAGCGCGGCGCAGGCGGCGGTGTCGGCGCGCAGCACCCGCGGCCCTAGCGTCACCGGCAGCACGTAGTCGAGCCCGCGCAGCCGCGCCGCCTCCGCGGGGTCGAAGCCGCCCTCGGGGCCGACAAGGATTGCCCAGGGGCCGGGAGCGGCGGCGGCGAGCGCGGTCGCGGCGGGGGCGGCGACGCGCGATTCGTCGCAGAAGACCAGGCGGCGGGCCGGGTCCCAGGCGTCGAGCAGCGCCTCGAGGCGCACCGGGCGGGCGATGTCGAGGACGAAGGTCTCGCCGCACTGCTCGGCGGCCTCGATGGCGTGGGCGCGCAGGCGCTCGGGCTGGATGCGCGAGGTGTTGGAGTGGCGGGTGAAGACCGGCAGCACGCGGGCGGCGCCGAGCTCGGCCGCCTTCTCGACGATGAAGTCGGTGCGCGCCTTCTTGATCGGGGCGAAGACCAGCCAGAGGTCGGGCGGTCGGCGCTGCGGCCGGCCGGGGGCACGGCAGGTGACCGCCCCGCCGAGCCGGCCGGTGCGGGTGACCGGTCCGAGCCACTCGCCGTCGCGGCCGTTGAAGACGGCGACATCAGTGCCGTGGGCGGCGCGCATGACGTTGAAGAGGTAGTGCGCCTGGTCGGGGGCGAGCACGACCTCGGCGCCGGGGCCGAGGGCCGCGTCGACAAAAAGCCTGATCTTCGGCGCGGTTTCTGCCATACCTGCCCCCATGACGCGACGAGATTAGCCTCAGCCAGCCGGCGGAGGGAAGGGTCGCCGACGCCGTTCGCGGCAACTGGGTCGACCGGCTCGCCCCGGCGCCGACGCGACCCTACCTGCGCCTCTCCCGCGCCGACCGGCCGATCGGCACCTGGCTCCTGCTCATCCCCTGCTGGTGGGGCCTGCTCCTCGCCGCCGCCGCCGACCCCGCGGGCCTCGGCCGGTTCGACCTCTGGATCGCCGCGCGGCTGCGCGCATCGGCGCCTTCCTGATGCGCGGCGCGGGCTGCACCTGGAACGACCTCACCGACCGCGACATCGACGCCAACGTCGCGCGCACCCGCTCGCGGCCGCTGCCCTCGGGCCAGGTCACCCCGCGCCAGGCCGCGGTCTGGATGATCGCCCAGGCGCTCGCCGCCTGCGCCATCCTCCTCAGCTTCCCGCCGCTGGCGATCGGGCTCGGCGTCGCCTCGCTGGCGCTGGTCGCGATCTACCCCTTCGCCAAGCGCTTCACCTGGTGGCCGCAGGTCTTCCTCGGCCTCGCCTTCAACTGGGGCGCGCTGCTCGCCTGGGCCGCCCACGCCCGCGGCCTCGCCGCGGCGCCCTTGCTGCTCTATGCCGCCGGCATCGCCTGGACGCTCTTCTACGACACCATCTACGCGCATCAGGACCGCGAGGACGACGCGCTGATCGGCGTCCGCTCGACCGCGCGGCTGTTCGGGCCGCGCACCGGCCGCTGGCTCGCTCGGCTTCCTCCTCGCCGCGACCGCCCTCGCCGCCCTCGCCGCGGTCGCGGCCGGCCTGCCACCCCCGGCCCTGATCGCCGCCCTCGCCGGCGTCCTCGGCTTCGCGGCGCATCTCGGCTGGCAGCTCGCCCGCCTCGACATCGACGACGGCGGGCTCTGCCTCACGCTCTTCCGCTCCAACCGCGACGCCGGCCTGATCCTCGACCGCCGGCCTCCTCGCAGCCGCAATTCTGTGACCGGGCGTCGGCTTGATCCGCGGCCGGCTTCGGCCTAAAGACGCTGGCTGACCGGGGTCGGGAGACGTCATGCGCCTGCGCGCTGCCCTTTTCGCCGTCATCGTGCTGGCAGGCGCTGGCTACGGCGCCTGGAAGCTCGCCGGCACCGCCACCCCCTGGTACGAGCAAACGGTCGCCACCCGCCTCCAGACCGCGCTCGCCTCCGCCGGACAGCCTTGGGCCAGTGTCGAGGTCGACGGGCTGAAGGTCACGCTCAAAGGCGCCGCCCCGGACGAATCGAGCCGGTTCCGCGCGCTCGAGGTGGCGCGGCAGGTGGTGGACGGCATCGACGACGCCACCACCGTGCGCGCGGCGGCGCCGCTGCCGCCGCCGAGCTTCGCGCTGGAGCTCCTGCGCAACGACGCCGACGTCTCGCTGATCGGCCTCGTGCCGGAGACCGGCGGCCGCGACGTGATCCGCGTCCGCGCTCGGCGCCGGCGGCCTCAGCGAGCATGTCACCGACATGCTCGAATCGTCGTCCGACCCGGCACCCGACGGCTGGCAGGAGGCGCTCGGCTTCGGCCTCTCGGTGCTCTCCGAGCTGCCGCGCGCCAAGGTCAGCGTCGCCCCCGGCACGGTGGCGGTGATCGCGGTCGCCGACAGCGACGCCGACCGCGCGGCGCTGGAAGCGCGGCTCCGCCGCGCCGCGCCGCGCGGGCGTGACCCTCGCCCTCGACATCTCGGCGCCGCGACCGGTGATCTCGCCCTTCGCCTTCGACCTCACGCTCGACAAGGCAGGCGGCCGGCTCGCCGCCTGCAGTGCCGACACCCCCGAGGCCGCCGAGTCCATACTCGCCGCGGTGCGCGCCGCCGGCCTCCCCGACGTCGCCGACTGCCGGGTCGGCCTTGGCGCGCCCTCGCCCGACTGGGCGGCCGCGGTGACCGAGGGCATCGCGGCACTAAAGACCCTCGGCGGCGGCCGCTTCAGCCTCAGCGACGCCGCGGCCGAGCTCACCCCGCCGGACGGCGCCGCGGCCGATCGCGCGGCCGCAGCCGCCGCCACGCTCAAGGCCGCGCTGCCCGGCGGCTTCGGCCTGACGACGGTGACGCCGCCCACGCCGGCGGCCGACGCTCAGGCCGCCGCGGTGGCGGTCCCGCGCTTCGGCGCCGACCTGCGCGAGGACGGCAGCGTGCATCTCTCCGGTCCGGTCAAGGACGCCACCTCACAGGCGGCGATCCTGAGCTTCGCCGCCGCACGCTTCGGCCACGACCGGGTCAGCGACGGCATGAAGATCGACGCCGCACTGCCCGAGGGCTGGCCCGGCCGGGTGCTCGCTGGCGTCGACGCCCTCGCCGCGCTCAAGGTCGGCCGGCTCGACGTGACGCCCGAGCATGTCACCCTCGAGGGCTGGAGCCTCGAGCCCGACGTCGCCGCGAAGGTCCGGGCGATGCTCGCCGCCAAGGTCGGCGACGCCGCGGTGGTGGACGTCAGCTTCAACGCCGCCGCCGCCGCGGCGGAGGAAGCCGCGCGGCCGCGCCCCGAATCTGCGCCGACCAGATCAGCGCCATCCTCGACGCCGGCTCGATCCAGTTCGCCGCCGGCTCCGCCAGCATCGTGCCCGAGAGCAAGGGGGTGATCGCCGCGATCGCCGACGTGCTCCGCACCTGCCCCGGCGCCGACTTCGAGATCGGCGGCCACACCGACTCGCAAGGCTCCGCCGACGACAACCGCACGCTGAGCGACGCTCGCGCCCGGGCAGTGCTCGAGGCGCTGCGCGCCGCCGACCTGCCGCTGGTCCGCCTGACTGCCCGCGGCTTCGGCGCCGACGATCCGGTCGCCGACAACGCCACCGACACCGGCCGGGCGCAGAACCGCCGGATCGAGTTCACCCTGCTCGCCCCTGGCGACAACGCCGGCGCCGAGGTGCTCGACACCGACGAGCCCGACCCGGCGGAAGTCGCGGCCGACGCCGCCGCCGAATGCGCCACCGAGATCGAGACGACGCTCGCCTCGACCTCGATCCAGTTCGCAGGCCGGCTCCGCCGCGCTCGCCGACGACAGCGCCCCGGTGATCGCCGCGCTCGCCGACACGCTGCGCGGCTGCCCCGACGCGACCTTCGAGATCGGCGGCTATACCGACTCGCAAGGCTCCGACAGCGGCAACCTCAGGCTCAGCCAGGAGCGCGCCGACGCGGTGCTCGCAGCACTACGCGCCCCCGATCTGCCGCTCGCCGGCATCACCACCCACGGATACGGCGAGGCCGACCCGGTCGCCGACAACGCCACCGCCGCCGGCCGCGCCGAGAACCGCCGCATCGTCTTCACCCTCGCCCCAGACGCCGAGGCGGTGGCCGAAGGCGAGACCGCTCCGCCCGAAAGCCCCGACGTGGTCTGCGGCGCGGAGATCGAGGCCATCCTCGCCAAGGGCCAGATCCAGTTCGCCACCAGCGCCGCCACCATCGCCCCGGAAAGCAAGCCGATCATCGACGCGATCGCCACAGCGCTGCGCCAATGCCCGGACGTGGCGATCGAGATCGGCGGCCACACCGACTTCGATGGGCTCGGACGCCGGCAACCAGCGCCTGAGCCAGGCCCGCGCCGACGCGGTGCTGGCGGCGCTCAGGGCCGAGAACCTGCCGCTCCCAGCCGTCACCGCGCACGGCTACGGCGAGTCGGACCCGGTGGCCGACAATGCCACCGCCGCCGGCCGGGCGCAGAACCGGCGGATCGCCTTCAACCTGGTGACCGCCGAAGGCGACGCCGGCGACGTGAGCGCAGGCGGCAGCGGAGACGGCGATGGACCGGAATGAGCTGACGCTGGCCATTGCCGGCGCGCTGATCGCGGCGTTCCTGCTCGGCTGGATCGCCCGCTGGATCTTCGGCCGCACCAACGGCCCGATCACCCGCAGCGCCGCCCAGGACGCCGACCTCGCGGTGCAGCTCCACGCCGCCGAGGACGCCCGCCACCGCGCCGAGACGCTGCGCGACGAGATCGAGGCCGCGGCCGCCCAGCAGATCGCGACGCTGCAGTCCGAGCTCGCCTCGGCCCAGGAGGCCGCCACCCGCGCCGAGGCCGAGGTCGAGGAGGTCCGCGCCTCCTACCGCCGGGTGCTCCGCCCCCGCCCGCCGCCGCTCGAGACCGACTGACCGGGCCATTCCCGAGCGAAATTGTCGCAATACGCTGGCAAGCCGCTTTCCAGCCGCTTTCAAGCCGCCTCAGAAATCGCCCAGCGCCTTGAAGTCCATCGCCTCGAGATGCGCGGTCTTGGCCTCCAGACTCGCGTCGCCGCTGACTTGGATCATCACCTTGTCGTTGACCACGCCCTGCAGCCCATCATCGGTCTGGGTGAACTCGACACGCTGGATTCGCATCGGTTTTCCCCCGGCGATCCCCGCCATCCCGCTGATCATCGCCCCGAGCCCGTTCACCATCGGCGAATCCGCCACCAGCGTGATGCTGAAGCTCTCCGCCGCCTTCCTGTAGCTCGCCGAAGCCGTGGTCCCGCCCCCCAGCATCCCCATGAACCCTCCCGCCGCCCCCTCATCCCCCGAAGCCTCCTCCCGCACCCACCCCGCCTGCGCCGCCGGCAGGAACTTGGCCAGCGCCTCCGATTTCAGCGCGTTCAGGAGCTTGCCGGCGTAGTCGAGATCCGCGCGCGCCCCGGTGATGTCGCCGTCGTTGTACGCCTTGAGCGCGCTCGCGAGCGTGTCGGTGAACTCGTCGGCGGCGGCGGGCAGCGCTGCCAGGGCGAGCGCCAGCGCGGCTGGAAGGAGGCGTGTCATCTCGATCCTTTCGGGTTCATCGCGGCCGCCCGGCGGCGGCACGCGCATCCTACACGCCCGCCGCCTCGGCGGTCCACATCGCCGTCAGCCGCCGGCCCGGAGCTGGCCGAGCGCCGCGCCGAGCTCGGCATGCAGCGTCTCGCGCTCCCAGGGGCTCAGGAACGCGCCGAGCTCGATCTCGCGGCCGTTGCCCTGCAATGTCAGGTACTTCTCGACCCGGCCGTCGTCGCGCAGCCGGAGCCGCACCCAGAACGGATTGGCGTGCCAGCGCCGCTCGCGCCCGCCGGGGTCGCGGCGCACCACGGTGATCAGATCCGGCCAGAGCCGCAGCTCCTCGCTGAGCCGCCCGTCGAGCCAGCTCCGGCGGATCGCGAGATAGAGCGCCACGAAGGCCGCGAGCAGGAACGGCAGCATCCCCCAGGCCGCCCGGGTGCCGATGAGCCCGATCAGCGGCAGCGCGAGGCCCGCGGCCAAGAGCCCCATCAGCCAGGACGAGCCGTTCTTGGTCAGCGACCGGTTCGGCCAGAGCGTCAGCGCCAGGATCGGCGGATCGCGCCTCGCGAAGGGATCGCCTTCCGGCCCGATGCCGCCGCCGCGGTCCATCGCACCGTCAGTGGCTCGCGTGGTGATCCCACATGTCCGGCGTCGGCAGCGTCTCGAAGGTATGCGCCGGCGGCGGGTTGGGCAGCGTCCACTCCAGAGTCGCGTCCGGCTGCGGCCCCCAGTAGGCATGCTCGGTGAGCCGCTGGCCGTAACGCAGCGTGTAGAAGACGATCCAGAAGAAGAAGAGAAAGCTCAAGCCCGACAGGAACGCCCCGATCGACGAGACATAGTTCCAGAGCGCGAACTGCTCGGGATAGTCCATGTACCGCCGCGGCATGCCTTGCCGCCCGAGGAAGTGCTGCGGGAAGAAGGTGACGTTGGCGCCGATGAACATCAACCAGAAATGCAGCTTGCCGGCCCACTCCGGATACTGCCGCCCGGTGACCTTGCCGATCCAGTAGTAGACCCCGGCGAAGATGCAGAAGACCGCCCCGAGGCTCATCACGTAATGGAAATGCGCCACCACGTAATAGGTGTCCTGATAGGCCCGGTCGATCGCCGCCTGCGACAGCACCACGCCGGTGACGCCGCCGACGGTGAAGAGGAAGAGAAAGCCCATCGCCCAGAGCATCGGCGTCCTGAACTCGACCGACCCGCCCCACATCGTCGCGATCCAGGAGAAGACCTTCACGCCCGTGGGCACCGCGATCACCATGGTCGCCAGCATGAAATAGCTCTGCTGGGTCACCGACATGCCGACGGTGTACATATGGTGCGCCCAGACAACGAAGCCGATCGCGCCGATGGCGATCATCGCATAGACCATCGGCAGGTAGCCGAAGATCGGCTTGCGCGAGAAGGTCGAGATCACGTGGCTGACGATGCCGAACCCCGGCACGATGACGATATAGACCTCCGGATGCCCGAAGAACCACAGGATGTGCTGGTAGAGCACCGGGTCGCCGCCGCCCGCGGGATCGAAGAAGGTGGTGCCGAAGTTGCGGTCGGTCAAAAGCATGGTGACCGCGCCCGCCAGCACCGGCAGCGCCAGCAGGATCATGAACGCCGTCACCATGATCGACCAGGGGAAGAGCGGCACCTTGTGCAGCGTCATGCCGGGCGCGCGCATGTTCATGAAGGTGGTGATCATGTTGATGGCGCCGAGGATCGACGAGGCGCCGGAGAGGTGCACCGCGAAGATCGCCAGATCCATCGACATGCCGCTCTCGGTGGTCGAGAGCGGCGCATAGAGCACCCAGCCGACGCCGGTGCCGTGCAGCCCGTCGCCGCCCGGCGCCAGCATCGACAGGATCGCCAGCGTGGCGCCCGCCACGAAAAGCCAGTAGCTGAGGTTGTTGAGCCGCGGGAACGCCATGTCCGGCGCGCCGATCATCAGCGGCATGAAGTAGTTGCCGAAGCCGCCGAAGAGGGCGGGGATCACCACGAAGAACATCATCAGGATGCCGTGGCCGGTGACCAGCACGTTCCAGATGTGGCCGTTCGGCTCGCCGTCGACCAGCATGTACTGGACGCCCGGATGCAGCAGCTCGAGCCGCATGTACATGGTGAAGGCGACCGCCACGAGGCCCAGCGTAGCCGACGTCACGATATAGAGCAGGCCGATGTCCTTGTGGTTCGTCGACATGAACCAGCGGGTGAAGAACCCCGGGTGGTCGTGCTCGGCGTGCCCGTGGGCGGCGGCGTCGGCCATATGCTCGGTCTCCTGGCAAGCCGGTCGGTCGATTCCGCGGGCGCGGTCGGACCCTTACGATCCTTCTTAACCCGCACCTCGGAGCGCCTCAAGGCCCGGAGCCCGACCACGCGGGCGCGAATTGTCGCTCCCGGTGGCAACGGGCATGAAAGCCCCCCGAGCCCCGACCGTTCCGCCCGCGTTCCCTGCCCGCGTCAAGGGCAGCGGCCGACCCGCGGGGCGGTCGTGAAGCCGCCGCCCACAGGGGCGGGTCGGCCGCTGCCCGGGCCAGAGCCCGGGCAGGACCGTGCCGCACGCGGGCTGTCTCGCGCCGGACTTGACCCTCCGGCCCGCCGGCGCGAAGCAGGACCCATGTCCGACGCTCTCCTCCTCCCCGGCCAGCGGCTGGCGCGCGGGGTCAGCCGCTGCCTGCGCGCCCTCGACTTCGCGCCGCTGCTCGAGTTCGTCCCTGCCCCCGGCCTCCGCGTCGACGTGGTCGCGCTAGGCCCGCGCGGCGAGATCTGGATCGTCGAGTGCAAGTCGAGCCGCACCGACTATGTCTCCGACCTCAAGTGGGGCGGCTATCTGGAATGGTGCGACCGCTTCTTCTGGGCGGTGGACCTCGACTTCCCCGCCGACCTCTTGCCGCCCGACGCCGGCCTGATCCTCGCCGACGCCTGGGACGCCGAGATCCAGCGCTGGCCCGCGCCCTCGCCGCTCCCCGGCGCCCGCCGCCGCGCCCTGACCCAGCGGCTCGCCCGCACCGCCGCCGGCCGGCTGCACCAGCTCACCGACCCCGACCCCGGCCGCCTGCCGCTGAGCTGAGCCGAGGAGCCCGAACCCTGCCCGCCCTCGCCGTCACCAGCTTCGCCGCCTTCGCCAGGCTCACCATCGCCGCCTGCCGGCTCGGCGAAGCCGCCGCCGGCCCCGGCGACCGCCGCGCGACCCTCGCCGCCATCGCCGCCGGCGCGCGGTCGCTCGACGCCGCCTTCGCCACCCCCGGCCTCGGCGCCCGCGCCGGCGAGATCGGCCGCGCCGCCGAGGACCTCGCGCTCAACTTCACCCACCCCGGCCGCGCCCGCGACGACGCGGTGGCGCTCTTCTGGCAGGTGGCGCCCATCGCCTTCGCCGACCCCGCGACCTTCGCCGCCGCCGAGCGCGACCCCGCGCTCACCGCCGAGCGCATGGTCGCCGCGATCAAAGCCTCGCCGCTGGCCCGCGACTTCAGGGAGACCGTGCTCGCCGAGCCGTTCTTCCGGGCCGTCGCCCTCTTGACGCTCGAACGGGTGCCGGGCGCCGCCCGCTAAACGGCGCGTCAACCCGCATGCATGGGCGTCGTGCATGATCCGTGCATGCCTTGTGCATGCGTTGTGCATGCGTTGTGCATGCCTTGTGCACGCGGGGCATCCCCCCTCACCCGCGCCCGCAGGCGTCGATCAACCGGACCTCAACCCGCCTGCATACGCGCGGTGCACGGCCCGTGCGCGCGCCGTGCATCCGAAAAAACCGGGCATCCCCAGCGGCTTGCCTTAGCGCCGCCGCCCCTTCTTGCCGCCGGGGGCACCGCGCGCCTTCTCCGCGGCCGCCCGGATCTCCTCGGCGATCTCCTCGGCCTCCTCCGGCGCGAAATCCAGCGGCAGATCCAGCGTCTCGGTCTTGATGTAGATCCGGACCATGCCGAGCGACGTCGGCCCGATCTGCAGATCGGCGGCGACCTCGCTCTCCCGGTTGATGCCCATCTCGCGCTCCTCCCCGCCCCGCACCCTGCCGCCGCCCGCCCCCCGCCGCAAGCCAGACTTGCAAACCAGCCGCCCCCTGGTGTAACTCCCCCATTCGAGTGCCGACGTAGCTCAGTTGGTTAGAGCACCAGATTGTGGATTTGGGGGTCCCCCGTTCAAGCCGGGGCGTCGGTACCAATCAAATCAATAGGTTAGCGCGGACGCCACTCGGCCGAGTTGGCGGCTGCCTACCACCTGCCTACCACGCTGGGCCTCTGGTGACCGCCGGTCACGGGCGAGGATGCGGTGGCATCCGTCAACCGGTCGTAAACGGGCCCGCGGTCACCGGCCGGCGGCGTGGTGCAGCGTGCCTTTCTGCCGGGCGGGCAGGATGGCTTTCAGATGCCCGCGCCAGAGCGCAGGGTTTTCCCCGACCCGCCATCCCTTCGCCTTCGCGAAGTCGAGGACACGTTCGATCCGGCCGACTGGTCCGCGATGGCCAGGTAGACCTTTCGGGGCCGAGCGCGAGGACGACGGCTGGGTGGATTGTCGCAGAGGGGCAGAGGGGCACCGTATTTCGCCCCGTAGGATGTGCATTAGGCCCGTTTCAGGGCCCGTTAGCCGTTCCCGGGTAGCCTACCGGCCCAGATGTCCAGACGCCGTCCACGTCAGACAGTGTGCACGAACCTGCATGCCGGTATCAGCGGAATGAGCGGCGGCACACTCGGGGATTTTGGACGTGCCGCTGCGATCGTATTCCATCCCCGTGAAACGAAAGCCGGTGGCGCCTACCGAGCCAGCTCTTTCAGCCAGTTCCTTCGATCGGCCGCCTCAAACTCGCCAGCGTCCGCGCACCAACTCGTTAAGCAACTTCCGCTCGTTGATCCATTCACGCGACCGCATTCCATGCTTCCATGACGGATGGTCTTTGCCTGCGGGATGGCCGCCGCCCGCACCGTGGAACCGGCAGACAGACCACCCGCTCACGGCGGGGCCGCCGCATCGCTCGCCCGTTCGCTTTGAACGTGCCGTGCATCTGGGTGCCGCGTTGGCGGCGCTCATGGGGTTCTCGTCAGGCTTCGTCATTTACCCCACCCCCCTTCATCGCCCGTGCTCACTGAACCCACGATGGCCTGCCCACCGTCGGCTACCGTCACGTGCTGGACCACCACCGTCTGCTTGCCTCCGTTGCGATGTTTTCGCAGAGCCTCGACTTGGGCGGCAAAGGTTCGAGCCAGCTTGTTGAAGCCGGTATAGTGCGCCTCGCGTTGAGGGAGGTTGTCGCAGGTCGCCAGCCATCGCCCTGCGCGGATCGTAGCGATATGGACTGCGGCCATTTGCACGGCCAACATGCGCTCGACCGGATCACGCGGAGATACGTCGCGGATGATCGACAGCAGGAAGTGGCGCTCGTCAGCTCCCCCGCCCGCATCTCCGGCCTCGTTGCGACTTAGCACCTGGAGGCAGTGTCTTAGCAGAGAGTCCGCCTGATCGCGGTCGGTCGTGCCAAAGATAGCTGGCAGAGCCTTCTCACCGGTGAGTGTGACAATATGGCCCTCAGAGTGTGATCCGCCGAACGCCACGCCTAGATCAGAGGACGTCGAAGGTTCGCTTTTACTCAAGGATCGGCCCGCTTTATCGCTCTTGGCCATCATGCACTTTCCATTCTGCTGAAGCTGGTCCAACATTATCTACATCAATTCGTTCAACATTGTCTACACGATTAAGTTTTTCCGACTAGCCGGAACCTGCGGGGCGGCCGTGGAAGGCGCTCGACAGTGCTGGTGAAGGTGCCGGGCACGCCGATGATCGTCGCCTCGACCTCAGGCCGCCGGCAGGAGAACCTCGCCTGCCGCAGCTTCGCAACGATCTCTTCCGGCTTGTGCTTTCTCTGCGACATTCCTGGCATCCTCCAAAGGCTGAAAGCCTACTTCAGGGAGGGCCACCTTTCAGGAGGCAGACCAATTGTGCTCCTCTGCCTATGTTGCGGGTTGTCACCTACTCGCGCTGCGCGTAAAGAAGGAATTGGGCCGCAGAAGTGCGTCGCCCCCTCGAGAAAATCTGAGAGGAACACACCCGTGAAAAGGCAACTGATGATCGCCCTGCTGGGGGCAACCTCGTTGATGGCCCTACCGGTCATTACCCCCGGTTTCGTTGGGGACGGGTCTCACGCTTACGCGGCCAACGCCCGCGGTGGTGACGCCAATGGCGGCCGCGGCGCCCGCGGCGGCACCGGTGGTCGCGGTGGCGATGGCGGCGCGCTAAGGCGGAGGGTAGCGGCGGCAATGGCGGCAATGGCGGCGCCGGCGGCGAAGCCACAAAGCTCCGGCGGAGGGGCGGCAAACGCTAATGGCAGTTTCGGCAGTAACGGCGGACTCGGACCGACGGCGACCGGCGGAACCGGCAACACCGGTGCTATAGGTGGCACTGGTGGCACCGGCGGTAATGGTAACACCGGCGGCCTTGGCGGAACTGCGAACGGCGCCACGGCTAACGCCAGGGGCGGCGATGCCAACGGCGGGAACGCCGGCCGCGGAGGCAATGGCGGTCGCGGCGGCGATGGCGGTGCTGCTTAAGCTGAAGGCAACGGAGGCAATGGTGGTTCCGGCGGCGCCGGTGGGACGGCGACTTCCGGTGTCGGTGGTGGCGACGCCAACGCCAACGGTGGCGGCAGTGGTGCAGGCGGTGATGGGCCGCTCGCAACCGGAGGCAACGGCGGCACCGGCGCTCCAGGTGGTGCTGGTGGCAACGGTGGCGACGGTGGCGTCGGCGGTGGCGGAGGCACGGCTACCGACTGACACTTAGCAGACTAACGTCGACTGCACTTGGCGGCAGCCTTCAACTGGGAGCGGCGCGGACGAGAGTTCGCGTCGCTTTCTGCCGAGTGAGCGCAGCGGCGTGCGTTCGTATGCCGCCGACGGTTTTCTGCTGATCCCATACCAGGTCGCGACCTTCGCGTGCCCCCTAACAGGCGTTGAAAGAACCTACCAAGGCCTGCACACGAGGCCTGAATTGTTCCCCCAATGGAAGTAGAGGTGCCCGTCGGCCGGCGGTCCCGGCGCGAGCCAGCCGCGGCCGGATCGTTGGTCGCCCTCGTCGACGCCCTCCCAGGAGAACTCTGCGATCGGGCCGCCGGCACGTGGAGAATTTGCTGGTCCAGGTCGAGCTGATCCGCGAGGCCTACAAGATCACCCGCGTCTCCGGCTGGACCGACGAGCGCCAGGAGGCCTTGGAAACGTGGCGGGAGATTTACGCGGCCTAGCTATAACTAGCTACTTCGCTGGAACGGGCTGGGGATAAGCTTGGCGGCATTAGCCCCAGCCCTGACCTACGCAAGCCTGTGAAAAAGCAAACCCGATCACGACTGGCTGAGCCGAGTTTACGCTCAAATCCTCAGGTTGCCATCACCGACTGAAACGCATTCAGGTGGCCATGCGCCGGGCGGCAGGAAATAGCGGCGTAAAGTCAAAGGGATGCACGTCTGCGCAAGGCGTGCGCAAGGTGTCCGCTCAGTGTCCACAGTGCTAGTCCGGCCTCACGCACCCGCAGCGCCGCTCGGCCGGCTGACATTTGCCTGAAAAGTTCGGTGAGCTGGCTCGGCAATTGACTGGCGTTCTTTCTCAAGAATAGCGTGACCCGTCACCTTTCCGAAGGGAGCCAGGAAATGAACAACATCCGAGCTTCCATGCGAGACCCGGCGCTTTACCGGGAATTCTCGATCCTTGACCTCGCGACCTTGAGCCCGGCGAATCCCACCAGCTGCTCTTCGGCTCCCCGCCGCTGTTCGGCGCGTGGTGGTGGGCAACGGAGCTGGCGGTCATCACGATCGTCGCGATCATCCTGATGTTCATGCCGCTGGGCGGGCTGCTTCGCTCGGTCTGGGCGTGGGTCATCGCGATCCCGGCCTGCTTTTTCACCGGCGTGCTCATCGGGATGGTCGCCGACCAGATCCACTCATAACGAAATCCGCCGCGCGCACGGCATGGCGCGGCTCGCCCTTGGCCGCCCCTGCGGCCAGCCCTCTTAACTCGGCCCGAAGGGCCACCGCCTAGAGCCCGCCGGCGACGATGATGCCCAACACAAACGCCAGGACGACGGCTATGGCCACGATCAGGACTTGGGCGACTTCGCTCACTGTGTCTCGACCACCCGCAGCGCCGCCCGCGGCCGCAAGCCGAGCGCATGGGCGAGCTGTCGCTTGGCCTCGGCCACGACAGCTCGGGTCGTCTCGTCCGTTGCCCTCGCCAGCACGTCGTCGAGGTTGCTGGCGGCGATGTCGGCGGCGATCCGCAGCACGCGGACATCGACCCCGCAGGCCAAGACGCCGATTGCGCCGTCCACGCGGATGTGGATGATCCCCGCGAGGGGTGTATAGCCCGCTTGGGCTAGGGGAGCCAGCGGATCGAGGATCGCAGGCCCGTCGGCTCTCCGTTACGGATACTTTGATAATTTAACAAAAGGAGTACTAAAATGGCACTCAATGGCACATCAAGTCCGGATTTGCTATTGGCTCGCTTCGATGGCGATCTGGTTTACGGTCTCGGAGGTCGAGACGTTCTCACCAACTACGACGCCGCCAGTTTCAGAAGCTACAACAACACGTACCTAGATGGTGGTGACGACAACGATCGGTTGACGTCGTACTTCGATCTTGCGAACGCGCCTAACCTCCCGAGGGCGGTGATGAGGGGTCAGCTGGAACACCTACGGTCATTCTCACAGAGGCCGGCGGCCTTGGAAATGATACGCTTTTGGCGTCCGTCACCGGGCAGCAACCTACAGCTAACGAAGAATTTTACGAGGTAACTACGTCGCCTGAACCTGAACGGCGGAGATGGCATCGATAATATCACGGAAAGGATTAGGCCGGCCGACTACACCTACACGCTTAGCTCGATCTGGGGTGGTATCGGGGACGATTCCATCCGGGTGGAGGAATCTTGGCGGTGAGTTGTGGCAAACCAAATACTCCACGATGGACCAGACCATTCGTGCCGGAGACGGAAACGACACCGTTGTCATCGACACGAACGGCGGTTTCTGGAGCGTGACCAACGATGTGCAGGGGCAAGCCGGTGACGACATCATTTCAGCGGAAGCCGTTGCCGGCGATTGGGAAGGCGTTACGAACACGACGGCAGTAAACAACATCTCCGGTGGCCTCGGAGATGACATAATCCAAGCCACCGCTCAGGGCATCTATGATGCCTACTGGGAGGTCGGTGCAAACTACGTGAACGGCGATGCCGGAAACGACAGGATCGACGCCGATAGCTGGCAATACAATGAGCTTTATGGCGGTACCGGTAACGATGTGATTCTTGCCAGCATAATCGAGGAAATCGACTTATCGTGCGACACCAACAATATACTGGATGGCGGTGACGGCGACGACTTCCTGTCGGCGACAGGTCGTGTTGTACACTTGTGGGTACGACTATGCCAGGAGGAAGCCGGTCCTCACCAACCGGCTAACCGGAGGCATGGGCAACGACACGCTCCAGGCCTCAGCCTTCGTCGACATCGACGGTCGGCGGCTCGGCTCAGAACGTTTTCCTGGCCGGCGACGGCAACGACAACCTGATCGCGACGTATCCATGGCCGGTACGCTCGGTGCCAACCGGCTGTTCGGACAGAACGGCAACGACCGGCTGCAGGTCCAACGGTGGAACGGGCAACCTACTGAACGGCGGCCCCGGCCAGGACGTGCTCATCGCCGGCACCGGCAACGACAGCTTTATCGGGGGCTCCGGGAACGACATCTTTCAATTCCTCTCGACTGCCGGCTCCAATCGCACCTCACGTGACATTGTGCAAGCTGGCGACGGTGCGGTGGCCTTCGAACGGCCTGGCGGCGGCGTGCTCGGTGACCGGTTCGACCTATCGAGGATAGACGCGAACGAAGTCGCGAACGGCACCCAACATTTCGTCTTCGGCAACTCCCATGCCGTAGGCCGGCTTTGGGCGGTGGACAACGTGGGCAACCTGACCATCATCCGGGGCAACACAGGCGGGGACGCTGTCCCGGAGCTGGAAATCGCCATCCAGGATGGCAACGTGCGCGCGTTAGCTTACACAACGGCCGACTTCCTAGTCTGAATGGTGGTTAGGCGACCCGTTTCTGGCGGCGGAAATAGCGGCGTAAAGTCAAAGGGATGCTGGCCGCCTGGACGTTGGCAAAACGACGCTTCGCCAGGTGTCCGCTCAGTGTCCACAGTGCGTCCCGGCCTCAAAGCCCGCCGGCGACAGCAGCGAGAAGAACGGCCAGCGCCGCGAGCGCCAGGGCCACGAGCGCGGTGAACAGGACGTCGCTCAAACCTAGTCCGCCTCGACCAACTTCAGCGCCGCCCGCGGCGTGGCGCCAGGCTGAAACAGACTAGCCGGCGTTGGGTCGGAGGTGATATTTTCGGCGGCAGGAAGTCCCGGGACAGTAGCTGCCCCCTGCGGATATCCCGCCCGGCCGCGGGCCTTTAGGAAAGACTTGGTCTCTCTCTGACCCGGAGTTTATCACCTGCCACCGCGTCGTCCAGGGAGCCGATCCGAGCTGGTCGGGGTTTGTTGCCCGACCGGCAACCGCCAGAGGTTCGCAACCCAAAACCTCCTTTGGTCGCTTCGGCTCGACCGAAGACATCTCCAGGCTGACTATCCCCTTCGCGCGGATGTCTTCCGAATGCCCGCCGTAAAGCTCCTTCACTGGCCGATCGCTTCACCCGTCACCGGGTCTAGCCGGTTCGTGAGAGCAAGATTGTTGAGGGCATGCTGTCCATTGCCGCCATCCCCGGGATGTACGTTGTGCGGACTGTTCTTTGATACGTTCCCGACGCCCTGCCGCCCGGCGTTCCCACCCTCTTCCTTCACATTGAAGGTTATGCCAAAGGCATTGTTGCTGTTCGCGAACCCGCCGACGTTGTCGGCTGCCTGCGTCGATCGGGCGTGCGCTCCCATCCCGCCACCAGTGACGCTGTCGTCCCTCATTTTGGCGATTTGGCCGATAGCAGCGCCCCACTCTCGGTTAAGTTGCCCACCAACAGCTGGGTCATTGACAGCTTGCGCCGACGCCATAGACACAAACGCAACAAGATATGTGCCCGAAACGATGCCGGCCGAAGGCCATATTCTTCTCATATCGTCCCCCATATTACATCTGCCGTACTTTCATCCGCTCGGTTAAGAGACGGTAAAAGAGGCATTGATGCTCTGGTGTCGATCCTGGATGAGTCCCTCATGGATCGCAACCCACCTGGGAAATGCCGGCGAACTTTGGCCGATGCTAGCTCCGCCAAGCAAACGAGTTGACCTAATTGAAGGCGCAGGTGGCCGTTAAGGTATCACCTGAAGGGCCCGTGGAGATCAGGGACGCTGGCGGGGATGCGGCGCGGCAAGGCAAGGCAAGGCGGCCGGGGGACCAAGTCCCTCGGCCATTTGCTCCGGCTCAGCATTAAGTGCCATGGCGTGCCCCCTTCTTCGGCGGCTCGTGACCGGCCCGCTCATCCCGCTCCAGCTCTTCGACCGCCGCCGCCAACGCCTCGTAAGCGGCCGGGTCCCGCATCATCAGCGCGCGCCGCTCGGCGTCGCTCATTGACTTGAATAACTGGACGGCCAACCAGCTCGGCCGGTCGTCGCTCAACAGAGCCACTGCCAAGCCGCCGGGCGGGCGAGAGCGCCAGACGGCCGCGCTCGCTGAAGCGCGAGGTTAAAGTCCCGCTCGTTCTCGGCCGTCTCGATCTCGACCAACAACTCAGCGATTACCCTCGCCGCTCGCGCGCGGATGATCTTCGCCGCCGGCTCGCTACGCCGCAACTCGGCCCGCAGCGATCCGATCGACCGGCCGGCCGTGCGTTGCTCCGCTAGCCAGCCGGTCTTCACCGCCCGCGCCTCGGCGCGGACGATCTCGCTCGCCTGCCGGCGGGCTTGCTGCGGCGTCACGGCTTACCCCTCCCGCTGGCCTTTACGACGCGGAGCGCCGGAGACGAGGCTGACCGCTCCGGCACCCGAGCTTTTTCCAGCGCAGCGAGCTCGGCTTTCGAGGGTGGCGATGCGCTTGATCAGCACGCGTTCGCGCGAGACCACGAATTGCGCAATCGCCTCTTCGGCTGCCGCGGCGTAGCCCGCCACCGCCCTGTCGGCCGCGGCGATGACCCACGACTTCCAGCCAACGGTGGGGCTGACCGGCTGCTGCTGCTGCACCGGCTGAATGAGGCCGTCGCTCGTCGTCTTGTGGACCACTTGCGGCTCGGGAGCCCCGTCAGGGCGCGCCCGCTGCCGCTCCGCGGCCAGTTGCTGCTGCTGCGTGATGGTGCGGGCGATTTCCTCCGCGAACCAACGGTTTTTGGCTTCGTCGTCCATGGTGATCACCACGTCACGCTTGAAACGGACGCCACTGCGGCGGCGTTGGTGGTGCGCAAGCCCCAGCTCGCATTGAAGACCAGCCGCAGCGCCAGAGTGTCGGTTTGCCACATGCTGCGCGCCGGCGTTGCGAGGACGCCCGAGCCCTGTGCGCCGGAGGCGAGCGGCAACGGGCTCGCGCTCTCCATGTGCACAGCGTCTCGGACGCGATCTCGATCGTCGGCACCGGATCGACCGCCGCGATGAAAGCGGGCAACGCGACTGCCACGACGGTGTTTGCCGGCAATGCCGAAGATGCGTAGAGCGGATAGGGGAAATCGGCGACCTCAACCTGATCTTCACCACCGCGCCGGACGCGCCGACGAAGGCAATGCGGTCGCCGGCGATCGGCGCCACCGCAGCGGCCAAAGCGCCGAGATCAACACCCATGGCATCCGCAGATGTAGTCGCCGGCGTGACGACGGTAGGCGCATTGCGTAGCCCAGCCGGCTGCGTCGCGCTGGCAGCTGCGGTGCTGAATACCGCGGCGTCGATCGCCAGCGTCGCGGCCTCGCTCAGCGTGGCGCGCAGAATGGCCTCGATATTGGCATTCTCGGCGGTTTCGCGAGTAAAAGATGTAAGCAACTTGAACGAATGCGGCTTTATACTTGGTCCATCGATCGCCAAGCTTGCCACCGGGATTGGCTCGGCCGTCACCGATGAGGCCGCCGAGAGCCCCGATGGCCAGCGACCGGGATCAGCACCTCGCCGCGGCCATCGAGGTCGATCTGCAAACCGGCGCGGAACAGGGCCGCCGATGCCGAGGTCGGCCCTAGGCCGGCGACGAAATCGGATGTCACCGAGGAGCTAGCGCGTCGGCCCAACCGGCGGCGTCGAGCGTGCCCGGCGCGGTCGCCGCCTGCAAAATGCACCTCGAGCGCGTGCTCGTCGCGGTAGATTTCACGGCTGACGGCGCCGGGGCCGCCGTCGCCCGATCGCCGTGCCGCAGCACGGCGGCACGAAGCGCGATAGATGTTCTCTCGGGGAGTGAGGCGGCCTGTTGGCCGCAGATCGCGGACCTCGGCAGCTGGGGCGTTACGCCCGGGGCCTGCGCTGGTCATGGCCGGCATCGTGTTTCCGACCAATAACGACTGATGAAAGCGACTGTCGCGAGAGACCGGGCTTGTCCGCCGCTTCGAAAAGTTTGAGGTTCCGCGAACCGGTTGAGCGCAGCGCCCGCGCAGGCCCCGCCAGGGCCGCTCTCGGGCCGGCGCGGCCCAGGTACCCGCCAGGGCCTCATCGCCGCGTGCGCGGCGCTCCGGGCGGCGCTACGGGGGCATTGCAGGGCCAAGGGATGCCCGGGACGGACATAATCTCCCAGGAGATTAAGTCCCTCTGATGGAGGCCGACTGGAGTAAGAAGTTCCCAGGAACTTCCTACTTTACAGGCGCTCCCAACGCCGGCAGGAGGCCGACTGCCACCCGCGGGCATCCCGGGCCATCCCGACCGCCAACGGGCGCCACCGCCCGCCACCGCGACGCGCTCCGGGGGATTCCTGGGGCCACGTGGGCATGACCAAGTTCTCATTTGATACGCTGAGCGGTGATTTTTGGCGATTGCTTACCCGCGATTTCGCTCATGGATTACGTTTAGTGATTGTCAGCCGGCCCCGGTGTCGGAATGGGGTGCCTGAAAACGTTTCGAGCCGCCCCCCCCCGGTCTTCGCAGTTGGTGGTTTGCGGCACACTTGGAATTTCCGAGTGTGGGTTCACACTTCCAAGTTGGAAGTGTCGCAGGTCGGCGACGTTTAAAATCTTTAAACGGGCGGGCGAGGCGCGAGGTGCATTGTCAATCTGACAATGTCGATCCGCTAAGACCGGTGACGGTCGGCGAGGAAGTAAGAATTGCCCATTCCTACTCTCTGCACGAGGCAGCAGCGACCACGCGCGTGGTTGCGCGGTGCGGCCTGCGTATGCGTTGAAGGCGATCAGAGATCTCCGCGGAGATCTCGCTTCCCCTTTACGCGAGCGGTGCGGCTGCGCGCACGTGAGCAAAAGTAAAGTCTCGCTAATCCGGATGACCCCACCGCCTAGCCGCCGCCTTCCGCGCGATCTCTGCCCGCCGCGCGGGCGTCAGCTTCTCGGCCCGCGCCTTCCCGCCCTTCGCGCCAAGCGCCTTGGCGGCCTGGTCCTTGCCGTCATCCGCGGCGTGTCCTCGCCTCGCCCGTGGCGATCTTCGCCACCAGGACGGCGTTGCCGATCACGTCGGCGGGGCGCTTCTCGCCTTTGGGGCCTTTAGGCATTCGTTGTCGCGCATCAGATCGGTGACAAGAGATGTCGCCTGTTCGGCCCCTTCCCTGTCCCCGGCTCGTGGTACCACGCTTGCGGGGATATCGGGTTGGCCTCACGGTTCAATTGACTCGAACAGCACCTGTCCCTTCTCCAAGCCTCCCTCTCTCTCGCTCATGGCGTCTTGGCGCTCTCACTCTTCATGCCGACTCCTCCATGCTTCCCGCTAAGCATATAGGAGCGCCGTGGCCTCACGCGACACCCGCGTCGAAGGCGCCGGATTTCAAACTGAGACACTACCACAGAGACTTATGCTTGAGGTGAATGCGCAGCGTCGTGTCATCCCCTCGAAAGCGCCCGTCGGTCCAGGTGTGGCGGGCGTTTTGCTGCGGGCAAGCAGCTCAGTCGGGTCGTTCCTGCGAAGGAGCGCGACCATTTCCGCGTGAACGTCGTCGAGTATATCCGGCTTGTTCAGCACGCGCTGGGCCACGCTTTCCATCCAGGGCGTTGGAGTTGCCGCGGCGAGGAACTCGTGCACGAGGGACATGTCGAGGCCTGGCATCTCTGCCTTCTCCAACGCGCCCTCTCGGGGCCCTGCGTTGAACCGTTCGCAGCGAGACGCCCAGCTGGGCCGCCAGCTGCTTCGGCGACGTGCTCCACCGCCGGAATGCCGGCTTCGTGCCTCGCGCCGTCAGTCCCTCGGCCCTCCGCCGCGTCCGCAAGGCAGCGACACGAGCGCGGGTATCCGCTCTCCTCTTGTCCTCGTCCAAACTGTAGCTCCCCTGTTACACATTCGGTGACAGGTGTCACATGGCGTGTAACACAGGAGGACGCAAGAGGCATGTTCAAAGTCTTTGAACGCCTGGCTCCTACTGGTCCGGCGGGGCGACCAGGCCCTCGCCCGGCCCCTGAATGCTCCGTAGCGGTGGCGTGTGCGCGGTCCTGAGGCCACGGTCTGAGTAGACGGGCAGCAGACGCGGCCACCGCCGGCTCAGAACGGCGATATGTCCGGCGCTACATATCGGGGGCCGGAAACGAGGCCGACGCCGCCCAATTCAAAATCTTTGAATTAGCGCTACCGCTCCGACCCTTCGAGGTCTCGATCCACGCGCTTCAGTGCCTTCTCGACTGCCCTCCGCGACCGACCCAGCGAGCTGGCGATCTGCCCGGGGCGGATGCCCTGAGACCTCATTTCGAGCATGGCCAGAACTCGCAAATCGTCAGCTCGGTCCGGCGGTGTGCGGCCCATGTGGCAATGGTCGGCGGGCGGTCGCTTCATGCGGCACCTCGCGGGGAATTCCCGCGAGGTCCTCGGCGCTAAGTCACCGGCACCTCGCCGAAATTTCTGCGAGGTCCTCCGCGTGAGATCCTATATACCAACACCTTTCGAGAAGCCTAAACATATCAAAGCCTTACCGCAATGGACCTCTCCGAAATTCCCGAGAGGTCCTCCGCGCTAAGCCATTGATATGTCGCGGCATTTTTCACGGTGCGGCCGCCAGGCAGGCGTGCGGCAGCCTGCACTTGCCCAGCCGGGAGAGGTCGAGGTCAACGTGAGGGCCGCCGTCGTCGGTGGTGATCCGGCCCCGGTGCCCGGTGAAGAGGCCGTTCGACACCGTGACGGCGGCGCCAGGCTCGAAGCGGGCTCGCGGCGGCGGCGGGCGAAGCGCGGCCTCGTGCCAGACGGCTTCGAGGTCGCGCAACGCCTCCACCGCGGCGTCAGACTGAACGGCATCTCGACCTTGCAGCCGGGTGACGTGCCAGCCGCGGAAGCCAGCCCGCAGCCGGTCGAGGTTGTCGACGTCGAACAGCAGGACGTAGGCGGGGAAGGCGGGCGTCGCGACCGTCACCCGGCCCCGGCGCCCGCGCACTCGCCGGCGCTCGACCAGGGTGGGCGTCCAGCAGCGCCAGCCGGCAGCCGTCGCCCGAGCGATGGCCGTCAGCGTCGGGACACCGCGAACGGATGTGATGAGCCACGACATGCGGCGGCAGCCTAGCGCAGAGCGGCCGCCGGCGGTAGCGGGTTACCCCACGGCTCCCCTGATGGCTTTTGCCCTGGCCCTGGCCTCGGCCTCCCGCTATGCCCGCTCCCAGGCGAGACGCTCGGCCTCTTCCGCCAGAGCCTCCGCGACGATCGCGCGGGCGGTTGCGGTGTTGTAGCGGATCGCCTGATCCTCGCTCAGGGCGATCGAGTCACGATTTCCGTCGGCGTCGATGAACGAGACGAGGAACGTGATGTCCTTGTGGATGAGCCTGCCGCGATGCACCATCACGCGTCCTCCCCCTTCACGTTGGCGCAGCTCGCGATCAGGGCGCTGGCGGCGGGGTAGCGGCGGACCCGGTAGCTGACGATCCGGCTGCAGTGGCACCAGCTGCCTTCCGCCTTCCACCTGTGGCCCCAATTCTTCCAGTCCCAAGCCCAGATGCCCGGCCATGCTCTACACATGGTCGTCTCGTACACGCCCACTTCGGTCTCGCATATCGCCTCCAACAGCGTCCCATTCGGGACCGGGGCAGCCGCGCCCATCGTGCGCGATCCACGGGCTCCAGCGGTCGTTAGTCGACGTCATGGTTTAGGTCTCCTTTCAGGTTTCAGTTGAACGGCATCTCGTCGGCTTTGGTGGGGTCGGCTTTGGTGCGCTTGTTGTATTCCTCGCCAGCAATACGGTAAGCCGGTTGAAGAACGACATAACA
>CAVVSO010000020.1:0-16961 GCA_963750745.1 uncultured Alphaproteobacteria bacterium | reverse complement strand
CGACGGCCGGCTGCGCGCGGCGGGACCGCTGATCGCCGACCAGTTCCGCTATGCCCGCCGCGTCGGCTTCGACGAGGTCGAGCTGCCCGAGGCGGTGGCGGACCGCCAGCCCGAGCCGCAGTGGCGGGTGCGACCACAGGGATCCTATCAAGATCACCTGATGTCGCGCTAGAAGCGCAATCGGTCGAGCAATCGTCATTCCTGATCGCTAGGACTGCTTCCGAAGGGGCGTCCCAAGGAGGCAGGCAGTGCGGGGGCTGGGCGATGGCGCGGGGGCGCGCCGATCGGGAGCCTGTGGGTCGTCGCGGCGCTGCTCCTCTGGTGCGGCCCGGCCTTGGCGTGGTCGCCGGCGCAGCTTTTCGCGCCGTGCCGGGGCGACTGCGCGGTCTCGATCTTCGGCGGCAACTACGTGCAGAACTCGCTGGGGCAGGTGCTGATCACCTCGCCCGAGCTGCCGACGAGCTGGAACTACCACACCGCCGATCACCTGATCGCCACGGCGGTCTCGCGCGAGGTGGCGCGTTTCTGGACGCATTGGACGCTGGAGCCGGAGGTCGGGATCGGCCAGCGCTTCGGCAGCCAGAGCGCGACCGAGCTCTGGGGGGCGCTCTTCTTCCGCTACCACGGCTTTCCCTGGGACGATGTGGTGGTGACCACCTTCGCGGTCTCGACCGGCCTGAACTGGGCGAGCGAGGTCACCCCGCAGGAGAGAAGACAGGGCGCACGACGGCAAGGGCACGCCCTGGATGCACTATTTCGCCCCGGAGCTGACCTTTGCGCTGCCGTCGCATCCGAACGTCGAGCTGATGCTGCGGCTGCACCACCGCTCCGGCGTCTTCGGCCTGGTCAGCGACGCCTGGGGCGGGGCGCAGTACGCGACGATCGGGCTGCGCGTCCGCTTCTGAACCCGGCTTGCGGCGAGCGCGGCGCCCGGCTATAGGACGGCGCCGTGCCTCTCGATGACGCGGCCAAGTCTCCGCCACCTTGTCAAAACGGAACCGTCGTCCCATGTCCCGCCCGCTCCTCCCCGGCGTGATCGCCATGGCGGTGATCGTCATCGCCTCGAACATCCTGGTGCAGTTCCTGGTCGGCGACTGGCTGACCTGGGGCGCCTTCACCTATCCGTTCGCCTTCCTGGTCACCGACCTGATGAACCGGCTGCACGGGCCAAGCGCTGCGCGGCGGGTGGTGCTCGCGGGTTTCGTCGTCGGGCTGACCTGCAGCTTTGTGGGGAGCCAGATCGAGGGGCCGTTCGGGCCGCTGGTCAGCCTGCGCGTCGCGATCGGCTCGGCGACGGCGTTCCTGGTCGGGCAGCTTCTCGACGTGGCGGTCTTCAACCGGCTCAGGGCCGGCAGCTGGTGGCGGGCGCCGTTCGTGGCCAGCGTCGCGGGAAGCGTGATCGACACCGCGATCTTCTTCCCGCTCGCGTTCTCGGCCGGCCTCGCCTTCATCGCGCCGCAGGTCGACGTCGCCTGGGCCAACGAGATGGTGCCGCTCCTCGGCCGCGGCGCGCCGGCGCCGCTCTGGATGTCGCTGGCGCTTGCCGATTTCTCGGTCAAATTCGGCATCGCGGTGTTCGCGCTGGCGCCATTTCGCGCCGCGCTCGGGTGGTACGCGCAGCGCGCGTGAAATTCGGGCTTGCGTTTTGCCGCCGTCTTGGCAGGATCAGAGCAACCGAAACCAGTGAAAGGAGGTGATCCAATGTCTAGTGAGACTTTGGAGCGTGAGGCCGGGTTGACGCGAGGAGGGCCCGTCTGAGGGGCAGTCCCCCAGGACGAGAACTCCGAGCCGGGCCAGGCCCAGCCGGCCAGCCTCCAAGCTCATGAAACCGAGGGGTCGCAGCCAATGCGGCCCCTCACCTTTTTCCGGCAGGCCCATGCTGCGCATCACCGACGAGATCGCCATCGAGGACTGGGAGCTGAGCGAGACCTTCGTGCGCGCCTCAGGCCCCGGCGGGCAGCATGTGAACAAGGTCTCGACCGCGGTCGCGCTGCGCTTCGAGGCCGCGCGCTCGCCGCAGCTCACGCACGAGGTCAAGGCGCGGCTCAAGCGGCTCGCCGGCTGGCGGTGGACCGGCGAGGGCGCGCTGATCGTCACCGCCGAGCGGCACCGCAGTCAGGCGCTGAACCGCGCCGAGGCCCGCGAGAAGCTGCGCGCGCTGATCCTCGCGGCGCTGGAGCGCCCACGCCCGCGGCGACCGACCCGCCCGACCGCCGGATCGGTCCGGCGGCGGCTCGAAGCCAAGGCGCATCGCGCTACGCTGAAGGCCGGGCGGCGCGAGGCCGGCGAGGAGGTTTGACGCCGGCCCGGCTGATCGCTTCGGTATCTGTCTCATGCCGCGCGCGATTGCTTCCGGCAGACCGAAGAGGCGAGGCTCCTGTAGAGCTTCGCCCGTCCGTCGTCCGTAGCCCATGGCGGAGGACGAGGGGGATGCGGTCTGGACCGACGACCGGCCCTCGTAATCGGCACGCGCCTCCCCCGGCCGGCGCGCGTTCAGCCGGAGATCGTCTGATCCGCGATCCGGGTGAACGGTGCGGCCCTCCCGCCGCCGCGACACCGCGCCTCGTTAACCTCCCGGCCGGGCGCGCACTGCTGGTGCATGCTTTGTGCATGCGATGTGCATGGGTTGTACCTCCAAGAAATCGCCGTTAACCCTTGCGGCGGCTTGGAATCCCGGCCTCCTCCCCGCCGGCCTCCTCCCCGAGGCGATCACCCTGATTTCGTATGACGCCGGCCCCGACGAGCGCCTCTAGAAGCCGCAGCCCCGGGCGTTGACGTAGAGCGCGTAGATCGAGGTCGTGGCGCAGATGAAGAGCCGGTTCCGCTTGCGGCCGCCGAAGCAGACATTGGCCACCGGCTCCGGCAGGAGGATCTTGCCGATCAGGGTGCCGTCCGGCGCAAAGCAATGCACGCCGTCCCCGGCAGAGGACCAGAGGTTGCCCTGGGTATCGACCCGGAAGCCATCGAAGAGCCCCGCCTCGGAAAGGACGAAATCCTTGCCCGAGGCGACGGACTTGCCGTTCGCTGCGACCGGGTAGGCGCGTATCTTCGGGATATTCTCCGGGTCGTGGGTGCGGCCGGTGTCGGCGACGTAGAGGATCAACTCGTCCGGCGAGAATGCGAGGCCGTTGGGCTTGCCCATGTCGTCAATCACCAGGGCGACCGTCCCGTCAGCGGGGTCGATCCGGTAGACGTTGGAGGCGCCGATCTCGGACGGCGCGGCGTCGCCTTCATAGTCGCTGTCGATGCCGTAGCTCGGATCGGTGAACCAGATCGAGCCGTCGGATTTGACGACCACGTCGTTGGGCGAGTTCAGCTTCTTGCCGTCGTAGGCGTCGGCGAGCACCGTGCGGCTGCCGTCGGCCTCGATCCGGCTGACGCAACGGCCGCGGTGCTCGCAGCCGAGCAGCCGGCCTTCGCGGTCGACGGTATGGCCGTTCTGGTTGCGGCAAGGCTGCTCGAAGACCGAGACGTGCCCGCTGGTCTCGTCCCAGCGCATCAGCCGGTCGTTCGGAATGTCCGACCAGATCAGATACCTGCCGGCCGGGAAATAGGCCGGCCCTTCGGCCCAGCGTCCGCCCGACCAGAGCTTATCCAGCCCGGCGCTGCCATGGATCAGCCGGTGGAAGCGCGGATCGCGGACCTCGATGAAATTGCCTGGCATCGCCCCTGTCTCCGTAAGACGTGGAATCTCTACGACCGGCCGGTCTGCCCCGCTGGCGACAGGAGAGGGCGCCCTCCGCGAGGTGCATGACGTCCTCCCTGTCCGGCGGGAAGCGTTTCCGCCCCTTGTTGGTCGGGAGTGTCGTCGGGCGGTTAGTCGCTGTCAATTGCGGCAGGCGACGAAATGCGAACGGCCGCCGCTGGGTGCGGCGGCCGTTCGGCGCTTCAGTCAGTGAGGGGTCAGCCCTGATCGGCCTTGTATTCCGGCCGGTCCTTCAGGGCCTCGGGCGTGAGGCTGGTGAGCACGAACAGCTTGTCGTCCGCGTCCTTCACGACGGTGATCTCGTTGGTCGTGAGCAACACCGTGGTCTCGCCGAAGCCGAGGAAGCCGCCGAAGCGAGCCACGACGTTGTCCACCTTGCCGTCCGGGCCGAGCAGAACGTCCTGGACCGACGCGATATTCTGGTTGTCATAGCTGCGGATGTCCGCGCCGATCAGGGTGTCGGTCGAGATCGTCGCGACGTCGACCTTGGTCCAGCCCTCTTGCATCGTCGGCTCGGTCGCCAACTCGTTGCCCGGCGCCGCGCCCGCAGGCTCGGTCCCCTGGTCGGCCGTCTTCGGCGCGACCGGCGCGGCCTCATTGCCGGGCGCGGCACCCATCTCTCCAGCAGGCTCGGTGCCTTGCTCGGCGGTCTTCGGCACGATCGGAGCGGTCTCGGTCCCCTCCGGTGCCGGCGCAGTCTGGGCCGCCGGTGCCTTCTGATCGGCGCCGATGGCAGGGGGCGACGGATCGGGTGCGGTCTGCGCCTGGGCGCCGAGCGCAAGGACTGCGGTCAAGGCGCTCGTCGCGAGTAAGGTCTTCAGCATGGTTGCACTCCTTTTTTTCGCTGCGGCCCGCGAGGCCCGGCCATGCGTACCGGACCGCTGCCGCAGCTGTGCGACAGGTCAACGTCCGGCCCGGGAAAGGGGTTCCCAAGCGAGGTTCGCGGCCAGGCCCCGGGGACGCCTCCGGCCGGATCCCGCCCGCGAAATGAGGCGGCCTCAGGCAGCGATGATCAGGCGGTCGAGCGGGAAGACAATGTCGCAGACGAGGCCCTCCGGCCGGAAGTCCAGCGTCACCGATCCGTTGAGGGTCGCGCCGATCAGCCGCTCGAGCAACACCCGCCCGAAACCGCGCCGGTCGGGAACCATGACCTCCGGTCCGCCGAATTCCTGCCAGCGGACGCGGACCTCGCCGTCGTCCCGGCTCCAGGTCACCGCGAGCTCGCCCTGATCGACGGAGAGCGCCCCGTACTTGCTGGCGTTGGTGGCGAGTTCGTGAAACGCGAGGCCGAGGTTCTGCGCGGTGTCCGGCGCGAGCATCAGCGGCGGGCCGTCCAGACGCACCTGCTCGGCGGTGGGCGCGATGGTCTGCGAGACGCTGGCGCGGATCAGCTCCCTGAGGTCGGCGCCGTGCCAGGACTGCGACACCAGCAGGTCGTGGGCGGCGGCCATCGCCCTCAGCCGGGCGGAGAAGTCCTCGACGAAGCTCTCGATATCCTCCGACAGGCTCGCGGTCTTGCGGGCCATGGCCTGGATGACAGCGAGCAGGTTCTTCGAGCGGTGGGTCAGCTCGCGCATCATCAGGCGCATCCGCTTCTCGTCGGCGCGGCGCTCGGTCAGATCGAGCGCGGTGCCGATCACCCCGAGGACGTTCCCCGCGGCATCGGTGTGGGCCTCGAGCCGCAGGTCGAAAAAGCGCATCGTGCCGGCGATCTCGATCTCGAACTCGACGCGCTCGTGCCCGCCCGAGTCGAGAACCCGCTGCTTTGGCGGCACCAGCTTGCGCTGATCGGCCTCGGGAAAGATCTCGGCGTCGTGGCGGCCGAGGTAGTCCTCCGGCCGGGTGCCGGCCGGCGGATTGTGCATGTAGGTGTAGTGGAGGCTCGCGTCCTGCTCGAAGACGGTGATCGCCGAATTCTCCAGCGCGAGCTCCAGCCGGCGATAGGCGGCGCCGAGCTGGGCCGCCATCGAAGCGAGCCGGACCTCGAACAGCCGCTTCTCGGTCACGTCCACCGCGGTGCAGAGCAGGCCGTCGATCGCGCCGTATTGGTCGAAGGTCGGGCTGACGGTCATATCGAGATAGAGCCGGCCCTCCTTCTCGGCGGGCACCGCCACGGTGGCGTTGGTGGTCTGGCCGAGCCCGAGCGCCCTGCGTCGCAGCGTCAGCGATTCATCCTCCTCCCCGGACGGGTTGATTTCCTGCGAAGTGCGCCCGATGGCGTCCTGCATCCTGAGGCCGGGCCGAGGGTTGTAGATCCAAGTGTAGCGCAGGTCGGTGTCCTGGGTGAAAACCGTGATATTCGATCGCGAGAGCGCCTGCTCGAAGCGCTGCTTGGCGAGCTCGATCTCATGGGTGCGCCAGGCTACGGCGGTTTCCAGCGAAGCGTTGGCCTGAACCAGCGCGAGATTGGCGCGGGCGAGATCCCGCGGCGAGGGCAGCGCGAGCAGTTGCGGGATCTGCGGCCAGATCAGGACCGCGGCGATGATCGCCGTCGCGGCGGTGAAGGCCTTCAGGAGCGCGAGCATGCCGTAGGCGGGCACCCAGAGCGTGACCATCTCCGCCAGATGCATCCCGGCTGCGGCAACCAGAAGAACCACGACGAGCAGTGCCACCCGCCGGGCCCTGCGTGGCAGATCGGCGCGGCGCCGGAGCACGATCCAGATCGCCATCGAGATCACCAGGTAGACCACGAGGATCAGCGCGTGGGAGACGGCGTTCACGGCAACGAGCCCGCTGCGCCATTCGAGCGTCGCGCCGAAGGGCTGCAGGCCCGGCGTGCGAAACAGCGTGTCTAGAAGCTGGGTCATCGGAGCCTTGCGCCACAGAGGTCAGAGAGGCTCAACGCCACAGGGCGCTGAGGGATCCCGAAAGACGGAACCTGCGCTCCGGCAGGACGTTCCTCGGGACTGACATCGAAAGGAGAACGAGGATGAACTGGGATCAAATCCAAGGCAACTGGAAGCAGTTCAAGGGCAATGTCCAGCAGCAGTGGGGCTCGTTGACCGACGACGACCTCGACAGGATCGAAGGTCGCCAGGAGGAACTCGCGGGGCGGATCCAGGAGCGCTACGGCAAGTCGCGCGAGGAAGCCCAGAAGATGATCGACACCTGGCTCGCGCAATCCTGACGATCGCGCCTCAGCGGAGCAGTCTCAGCACGACGACCTTGATGACCAGGAGAAGCGGGACCGCGAGAAAAGCGCCGACCGGACCCCAGAGCCAGAGCCAGAAGCCGAGCGAGATGATCACCAGCAGCGGCTCCACGGTCATCCGCGCGCCGAGAATGCTCGGGGTGACGAAGTTCGATTCGACGATGTGCAACCCCAGAAAGGCGAGCGGCGGCAGATAGAGCGCCAGACCATGGCTGCCGCCGACCAGCCCCACCCCAAGGAGCAGCAGGCAGAGGACGCCGGGCCCGATGTAGGGTATGAAGTTCAACACTGCCGCCATCGCGCCCCAGAAGCCGGCATTCGGCGTGCCGACGATCACCAGCGCGACGGCCGTGGTGACCCCCAATCCGATGTTGATCAGCGTGATCGTGCTGAGATAGCCGGAGACGGCGCTTTCGCATTCCTGGATGATCCTGCCCATCCGCAGGCGCGTCGCGCGCGTGGTGCAAAAGGCCAGCAGTTGCGCCCGGATCCGCGTCCGCGAGGCAAGAAAGAAATACAGGATGCCGATGAAGAGCGCGACCCGCGCCGCGGCGGTCGGCACGCCGACCGCGAGGTTGCCGAGCAGATCCGGGCCCGCCACCACGCCGCCGGTATCGGCAAGGCCGGCGCTCTTCTGCACCGCCTCGGCCGCGTCCTGAACCGCGAGCACCAGCGCGCGCACCGAATCGAGCTGCGCGCGCAGCGCGTCCCAGATCTCCGGCAGCCGCTCGGACCAGGTCTGGAACGGAATGACGAGAAGCCGCGCGGCGAGCAGGATGCCGACGACGAAACCGGCGAGCAGAACCAGCGCCGCGAGGAAGGGCGGCATGCCGCGGCGCTCGAGACGGGTCTGCAGCGGGCTGAGCAAGAACCCGGTCAGCACCGCCGCCGCCAGCGGCATCACCACTGCCTTGGCAGTGCCGAGCGCACCGACCGCGAGGATCAGGAAAATCCCGCCGACCGCGACACGATAGGGCCAGCTTTCGGTCGGCCGAATCCGGAGCGACGGCCGCTCCCGCGCGGCAGGAAGGCTCGTCCGCCCGGCGCGGTGGAGGGTCAGCTCGGCCTCCGGAAGGTTAGGCTTCAAGCGAAGCGGTGGTGCGGAAGAAGAGCGCCTGGCTGATCGTGGCCTTCACGGCGTTGGGATCGTAGGGCTTGGTGATCAGGAAGGTAGGTTCGGGCCGCTTGCCGGTCAGCAGCCGTTCGGGGAAGGAGGTGATGAAGATCACCGGCACCTCGAACATGCTCGAGGATGTCGCGCACCGCGTCGAGACCGGACGAGCCATCGGCGAGCTGGATGTCGGCCAGGACCAGGCCCGGCGCATCGGTGCCGGCCGCTTTGACCGCCTGCGCCGCGGTTCGGGCGATGGTGGTGACCTCATGGCCGAGGCTCTCGGTGATCTCGGCGAGGTCCATCGAGATCAGCGGCTCGTCCTCGATGATCAGCACGCGGGTGGCGATCTGTCGGTCGATCTCGGCCAGCGCGGCGGCGACGAGATCGCGGACCTCCTCGACGCTGCGGTCGGTGATCACCGCCGCCTCCTCCGGCCGGAAGCCCTCGAGCGCGGTCAGGAGCAGAACCTGGCGGCTTTCCGGCGGCATGGCCGCCAGCCGGTCGCGGGCGGTGCGCTCGCCCTGGCTGGCCGCAACAACGTCGTCCGAACCGGAATCGAGCTCGAGCCCGTGCCAGAGCTCCTGGAACAGGCGATAGAGACCGACCTTGGGCGCCCTGGCTGCGGTCGAGGATCGACGGCTCGGCGATGATCGCCTCGAGGCAGGCGGTCACATGCGCGTCGCCGCTGGTCTGCGATCCGGTCAGCGCCCGGGCGTAGCGGCGCAGGTAGGCCAGATGCGGCGCGATCTCTTGGGATAGGGATGAAGACATTGGAAGCTCGGTCCTCTCGAAAACTCGCCTCTCGGCGGCGGGCACCGGCCCGACGATCTGCGCTCGGTGATGCTACAAGGTGCGACGGCGGAAAAAGTTCCGCATGGCCTGGAACCTCTTGCGATCTCGCGCATTCTGGCAGCGTGTAATGCCGCCGGAAGACCGGGCGTGCAAGGTTGAAACGAGGTCGAAGGGCGATGACAGGCAAAGACCAAGGCGATCGCCCGGATGCTGCCGCCGCACGAAAGCAGGACTGGATCGCCAGCCAGCTTCGTCGCGTCTATGACGAGGCGCTCCAGGAAGAGATTCCCGCGGACATGCTCGCGCTCCTCAACAAGCTCGACGAAGCCACCGAGGAGGAGGAGGGATCGTGAGCCTCTCCTTCAAGGAGGAGCTCGTGGCGGCGATCCCGATGCTGCGCGGCTTCGCGCGGTCGCTGAGCGGCAACCGCGACCGGGCCGACGATCTTGTCCAGGAGACGCTGGCCAAGGCGATCGCCAACCGCGACAAATATCGGCCAGGCACCAACCTCCACGCCTGGCTGGTGACGATCCTGCGCAACCAGTACTACTCCGAGGGCAGGCGCCGCTGGCGCGAAGTTTCCGATGCCGAGGGAACCCACGCGGCGCGGCTCACCCAGCAGCCCGGCCACGACAGCCACATGCAGATGCGCGAATTCCTCGGCGCCTTGCAGGTGCTGCCGGTCGACCAGCGTGAAGCGCTGGTGCTGGTCGGCGCGAGCGGGCTCTCCTACGAGGAGGCCGCCGAAATCCTCGATACCCGCATCGGAACGGTGAAGAGCCGGGTGTCGCGGGCCCGGACCCGGCTCGAGAAGCTGCTCAACGGCGGCGAGGGCTTCGCGCGCGACGAGGATGCGGTGACGAAGTCGATGGCGGAGTTGCGGAAGGCGATGTCCGCCTGACCGATCGCGCGGCTTACTGCGCCCGGACCCGGACCCGTTCGCCGATATCGCCGAGGATGCGGCGCAGTTCGTCGTAGTCGGGATGGCGCACCCGCATCCAGGCATTGGCCATGTAGCCCGCGGCCACCGGTTGCGTGTGCGTGCCCGGCGCGGGGAAGTGGCTGCCGACCACCAGGTCGTGGTAGCGATGGAAGATATCCTCGGTTCCCTCGTAGCCGGCGATCCGGCCGTCGCGGTCGGGGCGGAGCGCGATGATGCCGCAGGCGTAGCGCCGTGACGCTGGCCGCTCGGTGACCCCGTAGCAGACCGCGAGCGCCCACTCGCGGTAGAGGTCGAACTCGTTGCCGGCGCAGTAGCTGTCCCACTGGCCGACGCCGGGCGGCCGGCAGCCGATCTCGGAGAAGCGCAGGCCGCGCGGCCCGAAGAACCATTCCATGTGCGTCGCGGCGGTGACGATGCCGAGCGCCCGGCTGACCCGGCGACCCATCTCGCGGATCGCGCCGTAGCCTTCGGCGTCCATCCGGTTGGTGGCGACGATCTGCGGCGAGATCCAGCGCGTGCGCATCGCCTCGAGCACGTTGGGGTAATAGTGGCTGATGAAATCGTGGGCGACCTCGCCGTTCACCGTCAGCGTGTCGTAGAAACCTTCGTGGCCCTCGACGAACTCCTCGATCGCCACCGGCGCGCCGTCGGCGAGGCCACTTTCGCGCGCCGCGGCCACGAGCTCGTCCGGACTGTCGGCCCGGTAGGTGCCCGACGCCCCGGCGGCGGCGCGCGGCTTCAGGATCACCGGGAAGCCGACGGCTTCGACGAAGGCCACCGCCTCGCCGACACGGGAGATCCCGGCGGAAGCGGCGGTGGGCACGCCGGCATCACGCAGCACCTCCTTCATCGCCACCTTGTCGCGGCAGAGATAGGCGGTGCGCGCCGAGATGCCGGGAATGCCGGTCCGCTCGCGCACATGGGCGGCCGGCAGCACATGAGCCTCGATCACCGCCTCCAGCCGGTCGATCCACATCCGCCCCTGCACCTGGCGCACCGCCCACTCCAGCGCACCCTCGTCGGTCACCGAGGCGATCTGCTGGTAGCCGCCGAGCCAGCCTTTAAGCTCGTCGTCGAGCCAGTCGTACGGCCGGTCGCCGACGCCGAAGACGAAGGCCCCCACCGAGGCCAGCGCCCGGACGAACTCGCGCTGGTTGGCGGGAAAGCCGGGCTCGAGGAAGATCACGTTCACGGGGGTTGCCTTGCAGGGCTCAGCGACGTCAGGTCGTCGAGGTAGAGCGGCAGCATCCGCCGCCAGGTCGGCCAGTCATGGTCGTATTCCGCTCCCCAGGGATCGACCCGGTTCGGAATGCCCTTGGCACCGAGGATGCCCGCCAGCCGCCAGGAATCCTCGGGATACTCCCAGCGGCCGCCGCCGTAGGCGAGGATCACGAAGCGGTGGCGCAAGGTGTCGAGCTGCGGGCCGCCGGCGACGTTCGGCAGGAACGAGAGGGGCGTCGAGAAGTAGTAGCCGCCGGCGCCCTGGAACTCGAACACCCGCTCCAGGTCGTAGCTGCCGCTCATGCCGACCGCGGCGCGGAAGTGCCAAGGATAGCGGCAGGCGACAGCGGTCGCTATGAACGCCCCGAGCGAGGCGCCGGCCACGATCACGTCCTGCGCGCCGCCGCTGTCGGCGTGGATCGCCGGCACCACCTCGCGGGCGACCGTCTCCTCGAAGCGGTCGAGCAGCGCGCAGCGGTACTCGACCGAACCGGCTGCGCGCGGCGAAGGCGCGCCCGGCGAGGTTGTCGCAGGAATAGACCTTGATCCGCCCCGCCTCGATCAGCGGCCAGAGCGCAGCCCACGAGCTGCATCCGCTCGATCTCCTCGGCGTCACCGCCTGCGGTCGGGAAGACCAGCACCGGCTGGCCCCAGTGGCCCCAGCGGACCAGGGTGACCTCCTGCTCGACCCGCTCGGAATACCAGCTAGAAGCTTCGCGGCTGTTTCCCACTGTCGCCCCTTGTTGCAATTAGCCGGCTAACCGAATGTTTCATATGATGAAACTTGCTGCCTGCCGTTGCCCCTTGTTTCTCTGCATTGCAGAGAGTATAGGCAAATGGTTGGTACAAACGATTGCGGCTTACCCTCATGCCCAAGCTCGCCTATCACGCTCTGTCCCCCGTCCGCGTCCGCCACGAGAAGCGGCCTGGCCGCTATGCCGACGGCAATGGGCTAGTACTGCACATCGCCCCGTCTGGGAGCAAGTTCTGGCTCTGGCGCGGCACCATCAACGGCGTGCGCCGGATCATCAGCATCGGACCCGGTCCGGTTCCATTCGCTAGCTGAAGCACGAGAGATCGCCATCGACTGGTCGCGGCTCGCCCGCTCGGGCCATGACCCGCAGCAGGTTCGGGATGCCGCCAAGGTGATCGCGGATGACCTTCGAGCAGGCGGCCCGCACGGTGCACCGCGACAAGGTGGCGCCGACCGTCACGTCGAAGCCGAGCAAGGCCTGGCTCGCGGAGATGGAGAGGTACGCCTTCCCGATCATCGGCAGCAAACCCGTCGCGTCGATCACGAGCGGCGACGTGGCGACGCTGCTCGATCCGATGTGGGCGACGGTGCCGACCGTTGCGCGGCGGCATCGTCAGGCGATGGCGCGGGTGTTCGACTGGGCGATCGAGCGGAACCACCGGGAAGCCGCAAACCCGGTCGCGGCGGTCCGGGCGAACATGTCTCACCATCGCGAGGAGCACCGGCCGGCGCTCGACTGGCAGGAGCTGCCGGCGTGTGATGCAGCGGCTCGCGGATCTGGACCTGTACCCAGCGAGCCGGGCGCTGCGGTTCCTGATCATGACCGCCGCGAGAAGCGCCGAGGTGCGCGAGATGACGTGGGCCGAGATCGACCACGAGGGCGCACGGTGGCTGGTGCCGGCAAGCCGCATGAAGAGCCGGAAGGCGCACGTGGTTCCGCTGAGCGCCGCCGCCCTGGCGTTGCTGGGCGAGCCCGGCCGCCCAGACAGTTCGTGTTCGCCGGGCTGCGCCCTGGTCGACCGCTGAGCGAAAAGGTTTTCGCAACCAGGCTCCGCGAAGTCATACCTGAGGGCCGCGATGCCACCACCCACGGGATGCGCACGGCGTTCCGGGGCTGGACAGCCGAGGAGACCAGTTACCCTCGCGCGGTCGCCGAGGCTGCACTGGCGCACTCGATCGCCGAGAACGCGACCGAGGCGGCCTACCTGAGGTCGGACCTCTACCAGCGCCGGGTCGCGCTGATGCGGGATTGGACGGCCTACGTGTCTCCCGTGAGGCAGGCACATGCCTGATTTCCGCCTCTCTGAAAAAGCTTGGGCGGCCGCTTCAAAAGAACTTCGCGCCATTGGGCGCCACCCGTCTGATGACGATCGGCTTCTCATCGAATTGAGCTGCGACATTTACGTTCGTTGCCATCGCGCCATCGGGCGCCCTTTCTCCCCTGACAAACATGCCGAAGCCTGGCGGGCAGTATCCAAGAAGGCCGACGGACTACTGAGAGCAATCGACTGTCTGCGGGAGGTCGGCGCTGCCGAGCTGGAGTTCCTCGGTTACGAGATGGCTAAGACAATCCGCGGGAACCTTTCCGATCTGTCGAGCGCGGCCCTTGTCGTGGCAGAGATCGAAGCGAATGGACCTCGGATTCCCCAAGCTCGACCCAGGCCGAGATCGCCTCGCCAGCGTTCTGATGGATACCTGGCGAGCGAGCACCGGGGTAGCCGCCGGCAAGGGCCATGGCGGACCAGCTTCGCGGTTCCTCGATGCGACGTTTTCGGAGGCGGTTGTGGCTGCCGGCGAAGCACGCCCCACGATGGGCGCCCTTCGGGATGTTCTGCGGAAGCACGAGAGACTAAACCGTCGCACGACCGTCGGGAATTGAGGCCAAAAAAAGGCTTCCAATTCCCCATCATTACATTGCAATTTTAATGTGTTCCTGTGGTTTCGGTTGAAATCCTAGGAGCATGAACCAGTGCAAGAATCCCCCGACCGCAGGAGCAGGCGACTTGCCCGGCTCAAGCTAAGCGGCTGCCTACGTCGGACAATCCCGCGTCACCTTCTGGCGCCATGCACGGCTCGGCATCTGGCCGAAGCCGATCGACGTCGGCGGTATTCAAATGGTCGACCTCGACGAGCTTGACGCCCGTATCGAGGCGATGGAGGCAGCCCGGGACGGCGAGGCAGCGTGAAAGATGACCCAAATAAAGAAGAGAACGGCGGGGGTAGGGTCCCCGCCGCCAGAGGCATCATTTCTCAGGATAGAGCCCGAATTTAGCGCGGATGCCCCCGCCGCGCAAGCTATAGCTCCGGCCGCTCTTTATATCGAGGGGACGCCCGACCCCAGGAAGACGCGTTACGAGGAGGCCCTCGACGATCCGCTAGTCCATATGCTCTGGGGCATCGGCGTCAACTCCGACACCCGGCTCCCGATCATGCTCGACGCGCTTGAGGGGCGGAAGGGCGCCGACTTCTGGCGCATCTTCGCGATCATATGGTCCGACTGCGATGCCACAGCGCCGCACCAGAAGCGCCTATTCAAGGCGCTGGACCGGGCCGGGGCCGGCTGGCAGGACGCCCTCAGCCCCGAGGACACGGCCTGGTTCGATGCGCTCCCGGACCGGCTGGAGCTCTGGCGGGGCTGCTCCATCGCTCTGGCATGTCATCGAGCACACCGTCCCGGGCTGCTGGGGGACGCCGCCAATCCCGCCGGTACTGATAGCGGGCGCCACCGCGCGTCGGGTCGCGGACTTCATGCACCGCTTCCTGCTGCCGCACGCCGTCGCCTTCTTCTCGGGCCTGCTGGGGCTGGCCGACGATCACGACAGGCTGACCGCCATCGCCGGTTACATCCTCGCGAACAAGCTGGAGGTCGTCACCAACCGGGACGTCCAGCGCGGCTCCCGGACTATGCGCAATCTAGACGGGCCTGAGGTCCAGCGCGTCTTCGAGCAGCTGAGTGCGCTGGGTTGGCTTGAGGAAGCGCCGCGGCTCAGGGCGTCCGCCCCGCGCTGGAACGTCAACCACCTGTGTCACCGGCTTTTCGCCGAAAGGGCCGAGGAAGAGCGCGCCCGGCGGCAGTTCTCGCGTGAAAGTTTAGCAGGCATCTTCGTCGCGGCAGCCGGAGGTTGAATAGTGTCGTCAATGTCCATCCTACGCGCGTTATGAAAGTAAAAAAAGTTCTCTCTTTTACCTTTTCTGGACACGCATTTTTCTACCCCCTGCGCGCAAGGGACATTGTCGACATTGCTGCCGAAGCGCGGGTTCGGCCCGGTTTCAAACCCGCACCCACTCCCGCGGCTGGAGGCCAAGCCATTGTTTCCAAAGCGATTAAAGTGCGCGATAGGCCGATTTCTAACGCGCACCTTGCGCGTATATCTCTCTCGTTGCTTAATCAATAGGAGTTAACCCAAATGTTTTTCCACCTTAGCGACGGCCAAACAAGAACCGTCAATGGCGCGTGGCACCCTCTTACGTGAGCCGGATTTGCGGTTGACGCTGCTCGCGCCGTACATCGTGGAGGCGATCCTCGACGGGCGGCAGCCGGCGGACCTGCAGCTGGATAATCTGCTGGCGGGGTTTCCGCTGGAGTGGGAGGCGCAGTGTTGCTCGCGAGTGGCATCACCTCAGGGTGATACTTGCAAACATTTCCGTCCCTAAGACTTCTGAATCAGGTTGTCGATCGCTGAAGCACGCGGCACATGAACAAACGGTCGCTAAGGATATATCCGATCGTTGATTGCCCAGGGACGCGGTGCCGAAGGGGCTCGCGATGCTGAACGCGGGCAATGCCATCGCGGCCACGGTCTCGGCGCCGCTCGGCAGCTATCTCGGCGGCATCGTCGGCTGGCGCGGCGCCTTCTTCTTCGTCGTGCCGCTCGCGCTTCTAGCGCTCGTCTGGCAATGGGTCGCCATGCCGTCGCTGCCGCCACGCGGGCGCCCCGGCCGCGGCAACGTGTTCCGGCTTCTCGGGCGGGCGCAAGTCGCCCTCGGCATGACAGCGATCCTCTTGCTCTTCATGGGCCAGTTCGCGCTCTTCACCTACCTCAGGCCGTTCCTCGAGACCGCACCGGCTGGTACGCGGCCGACGCAGCGCGGGTGCAAGCGGGATCAACCGTCGCCGTGGTCGGCGACGGCGCCGTCGGGCGTGATGGGCGCGCTCGCGGCGAGCCAGATGGGGGCCGGCCGCATCATCGCCATGAGCCGACACAAGACGCGGCAGGATTTGGCGCTGGAATACGGTGCCACCGACATCGTCTCCGAGCGCGGCGACGCCGGCGTGGCGCGGATCAAGGAGCTGACCGGACGCGTCGGCGCCGACGCGGTCCTGGAATGCGTCGGCACGCAGGAGTTGATGATCCAGGCGATCCAGTGTGCCCGTCCGGGCGCGATGATAGGGTGTGTGGGCGTCCCCCACGGCGTCGAACTCGACGGCCAATCGCTGTTCTTCTCGCAGACCGGCATGCAGGGCGGCCCGGCACCGGTGCGGCGCTTCCTGCCACACCTGATGGACTTGGTGCTGACCCGGCAGATTAACCCCGGCAAGGCGTTCGACCTCGAGCTGCCGCTCGCGGACGTGGCCGAGGGCTACCGCGCGATGCACGAGCGATGCGTGATCAAGACGCTGCTGCGCGTGTAGCATAAGCAGCCGCTAGCTGGTCCTATGATCGGGCAGACGGCCCGTGCCGTTTTTTGAGGATCATTCCGAAGACTCTAGCATGGGATGGAGATGCAAAAGCGCAAGCTCGGTCAAGGGCTCGAGGTATCGGCTCTGTCGCTGGGCTCCATGGGCTACGGCAAGGCCCGCGAGATCCCGGACCGGACGGAGATGATCGACCTGATCAGCACGGCGGTCGATCTCGGCATCGACTTCTTCGATACCGCCGAGGTCTACGGCCCTGGACGAACGAGGAGATGGTCGGCGAGGCTTTCGCCGGGATCCGCGACAAGGTGAAGATCGCGACCAAGTTCGGCTGGGACATCGACGCCGACACCGGCGAGCACCGTGGCGGCGTCAACAGCAAGCCGGTCCACATCCGCGCCGCCGTCGAGGGCAGCCTCAGGCGCCTCAGGACCGACCGTATCGATCTCTGCTACCAGCATCGTGTCGACCCGGATGTTCCGATGGAGGACGTCGCGGGGACCGCGAAGGAGCTGATCGCCGAGGGCAAGGTTCGGTTTTTCGGCTTCTCCGAAGCGGGTGCCGGATCGATCCGCCGGGCCCATGCGGTGCAGCCGGTCGCAGCGCTGCAGAGCGAGTACTCCCTATGGACCCGCGAGCCGGAG